>CAVQZQ010000072.1:0-181189 GCA_963718435.1 uncultured Acidobacteriota bacterium | reverse complement strand
GCCGAAGGCCGTCGGCGTCGCGGCGAGGAAAAGCTCTGGGCCTTATCGAGGCGGGGCCGCTGGGAGATTCCCGCCGACCTTCCGGAGGAGTGTCGGCGGGAATCTGCCCACGGCCCAGCCGCCACGCAAGCTCTTGACTTTGATCTGGCCTTTGACTTTGAAGATCGAAGCCACGAGAAGAAGCTGAGCCAGGGCAGGAACCACAAGTCGTTCGGGATGCTGCTGCCTTACCAGCGGCCCACCGGGAGGAGCGCGGCGATCGCTACCACGACGAACAGCAGGGTCAGGTAGGCGATGCTGAGGTGGAACAGGCGCATGGGGAAGGGCTTATCGGTGCCGTCCGCGCGGACCTGCGCGTGGAGGCGGTGGGCCTCGACCAGGAACCAGCCGCCGAGGCCGACGGCGGCGGCCGCGTAGAGCCAGCCGGCGTACGGTGCCAGGGCCAGGGTCGCGGCGACCATCGCGTAGGAGTACAGCAGGATCTTTCTGGTCACCGCGGCGGGGCTCGCCACGACGGGGAGCATCGGGACGTTCGCGCGGGCGTAGTCGTCCTTGAACTTCATCGCGAGCGCCCAGAAGTGCGGCGGGGTCCACAGGAAGATCACCGCGAACAGCACGATCGCGGGGACCGCCACCGTGCCCTTGACCGCGGCCCAGCCGACGAGGACGGGGAAGCACCCGGCCGCGCCGCCGATCACGATGTTGGCCGGGGAGCGGCGCTTGAGCAGCAGCGTGTAGACGAATATGTAGAAAAGGATCGCGGCGTCCGCCAGGGACGCGGCGAGCCAGTTAGCCTCCAGTCCGAGCAGCAGCGTGGCGGCCGCGCCGAGCGCGATGCCCCAGATCAGCGCCTCGGTCGGCTTAACCGCGCCCCGCTTGTTGACCAGCGGGCGGCCGGAAGTGCGCTTCATCACCGCGTCGATGTCGCGGTCGATGTAGCAGTTGATGGTATTCGCGCTGCCGGCGGCGAGGGTGCCGCCGACCAGCGTGACGAGGACGAGCTTCAGCGACGGCAGGCCGCGCTGGGCGAGCAGCATCGTCGGGACCGTGGTGACGAGCAGGAGCTCGATGATCCGTGGCTTGGTCAGCGCGACGAGCGCGCCGACCAGGGCCCTGGGGCTGCGCCTGGGCGCAGGCTGGCCGGGCGCCCGGCCAGGCTGCGCCGCGAGCGCGGTGGGCGAGGAGGTCACTACTCCCCCGACTCCGGTTCGGTCGACTCGGGTTCGGCGGACTCCGGTTCGGCGGACTCCAGCGTGATCGGCGTCTCAGGATCGGCCGCCAGCACCTCGACGGACGCCACCGGCGGGGCGGGGACCGGGCCCGGTTCTCTGGTGCCGAAGGAGCTGAACCCGGCGCCCGCCGGGTACCTCAGCCTCGGGCCGGAGTGCTGCGCCCTGAACAGGTAGAACAGTACGATCGCGGCCACGATGAACGCGCCCATCGGCAGCGCGAACGTCATGATCGTCCCGCCGAAGTACATCGCGGGCCCGTCCGCCAGGTGCAAGGCCGCTTGTGGCATGGACACGGTTGTCTTTCCTCCAGCTCAGCGCACGTAGAACAGCAGCCAGAATATGATCGCGACGATGGCGAGGTAGTTCCACACGACGGTGAAAGCACTCAGCGCCGACTGGAACCGCTGCACCTCGAACGCTTGCGCATAGGTGGGCGGCTGTTCCACGAAGGAGATGGCCGGGATGTGCCGCGAGCGGGCGACCATGATCTCCAGCCAGATCATCGCCGACAGCCAGGTGACGAGCGCCACCGGGTAGAAGCCGACGAAGACGCTGGCGAAGCCGGACGCTCCTGGCTGGAACGGCAGGACGAGCAGCTCGACGATTTGCAGCGCCACCGCCGCGAGTCCGAAGACCAGCGCGACGACCGCTGAGATGAACCAGTCGCCCTTCTTCCCGCCCTTGATCCGCTGCAGGCCGACGGTCTGGATGACCGCGCTGAGCGCGATCAGACCCACGATCGCCTCGCCGTAGTGGTACGACGGGACTGGTGTCGAGCTCGGCAGCCACGCGCTGTGGCCGTTGGAGGAGAACAGGTAGAAATAAGCGAACGCGAACGCGCCGAACAGGAACGATAGCGCGCCGATGGCCAGCCTGCTGCCAGTCCAGGCGGCGTTGAGCGCGGCCTCGTGGTAGAAGGCCGTTTCCTCGGTGGCCCGGGTAGCGGCCTCATTGTTAGAGGCACTGCTACCCGGGGCGGTGATGTCCGCCATTGCTTTCCTATTCCTCCGATCCGGTGCTCGCCCCGACGGTCGCCAGCGCGCCGCCGATCACGCCCGCCGGCGGATGCAGGTCCGCCACCGGCAGCGCGTCCGGGTCGCCGTACTCGTACGGGCCTGCCAGGACCACCGGGATGTGCTCGAAGTTCTCGGCCGGGGCGGGCTCGCGACCTGCCATTCCAGGCCGCGGGCGTTCCACGGGTTCTGCGGTGCCCGCTTCCGCCAGATCACCGTGGACATCACGAAGTTGAATACGAAGATGCACAGCGAGGCGCCCAGGCAGAACGCGGAGATCGACACCCAGTCGTTTAGCGTCTGCAGGTTGGCCGCGTACTCGAAGACCCGGCGCGGCTGACCCAGCATGCCGGCCGCAAACAACGGCATGAAGGTCGAGTTGAACGCGATGAACATCGTCCAGAAGTGGATCTTGCCGAGGCGCTCGTTCAGGCTGACGCCCATGACCTTCGGCAGCCAGTAGTAGATGCCGCCGAAGAACGCGAAGATCAGGCCGCCCATGATCGTGTAGTGGAAGTGCGCCATGACGAAGAAGCTGCCGTGCGCGGTGGTGTCCGCGGGCACGTCGCTCAGGAACACGCCGGAGATGCCGCCGAACAGGAAGTTGAAGAAAAACGCCATCGCGAACAGCATCGGGACCGTCAGCCGGATCTTCGCCTTCCAGAAGGTGCCCATCGCCACCAGGAAGATGAAGCCGGTCGGGATCGAGATCAGCTCCGTCGTCAGCATGAACAGCGGCCGCATGTCCGGGTCCATGCCGGAGTCGAACAGGTGGTGCTGCCAGACGAAGAACGAAAGGATCGCGACGCCGAACATGCCCGCCGCGCCGATCTTGTAGCCGAACAGCGGCTTCCTGGTGAAGACCGGGATGATCTCCTGGACGATGCCGAACCCTGGCAGGGCCAGGATGTAGACCTCGGGATGGCCGAAGAACCAGAACAAGTCCTGGTACAGGTAGCTCGAGCCGCCGAGCTGGTTGACGAAGAACGCGGTCTGCGCCGTCCGGTCGGTGATGATCATGTACATGCCGCCGACGAGCACCGGGGCCGCCAGGACGAACAGGAAGCCCGTGGTGAGCATCGCCCACACGAACATCGGCAGCCGGGACCAGCGCATGCCAGGCGCGCGGTAGCAGATGATCGTGACGATCATGTTGAACCCGGCCAGGATGATCGAGATGCCCATCAGGCCGAACGCGTACGCGTAGCCGTCCATGCCCTCGCCGGCCTGGACGGACAGCGGCGCGTAGCCGGTCCAGCCGGTCGGGAACCCGCCGTCGAGGAAGCTCGACAGCAGGATCACGTAGGCGCAGGGCGTGAGCCAGAAGCTCAGCGCCTCGATGCGCGGGAACGCGACCCGCTTGGAGCCGATCATGAGCGGTATCAGGTAGTTGCCGAACGGGCCGACGATGACCGAAGTCATCATCATCATCATCATGGTGCCGTGCTCGCCGACCACCTGCAGGTACATGGTCGGCGACATCACGTGGTAGGTCGGCGACAGCAGCTCGGTCCTGATCCCGATCGCCAGCAGGCCGCCGGTGAAGAAGTAGACCAGCATGCCGATCAGGTACTGCAGGCCCACGACCTTGTGGTCAAGCGTGAACCTGAAGTACTTGATATGCCTTAGCCGTTGACGTTACCCTCGTGGAGGGTGATGCCCTGTTGAGCGGCTTGCCGAGCATCAGACGGACCAGGTCGTTGAAGACGCCGAGCCCGATCAGCCAGCCGACGATCAGGAAGCCGTAGCCGAGACGATCGCCATGTCGTTGTCATCGGGCGCGCCACCGCCCGTCGCCACGAAGCTCGGGGTCATGTCGTTGCCGAGCCAGTGGCCGAAGTAGTAGCCGATGACCGCACCGGCGAGGGCGGTGAGAATGTTGGGGCGCAGCCACCAGGAGCGCTCCTTGGGGGTGACACCCGGGTCGCCGCCGCCGGGCGCCTGAGCGCTCTCCGGCTGGGTTTCGATAGCCATGGGGTTACCTCGCTCCTTTCCTACGGCTGTTCCGGGTCTGGCTGAAGCGGTCTTCAATCGAATGCAGGCAAAGCTCGTCCTGGTGGGACGTAGCAATTTGGGGAGAACCTTCGCAGTGGGCTGCGAGGAGTGAAGATGCTTCCATTGCACCTGAACAGCGGATTTTGTTCAGACGACTCGCGGCTATGCGCGCCAAGCGGGATGAGGTGATCGTCCTCAAGGCTGACCTGAACAGCGCGACGGAGGTGCGCGCTGCAGTGGATACAGCGATCGCGCACTTTGGTCAAATCGACTTGCTTATTCACGGCGCAGCCAGGATCGACGCGGCGGCTTTTGCGGCGGTCGCCGACACAGGCCCAGAACAGATCGAAGCCCAGTTCTCTCCCAAGCTGCGCGGACTCTTCCACACGATGGACGCCATGCGCGGACGCGAACCTTGCCGCTGGGTGCTGCACTCGTCCATCTCGGCTGTTGGGGACTTGCCCTGGGTACTTATGCCGCTGCGAATGCAGTTCTCGATACTCTCGCAATGAGCAAAGGAAGTCATTGGCTCAGCATCGAATGGGACGCCTGGGACAACGCCGCGGAAGCACAGAGCGCCAGTCTTCCGCTTGCCATCAACCCCGCGGAAGGTAGCGATGTATTTCTCCGTATTCTCAAGTTACCCCTCCAATCGCGGGTGCTCGTCGCTGTCAACCTGGAGGAACGCCTGAAAGACTGGGTGCAGCACTCCGATTCCTCATCGAGCAAAAGCTCTGGAGGCGAGCGGCATCCGCGCCCGAATCTTTCCACTGCCTACCAGGAACCCAGAACCGACACGGAACGAACGCTGGCGGAGATCTGGGCTTCGCAATTGGGACTGGAATCGGTGGGAATTCACGACCGCTTCTTCGATCTTGGCGGGCACTCGCTTCTCGCAGCGCAGCTCGCATCGGAAATCTGCGATCGATTCCAAATTGAATTACCGGTGCTCAAGCTCTTTCAGGCTCCCACGGTCGCAGAGCTCGCCGCGCTGGTCGATGCAGCAAAAGCAGGTGGCGCCGCGGAAGCAGACCCTTCGTTTGCGCCTGCCTCACAGGCTTCGGCGACGCCGCAACCTGAACTGCTCGGAAACGCGATCGATGTTGCTGCCAAGCAAACCCATCGCGAGTTCTACAACGATGTTTCGCGGCGACTTGAGCAATCCGGAGTTGGTGGAGCTTCCTTTTTCCTCAACTATGGCTACGTCAGCCTGGGCGATGGAGACGAGTCACGATTCGAGGTGCCTGATCGCGTTTTTAACCGCAACTCGGTGCGCCTAGCATTCGAACTGGTCGGCGATGCGGAGTTGCAGAACAGGCGTGTGCTCGACGTGGGATGCGGCCGCGGCGGAACTGTCGCATTGATGGCTGAGACCTTTGGCGCTCAAGCGGTCGGGGTCGACCTCGCCCCCGAGGCCGTTGCTTTCTGCCGCAAAACTCACCAGAGCGGCGCGCGCTTTGAAGTAGGCGATGCTGAACACCTGCCTTTTGACGATGCAGCGTTCGAGGTGGTCACCAACATCGAGTCATCGCACACTTATCCCAACCTGCGGGCATTCTATGCAGAAGTGCAGCGCGTCCTAGAGCCGGGAGGGAGATTCCTTTATACCGACTTGTTACCTGTTGAACGTTGGATGGAAGTAAGAGTGCTGCTGCCTGCACTTGGATTGAAGATTGAAAATGAACGCGACATCACCGCGAATGTGCTTGCATCCTGCGATGCCGTCGCGGCAACGCGTGCGCAGGCTTTTGGCGGACACAGCGAGATGATCGATAACTTTCTGGCTGTGCCTGGATCGGGAGTCTACGAGCAGATGCACAGCGGCGCGTGGCAGTACCAGATTGTACGCGCCACGCGCCGATGAATGTTGCGGGATTCAGCAGCAGCCGCAACCGCAATCAGCGTGATGCGCGCCGCAATGGTTAGGGATCACAGCAACCGCGATGACCAGTGGGCGAACACGGCAACCCTCCGCGCGGAGCGTGGCATAGGCTACTTTGCAGGAATCCACCTGTCCGGCAGTCCCAATCCCATTCACAGGATTATTGCCCGCGGGATCGGTATTTCCGCATTGCACGGGAACCGTCAACATAACGGTCTTGTGACCGCAGGCCGGCAGCGTGAACTTGGTATCCGACAATGAGGTTTGCCACCCGACTTCCTGCCCGGAAGGGGTCGCAAATGCTCCCAGCGTGAGCGCGACATCGCGATCGCGGTGTGTGTCGTTCTCGAACGTGATGGGGATCTGCCGTACCTCGCCGCAACGGGCGTATTCAACGGTATCAGCACAGCGAATGTGACAGGAGCAGTCACATCCGCAGTCATCATCGCAGTCACAATCGCAATCGGAATCGCGGTGCTCGTGGCAACCGCCATGTGGCTTCCGGCTACTGTGACTCGGCGCGGTCTGCGTCGCACCGGTCGATGCCTGAGCCATCGAGGGGACGGCGTTGTACAAATTGGAGTAGCCAGTCTGCATGTTATTGACGTAGTCGGGATACGTCATCATCTTCATCTGGCCGGTGTCGTGACAATAACCATAAAACCACGCCGGGCCCTGAGTCGGAGTGGACTGACCTGATTGGCGATGGCGATGAGAGTGCATCTTCACCTTCCGTCTGAGAAGCATTTCGTCAATGCTTCTCCGCAATTTGCATCTTCTGGTCCGATTGCGCTTCCCTGTCGATTTTCTAACTCATCGCAGATGTGCGCGTGTCAAAGCGTAATTAGAGATCATCGCTTACGCGGACGCGAAGTCCGCCGGCAGAACGGGTATTTCCCTGGCTAGGGGCGGCCTCAGATCTCGCGTGTTCCGGTTCACCTTCTTCGTCGCGAGATCCACATGGGTGGGCATTCCTGGGGCTGTGTAGCCGGACCTCAGAGTTGCCCGACATCGTGAATCCGAAGAGTTCCATCCCCATGTAGGTGAAGCCGAAATGCTGCGAATATGGCTGCTCCATGTGGATAGGCGGCAACGGAGCCAGCTTGATCGTCTGGCACGAATCAACTACCACCGGCTTGAGATCGATCTGTGACTTGGAATCGCTGTCCACCGAAAGTGGTTCAATCTTCAGATCCATGTTGGCGGTGGAGTTTGTTGTGGCGTTTGAAGTACTGTTGCTGGTCGATTGTGAGACGATCGGTTGAGTCACCGCCAGGTTGGAGTTCACCGTGATGGGCGCGATCTTGTCGATGTCCACGTCCACCTGAAGAGGAGTGCTGGTACTGCCCAGCGCGATGGTGTAATTGTTTGGAATATTGACGCCGCCGCCACCCTTGCTCATCTGTCACCCCTCGTCATTGTTGTTGCAATTCGTGAATCAACGCCGGTCACACTTTAGCCGTGGTGTAAATGTCCACGCCGAGAATCGCGTTGTAGAGTTGCAGGTTCGCGTAGTAGTGCCGTAGCGGCTTGAGACCATCGGGCAATTTAAAGTCCACGTCCACGGTGGTCTTATTGCCCGGATGCAGAGTTACCGCCGGACGATTGATTACCAGCGTTCCCACTTGCAGGTCTGCCCATTCATCAAGAAAGCCCTTCACCATCGTCTCTGCCGACGTGCGGTCTGCCTTGTGCAGTCCGGTCAAAAGACCGGTCAGAATATCGAAAGAATCAAAGATCGGGCATTCACATTTCGCGCCAGTGGGCAGATCAACATTACCTGCATTCTCGATAACGAACTGGCGGGTATAGGTCTTGGAGCTGCCTGCGAGAATGGTAATGCTGCTCGGCGTAATGCGGAAGTCGACCACCTCGGCCACCTGGGCGGTAGCGGGCACAGTCTTGCCGCCCAAAGTCACCTGGAATTCATATTTGCCCGGCCGGGTCGTCGCATCCAAGGCGATCGTTCCAGTAACGCTGGCCTGTTGCCCCGGATAAAGCTTGGCGTAAAACGGAACCTCCGTCAGCGGCAGACTGGCAGGACCTTGAAGGGTGTCCGCTGTCACGCTGATCGTCCTGATCTTCTGTTTTTCAGCGCCGTTGTTGACGAGGGGGATGTTGCCACTCAGGCCCTGGGGCGGTCCTGAGAAGAACAGGCGCGCATCATCGCTGCCCGCGAACTGAATCGCCTCTTGTGCTGGGGATGCACCCGGCTGACCAGTTACCATCACGCGCCCAAGCCTCCTGTTGCCGGCAAACTCGGATAAGACACGGTACCCGTAAAGCTCGAAGCGTGTCAACGCTAATCTCCGCATGATTCACGCGGGATCAGGGGCTCATTGTTGCGAGTCGAGCGTGTCCTTTCGGCTCTTCCAGATGCGCATGGCCAGATGCTCCAACTCCAGCTTCAGTTGCGTTAGTTGAGCCGCACTGCAGTCGATAGCGTCGTGATGGCGCCTTCCAAAATCGGTGATAGCGCTGCATCCAAATGGCACCTGTCCTTCCAGCTGTTGCAGTCAAACTCTCAGACACCGGGAACGAACAGAAACGGAGGAGGTAGCAGGCGAAACTTCGCCCTGAGGCCGACACCTTACAACGTCGCGGGTACCACTTCCGTAACGAAGACTCGCAAGCAATTCCGAACCGTACCCCGAAAACTCAAGTAGTATCCATTCAAACTAGATCGAGTTCTAAATAGTTCTACCCTGTCCTGAGGGCCTCTCCCGCACGAGAGAGGGCGGAGGCGCGACGGTCCACAGGTTGTGGCGTATTTGGAATGAGCCACAACCTGTGGGGTATTTTCGAGCGTAAAAAGCCCGCAATCCCCAACCTCGCGCCTGACCGAGGGACTCCGCGTCAGGGAGCGCCGAACAACCCCCTTCGCCAGACGCCGGCGAACCTCAGAGCCGTATCCTCCTCGAGTTCATCTTCTTCCCTCACTCGTCATTTCGAAACGATGGGCCTACGCATGAGCAGTCTCCCGCCTAACCGGGCCCGCGCCATCACGTTGATGCCGCCCCTCACTTGCAACCCGAGCAACGGCCGGCTTTGTGGATCTGAACGTAACCGCATCGTGCAATCAAGTCTGGACTACGCCCAGAGAAAGAAAGCATAATGTCGTGGTCAACGAGGCTGGCGCGATGACTGTGTGGAAGCCCATTTGCTCGAGATGGCGAACGATCGGAATTAGTTCTTCGCCGAAGGGACTTCTCAGTCGCGAAATAGAGGGGTTTCGGCACGATCGGCCATACGAAACGACGCCCGACTCGTGTGGGCCGTTCGTCATCGCCATGGTTGTGTTTGGAGTGGCCAGGCGGCAGGATACGGCTGGTTTCGCAGATTCACGGTGCAAGAAAAATCCGGGCATGGAGGGGAGTCGATGAAATACGAGGTTAAGCACATTTCGACAGCCGGGATCACGGAAGCCATCACGAAAGCGGAACTCTATCGCTCGCTCAACGAACCGGAAGAAGCGGAGTCGATCTGTCGCGATATCTTGACCATCGAACCGCAGCATCAACTCGCGCTGCGTTTACTTGGGCTCGCGCTTACCGATCAATTCACCGGCCTTGGGTCGGATCGTTACCGGGAGACCGAAGAGATCTTCCGACAGCTCAAGGATCCGTACGAGCGACTCTACTACACCGGGATTCTGCATGAACGACGCGCAAAAGCCCAGCTCAACGCAGGGCAATTACCTCGTTCACTGGTAGCGCTTTTCGACCACGCTCTACACTCTTTCGCAGAGGCTGAGAAAATCCGACCGGCAGGAAATGATGATGCCATCCTTCGCTGGAATCGTTGCGTGCGCCTGCTTCGAAATCCAGCCTATGAATGGGGAGAATTGGAACAGGAGTTGGTTCCCTTCGATGCCCAAGAGACCCCGCCAAGATAGGAAATTTCCACGGTATCGGGAGTATTCAGAGGATGCGGAACAGCCGCTTCAAGGGATCGAAGTAGCGATCCACCACGCGTTCTTTGAGCGGAATGATCGCGTTCTCGGTAATCGTAATTGACTCAGGACACACTTGCCTGCAACAAGTCGTAATGTTGCAGTAACCGATGTTGTGCGTGTGCCTCAAGTCGCTGACACGGTCTTCGGTATCGAGCGGATGCATTTCGAGGGCGGCGGCATAGACGAGCAGACGCGGGCCAACAAACTCGTCGTGCTTATGGTGCTCTCGCAGGACGTGGCACACGTCCTGGCAGAGAAAACACTCGATACACTTACGAAACTCCTGCACGCGCTCGACGTCGGCCTGCTGGACGCGCCATGTGCCATCGGGTGCGTCGGGAGGGCGAGGCTTGAATGGCTTGATCGTCTTCTTGGCCCGGAAATTCCACGAAACATCCGTTACCAAATCACGTATGACCGGAAAGGCGTGCATTGGCTCCAGGATGACCGGCGTGTTCAGGTTGATGTCACTCAGCCGGGACATGCACATGAGCCTGGGCATGCCGTTGACTTCGGCGGAGCACGATCCGCACTTGCCGGCCTTGCAGTTCCATCGCACCGCCAAGTCGGGTGCCTGCTGCGCCTGGATGCGGTGCACGGCGTCCAAGACGACCATTCCCTCTTCGACCGGCGTCACGTAATCCTGCAATGCTCCGCCCGCGGGGTCTCCGCGCCAGATGCGAAATGTCGCTGTTGTGGCCATCGCTTTCGTCTCCCGGCTAAAAGCCTGTAGCAAAAGTCGAGATTTCGGAAAAGAGGTCCCTCAGGGGCTAAAGCCCAAGATCACCCCTGAGACTTTACGGCACGACTAAAGTCATGCCCCTTCAAAACTCGAATTCCAATACTCCGAGAATGCGTTATTTCATTTCCTCAATCACTTTCAATTCATCCGGCATCGGCGTAAGTGCGCGCTTCTCCACTTGCATTTCACCTTCTGAGCCGCACCTGATGACAATGTTGTACTTGCCCCACTCCGCGTCTTTGCCAGGGAAGTCTTCGCGGAACTGCGCGCCGCGGCTTTCTTTTCGCAGCAGCGCCGCACGCGTAATTGCCTCCGACACAATCATCATGTTTCCGAGATCAATCGTCGTGTGCCAGCCATTGTTGTACTCGCGATTGCCGGCTATGCCTGCTCGCTCGCCCGCGCGCGCAATTGCCCGATCGCGCCGAGCGCCCGTTGCATTTCATTTTCGACCCGGACAATCCCCACCAAGTCCTGCATGGTGTCCTGCAGATCGTATTGAATCTGATATGGGTTTTCGCCGGAGGGGCCGCGGTCGAATGGAGCGAGGGCCGCGGTTGCCGTGGCCTGAATCTCTGTCTCGTCAATCGTTGCCGGGCCGTTGGCACGGGCGAAATCCGCGGCAAAGCGTCCTGCGCGGCGTCCGAACACCACCAGATCAGACAGCGAATTTCCGCCAAGCCGATTTGCGCCATGCAATCCTGCCGCCGCTTCTCCCGCGGCGAAAAGGCCGGGGACGGTGGACATCTGCGAATCGCCGTCGACCCGGATTCCACCCATCATGTAATGAGTCGTGGGACCTACCTCCATCGGCTCTTTCGTGATGTCCAGGTCGGCAAGTTGTTTGAATTGGTGATACATGCTCGGAAGCTTGCGCTTAATGTGCTCTCCTGATTTCGGCAGGCGTTCCTTGATCCAGGAAATATCAAGAAAGACGCCGCCGTGCGGCGTACCCCGGCCTGCCTTGACTTCTCGATTGATGCACCGAGCAACATGATCTCTGGTGAGCAGCTCGGGCGGACGCCGCGCATTCTTGTCGCCCTGCGTATACCGCCATCCTTCTTCTTCAGAGTCTGCGGTTTGCTCTTTGTACAAGTCAGGAATGTCGTCGAACATGAACCGCCGGCCTTCGCTGTTGCGCAACACACCACCTTCACCGCGCACGCCTTCGGTGACAAGGATGCCGCGAACACTAATCGGCCAGACCATGCCGGTGGGATGAAACTGGACGAACTCCATGTCCTGAAGTTCGGCTCCAACGCGATACGCCAATGCAAGGCCGTCGCCGGTATATTCCCAGCTGTTGCTGGTCACCTTGAAGGCACGCCCGATTCCGCCCGTGGCCATCACGACTGCCTTCGCCTCCCACAGTTGGAACCGACCCTTCTCTCGGTCGTATCCGCAAGCTCCGGCAATGCGGTTTCCATCCATCAGCAGGCTGAGCACCGTACACTCCATGTGGACTTCCATCCCCGTGTGAATGCCGTGATCCTGGAGGGTACGTATCATCTCCAAACCAGTGCGGTCGCCGACGTGAGCCAGCCGGGGATACCTGTGTCCGCCGAAGTTTCGCTGCAGAATCTTGCCGTCTGTCGTGCGATCGAAAAGCGCACCCCATGCCTCGAGCTCGCGGACGCACTCGGGCGCTTCCTTGGCGTGCAATTCAGCCATGCGCCAGTTGTTGAGATACTGACCGCCGCGCATCGTATCGGCGAAATGGACACGCCAGTTATCGCGATCGTCCACATTGGCCAGTGCAGCGGCAATGCCCCCTTCGGCCATGACGGTATGGGCTTTGCCAAGGAGCGATTTGCAGACCACGCCGACTTTCGCGCCAGTGGATCCGGCTTCGATGGCGGCGCGAAGGCCCGCTCCGCCTGCTCCGATGACCAGTACATCGTAGGAGAACCGTTGGAATTCCGGCATCTAGAGAATTCTCCAGTCATGCCAGATTCCCATCGAACACATGCGGACATAGATATCGGAAAATGCAACCCAAAGGAGGCTCGCCCAAGCCCATCTCTTATGTCCCGCGTTCAGGCTGCTGACGAAGTTGTAAAGCTTGTGCCGTACAGGGTGATTCGAGATCTGGTCGAATGTCCCCCCGATCATGTGCCGGAACGCATGACACCCGAATATATATCCGGCAAGAAGAACGACATTCACGACAAGAACAAGGCTTCCAATTCCGATTCCAAATCCATCCGGAAAAAAGAACGACCTCAACGCATCGTAGACCAGAAAGCCCCAGACAACGTAGGACAGCCTCAGAAAGTAACGATGAAAATTCTGCAGGATGAGCGGAAAGGTTCGTTCCCCCAGGTAGCTTTTGCGGGGTTCGCTGACCGCGCATGCTGGCGGATCAGCCCAGAACGATTTGTAATATGCCCCGCGATAGTAGTAACAGGTCAAGCGGAACAGGCCGGGTATCCAGAGAATGAACAGAGCCGGAGAAAAGGGCAGAAAGCTTGGGTACCATCTCGGTTTTGGTCCAAACAAGGCGTGGGGGGAGCTGCCGAAAAGCTCAGGTGAATAGAACGGCGAGATATATGGTCCATAGGTGTAATGGCTGTTCTGAAACGCCGCCCAGTTGGCATAAATCAGGAACGCGCCGAAACCCAGGAGGACTGCCGTGGGAGAAAGCCACCAGGCATCGCGCCGCGATGTTCGGCCAAACTTCCCGTCTTTCCAGACTATGTCAGGAGCCGACATCGTCCCCCTTTTGGCGGAATTGAAGACTAGGCCCTTCCCGCCCGATGGCATTGGATTGTATAGCAAAAACTCTGCGACCAGCCACCTGCCATCTGAGTTAAGTGAAATCAAGACCGATCGCCTCTGTCTGTCGCAGGTCTTCCGCGCACAATGGTTGTCAGGGCTTGCTGCCTGTTTCCGCAGGACACACTTTGCCACCGCACAGGGCAGAAGTAATACCGATTCCCTCAGTAATTGAGTAGATGCGATCAGGAGCGGGGACCTTGATTGAGTCTCTATTTCCGCTGGGCCAGTGAATCTCGATGCTATCGACGCTTGCAGCATCATCGAGTCCAAAATGAACGCGAAGGTCATTCGAAGAAAGATAGCTTCCGCCGCTGAGTACATCTCCCCGCTGGCGGATGCCGCCCGCATTGAGGTAGACGGTGGTGCCTACGGCGTCGCGAGGGCTTCCGGGACCGCCGGTGAGCTTCAGCTCAACCCAGTGGTGATGGTCGGGATTCACATTGCGAAGCAAGGTGGGAACGCGATCAGCATTATTGATGACGACATCGATCTTGCCGTCGTTGAAAATGTCTCCAAAAGCGGCTCCACGGCCCACGCTGATTTCAGCCAGTCCAGTTCTCTCGACTGCGGGGACCAGTTCAAATTTTCCGTTCGTCAAGTTATGAAAAAGTAGTGGACGCTGGGCGTAAGTTGTACCCCAGTCGGGATGCTTGTCGACCTTCGGGTAGACATGACCGTTCACGATCAGCAAGTCTTTCCATCCGTCGTTGTCATAGTCCAGGAATCCATCGCCGAAACCTACAAACGGAATGGTGGGTTCGGCAATACCGGCCTCATAGCTGACGTCAGTGTAAGTTCCCGTGCCGTCGTTCTTAAACAGAACGTCATTGTCATCGGAAAACGTGGTGTTAACGAGATCCAGGTGCCCGTTGTTTTCATAATCGCCTGCTGCGATGCCCATATTCGCCATTTCATGCCCATCGGCGTTGAGAGCATAGCCGCTCAGATAACTTCGATCATCAAAGGTGCCATTTCCTTTGTTGATGTAGAGATAGTTTGGAGAGGAGTCATTGGCCACCACGAGATCGGGCCTGCCGTCGCCGTTCACGTCGACAAACAACGCGCCGAGGCCAAAATATCCGTTCGGATCGCTGACACCAAGTTTCTCGCTGACATCAGTAAAGGTGCCGTCGCCGTTGTTGTGAAAGAGATGGTCATGTTCGCCCTGAAGGCCTCGCGGGCCGCACATCACTGGCGTGCCGCGGAATTGGCAGGAACTGTAATTGCTGGCGGAGCCCGGGACGGGGGGGTTGACGTCATAGTGGAGATAGCCGGCGACAAAAAGATCAAGCCGCCCATCGCCATCGTAGTCGCCGAATGTTGCGCCGGTGGACCATGTGTCAAGCGCCACTCCGGCCCTCTCTGCTGCGTCAGTGAAGGTTCCATCATGATTATTGTGATATAGGCGGTTCTTTCCGAAGTTAGTTACATAGATATCCGGCCACCCATCGTTATCGAAATCTCCAACTGTCACGCCGTAGCCCCATCGGTCATTCGTTACCCCGGCCTGGGCTGCGACGTTTGTGAAGGTTCCATCGTGATTGTTATGAAACAGGGCTGCGCGCGGAGGCGCCTCCTTGCCTTCGAGCGCCTTATAGGTCGAGCCGTTCACTATGTATATGTCGAGCCACCCATCGTTGTCGTAGTCTAGAAGCGCAACACCAGCGCCTTTGGCTTCGAGAATGAAGTTCTTTTCGGGAGCTCCCGCGGAGTGATGCCATTTGGTAAGCCCGGATTGCTCAGCGATATTTATGAAAATGGCAGGACCTTTTTTGACTGTACCGCCGGCGGTAATAGGCCGGTTGGCCGAATCCAACACGGGCTTGAAAACGCCTCCCGTGGCCATCCCGCCTTGCTGATGTTGAGCCGTCTGCGCCCACTCACCAGGCGCGAACAGGGAACAAAAAATGAGGAAGCTCGAAGAAAGTGTGCGGCCAATCAAGGATAGTTCCACCCTGAGGGCAGTGTACTATCCATCATTCCATGCTCAGTCGTATCCTCACTTGAAGGTAACCCTGTAAATCGCCGACGCATGGGGTGCGAGTGTCACGTTAAGTGCGGACGGCCTGGTTGCGCTGCTGTTGGTCCAAAGCTCACGCGCCGCAACGGGAGCGGACGCAATGCCGACCTGATTCCATGAAAGATGAATCGTGGATTTGGAATCTGAAAGATTGAAGACGGCAATGTATTGACTACCCGTCGCATCTGCATTTGCAGTCCATACGCGGATCTCTCCCGATTGATAGGCGACGTTGTTCTCTGTGCTATGTTGGTTCACTGCAAGCACATCGGCGTTTGTGAGCAATGAGCGAGTGAAGGGATCGAGCGTTGGCAGATCGCCGCCGAACATGAGCGGCGAACGAAAGATTGACCACAAGGTCATTAACGTTCGTTGCTCATCGTGCGATAACTGCGAGAGGCGGTCGTTCCCGCGCTCGGCCCGTATTCCAATGTGCCCCAGGGGCAGCATGTCTGCGTCGGGCCAATGGCCAGGAGCGACCAGAGGCGCCCAGGGCTCTGCACGAAAATACATTGCCTTGAGCGATTTCCAGTTATCCCATAGGTCGTCCTCGATGCGCCACATCTGTGCATTTGCGCGCAGATGCTCCACTTCACTTATCGGAGCAGGTCCTGGCGAGAGGCTGAGGACGATGGGACGTCCGGACTTTAGAATTGCGTGATGCAACGCCGCGATTTCAGCCTTGTGATAGGGCCTCGACATGTCGTCAGCCTTGATGAAATCCACGCCCCACTTGGCATATTGGGCGACGATTGAATCATAGTATGCCTGTGCTCCTGGCTTGGACATATCGACGCCGTACATGTCAGTGTTCCATGCGCAGAGACTCTGCTTGTCGGCGATATCAGCGGCATGAACATTACTGCCAAGAATCGGAACATTTTGGACAACGGCCTGCCGGGGTATTCCGCGCAAAATGTGAATCCCGAACTTGAGCCCTTTGCCATGGACATAATCCGCAAGCGGCTTGAATCCCTGCCCATTTGCAGATGAGGGGAAGCGATTCACCGCGGGTACCAGCCTGCCATTGCTGTCCATGGAGAGTTGAGCATTCGGCCTGTAGCCATGCGCCTGCGCATTCGGCTCGTACCATTGGATGTCGATTACAATGTATTGCCACCCATAATGCTTGAGGATGGAAGCCATCGCATCCGCGTTTGCCTTGACCTCGTTTTCCTTCACCGTTGTGCCGTATGCATCCCAACTGTTCCAGCCCATGGGCGGCGTGGGAGCAAGCTGGGGCATTTGCGGATAGAGCGGTGAGAGCGCCGCGCTCCCAAAAAGAAGACAAGCAAACAGAGATTTGGACGACAAGGATGGAAGTACAGGCATGTTTCGCAGGATTTGATGAACGAAAGGCATCATGAAGAGGATCTCCTTGCGAATGGTTTGTGTCAGCACCGGCTGAAGCGGCATCGCGGCTCAGAACGTTTCAAAATGGCTTGATGGCGACGCGTATCAGTACGACGCCATGCGGGGGCACGCGGGCGAACGGCGCGATTCGAGTGTAAAGCGGACTTCGGACACACACAAGCAGTGATGTAATCGACCGTGGTTTGGGTTGGCCACTCCACGTGGGCTCCGCAGGCAGAATTGTGGTTTCGCAGGGTCTGCGTGTAGGATGTGCAACCGGATTGGTGTGTCGATTCTGCAATGGATGAAATGGGGAGACGAAATGCCAGGAATGGACCGAAGGTTGTTTTTGCAGGGGACCGGAATGCTCACCGCCGGCGCACTGGCTTCGAAACTGCAGGCATATGCTCCGGAAATGGCCGTTGATGGGCAAGAAGTGAATCGAGATAACGACGTGCCTCCTCCCCCGGTCTTTGAAGCGTTTGAATGGACCTTACCAGGCCTGGTGTTTTCCTTCGAGTTTCTTGAGAAGAGATCCGTTCCAGAACCCTATTGCCGCCAGGTGTTTTAGGGCCCAAAGATATTCCACTTGCGACGGCCATTTCAGGTATCGAGGCCTCTCTTCACTGCACGGGCGAGGACCCAAACGACCATCATGGTCTGAAACTGACTGGAGGAAGCCCGGGTGCGAGGCTGATCTATGCGGGCAAGCGCGAAGCTTCTACAGCGACGGGGAAACGACTCACGATCTATCAGTCCGATCCGGTACTTGGCCTTGAGGTTCAATCGATCTATGAAGCGTTCGCAAATCTGCCCGTGGTGCGCCGGAGCACGCGGGTGACGAATCACGGGCAACAGAATGTGGGCATCGAATACCTGAGTTCAGCGATGCTCTACAATCTCGCCTCGCCGCGCCGGTTCGAACAGGAGCTTCTCATCCACTTTGCTCAAAACACCTGGCAGGCCGAAGCGCAATGGCGATCAGTGAAACCCTCGCGCGCGGGCTTTATCGACAACGGGAACTTTACGATTTCGCCGGGCTGCATTCGACAGCATAGGCACCTGGTCGACGCAACGCTATTTGCCCATGGGCGTGGTCGAAAACACCGAGCTCGGCGTTACGTGGTTTTGGCAGATCGAACACAACGGCACATGGCATTGGGAACTCGCGAATACGCAGGACAAAGCTGTTTATGCGTATATCGGTGGTCCGGACGAGCTCCATGGCCATGCGTGGAAGAACCTCAAACCGGGGGAAACATATACGACGGTTCCCGCTGCAGTCGGCTGCGTCCGCGGAAGCTTTGAAGAGGCAGTTGACGCCCTCACTCAGTATCGGCGCGCTGCCTGCCTTCGCCCGCGCTCCGACACGCTCAACCTTCCTGTGATTTTCAACGATTACATGAATTGTCTTGAAGGTGACCCGACGACAGCCAAGGAGTTACCCCTGATCGAGGCAGCGGCGGCGGCCGGCTGCGAGTATTTTGTCATCGATGCGGGCTGGTATGCGGAGTTGAATGAGAATTGGTGGGGAACGGTTGGAGCATGGCAACCCTCGAAGACACGTTTTCCAGGCGGACTTCAAGAGGTATTGGATCGCATCAGAGCCAAGGGAATGGTGCCTGGACTCTGGCTCGAACCAGAGGTGATCGGGATCAATTCCCCGCTTAAGAACAAGCCGGATGCCTGGTTCTTCCAACGGCATGGCAAGCGGGTCATCGACCATTCGCGCTACCTGCTCGACCTCCGCAATCCGGAAGTGCGCGCCTATCTGCACGAAGTTGTGGACCGCATTGTTGGCGAATACAAAATGGGATACATCAAGATGGATTACAACGTCGATGGGCTTGAGGGGACGGAATTTCAAGCGGACAGCGCCGGACAGGGACTGCTGGAACACAACCGGGCTCACCTTTCATGGCTGGACGAAGTGCTGGCGCGATATCCCGATCTAACCATCGAGAATTGTGGCAGCGGAGGCGGGCGCATGGAATACGCCATGCTTTCGCACTTGCAGCTCCAGTCCTCAAGCGATCAGGAAGATTACCGCCTCTACCCGGCGATCGCGGTGGGCGAAT
Organism: uncultured Acidobacteriota bacterium; assembly: GCA_963718435.1. Classification (GTDB taxonomy): domain Bacteria; phylum Acidobacteriota; class Terriglobia; order Terriglobales; family Acidobacteriaceae; genus Telmatobacter. The sequence goes on along the minus strand of CAVQZQ010000072.1, from coordinate 162,141 downwards.
CTGCCGCGGTCTTGCCGGAGCAACTCGCCTGCTGGTCTTACCCGCAGGCGAACTCCGACGCCGACGCTGCGTCGTTCAACCTGGTGAACGCAATGCTCTTCAGAATTCATCAGAGCGGCCACCTTGCGGAGTTGAGCCCAGACAGCCTTGCCCAGGTCAAGACGGGCCTGCGAATCTACAAGGAAACAATTCGGCCCCACATCGGTTCAGCCGTTCCTTATTATCCTCTCGGCTTGCCCGACATGACCGACACCGTATCCCCCATCTCTCTCGGAATGCGCTCGCCGCACAGCAACTTCATTGCGCTTTGGCGCTTGCAGGGCGAGGAGAGAGTTCATTTGCCCAAGACGGATGCGAAGATGAAAATCCTTTATCCCGCCGATCTGGGCATAGAGCTCCAAAGCGAAGGAGACGGAATCAGCGTCATTTTCCCGCGCAAATTGATGGCATGCATCCTTGGCCTCGATCAGTAGCGAGAAAGCGATTACTCATATTTGAGATAAGGACTTGACAGTGCATTCTTGGGATAGGTATATTTTTTTCGTTTCAATTTGTCCCCTGGAAAGCGTTTACCAGTAATAGGAAGGAAGCCCCTCAGATTCGCAAAGAGGGCCTGGCCGCTAGAACGCTTGTGACTGTGCTTTTTGGAAAAATCAAGTCAGAAAACTCAAGAATCCTGGAAGGGATGAGAATCCGGGCAATCAGCAAACGTTTCCCGCTTGCATGATATTTAGCTTCCGGGAGCTTTGACGGTTCCGCTGGATTCGTATGCGGACTGACACCAACAAGGTCACTTCTCTGTAGGAGACAAATCATGAAGAGGCTTTTGACGAATCAGGCTGCTTGGGTCATCGTGGCACTCCTGGCCCTCGTGTGTACTCCTATTCCAACCCATGCCGTGGGGCCGACGGGCAAGATCGTCGGAACTGTGAGCGATCCCTCGGGTGCGCCCGTAGCAGGAGCGACAGTAACAGTCACCAATGAAGGAACCAATGAATCACGCGCCGCCACCACGGACGATAGCGGCAACTTTACATTCCCGATCCTGGCAGTCGGGAATTACAGCGTCAAGGTGGAAGCGGCAGGCTTTGAGGGCTATCTGCAGAAAGGCATTGTTCTTCAGGTTGACCAGAATGTCTCAGTGCTCGCTAAATTGAAGGTCGGCTCCAACACTGAAGTCGTTCAAGTCTCGGCCTCGACGGGACAGAACGTGGATTTAGTCGACGCAACCATCAGTCAGGTTATCGATGCGCAGCGTGTTGTTGATCTTCCTCTCAACGGTCGCGACACATTGCAGTTGCAATACATCATGCCGGGCGTCTCCTACGACAACAACGGCGTGGCCCACGGCCAGGGCCAACATGAGGGTGTAGTTGTAAATGGGAACCGCCCGGGTTCGAACTACTACCTTCTGGACGGCGTGGATATGACGGACTCGTATTTGTCGGTCGCGCCGGTTTTTCCGGCTCCCGACGCTCTCCAGGAGTTCGACATTCAAACCAGCAACTTCACCGCGCAGTATGGGCGCAGTTCCGGCGGCCTTGTCAATGCTGTCTCGCGCGCGGGGACCAACTCCTTCCACGGAGGGATGTTCGAGTTTTTCCGCAACACCGTGCTGGACACCCACAACTACTTTGATCCTGCGGGACTGGCAAAGCCTGCCTTGAAGCTGAATCAATATGGCGGCTACGCTGGTGGACCGATCCGAAAGGGTAAGACCTTCTTCTTCGGCTATTGGCAGGGGACAAGACAACGCAAAGACGAGACCGTCACAATTGGACAGGTGCTGACGGCGGCAGAGAACCCCAATACGACCAGCGACGGGAGCGCACAATTCCCGGGCGGCACCATCATCGACCCGACCACTGGAGCACCATTCGCTGTCGACGGGCTCATCCCGGCGAACCGCATCGACCCGGTCGCCAAGGCGATGGTCGCAAAGTTGTTGGCTTACACTCCCAACAATGGCGGGGTGGGATACACATACCATGCGCCTTCAGCCGACAACGAAGACAGCCTGAACGAGAATCAATACCTGGCACGCATCGATCAAAACTTCGGGACGAAAGATCTCCTCTTCGGCCGCTACTTCTTCAATCAGGATCTGTCGACCGGATACGGCGCCGGCAACATGGACCTTCCGCACGACAAGTACTTTCGCAACCAGAACGTTGTCTTCGATTGGAACCACACTTTTACGTCGCGCCTGATCAACACTGCGGTCATGGGCTTTACTAGAGTGGCGCACCATCGTGGAACTACGGTCTCGGATGGTTGGGGAACCTTCGGCAGTATGCCTGGCAGTGAAGCCGCGGGTATCCCGAGCGAGTTCTATGTCAACATATCCGGAGGGGCCAACAATAACGGCGACGGCACCTTCATTCAGAACCGTCAGACGTGGCAGTACACTGACTTTCTTAGCTACGTGCGCGGCAAACATTCCATCTCTGTCGGCGGCGATTACCGCAGAGAAGCGGTAAACCGCATCGAAGACTACTTCACCGATCCCATCTTCAACTTCTCCGGTCAGTACTCCGACGCCAAACAAGGCGGGGGAAATGGTACATCTGCGTTGGCGGACTTGCTGTTGGGGCTACCAAACTATTTCAACCTGCAGACCGAAGTGCGAAGCGACCTGCGGCACACCGCATTTGACCTGTACGTCCAGGACAACTATAAGATCAACCGGCGTGTAACCATCGATGCGGGTTTCCGGTGGGAGCCATTCCTGCCGCCTGTTGACGACCTCAACGACCAGATATGCTTTGACCCGACCCTCAAAACGCAATCGGTATTTTATCCGACGGCGCCTCCAGGTTTCACGTTCCCAGGGCCACCGTTGTCATTGAAAGCAGATGGCAAGGGCGATCCAGGGTGCCCCCGTGCCATGGTTCCCAATCGCATGAAGAACGTGGCTCCGCGCCTTGGCTTCAACATCGATCCGTTTGCAAACGGGAAGACATCGATTCGCGCAGCCTATGGCATCTTCTGGGACCAGGCCCGGCTGATTGCCTGGAACCGCTATTCGACGGCGCAACCGTTTGATGAGAACTTCCAGCTCAATGGAGCCATACCTACGAACAATGTTCCCACGCAGGGTGCGCTGACTGGGTACAACATCATCAACATCAACCCCGGCGTAATCAACCCGTTCCCGTTCATCATTCCCAGGACACCAGAGCAACGCGCGGCATTCAGCCCGTCCTACACGCAGAATGGCGTCGCATACTGGCCAACCTCGGCTGAAGGAACAGTTCTGCCGCCCAACTTCAATGAAGGTTATGCCGGGCAGTGGAACCTCTCTATCGATCAGGAACTTGCGAAGAACTGGGTGCTCACCGTTTCCTATATCGGGAACCACGGAACGCATCTATTCTTATCGCGCGACATTAACTACGCTCCCATCTCGTCTTACGACCACACCAAGTCACTCAGTGAAAACCAAAGCACGACAAACAACCGCCGGCTGTTTGCGTTCGACGGAAACTGCGGAACGAATACGGTTACGGATACGCCCAACCCGTGCCTTGGTCAAACCCAGGAGGAAGCCAATCAGGGATGGTCAAACTATGACGCCGCAGATGTAACCGTCAACCATCGCTTTGCAAACGGATTCAGCCTGATGGCGTCGTATGTCTTTGGAAAATACCTGGACATCATTTCCTACGGAGCTGAAGGCGGCTTAGGTCCACGTAATCCGCTGAATTTCAGGCAGAATTATGGGCCGAGCGACAATGATGTTCGCAACCGTTTCACATCCTCTTACATTTACCAACTGCCGAAGTTGAAATCCGCGCACGGTGTTTTGGCCGGAGTCGTCAATGATTGGCAAAACCAGGGCGTTTTGATTGCCCAGACTGGATCACCGTACTCGGTCAACAGCAACGGGGATACCGGGGCTACGGGTATCGGCGGCGACTTTGCCGACCTTGTGCCGGGTGTGAGCACCAGCCCAACACATCGAGGAGTGTCGTCCTACTTCAACACGGCCGCGTTTACGGAAGCAGCCGACGGAACATACGGAACATCTTCAAGGGGTCTGCTGTATGGCCCAAGCAGGGTAAACCTGGACTTCTCCCTGTTTAAGGAGTTCCCGATTCGCGAATTTGGTAAGCTCCAGTTCCGGAGCGAGTTCTTCAATCTATTCAACCACCCGAACTTCGGCAATCCGTCGAACACCATAGGCAACGGGAATATCGGCCAACTTACAAGTGCGAATGACGGACGCATAACACAGTTCGCGCTCAAGTACCTGTTCTAGAAGCGAATTGGATACCCATCGATGCCCCGCCAAGTTAAGGCGGGGTATCGTTTTGTAGGGCAACCGCTGCGGTTGCCGCGGTATTTCCTTACACGCTAGAATCAGGGCTTGAATGGAGTTGGCATATGCGATCGGCACGGATGCGTCGACGTGTTTTGCTGAGTTTCGCAGTGTTTCTCAGCGCATCTTGCTTGCTCCCTGGGCAAAGCTCTCCTGATAGTTCCCTTCAGCAGCATATGACCAGGGCGGAGCAGGCTCTACGCACGGGCGACATGGCAGTTGCGGAACGCGAATATCGCGAGATACTCGCGCTCGACCCGCAGAATAGTCAGGCGTGGACCGGACTGGGAGTCCTGCTTTACGGGTCAGGGAAGGCAGAGCAAGCTGAAGAAGCACTTAAGAAAGCCTTGAGCATCGATCCTTCCGCAAGGCACGCGGAGCTTTTTCTGGGATTGAGCCAGGCAGACCTGGGCCAATGCAAGCAGGCGACGCCAATTCTTTCGAAGTACTTTGACAGCGAACCTGCAGGCAAGCTGCAGCGAGTTACGGGATTGGCTCTGCTTGGATGCGCAGCTGGGGCTTCCGATCCCTTGCCGGCTCTCCAGACCGTGGAGCGGCTGAAGAAGCTCTACCCAGGCGACCCGGATGTTTTGTATGAATCCGCCGAACTTTATACGCGGCTATGGAGTGAGAGCGCGGGCGAATTAATGGCCAAACACCCGGATTCCTACCGAGTTCATCAACTGGCGGGGGAAGTATACGAGGCGCAGAATAACTACGATCAGGCGATCCGCGAGTATTCTCTTGCACTCCAGGACAACCCGAGACTGCCGCAGATGCACTATCGAATTGGACAACTCTATCTGCACCAGGGATCCGAGGAGGTCGACGAAAAGGCGATGAATGAATTTCGCCTGGAAAAGGCAATCAATCCTGGCTCTGCCGTTTCAGATTTGGCAATGGCGGACATCGAGATGCATCGGCACGACCTGGACAAAGCGAAGCCGCTCTATGAAGAGGCTGCCAAGTTGGATCCGAGTCTGGTGGAAGCCGATGTGGCTCTTGCCAGGATATTGCTGGAAGAACATGAGCCAGAAGCCGCTGAGCGGCAATTGCACACAGTAGTTGCAGAACACCCTGATGATGCTCAGGCACATTATGTCTTGATGCTTGCTTATCGGGGCCAGAAAAAGATGCCGGAAGCCGCAGCGGAGATGGTGACGTTCAATCGGTTACAGACAGAGAAAGCTGCGTCATTCAAGAGCAAGATGAATGCGCTACTGAATGGAAAGCCAGCCGCGGGAGAGGCTTTGCCAAAGTGAGCAGAGACCGGCGCGTCGATTTCCCTCGACAGGCGGCTTCACAAATCGGGAATGCAAGGTTGCCGAGCAGGCGTGATTTTTTTCGGCTGGGTGGGTTGGGGCTGCTCTTAAATGCTGGTTCTCATTTTGATCTGGCACAAATAAGCACGGCTTCGACGTCACCATCGCCAACGAAAGGGTTGGGTTCGCCACTCGGCTATTCGTTGCAGGACGTGGCCCAGGAGGCACACCTGGATTTCCTCCAAGTGTGCGGTGGCGACAAAAGCAAGAAATACATTCTCGAAACGACCGGCTCAGGGGTGGCCTTTATCGACTACGACAACGATGGATGGGTGGATATCTTCCTGGTCAATGGTTCGAGTCTGGAGCACACCGCTTCTGAAGATCAGCCGACCAATAAGCTATTTCACAATAATCGCGACGGCACATTTACCGATGTGACCTCAAGAGCAGGATTGACACGGTCAGGATGGGGGCAGGGCGTTTGCGTCGGCGATTACGACAACGACGGCTTTGATGATATCTTCGTCACCTATTGGGGCGAAGACGTTTTGTACCACAACAATGGCGACGGCACCTTCACTGAAGTTGGCCGAAAGGCAAATGTAGCCGGGGATCCGGCGCGGTGGAGTACGGGTTGTGCATTCCTGGATTACGATCGCGACGGGAAACTCGATCTGTTCGTAACACACTACGTTTATTTCACAATGCAGAATGCCTTAGACCCGGGCACCAACCCGTATTGCATGTTTCGAGGACTGGCAGTGAACTGCGGCCCGCGCGGTTTGATCGGCGAGACCAGCACTCTTTACCACAACAATGGAGACGGCACTTTCACCGATGTCTCGGCGCGGGCCGGGATATTGAAGCAGGGTAATTTCTATGGCCTCGGAGTGTTGGTGGCCGACTTCGACAATGATGGTTGGCCGGATGTCTATATGGCCAGCGACACGACACCGGCTCTGCTCTTCATGAATAACCGAGACGGAACTTTCCGCGAAGAGGGCCTGCTGCGAGGTGTGGGGTTTAGCGCGAGCGGTATGACCCAGGCTGGCATGGGCGTAGCCGGAGCGGATTACGACAATGATGGTTGGCTGGATATTATCAAGACGAATTTCTCTGACGAAGGCGTGGACCTTTTCCACAACGATGGCGACGCGGCATTTACTAACGTGACTGGGGCCGCGGGATTAGGTCAAGAAACCCACCTTGTGTGCTGGGGATGCGGCTTCTTTGATCCGGATAACGACGGGCTTGCCGACTTGTTGTATGTTGCTGGACACGTCTACCCGGAGTTGGAACGCATCCACTCGGATACATCCTACAGGGAACCTCGTGTTCTCTACAGGAATCTCGGCAACGGCAAGTTCGAAGAGGTTTCGCAACTAGCAGGCGCTTCTATCACAACGCCCTCAACCGGCCGCGGTTGTGCATTTGGCGATTTCAATAATGATGGATGCGTTGATGTAGTGATTAACAACCAGAATGCACGGGCGTCGTTGCTCAAGGTTACGCGTCAGAATAGCAATCATTGGATTAGCATCAAACTGGTGGGAACCAAGTCCAATCGAAGCGCGATCGGCGCCAGGTTGAAATGCGTGGCTGGATCGCTTTCGCAGATCGATGAGGTACGCAGCGGTGGGAGCTACCTATCGCAGAATGATCTTCGGATTCACTTCGGGCTGGGACAGAAGACGAACATCGACCTGCTTGAGATCAGATGGCCAAGCGGGATGGTCGATCAGTTGCGTAATATCGCGGCCAACCAGTTTGTGCGCATACACGAAGGCGGCAAGCTTACGACGCTGCGCCGGGCGACCTAAAGTGATTCGTATGCGAATACTTCATATGAAATATTTGTGCGAAATGCGCCTCACCGCTTTGATTTGGGGCCTCGCACGGCTTTTGGTCGCGTCGAACTTGTTGACGATATCCTCATCCGGATTTGCGGTTCAACTCGAACCGGCAGCGAAGCCGGATCCTGCCGCGACATATATAGCGACTGGTATCCGGCTCCTCGGGAGCAGGGATTCGAAAGGAGCCAAGCTCCAGTTCAGCACCGCTGTGAGAGCCAATCCGCGGTCGGCCGATGCCCTTACGTGGCGAGGAATAGCGGAGAACGAGCTGAAACAGTACGCAGAAGCCAAAGGGGATTTTGAAGCGGCCTTGCGTATTGATTCCACCGATCTGCCTGCGCATTACAACCTTGCGCTAAGTTTGATTCGCACTGGCCAGACCGATCATGCCATTGAACAACTGAGGGTCATCGTGAAAGCACAGCCAGGTGTGTTAGAGCCGGAATACAACCTGGCGGTTCTGCTCGAAGGAAAGCACGCGACCGCCGAGGCCATCGAACATTTGAAGGCCGCCTATCAGTCGCGCCCTGATGACATGGGGGTAGTCAGCCACCTGTTGATCGATTTGCTTGAAATGGGAAGAAGAAGCGAATCCCAACCCATCCTGGATCGGATGCAGAGTGCGGATTCTGTCGAAGCGCGGCGGCAGGTGGGAGCGGCTCTGATCGATGCAGGGGATTACGAAGAGGCAATTGCTCTACTTGTGAGCATACGAACTCAGCCTGAGCCAGGCCATGAAGCAAATTTGCTTCTTGCGCGCGCCTATATCGGAGCGCAAGAAGACTCTAAAGCAATCGAATTGTTAAAGCCGGCCGAAACAGCGGACAAGACCGGGGAAGCCGCATATTTCTTAGGCGTGGCCTATTCGGAGAGGGGTGCAACGGAGGAGGCGAAGAATGCATTTGAAGACGCGGCCAGGAAGAATCCCCGGAATGGTCGAGCACTCTATCACCTTGGGATTATTGAATCCGGGGAACCGGATCGGTTGCCTGAAGCGATAAGTCACTTGCGCGAGGCGACACGTCTGGAGCCAGATAATTCTGCCTATGGCATTGAACTGGGCAAGGTTCTCCTTCAACATGATGACGCTCGTGAAGCTCTTACCGTAATGCAAAGTATCCATGCTGTTGGACCGGAAGCCGGGGAGCGCGACCTGCTATTGGGAATTGCTCAAATCATTGTGCGCGGACCCGGACAGGCAGTGTTGACTCTAGAACGGGCAGTTACAGAGAGCCCATCTCTGGCACTGTCATATAACATGCTGGGGTTTTGTTTCCTTGCGCAGGGTGACATGGCCAAGGCCGCAGCCTCCTATGGGAAGGCATCGGATTTGGACCCCGGGAGCCGAATCTTTGCACATGGCGCAGCGGCGGCTTTTGACCGCTCTAATGATGCGGATCGAGCGATGGTTTACGCTACAAGAGCGGCCGCGCTTCCCGGCGCAAGTGGTGAAGACCATTATCTTGTTGGCAAACTAATAATCAAGGCGGGTGAAAACAAAGATGCAATTCGAGAATTGAATGAAGCGATTGCACTGAACCCCGATCTTGAAGAGCCATATTATCTACTGGCTCGCGCCTACATGCAGTCGGGAGATAATGCACAGGCAACCGCATGGGTTCAGAGACTGAAGGACCTGAAGCAGAAGCACGAGCACGCCTACGCCGCAGTAAGAAGGAACTCAAAGCCAGTGACATCATCAACGCTGCTGCAAGGGGCACCAGTGACAGGTGCGGAGACTGGAACGCCCTGAGGGCAGCATCGCAGAAGGTCCTAAACACCGCTCTCCTGACGCTTATGGGTAAGCGTCCAGAGTCTCCCTCTTGACTGGTTCGAGCACTCAACCTAGAAGTGCCCACTATCTTTTTGGTGGACACCTGATGAGTGTGTCTAAGCGGCCCGGGACGATTGTGTCGTTATGGATTCTGCGATGTTCCAGGGCAGGAGTTCTTCGATGCGGCTGATGGGATGGTCAGCGATCTGGGCCAACACGGTGCGGAGATAGGACTCCGGATCAAGGCCATTCAGCTTGGCCGATCCAATGAGACTGTAGATGGCGGCTGCTCGTTGTCCACCGCAATCGGACCCGGCGAATAAATAGTTCTTTCGTCCAAGGGCCACTGCACGCAAGGCTCTCTCGGCAGCACTGTTGTCGATCTCGAGAAGCCCATCTTCGGTGTAACGCGAGAGGGCGCGCCATCGCGAAAGCGCATATCGAATCGCAGCGGCGGTTTCGCTCTTTGCTGACAGCGAATGAAGTGCCTTCTCCATCCACTTACGCAAGTCATCAAGTAAGGGTTTTGCTCGCGCCTGCCGGACGCTCAGTCTCAGATCAGCGGGCTTGCCGCGGACCTCTTCCTCGACAGCGTAGAGAGCACCGATCCTGGCCAGAGCCTCGGTTGTTGTGGGTGAGGCGTGGATGACATGAATCTCATGAAACTTGCGGCGTGCGTGAGCCCAGCAGGCGACTTCATAAATGGCGCCATCGCCATACAGATGATGGAATCCGGCGTAGGCGTCCGCCTGAAGGCCGCCCTTGAAGTTCTTCAGGTGCAGCCGTGGATGTTCGCCCTTGCGATCCTCCGAGTACGCGAACCAGACAGCCGGCGCAGTATCTTCGCCCGCGGGTCTGTCATCGCGGACATAAGTCCAGAGGCGTCCGGTCTTGGTCTTGCCGCTGCCAGGCGCAAGTACCGGCATCGGCGTATCGTCGGCGTGCAGCTTGGTTCCAGCCAGCACATGCTTCTGAATCGCATCGATCAATGGAGTGAGCAGTTCGCTTGCACCACCTACCCAGTTCGCCAGCGTGGAGCGTTCAATCTCAACTCCCTGGCGGGCGTAGATCTCCGACTGGCGATAGAGAGGCAAATGATCTGCGAACTTCGAAACCAGCACGTGGGCCAGCAGTCCCGGTCCAGCAAGGCCGCGCTCGATCGGACGGGATGGCGCAGGCGCCTCAACCACGCGCTCACAACCACTGCATGCAAACTTCGGCCGCACGTGGCGAATCACCTTGAAACTGTCGGGGATGTACTCAAGTTGCTCGGAGACATCCTCGCCGAACTGCCGCAACTGGCCGCCGCAGCCGGGACAGCAGTGGTTCTGAAAAACGTGGCTGACGACTTCGCGTGGCAGATGCTCGGGCAGTGGCTTGCGTCTCGGTCTCGACTTAGGTTCCTTGGCCGGTCTCACGCGCTCTACAGCAGCTTCGCTCTCTGCCTGCGAAGACTCCAGCTCTTCAAGATGAAGTTCGAGCTGCTCAAGCTGAATAACGATCTTCTCGCTCTTGACGCCGAACACCCTGCGTCGCAGCTTCTCGATGACCAGCTTCAGATGTTCGATCTGCTCGCTGCTTGAACGCAGTTGATCGTCTTGCTGGGAGAGTGTCTGGCGATGGGAATCGAGCTCAGCCTCGAGCGATCGAAGCTCGTCCTGACGAGAAGCTGCCAGAGCGGCGAGAGTTCGAAGCTCCTCTTGATGCGCGATAAGCAGTGCCTTCAGAGCGTCTCGATCAAGCCCGTCAAGATCCGGCAACTGAGCTGCATCCATGCACACAGTATGCCATGAAATTAAGTGGAAAACATCTACAAAACCCGCATGAATAAAGGGGAATCATGTGTGTCAATCAAACTGCTATCTCTGGTGTCCATGTCCTCTGCGGCCTGCGCCAATCGATGCCTTCCAGTAACATCGAAAGCTGCGCACGCGTCAGACAAACGGTGCCTTCGGTGGCCTGCGGCCAGATGAAACGTCCCCTCTCAAGACGCTTGGCGAAAAGACAAAGGCCATCGCCATCCCACCATAAAAGTTTTACGATGTCGCCTCTGCGTCCCCGAAAAACAAAGACGTGTCCTGAGAATGGCTGCTGTTCAAGAACGGTCTGTACCTTCGCACTCAGGCCATCGAAACCACGACGCATATCGGTCACGCCGGCGGCGAGCCATATCTTCGTTCCAGTGCGAAGATCGATCACTTGCGCAAACTCTCCAGAATCGATCGCAACAATGCCGGATCGGCGCCGCTCTCCACGCTGATCATAGCCTTGCCTGGAATCTCGATGTGAATCGAGCCGCTTGACGTCGGCTGCCCCTCCGGATCAACATGACTCCTCGCGTCGGCAAGTTCGCCGGGTGAAGACAACATCACTGGAAGAAGAGATGTCGGTCTTGTCGCAGGCTCGTTCAGCTCGCCCCGCTTCAGCAAACGGCGCCACTTGAAAACCTGGTTCGCGTTCACGCCGTTGGCACGAGCCACCACCGCCACACTCGCGCCCGGCTCAAATGTCAGTTCTGCTATCCGACGCTTCTCCGATAACGTTCGGTATCTGCGAGGACGATGCATACTTCCCGCTTCCAGCTCATCAACCATGACGACATCGTCGTCCTCAAACCAGAGGTCATGCCAGAGGGGAACTCGGGACGCTTACGCTTATGGCGTAACAGACGGTTCAAGCGTTTGCCCCGCGGTCGGGATTGCTCACAACTACGATGCCGACTCCAGCCCGGAATCCACGTAGAAAGAAGGACTAGTTTCAGTTCACGGCAGAGTTGGAACGGGGACGGAGGTCTGCGGTTGGAAGCTGACGCCGCGCTCGCGTTGTTTGCGAAGCAGTCCGTTGCGCTGCGCATCCACCAGCGTACGGGTTTTCTGCGCCTCCTCTTCAGCTTTGGAGTGAAGTCCCATACGCTCATACACCCGGCTCAACTGGTAGTGGGCGGGCGCAATTTGAGGATTCAACTGGATGACATGTTCGAGCGCCCGCCGCGCGTTCGGCCCATCTTGTCGCGACGCGTAAAGTTTGCCGAGTTCAAAGAATGGATCAGGTGAATCGGGCTTCAAAAGGGATGCCTTTTCCAGCGCTGCGATCGCTTCCTGTTCGCGCCCCAGACGACTGGCCAACAGGCCAAAGTAATACTCAAGAAGGTACCGGCTGGGAAGTTTGTCGCGTGCGACCCCCAGGATTCGAATGGCTTCAGCGTCATTGGCCTCTCTGGAATAGGTCTGGGCCACGCCAACGTATGCGACATCGAGTTGCGGATCAGTGGCCAGTGCCGCCTGAAAGGCATCGCGCGCGGCGGATTCGTCCCCTTTGACCATCTCAACCGCGCCTAAACGCAGTTGAAGAGGGGTAGTCGCAGAGGTTTCTCCCATGCTGGACTGAACGGCCTGGATCGCCTCGTCGTAACGGTCCATGTCCATGAGTAGACGCGTGTAATCGAGGGTTCGATCAGGATTGGACGGGTTGCTACGACAGCGGCGCGATAGGCCTCCAACGCCTCCGGCATCTTTTGTTGCATCTCGTATGCGGATCCGAGATACATGAGCAAGTCGGCATTCGCGGGCTTCTCCGCGTGCAGAGTAGCAAGAGGTTGGATGCCTCGGCAGGTTGTCATTCGTAGAGTAAGGCAAGCGCAAGGTTGTATCGATTTCCCCAAGATGCATCGAGTGAAGCGATCTGCCGAAAGCAGTGGACGGCCTGGTCATAAAGAGCGTGCTGACTCGAGAAGAACTGCGATCCGATACTCGCGTGCGGAGGACAGTTGATTTGCACGCTCCATATGCTCGATGCGATCGGCCGCCTCATCGACGCGGCCCAGGCGGACCTCCGCTTCGACCAGATTGCGGCGGCTTCCGGATCGTTGTCTACTAACTTGCCGGAGTGAGAAACCTGTTCGAGCGCACCGGCATCATGGCCGGTGGCAAGCGCCAACAACAGCAGATAGAAGTGGGCGAACTCGTTGGTGGGATCGAATCGCGCCGCTTCGCGCAACTCCAGCCCCGCGCGGGAATAATCCTTTGCAGCAAGCAGATTGAAACCCAGATTGCGGTGCGGAGGGGCTTGCGAGGGGTCGAGGAGAATCGCGTTGCGATAGTGTTTGTCGGCCTCTTCGATATGGTCGAGCTTGGTCTCTGTGATACCCAGAAGATTTTCAACTGCGGCATTTCGCGGCGCAACGCGATGCGCCTGCTCCAGCTTGATCAATGCCAGATCGAAGCGCCCCTCGCGAATCAGACTCACTCCCTCGTCCAACGCCGTGGATTGTGCGTTTAACAATGGAATGAGCACAAGGCACAGCACAGTAGATACGATGATCGGCTGCCTGGTCATTGATCGGGCCCCTCTGCTGAAGCAGAATTGGCAGAAGCCGTAGCCATTTGTTCGTTCTTGATAGCACGCACTTGAGCAAAGGCTTGAGTCGCTTCTGCTGTTTTGCCCTCGGCTCGGAGGACCAGCCCAAGTTGATAGTGCGTTGAGCCATCCAGATCATGCGCAAGAGCGCGCCTTAATACCTCTTCGGCGCGAGGATAATTCTTTTCGATCGCATACGCACGGCCCAGTTGCGGGTAGGCTGGCCAAAGATCGGATTTGCTGCGGATCGCCAACTCGAGATGCGGAATCGCGTCATGGGCACGATCTTTGGCCATCAGAACGGCGCCAAGTTCCCCGTTGGCTTCGGAGTGTCCTGGATCGAGTTGCAGTTCCCGCGTCAGTTCCGCGAAGGCATGATCCGCATCGCCATGCTTCCAGTACAGATGGCCAAGCCAGAAATGAACGCCAGGAAGATCGGGCATAGCAGCGGCTACCGCGAGATATTCGGCCAATGCCTTGTCGTCTTCGTCTCGATCGGCATAGAACTGGCCGAGCAACTGATGGATATGGTAGGAATCCGGCGCAGCCGCAAGCAGGTGGATCATTTGCTCCTTGAAAATATGACGGCGCGCCCGAGTCAATTCGTAGCGCGCATTGAGGTCACCCGGATGCGTCGACAGCCAGCGAAGGAGCAATGCCTCGGCTTCTTCATCGTGATGCTGATGCATGGTCGTCATCGCCTGGGCAAAGAGATTCTTAGAGGGATTCGGGTTGGGTGCGACAACATTCTTGCCGTATTCCCGCATCGCGGAGTCTTCGTCCCCTCCCAATCGATACAACACGGCAAGGGCAACAGATCGAGCTGAACTGGAGGTTGGGTCTCCATCGAGCTTCTCCGCAGTCTCACGGCACAAAGTCGAAAGCTTGGCGTCGACTTCACTTCCATTCAGTTGATCGATGCGATCTTCCACGGGCAATCCCAATGCATCGAGCGCATGGCTGGAGTCGATATTGAGGGCTGCCTCGATGGAAGCGAGGCCCTGTGCCTGCCGTTGCATCAGGAGAAGCAATTCTCCCTCTCGCGCCAGCACTGAAGCGCTGCGCGGCGCAAGCGCCCTTGCTTGCTCAAGCTGCTCTTGAGCTGCGGGCAGGTGGACCTGGTCGATCAGTACTCCGGCCAGCTCCAGATGTGCATCCACAGAGTGCGGATCGCGTTCGATGGCCCGGCGTAGGTGACCTTCGGCCTTGGTCCAATCATGTTCGCCTGCATAAATCTCGCCATAGATGCGATCGGAGAGTGCCGTCCCCGCTGACACTTCAAGGAGCCGTTCTGTTTCCTGCCTGGCGGCCTTGCCATACGCTTCGTCGAGCGCGAACAGTAAATCAGGATCGTCGGGGAATTGCGCGGCGGCTTGGTGCAATTGAAGCAGGGCGGCGTCCACTTGGCCCTCGTTCCAAAGCGCCGTTCCCAGCCAGCTTTGCGCCAACTTTTCGTTCGGATCCTGCGCAACTGCCTCGCGTAAAAGCGCGACACCCTGTGCTGGTCGATTCAATCTCACGGAATCGATTCCGAGCCAGAGACTCACGCCGCGCATTGCAGGCCTTATTTTGCGGGCAGTAGCTAGCGCGCGCGCAGAGTCTTCAAATCTGGCTTGAGCATAGTAAACCAGTCCAAGGTTTACATAAGCCTCGGGCAATCCCGGCTGCAAGCGTAGGACAGCCTGGTATTCACGCGCAGCCGCGTCGAGCTGGCCCTGCTGCTGGTCTCGCTGTGCTGCGAGAAAGTGTGTCTCAACCTGGGTGTCAGTTTCCTGCGCTCTGCACCAGGGCAGCAGAACACCGGCAATCGCGATGAGGAGGGGAATCAACGAGAGCCGCCCAAATGCTTTGCGGAACATACATTCATCCTAGTCTCCCGGATCTCGTTGAAGAGTTCCGGGAGAGTTGGGTTGTTTTACAACGTCTGACTTAACAGGGCTGCTTCTCGCATTGCCATCAGAAGGTGACCCGCAGGGAGCCCTGGATGTTTCTCGGGCCATAGGCAAGGCCCCCAGCGTTCCCGAAGTTTGAATTGGTGTTGACCAGCGGGCTGCAGGTTTGTGTCGGCGAGGGGCTGCAACTCACTGAAGTGTCAAAGTTGGTGAAACGGTGCCGGTTGAAGAGGTCGAAGAACTCCACGCGGAAGTCGGTGTGGACCCGTTCGGTGAACATGGGGATGGCCTTAGTGACGTTGAAGTCCTCGGAGTTGTTGAAGAACTCGCGAATCCCAAGGGCTTTAGGGGCGCTGCCAAAGGTGAAGTTGGCGGCTGGAGCAAACGCATTCATGTTCAGAAGGCGGCTCGTGCCCCAGACATATTTGCCGTGGAGCGCGCCAACTCTCTGTCCGCTAACGATGTTGGGACGGCTGGATGATCCGGTTGCGCCCTGGTTGCCGGCGAAGATGCCCGAGGTCCAGTTCGCGGAGGATACGCTGAGTGGGGTGCCGCTTTGGTACTTCTGGACTGCGGCAATTTCCCATCCGCCAGCCAGCACGTTGACGGCTCCGCCATGGTTGGCAAACTGCTTGCCCTTGCCGAAGGGCAGATCGTAAGTCCAGGCCAAGACGACGCGTTGCGGGATGTCAAACGAGCTGAGAGCCTTCTCGGCCTTGAGATTGTAGACGTTCAGCGCGCCGGCATTTCCATTCCCTTCCCAGCCGGCCTCGCTCGGATACTCCGAGTCGGCATTGGTAAGGTTTTTTGACCAGCTGTAGCTGGCCAACACGGTCAGCCCGGCGCTGGTCCGCTTGGTTACCTGAACCTGCATAGCGTTGTAGGTGTAATCGCCGAAGGGATCGTCCATGGTCGCTGAATCCACCGAGACCGTTCCATACTGCGGGAAGGGCCTCAACGCCTGGGAAACGGTCCCGCTGAAGCCAGCATATGGTGCCGCAACCACGCTCTGGCCAGTACAAGCCGTGTTGCCGACCTGTTCCGTGATGTTCACTTGCAAACATGCGCCTCGCGACAGGTCTGCCGGACTGCCCTGGTTTGGGTCATGCAGGAATGACTGCAGGTGGTCGCCATGACCGCCGACGTAGCCCACGTCAACAATGGTCTGCCCGGGCAACTGGCGTTGCACATCGAGGGTCCAGTTTTGGATGGTGCCGGGGCGGTCGACCTTCGACTCGATGAATAGTGCGTTGCCATTCCCGTTCATGACCGTGGGGTCAATGAAGGGCGGGAGCTTGCCGGGATAGGCGCTGATCTGCGAGAGCACTACGACTGGCGTCTGCGTGCTGGCCGCGGTTGGGTAGTTGTAGTTGGAGAAAAAGCCCTGGCTGTCGTTTTCGGCGAAGCCTCCCACGCGCTGGGTGGAGAAGTAAATGCCGTAGCCGGCGCGGATGACGGTGTTGGGATCGACCGAATAGGCGAGGCCGACGCGAGGACCGAAGGCCTTTTTGAAGATCGACTGCGGTGAGCTGCCGCCGAGGCGTCCGGTGCCCTTGCCTTCGAAGACGTAAGCGCCGGGAAGGCCGCCCGCCCCAGGGTTCGCCAGAGTTGGGTTCACAAAAGAGATGCGGTCTCGCGCCTCGGTCACCGGGATTGGCATGTCATAACGGAGTCCAAGGTTGACGGTAAGCTTGTTGTTGAGCTTCCAGTCGTCAGCGCCGAAGAAGGCAAAATACTTGACGCGCCATCCGTTGACCTGGGGAATGTCAATATACGCGTTGGAGGCTGCGCCAAGATAGAAGCTGGCAAAGCCAAAGCCGGAGTCGGTGTCTCCCGGAGTGCTGGTGGGACCCTGGGTGAAGTTGAACTGGCCGGCACTGCCGGTCAGAATATTCAGGTTGAACTGCGCGGCACGAAATTCGCCGCCGAACCGGAAGCTGTGACGGCCCTTCTGCCACGAGACGTCGTCGTCATATTGAAAGACGTTGTCGTTAAAGGTGCTTGCGCCATCGCTGGGGGTGTTAATGCCATTGCCGGGATAGTTGTAGTTGAAGCGAGGAAAGACACTGTCGCCTACGCCCTTGAGGCCGAACTTGCTGGCCCAGTGGCCACCATATCCGCCGCTGCCCGAGCCCTCGACACGGTGACGGCGAGTGAAGCCGGCGTTGAAGTGGTTGAGCATGGTAGGCGAGATGAAGTAGTCATAGCCCAGACGCACATACTTGTTGCCCTGGGTGTTGCCGCCGTCGTAAAGCGACCCGAGGCTTTGGGTGCTGATGTAAGGCATGTTGCCGGTGAAGTAACTGGCTGAGATCTTGTTCCGCGCGTTGATGTTCTCGTCGATGCGGATGGACCACATGTCGGCTTGCTCGTGGTTGGAACTGGTGTCATTGATGTTGAAGTACGGGCCGGTGGCGCCGGAGGGGGCAGAGGGCATGACCTTAGAAGCGGCGGCAAAGACCGGATCTGGGGCCTGGGTGATTTTGTTGTTTGGATAAGCCTGGCAGGTCTGTCCCTGGTTGGCGCCAGTGCAGGTCGAGTAATCATAAAGGATATGGGCCTGGAAGGTCTGGCCGTTGACGGTCGTAGGCGTTAGCAGGGACGAGAAGTCCCCGCTAAGCATGGCCTGGGTGGGTGCCGACAGGAGCGAGGTGCCTCCGTTCACTTGCCGGAAACCCTCGTAATTGAAGAAGAAAAAGGTCTTGTCTTTGCCGTTGTAAAGCCAGGGAACGCGAACCGGCCCGCCGAGGCTTGCGCCGAAATCGTTCTGGGTGTCGAGGGGCTTGGTTGTTGACTTGGGCCCGAAGACGGCATTTTGGTAGTCGTTGAGCCAGCTGTCGGCATCCAGGACGCGGTTCTTGAGCAGGTCGTAAGCCGAGCCGTGAAAGCTGTTCGTTCCTTGCTTAGAGGCGAGATTGACCACGCCGCCGCTTGCGCTTCCAAATTGGGCGTCGAAGGTGTTGGTCATGACCTTGAATTCGGAAACGGCCTCGACGCTGAAGCCATACGTGACCTGCATATTGGCCGAGGCGAGCTCGGTGGTGGCGCCGTCGAGAAGGATGTCGCCACCGCCCTGTTGTCCGCCGCTGAGCTTGAAGGCTCCGGCGGGTGGCGAGGAGGGGTTGTTGGTCATGGTGCCGGCGAATCCGGGCGAGAGTGCCGCAAACTCGAGCGGGTTGCGGATCTCACCGCCGAAGGGCAGCGGGAGCGATTCCAGTACCTGAGGCGACATCGTGAAGCCGACATCAGAGGACTCGGTCTCCAGATGCGAGGCATCGCTGTTTACGGTGACTGTAGCTGTCCCCGCACCCACCTTCAATACAGCAGTGAGCGTGGCTGTGCTGCCCACGTCCACGACAATGCCGCTCTGAGTGTAAGACTCGAATCCCGGCGAGGTGACAATGAGCGTATAACTTCCCGGGGGAAGCTCAGCGAATGTGAACAGGCCCTCAGCGGTCGATTTAGTTGCGTAACCGCTGCCTGTATTCGCCTCCGTCAGATTGAGGACGGCTTCTGCAACGACAGAACCGCTGGTGTCCTTGATGGTGCCGGTTAGGGTGCCTCTGCCCGACTGGGCCAGGCCGGGGATAGCGGCCGCCAGGCAGAACGTCAACAACAGCCAGACCGCCAGACGCCACGGTCTTTTCGCCGTTCGACTCGTATGGTTCATTGTGTGTCTCCTTTGCATCATGGTTCTCAGGCCTCCATTGTGTTTGCGGCGTAGCTTGCGACGGGGGAGGTGCTGCTGCCCGCCGCGGCCAGACCTCGAGAGATCTGTCCAGCTACCCGGATTGATAACAACTGAAGCAGCGCAATCACTGGTAAAGCGTATTTGAGCGCTGCATTTCCAGACCACCCGTACGCGATGGCCAGGAACAATCCGCATCCCATGCAGCGCCCCGCGAACAGCCCGAATTCATGGTTGAAGATATAGGCGTACTCGTTGCGGCCCTCGAGCCGTGAGACCACATCGATTACCTGCAACTGAATCGGGTAATAGGCAAGATCGAGCAACGGCTTTGCCAGCAGAAGACACCCGAGAAATATCAGTACACCCAAAGCGTTGAAGAGTGATGCATTGACGAGTGCTCCCAGAAAGAACAAAAGGAGCCCCGCGGAAAAGACGATGATGCGATCCTTGGGCGCGGCAATCCGGCCAGCCATGTACATAATGCAAGCGGAGAGAACGCCGCCGATGGCCTGCGTTGCGCCAAGGGTTCCCTCCTGGCCAACCAGCAACATGATCAGCATGGCCGGCGCGGTCACAATATACCCCTGTGCCAAACCCTTGAGCAGAGCCAACTGAAGCATCCGCCACCACAAACGATGAAACTGGAAGAAGACGAAGCGGGTGTGCTCCGGATCGCGGAAGGTGCCTCGTTCAAGAATGCCGGCGGCCAGAATCGTCAGGCCAAATACCACCAGAGCGATGATGTGGTACGCGCGGTTGGCAACCCCGCCTAGCCAGCCATAGAGACTCGTACCGCTGATGAACAGACCAATCAGAGCGGGAACCACCACAGCAGCCAGCGAGGCAACAAAATTCTCCACGCCATAGTAGTAGTTCCGGTTTCCGTTGTTGGTTGCCGTCAGCGCGAGGTAGCCGCGGTTTGCCCAGAAGATGCCAGTCGCCAGCCCCATGGTGAAGCCCGAAATGGCGACGCCGATGGGAGTGATGATGCTGAGTTGCATCATCAGCATCATCGCGATTCCGGAGAGCAGCATTCCAGCAGCGTAGAGATGCTTGGCGCCAACTCGGCCCAGCAGCGCACCATTCAGATAGAAGGCCAGCGGCGTGGCCGCATAAATTGATAACTGATACGTGACCACCTTGCCTACTGCGTGGGAGTTCCGCATTACATACGCAGCCACGAAGACCTCGATCACGGGCAGGACAAGGGCGTACATCATGTTCGACACCATCAGTACCTGCATGGAGCGGGAGCACTGAAGGAAGACATCGAACTCCTTGCGCAGATGGTTCATGCCTTCGCTCCCTGGGTGATGCAAAGGCTGGCAAGGATGCTCTGGATGGAGAGCCGGGCGGCGCAGATTACGCTGTCGGCCGCGCCATAGTAAATCGTGATGCAGTCTGCATCGACAACATGGCCATTGGTAAAGATGACATGGCCGAAGAACCCTTCCTGCTCATAAGGAGCGAAAGGCTCCATGATGGGCGTCTCTGAGCGGGCCAGCACCCGCCAGGGCTCGTCAAGGTCCAGAAGCAGCGCACCAAGGCAGTAGCGATTCTCTTTCGTCGCGCCGTGATAGATCTCAAGCCACCCGTCGGCAGTTCGGATTGGAGCCGCTCCCGCACCGACGCGCGCGCTGTCCCAGTACCCCTCACGGCTATGAGCCAGACAACGGTGGCCGCCCCAGTGGATAAGGTCGGGCGACTCGGCCAGCCAGATATAGTTGCCGCCAAGCTCCGGGCTGCTGGGTCGATGCAGCGCATAGTATATGCCCCTGATCTGTTCTTCGAAGAGCGCACAGTCCTTGTTGTGCGGAGCAAAGATCATGCCTTTCTGGACAAAGGTCTTCCAATCGCGGGTGGTCCTCAATCCCACGCCTACACCATTGCTGGAGACTTGCGTGTAGGTCAGATAGAAGTCGTCGCCAATCTGCGCTACACGGCAGTCCTCGATTCCATAGGTCTCCAACTCCCCGATCCCCATCAAGGGCTGGTTGTGCTCCGGCTCTGCAAAGTGAACGCCGTCGCTGCTGACCAAAAGGCGGAGATGAGAGAGTGTGGTGAGATAGTCCTGACCGTCAAAACTGATCACACGGGGATCGCTCAGGTCGAGCCTTGGATCGCTCGAGTTGAATTCGAGCACCTCAAGCCGGCCATTCGTACTGATGATGGGAAACGACGTTTTGCCTGGAACCTGCGCCGGACGCTCCGCCACCCGCACCAGCAACCAGGTCTGGCCTTGGTATCGAAACACTCCAGGATTCAGCAGGCATGTCACTTCCATGCCTTCCACACTCGGACGGAGGTCTCCTGGTCTGAGGATGGGGTTATCTGCGAAGCGTCGCGCCAGATCGTTCATCAAGAGGCTCTCGTGATTTTGGAGAATCGGGCGTCGACCGGTTTTCACGACGGATCGGACCGGGCTTCAGAAGCCAGGTGTAACTCTCGCGAAGAGACCACGCTTCAGAAAAGGGACTCACTGAAAGAATCTATGAAAAACAATGCGAATAACTTGTTATTCGCGCAAGTTCTACAGCGAGGGACGAAGAATGAATCAGCCAGGAGTCAGGCTTGGAGGGAACCTGGAAAAGCTCCCTTATGGGGTGACCGACTATGACTGTTGTCGGTAGTTTCAGCTACTCTCAGGTGGATCGCTGATCAATTAGGGGCTTCCTCTTGTGCATTCTTTGCGCTACAATCTGCGGGCAGGCAAAAGACTGGCATCGTTTTATTTGACCGCTTTGGAGCGAAGCGGATTTGGCTCAAACGGAAACGGGATTGGACTCGGATGACGCAAGTGGATCCGGAACTTAAGACGGACGCCCGCTGGCAACTGATCGAAAGGATTACAGCTAGCCCTCCCTTCCAGAAGTCCTCCCGGCTCAGAGAGTTGCTTCGCTTCATGGCGGAGAGAGCGATCCACGGGATGCCCCAGGATCTTACTGAGCACCGCATCGGCTGTGCCGTCTTCGGCAAACCAAAAGACTATAGTGTCGTCGAGGACAGCTCAGTTCGCGTGCACGTCCGGCAATTGCGCCTCAAGCTGCACGAGTACTTCGACGGCGAGGGCCGGGAAGAAGCCGCAATCGTCGAGATTCCGAAGGGTGCTTATACACCCCTGTTTCGCCCTGTCGAACAGAGAACCTCAACAGCGCCCGTGTTAGCCATCGCCAGCCATTTACCCAGATTGTGGTTCAGGCTACTGCCCTGGGCGCTCGCGGCGTTGTTTCTCATCACCACTCTTGTCGCCTGGTTTCGCCGTCCTGCAGTCGCGATACCAGCTTCGCCACCCTGGCCGTTGGCTGCACTTTTCAATTCTGGCGGCTCGGTCCAGGTGGTGGTTGCCGATATCAACTACGGCATGATGCGGCTGGTCGACGAGCAGCAAGTGACGCTGGACCGGTATCTGAGCCCTTCCTATCGTAGCGGTCAAGAATTCTCCAACGTTCACCCCACTGTCCGCGAGGCGAGAATGATGAAGTATTTGTCCGGCTCGCGCTTGACTTCCTATGCAGACCTTGTGGTGGTAACTACCCTGATGCGATTGATCGGCGACTCAAGTAACTTGCTCACCATTCGTGCGGCGCGAGAGTTGAACCCACGCGATCTGGAAGGCGGCAATTTCGTTTTCGTGGGCAGCCCAAGTTCAAACCCATGGGTTTTCTATTTTCAGGACAAGCTTAACTTTCAAGAGCGTGAGGGCGTAGTGGGCGAAAGCCCGAAGTTCTTTCAAAACCTGCACCCGCGAGCAGGTGAACAGGACACCTACCAGGGATTGGCGTTCACGGGCAGTTCCGGTGAAGACTACGCGGCAATCTCGTTGCTGCCGCTTCCTGGCGGGCGAGGCAGCGTCCTCATCCTGCAAGGACTGCAACAAGAAGGGACTGAAGCCGCTGGACTGTTTCTCGCCGATAGCGGCAATCGGCAAAAACTCCAGCAGGCGCTCGGCATCACCGCTGCGGCCGCCCAACCCGTCTACTTCGAGGCTCTCATCCGCACCCAGGCGGTGGCCGGCGCTCCCAATGCCACTTCCATCATCGCTACACGCGTGATTCATCCGTGAGTCGCGTTGCCGCGAGCAAACTCTGCATTTCTGCATTAAGCCTTTGGTCGAATCTCGATCACCCGCGTTTCGAATGGCCCCAGCATTAACTCGACGGCGTCACTCTGGGCGTGAAGCAACTTGTCATGTGTCAGATCATGAATCTGGCTTGGTCCACTTGCAGTCTTGATGGTGACCCGCTTCCCCTGCGGCCAGGGGTTGTAATAGAGAAATGCAGGAGGCAGGTCGGGATCGAGAAAGTCCGTCTTGCCCAAATCCCAGCGCAGCAGCCACGGATCTCCCTGCGCCTGGACCATTTGATCCAGCCACATGACATACGCGCCCCCATAGATCGAGCGGTGTCCTGCAAAATCGCCTGTCGCATAGGGGCTGTGTCCCTTTTCTTCGCGGCTCAACCGCTCGTAGGGAAACATCGAGGGCAGATCGGGGCGGCTCTGACTTTCGTGTGGGAGATACTCCGGATAGAACCAGCGCAGGTTTGCCGCCGTGTTCAGCGCATAGCGCGCTACCTCCCCGGCCAGATCCGGACGGAACCGCACCGCTGGCAATAGGTACGGCAGCGTCACCATCGACTCCATGCTATAAACCTGACCGGCGGGTTCCGTCCGGAATCCGGCCATCAGGCCATTGACTTCGCGTCCTCCCCATTTTCCCGAAGCCATGAGGCCGACATTGGAATCAAGAACAAAACCGAGCGCCTTTTTTGCATTCGTGCGATAGCCCATTGCCTCTAACCGCGCCGCCGCCATCGTCGCCATCGCACCACTGGGCACCTCGTACCACGGGTTAGCGGCAAAATCCAGGTAGCGATCAATCCCGGTCTTTGCTTCTGCAAGGCAGAAATCATTGCCGGTGAGTTTCCACGCCAGCAGCATCACGTAGCTATAGCCGCCCACTGCGTCGGGCTGACGATAAATGTCATGGTTGGTGAATGTTGCACCTTTGGAAAAATCGTAGCCCTGATCGTTGAAATCGTACTTGATCTGTTGGGCCATCTGTTTCAAACGCACCGCACTCTTCTCTACCCGCGCAAGCCATTCCGAGTCCTGGCTAAAGCGTCGTCGAATCAGCCCGTATGCGAGCGCGGTCACGTTCATCAAGTACCAGTACTCGCAAAGAGTCGCCCCGGCGCCGTCCAGAAATAATCCATAGGGCTCACTAAAGTATCCCTTCAACGAGGTCGCCAGCTCTTCCAACCCCTCTCCGCGCAATTCCTTGCCCATTGCCATTGGCCCGTAGGTTGTCAGTCCTCCATCTTCCTCGCCTTCGAGCGCCGAAGGAAAGGCCATGCAGCCATCCTTCGAACGCCGATACAGTCCGTGTGTGGAATCCATAACGTATGCGCTGAATGCATTGGCGAGTGCATGAAAGTCAAGGGGCGCCTCTGCAGGCCGATCCGGCAATCCGCTCGTGCCATCCACCCACGCCGCCGCGCCGAGCGCTTGCGTTGTCCAGCCGGACAGCCCCAAAGCGGCCAATCCCGCAAGAAATTCCCGGCGATTCGGCATGCATTCCCTACCGGCCTTTGCCTGCTGCTCACTGTCACTCTTCCCTTCTTGCATTCGTTCCCTTTCAAATTTGAAATTGCCCGGCAATCCCAATGAAACGCGATTTCGATTTACACGCACAAACACGAGTGTCTACTGAGAAGGCCGATTTTGCCAAGGGCTTAACAACGAAAACATTCGCGGAACAACCGAACCCCGCAGGACCCGTGTCGGAGCAACTTCGTCGTTACTATCGGTCAGTGGCGGTGAATGCAGTGTATGTACCACCGCCGTATGCGTTCGCAACCCGAAGAGAGTGGTTATCATCGGACTCTCCTGAAATCCTGGGTCACAAACAGCCTTCGCGGATTGCTCGGTAGGTTAGAACTGTCGTTTATCCTTGTGCCGGCCCGCAGACGCCGCATCTATGGTACGTTGTTTTGGGATATTACGATTCGCTCGTCCCAGTTCCGCCGCGTAAACGTTGGGACGATACTGCAATTGCGAAACAGCGGTCAAAACCTTTGCCCTGCGCTCGCCGGACACACTGTCAGCACCATTGACCACGCGCGATACTGTTGCCACCGAAACGCCCGCCAGTCTGGCAACGTCTTTTACAGTGGGTAGGCGGACGTTCGATTTGTCAGATCCGCTTATCATCATTTCGCTGTAACTCCAATGACAAAAATCGACCATGCCTCACTCATCGTTCGTCTGGTTGGCAGCGGGCGAATTTTCTGTCTTCTTCGCCGTGCTTGGCCGATTTTCTTTCCTGACTGTTACAAGCTGTCTCACCATTTCATCGCTCTTGTCCTTTTCTCCCAGCCCCGCATAGGCTTTGGCGAGCAGAAAGTATGCTTCTTCAGAACGTGGATTGTATTGGATCGCTGTATTGAGGTGGCTGACAGCGTCTGCCGGGCGATGCTCTTCAAGCAGTATCCTTCCCAGCTCGCATTGCGCTGGTGCGTAGTGGTCGTCGGCCGTCAACGCCTGATTGAGTACCCGCTCCTCGCCGGATGCATCCTGTTTAGACCGCAAGACAAGCGCAAGTTGAAAGTAGGTTCGCGGCTGATCGGGGGCTAGATCGATCGCCAGACGATATTCTGCGATGGCACGATCCGTATCGTTCTGCCTGGCAAGAACGTTCCCCAGGAGGTAGTGCGCTTGATACGACCGTGAATCAAGCGAAATGGCGCGCTCCAGATCGTCGCGAGCGGCGGGGTAGATCGACGCATCAAATTCGCTTTCGGCCAGGGTAATTAGATATTCCGGTGAGTTGCCATAAAAGCCTCGCTTGCTTCCAAGAAGGCGGTTGACTTCCGGGTAACGTCCCTGCAGTTGCAAAGCGTTTGCGAGCAGCAGCAGGGTATGCACAGATGGATAAGACTTATAGTCCGCTGCGGCGACCGTCTGCGCGGCCACGAGCTGGTGGGCTGCAAGATACACCACAACGGCCATTTCCATTTCCTGTTGGGGTGTCTCCGCAGTTGCGTGAAAATGCTCCAGCGCCTTTACAGCTTTGTCCTTCTGCCCGCCGGCTAGATATTCACGAGCCAGCGAGGCCGAGATGCTGTTGTTGGATGGCCATACGAAATGCGCTCTCTGCAACAATTCTGTCGCTTTGGGCACAGCGCCTTCCCCTTCGAAAGCCGCTGCAAGCAATAGACTGACCCGCGCGTCGCAGTCCATGCCGGAAAGCGGTTGCAGCATCGCGGCACTATCCTGGTAGCGAGCTTGAACCATCAAGGCGCTGGCCTTGCCGAGCACTGTTTCCAAATCAACTCGCGGCGGGCATGTCCCATTTGTCTTTGATTGAATCCGAGGCGCGGGTTGGGCGCTTTGCTCTGCTGCCGTTCTTGACGCTGTCAGTCTGCCTGACACGCTGACAACGGCAAGAACGGCGATGAGACGAAGTTTCCCGATGAGTGTCATACATGAGAAGGTTATGCGATTAGAAAGCGAACCGCATGCTGAGTTGAATTTCACGCGCAGCGTAGGCGCTTGAAACCATGCCGAAATTGCTGGCAAGATCATAAGTGCTCACGCCTTGAAAGTTGACGCGATTGAAAGCATTGAAGAAGTCGGCACGGAATGTCAGGTTCGCCTGCTCCCCGAACTTCCATCCCTTGTAACCCGACAGGTCATAATCCTGATACCCGGGGTTCTGAACTGTGTGCGTTCCAGAATTGCCCTGAACACCCACAGCACTCAGGTTTACGACATTCTGTGTGTTGAAATAGGGTCCAAGCCTACCGTGCCGTCCCAAGCCGCCATGCAGGGAGTGATTGTTGATTGGACCGGTGACATCGGGCAATCCGCCATCAAAGAATCCGATGTTTTGCTGGCTTCCTAATGTTGTCCAGGGGCCGGTGCGCAGCGTCGAGATACCGGCAACTTTCCAGCCTCCGACAAACGCATCGCTGAGACCGCCCCTGTTCAGGAATGTCTTGCCCCTCCCAAACGGCAGCTCATAGATCCCATTCGCGTTGAAGATATCGTTGACGTCCTCTGTGCAGTGGCTGTAGTCAAGATGCATGTTGACGTGCCAGGCGAACTCATCCTGGTAAGGCGTGCCCAGACATTTGGACAAGGTGTAGTTTGCCATCACCGAGAAACCCGAACTGAATCGCTTCTCGACGCGCCCAATCAGGGCATGATAGTTCGAGGTCCCCGTCAATTGATTCTCCTGTACTCCGCTGTAACACCCGACCGGATTTGTGGGCGATCCGCACGTGGCATAGAGGGATGCAACTCCATTCGTGTTGAGCGGATCAATTTCGTTTCGCTCTTCGTAATGGCGCTCCGAAGTTCCGATGTAGCCAACTTCGAAGAACCAGTTCTTGACGGTGTGATCGATGGTCAGGTTCCACTCATAGGCATAGGGCGTCGGAGCGTTTGGCTGGATGAAGGAGACGGTTGGCCCGCCTCCCGTGAAGTTGCCGTTGGTCATTGCCGGTTGGAACATTCCCGGAAGGCCGTGTGTACCGTCCAGATTGAACGCCAGAGACGCGCCGACAGCGGGATTGTTGAAGCTATCCACTTCATAGAGCTTGGTCGTATCCACTTCAACTTCGTATTGGTTGATGTTGGGCTGCAGGTAGTACATCCCGAAGCCGCCCTTGACATCAGTATTGATCCTCTCAGCGGGGATCCAGTTGAAGCCAAACCGCGGAGCGAAGTTCGTATAGACCGGCATGACCATGTTTCTGCCGAGTCCCAGAACGCTGGTGTCCGGATAGGTGAGATCCTGGCCGGTGGCAACGTCGAAACTGCCAACGCGATTGTGGGCCTCGACGGGCTGTGAACGATGTTCCCAGCGCAGGCCGTAATTCAAGCTGAGCTTGCGATTGACCTTGAAGTTGTCCTGCATATAGTAGGTCTGGTACCACATGCTCAGATTCATGGTGGGATCGCCAAGCGCGGTTCGCGTAGTGTTGGGAACGCCCATCAACAGATCGGCCACGGGATCCCCGCTATAGACGCCGTTAAAGCCGATGGAGGTGGCCGACCAGTCCTCATAGAGATACATCGGCTCGTAGCGGATGTCGACGCCGCCCGTGAGTTGATGCCGTCCTTTCTGGAACATCAACGACTCGGTCCACATATTCAAACCTTCTCTGACCAGGTCGGTCGCGTTTGTAGAACCGGGGTTGCCATAACCAGATACACCGATACTGGGAGGGCCGTCGGATCCGGGTTGGTCATCCTCGCCAACCAGGCCCAGCGGATTCGCATCGGCTGTGTTATATCCGTCCCCGCGCTGCAGTCCGACCGCTGTGTGACTCCAGCCATAGCGCACGTTGTTAATGAGACGAGGGGAGAAGATGTGAGTCCATCCAACGGCCAGATTCTTGGGGCTCGATGGATAGATCTGCTCATTCGCAAGAGTCATGCCAGGAGTCGTCACGGTTTGATTGTTGCCTGTGTACCGGGCAAAGGCGCTGTCCTTGGCTGAAATCGAGTAATCGAATCGGCCGCTGAACTGATTCCAGTTGTTGACCGCGGATGCAACGTTGAAGTAGTTGGCGGTGCCATTGTTATAGGAGCCGTTGGGCGCCGGATACAAGGCCAATATCTTCTGCCCAATCGGGCTGAAGAGTGAACTTGGGACCTGGTTGCCCGGCAATATTGCGTAGCCGGTCGGGGTCGTCGGGTCGACCACATAGGGATTGTAGAGTTGCTGTGGATCAGCGCTGAAGTCGCCCGCAATCTGGCTGGCATTCGGAACCAGGTTAAACAGGTCGTTCGGTTGGATCTGGCGAAAGCCTTCGTAGTTGCCGAAGAAGAACATCTTGTTCCTCTTAATGGGTCCTCCCACGCTTGCTCCGAACTGGTTCTGGTGAAAGGCAGGTGCGGCGCCCACATCGAAATAATTGCGGGCGTCGAAGTCGTTGTTGCGGAGGAACTCGTAGGCAGTTCCATGGAACTGATTCGTGCCCGATTTTGTAACCACATTGACGAATGCTCCGCCAGATCCGAACTGAGATGGCGCGCCGGAATTCATGACCAGAAATTCCTGCACCATATCCGGGTCGGGGAGGATGCCCGCGGCGCCATACCATGCATTGCGGGTTTCGATGCCATCGTAAAGATAGCTGTTATCGTCTTCCCTCAAACCGCTCACGTCGATGGCGACCGTGCCGGCGGCACTCCATGAGGAAGCAGGAGATGAGACACCGGAAACTCCAGCGACCGGCACGACGCCAGCGGAAAGTTGCGCCAATTGCAGATAGTCGCGGCCATTCAGAGGCATGTCGTCGATTTGTCTGCTCTCAATGAGTTGCTGATCGTGGGAGGCTTCTGTATCCAGCAGCAAGGCCGCCGCGTTAACTGAGACCGTCTGTTCAGCCTGGCCGACGGCCAAAGCGATATTTTGCTGGAACAGTTGACCAACAATCATAGTGAAAGCCTGAATGTGCTGCGTCGCAAATGCGGTTTTCGTCACCTCCATCGTGTAGCTGCCCGGAGGCAGGTTGGCGACGTGGTATGCGCCCAAGCTGTCCGTCACTGCACGATAGACAATACCGGTTGCTGTGTTAGTTATCGCGACACTTGCGCCAATCACGATCGCGCCGGTTGAGTCTGTTACGGTGCCATTCGACTTGACCCGTAGTGACCTGTGCGTAGCCCAGAGATGGGCTCGAAATGATCACGACGGCGAGCGACACTGCAAAGGCGACTCTTCTCATCTGTCCGCTAAGAAAACTCTGCCACGATTTCCATTGCCAGAACCGTTGCTTCATGTGACCCCCTCCTGAAAATGAACAATCACTCGTTTGTCTTGCGTTGACCACCTTTCAAATTGCTGTAAACATTTACAATGCGGGTTCTTACACTGCGGTTTGACGTCAAGATGCTAGCGTGAACAATTCAGGACACACAATAGGCCGAGAGACCTCAATTCGAATGGGTCAATTGACCTACGGCCCGCGGCACAAGGCGTCGAGCTTGTATCGTCCAGGGAATGATCCTCTGAAGACGTGAAAACAATAGGCCGCATTGTCGGTTCCAAAGAACGCCCCTGAGATAGGGTGAGGATGAAAGCAACATGCGTTTGGTTGCCTAGCGTACGGATCGAATCGAGTGGAATCGATCGAGGTGTTGTCGCCACCAAAAGCGGTCGCCGCACAGAAAGAAGCAGGGGCTTACAATGGCCTGGCGGCATGCCGTTTGAATTGTATTGGAGAGAAGAATCTTGAAATTGCCCTATGTGACGCTGGCACGATTGTTACTGATCGGACTCGCTTTCGTGGGCTTGGTCTCAGCAGCATGGGGATGGCTGCAGCGGTGGCGGGCCGAGAGCGTGGTTCCTGCGCATGCTTATCGATTACAGCCTGACAGAATCAATGAGTGGACACGCTTTGGCGGCAGTTGGGAGATTACCGGCGGAGCCGTGAAGATCCGATTCCAACGAGAGGGGCGCCAAGCTTCTTGCCGGCTCAAGACACTGGAGCAACTACACGGTCAACACCGACATCCAGTTCGACGGTCCGGCCGCAGATATGGGCGTGGTCATCCGGACCAATGATGAAACAGAAGGAGTCGATTCATACAACGGATACTTCGTTGGTCTTCGAAGTCTGGACGGAACCCTTGTCATGGGTCGCGCGGATTATGCATGGATCGAAGTGCTTCCGGTAACAATCCCTGGGGGCATACACCCGTTCAATTCGTATCGACTGCGAGTCACAGCTTATGGATGCGATGTTGCAGCTTCGGTAACCAAACCTGAACACGCACCAAACTGCCTGGATTGCATTTGAAGAACACTTTTGCGTCAAGAGCGGACGCTTCGGACTGCGCACATTGAATGCCAATGCAACGTGGCGCAACATCAGCGTAGAGCCTGCTTCATGGAATGACTATCACGAACTGGCTGAGCATGCGGCTCTCGTGGAACATCCGGTCATTGTCAATGGTCCCCCGTGGTGGACGCCATGGCATGTGGGGATGTTGTTTCATCGGTGCTTTAGCTCTTTGCTGATGACCCAGCTTGCCTACTTTCGTTTCAAGAACTGGGAAACAAATAAGATTAATTGCGAGCGGGAACGGCTAGCTCATGAAATTCACGACACGATGGCGCAGGGCTTTGCCGGGGTCGGGTATCAAATTCAAGGGATCAGGAGAAGCATGGTGCGTGGCGACCATATTGACTCGCGCACGATTGCCGACCAACTGAGCGTTGCCTATCAACTGGTCCGCAGTTGTCATGAGGAAGCGAGCAGAACCCTTGCTGTGCTCGGGTCGGCGTCGCCTACGATACAGAACAACCTCCTCGGAGAACTGGCCGAAACGACGCGCAAGACTGCCGGAGATAAGATGAAGACGACGGCGCAACTGCGTGGCAACCCTATCCCTCTTGATCTGCGGCTTGCCGATGCGCTATTGCACATCGGCCGGGAAGCGATTGCCAATGCGTTAAGCCACGGCGATCCGACTGTCTTGAAGATTACGTTGAGCTACCAGGACGACAGCGTGGAGCTTGCAGTAGAAGACAACGGAAGCGGATTCGAATATTTGCCAGAAACCGCAGGATTCGGAATCCTCGGGATGCAAAAGCGCGCCTTGAGCGTGGGGAGCACGTTGCATATCAACAGCACTCCAGGGCAAGGAACACATGTACGCGTGAAGGCCAGGCTGCAGAATATGAGATTTCGAAATCGATTTCTCACGATCCTAAAGCGCGGGTTCAAAGATATCCTGTCGAACCCCAGTTAGCACTCATTATTGCCTGGCGCGATCGGCCGATTGCGCCACATGCCCCGTCTACTCGGACAATCGGATAAGTCCCCGGCGGACTGCGGTTGTAACCGCCTCGGTCCGATCATTAACGCTGAGCTTGGCAAGGCAACTGGCGACGTGATTTCGGGCCGTTTTCGAACTAATGAAGAGGCGCTCAGCGATCTCTTTGTTAGTGAGCCCAGTCGCGACGAGTTTCAACACCTCAAGTTCGCGCTGGGTCAACTCCTCGCGGGCAATTGTCTCCATGAGGCGCGCCGTGATGTTTGGCGGAACACAGCGCTGGTTCTCGTTCACCATCTCCACGGCGCGAACAATCTCTTCTTGCGGTGTGTTCTTGAGCAAGTATCCCATCGCCCCTGCTTGAAGCGCCCCGAGTATATACTCGTCTTCTTCGTAATTGGTCAGCACAAGAATACGTAGGTTCGAATGAATGCGGCGCAGTTCGGTGATCGCCGCGGCGCCTTCCATTTCGGGCATACGCAGATCCATGAGGACAACATCTGGCCGGAGTTTCTGGACCCCCGCAATGGCTTCTCTCGCGGAGCCCGCCATGCCCGTCACCGAGATGTTCTCCTCGCTCTCGAGCATGGTCCGCAATCCGAGTCGGACCACAGGGTGGTCATCCACGATGAGCACTTTGATTGTTTTGGCCGGGTCCGCCATATCAGTACTCTATTTCTCGGGTCTCGTTTCCGGTCCAGCAATCTAAACGCCATTCTCTTTCGTCGTCAAATTGGGTAAGCTGGAGAACATGCTCTCGCACTTTCCCAGGGCGGTTCCAGAGATTCCAGTCGCCAATGTCGACAAGGCGGCCGAGTATTACGCAAATGTGCTCGGTTTCCGGTTCGACTGGGGGAATGATGAGGGAGGGATCGGAGGCATCTCGCAGGGCGAGTGCCGTATGTTCCTGACGAATGTGCCGTTCCGCCAACACTACGGTAGCGGCGAGAGAGTCGTGGTCTGGCTGAACCTGGAGAGCAAGCAAGAAGTCGACGAACTATACCATCGTTGACGACAAGCTGGTGCGAAGATGCTTGCTCAGCCGGAGGATAAGCCGTGGCACCTTCGCGAATTCAGGGTTGCCGATCTGGATGGCAATCAGCTGCGCGTCTTCTACGACTTTTCCTGGGAATTGCAACGTCCAGTCCAACCATGAATGTAGGGAATTCTGTTCAGCCCTGCAATGATCCGGCATATCGTTTCACAATTCTCATCGTTGGACAATGGTCGGGGCTGACTCGAGGCGAGAGACATGCTTTGCAGCCAGCTTGGCAAGCTGGCGCTGGCACGGTTTCGCGCTAGAACAGCAGAAAGGCTTTTGAAGAGAGGAGCACCCATGCCAAAAGTTCGTGTCGCGGGATTTAGTGTTTCGTTGGATGGTTTCAGCGCTGGGATTGAGCAGAGCCTGAGTGATCCATTAGGTAAACGGGGGACCGAGATCTTCCAGTGGTTTTTTCGGACAAGGTCATTCTGCGAAATGCACGGGAAGGAAGGTGGAGTTGTCGATACCGACGATGAATTCGCACGGAGAGCGATGGACAACTTTGGTGCCTTCATCCTTGGTCGCAACATGTTCGGCCCGGTGCGCGGCGCGTGGCAGGACCAGTCATGGAAGGGATGGTGGGGCGATAATCCACCGTATCATGCGCCAACTTTCGTTCTGACACACTACGAGCGTGAGCCGCTCGTGATGGAAGGCGGAACGACCTTCTACTTTGTCAGCGGCGGAATCGAAGAGGCGCTGAGACTGGCGAAACAAGCAGCGGGCGACAAGGATGTCAAGATCGGAGGCGGTGTTTCCGCTATGCGGCAGTATCTGCAGGCTGGGCTGATAGATTCTCTGCAATTTGCACTTGTACCCGTCGTACTCGGTCAAGGAGAAGCGCTGTTTCCCGGTCTCGACCTGCATGCATTTGGTTTTTCTGTGACAGAGCGCAGGGCTTCGGAATACGCGACACACGTCGTGCTGGAGAAGCGCGGATTTGAAAGAATTGATTGAGGAGAGTAAGCAACGGCGGCGAAAGGACACCGCGCGATGGGGTCGCGCCCGAGGAGCAAGCTCTCATGAGTTGCGTAATTATGCGAAGGCCTTTTTGCATCCTGAGATCGGATTCCATAGTTCAGCACTGGCGGGCCGTCTACCAGGCAAGTGTGCCGCAGCTGTCAGCTGCTTGCTCGTCGCAGTTATGTCTTCCTGCTGGCCGTGATCTTGCATTTTCATCGAATCATCTGCACTGCACAAGAGAGCGGTCATCGCTTTTCAACCAATTGTGAAAAAGCTTCCGGGTTGCGATATTTCACCGTTTGCAAATGCTCGCAGTAGAGCGCCAACTCGCCTTTGTTCTTGAAAACCTCGTAGGATACGCGCACCAATCCCATCTCGTTGTACTTCGGCCTCTTCTCCATGTTTGTCCGAATGGTATAAATGGTGTCTCCAATAAATACCGGCTTGATGAAGCGCAGCTTGTCATATCCATAGCTAAACGTATGGATGTTGTTATGTGCCATCAACCCGAGACCGTAGCTGAATACCATGGCGCCCGCCACCAGCCGTCGGCCAAACACGCCTTCTTCCTGCGCGAAGATCTCGTCCGCCACATAGGGATGGCAGTCGAGAACGAGTGAGTTGAAGAGCATGCACTCGCCCTCGGAAATCGTCCGTCGTATCGACCGGATGCGTTCTCCAGGCTGGAAGTCCTCGTACAGCCAGGTTTCCGTGTTGAATTGAGGCAGTTCCTTATGTTTTTCGGGGTCGGGATTTGGATTCATCGTGTCTCTCCGTGATTGTGCGCTCTCCCGTTTGTCGTCGCTGCCTGCGGGCATCGGCTCGAATCGTGCTTGACTCGAGTTCAAGTGAGTCAGGCTCCTCGTCTCTTGACCAATAGAAGATGGGTGCACACCAACACTGTTTCCTGCCGCTGGTTGAAAACTTCGAGTTGCTCAGAGACAAGCCCATGGCCGGGCAGCTTATGATCGCGCTTTTCCGTGATCGTGACCTTGACCCGGATGGTATCGCCAATGAAAACTGGCTTCAGGAAGCGCAACCGGTCGTACCCGTAGGAGATGGCGCACGGGTTCACGAGAGTGGCTGTAGCGCCTACGGCGACGCTGAATGTCAACGTTCCGTGGGCCATCCTCTGCTTGAAATCTTGTGTCTTGCACCATTCCGCATCCATGTGGTGCGGAAAGAAGTCGCCCGTCTGCCCGGCGTGAAGCACGATATCCGCCTCGGTGATCGTGCGCCCAAGCGTCTCGCGGGTTGCGTTCAGGGCGTAATCCTCAAAATAGATCTCGGTCACGTTGTAATCCCCGGGTCTCCGTTGATTTGGCGCGCATCACTGCAAGGCTGCGCGCGCCGGCTTCTCATTGGCGTCCGGAGGACCAGACCGTCTGAGGCCCTCGGCAAGGTTTTCTCTACTCTTGACATTTCATATATAAATGGATATTTCCAATACACATGTCAAGTTCGCAGGCCAAGCCACCGGAAATCCTATTGCGCGGCGTCAGCTGGGATCATACCAGAGGCCTGCTTCCCATGGTCGCTACCAGCCAGCGATTTCATGAGCTCTTTCCTCACATCGATATCGCCTGGACGAAACGTTCCCTTCAGGAATTCGCCGACAGGCCCATGGATGAGCTTGTCCGGGAGTTCGATCTGCTGGTCATTGACCACCCCTGGGTCGGCTCCGCTTGTGCCGGCGGTGTGCTTGTCGATCTTGCCGGCAACCTTCCGGCTGCATTTCTCAACGATGCCTCGACTCACTCCGTAGGCAAGTCATATCCAAGTTACGAATATGGTCGCGGACTGTGGGCCATTCCAATCGATGCCGCCGCACCAGTGTCCTGCTTTCGTCCGGACCTCCTCGAAGAGCACGGAGTGTCGACTCCGGAAAACTGGGAAGATCTGATGACACTAGGCCGCAAGGGCCTAGTCTGCTGCCCCAGTATCCCTCTTGATGTCTACTGCAACTTCCTTAACCTGTGTGCATCGGCTGGAACTGAGCTTTTCCCGGACGAAACACAGGTCGTCGATCGTTTCGCCGGTATCGAGGCGCTGGAGCGGCTCAGGGAACTCGCCGCCGTGGTCCCCGCCAGCTTCTTCGCAATCAATCCCATTCGTGCCTGCGAAGTGATGACCGCGACTGATGACTTTGCCTACTGCCCGTTCATTTATGGGTACAGTAACTATGCGCGGCCCGGGTACGCGCGGAAGATCCTTGCCTTTGGCGCCACCGTTGCCGTTCAACCCGGCGCCGCACCGTCAACTATGCTGGGTGGCACGGGACTTGCCATTTCCGCCCTGTCGGAAAACCGGCAGACGGCCATCGAGTATCTTAAGTTCGTCGCTGATCCCATCACGCAGCGTGGAATCTACTTCCAGTCCGGAGGCCAGCCCGGCCACCGATCGGCTTGGCTTGACCGGGATGCAAATCGCGCGGCTTCGAACTTTTTCAGCGCTACGCTCCCATCGCTCGACGCCGCCTTCGTTCGCCCCCGCTACGCGGGCTATGTCCACTTCCAGGATCGCGCCGGCTTACCCATCCACAGCTTTCTGTGCAATGGCGGCGACACCGGGGCAGTCCTCGACCAATTGAACGCGCTTTATCGAGAGTCAATTGCCACATGAACCTTCCACTCGACGGCCTGTTTGTCCTCGAATTTAGCCAGTATCTTGCCGGTCCGTATGCTGGGCTTCGACTCGCAGATCTCGGCGCTCGCGTTGTCAAGGTCGAGCGTCCCGGTCTCGGTGATGGCTGCCGTCAGCTGGCCATCAAAGGTCTTTTCGCTGACGGCGACAGTCTCACTTTTCACGCCATCAACCGCAATAAGCAGTCACGCACGGCAAACCTGAAGGACTCTGCCGATCTCGAGCGCGTCAAGCGCCTCATCGCCAAGGCGGATGTGATGACCCATAACTTCCGCCCCGGTGTCATGGAAACCATCGGCCTTGACTACGAAGCTGTGCGAGAGATCAACCCCGGTATCATCTACGCCACGGTAACTGGTTACGGAAAGAAGGGGCCGTGGAGCGGCGGGCCCGGCCAGGACCTCCTCGCCCAATCGCTTTCAGGGCTTGCATGGCTCAGCGGTGACGCGGGCCAACCCCCAGTTCCCTTCGGACTTGCGATCGCTGATATCCTTTCTGGAGAGCATCTCGTGCAGGGCATCCTCGCCGCTCTGTTGCAGCGCGGTAAAACCGGCCAGGGCGCCACGGTTGAAGTTAGCCTACTTGAGTCCGTTCTCGACTTTCAGTTCGAGGTACTGACCACCTACTTCAATGATGGCGGCCAGCCTCCGCGGCGCGCAGCCCGTCGCAACGCA
Source organism: uncultured Acidobacteriota bacterium (assembly GCA_963718435.1). GTDB lineage: Bacteria > Acidobacteriota > Terriglobia > Terriglobales > Acidobacteriaceae > Telmatobacter. The sequence continues at coordinate 124,875 of CAVQZQ010000072.1, read as the reverse complement.
CATGCCTATCTCGCCGCTCCTTACGGTATCTATGCAACCAGCGATGGGTGGATCGCACTTGCCATGGGCAAGATTGCATCCCTCGCCGAATGGATTGATTGTCCCGCCCTCCTGCCATATGCGTCGGGCAACGATATAGCCTTTACACATAGAGATGAAATCAAGAGAATCTTGCAGGATCACCTCCTTACCCAGGACACCACTCATTGGCTCCAATGCCTTGAACCCCGCGGATACTGGTGCTCGGATGTCTTTAGCTATGCGCAGCTTCTGGACCACGATGGATACAAGGCGCTCGGCATGGACCAACTCGTGCATCGCCGCAACGGAACGAGCATCCGGACGCTTCGCTGCCCTCTACGCATCGATGGCGAGAAGATTTATTCCACCATCGCGGCTCCTGAAACTTGGGAACGCAAATGAACTGTTGGACGGTGGATTGTGAGCGGCGGAGGTGGCAACCGAATGTCGGCCAACCGATTTCGGCCATGCTTTGAAGCCTATTGCAATCGCGAATTGGGGGACGCATGAAGCCTCTTGAGGGATACCTCGTCGTCGACTTCAGCCAATTCCTCTCGGCACCTTCAGCGTCTCTGCGCCTTGCGGACCTCGGCGCACGCGTCATTAAGGTGGAGCGCCCAGGATGTGGTGACATTTGCCGCGAGTTGTACGTCTCCAACGTAGTACTCGATGGCAATTCGACGGTCTTTCACGCCATCAATCGCGGTAAAGAGAGCCTCGCGGCTGATCTCAAGCAGCCTTCAGACCGCAAACTTCTGTGGGGGCTTCTGGCTCGGGCTGATGTCGTCCTCCACAACTTTCGTCCTGGTGTGATGGAACGGCTCGGCTTCGACTACGACGAAGTGCGGAAGTTCAATCCCGACGTTGTCTACGGAGTTGTGTCCGGCTACGGCCCAGATGGGCCTTGGCGCGGCAAGCCGGGGCAGGATCTCCTCGTGCAGGCTCTTAGCGGCCTGACGTGGCTCAGCGGTAACTCGGGGGACGGTCCGGTCCCCATGGGTCTCGCTATTGCCGACATTCTGACCGGCCAGCAACTGGCCCAGGGCATTCAGGCCTGCCTCATCCGGCGCAGCCTAACCGGTCAGGGAGGACTCGTCGAGGTCAGCATGCTTGAGGCGATTCTTACTTCCAGTTCGAGGTCCTCACCTGCTACTTCCAGGACGGAAACGAGGAACCGCGTCGCACTCACTCCAACAACGCGCATGCCTATCTAGGAGCCCCCTACGGCATCTACGAAACGGCCAACAGTTATCTGGCCCTGGCCATGGGAAGCGTCCTGAAGCTTGCCGCTCTTCTTGACTGCGCCCCACTTCTTGAATTCAAGGATCCCGCTTCCTCTGGTTCAACTGCCGTGAAGAGATCAAGCCCATCATTGCGCGGCATCTCAAGACTCGAACCACAGCCGAGTGGATGAACATCCTCGAACCGGCTGACATCTGGTGCGCGGAGGTGCTCGATTGGCAGAGCCTCCTCGCACATGAAGGGTATAAAGTGCTTGAGATGGAGCAGACGGTGCGTCGCAGAAACGGATTCGAGTACCGGACCACCGCTTGCCCGATTCGGATCGACGAGGCGAACGGGCACAAGCCACATCCGGCTCACCGGCTCTCGGCGAGCATACCCAGTCCATCCGCACGAATTTTCGCTATGAACATTCCCATCATTGACACACATCAGCACCTGATCTATCCCAGCACCGGGCCATACTCCTGGACCCGGGGACTCGATGCGCTGGATGGAAAGCCCTTCCCCAGCGAAGAGTACCGCCGACTTGCCCTGCCGGTTCGGATCGTTGGCTCGATCTTTATGGAAACTTCTCCGGACGACTGGCGCGCGGAGTTCGCCCACATTGCGCAGTTGGCTTCTCAGGCCGATTCTCGCATTGTTGGCATCGTAGCCAACTGCCGGCCGGAGGAGGGCTTCGAGCAATACCTCGAATCGATTCGCAGCGAGAAGTTAGTCGGGCTGCGCCGCGCTTGCCATACCGAACACGATGATCTTTCCCGCCAACCTCGCTTTGTTCAGAAATGTCCGTCGCGCGGGCAGCCTCGATCTCACCTTCGATCTTTGCTTCTTGGCTCGCCAGCTCGGTATCGCACAGGAACTCCCCCGCAAGTGCCCTGATACGCAGTTTGTTCTCGACCACTGCGGTGTGCCGGATATTGCGGGCGGCATAGTGGAAAGTTGGCGCGCGGCCATTCGCGACCTGGCTGGCCTTCCCAATGTGGCCTGCAAGATCTCCGGCGTTCTCGCCTATTGCAGCCCCGAAAATGCAACTGTGGAGGCGGTCCGTCCCTGGGTGGAGCATTGCATCGAGTCCTTTTGGATGGGATCGCCTTGTCTGGGGAAGCGATTGGCCGGTGTGCAACATCCGCTCATCTCTCCCTGCCCTGAGTTCAAGGATCTCGCGGCAGATTGCCGAGTCGGCCCTCTGAGGATGAGCAGACGAAGTTACTTCAGAAAAATGCTCTCCGTCTCTATGGAGTCCAAGTAAATCGGGATGACGACTGAACATTGCCCTTCCAAGCCCCCGCTTCCACTTCGCCTGCGCCCTATCTGCATCATTGGCGCCGGCGGAATCGTCGAGAACAATGCCCGCCTTGTTTCCGGCCTACAAGTTGGCGGGCTTCACGGTCGCTGGGATCTGCGATCTCGATCGCAGCCGGGCCGAGCAGCTTGCATCCAAATTCGGCGTCGTCAGGGTTTACGAGAGCGCTGCGCAGATGATTACTGCTGCCCCTGCCGATGCGGTTTACGACGTTGCTGTCACCGCCGTGACTCTTCCTGAGGTGCTAGATCTGCTTCCCCCGGGCGCGCCTGTACTCATGCAAAAGCCTATCGGCGAAGATGTCGGCCGTGGCGCAGCGCGTATTTCGCCTTCCATTATCCAAGGGTCTTCTCGCGGGGGTCAACTTCCAGCTCCGCTTTGCTCCTTTTGTCATTGCCGCTCGCTGGCTCGTCGATCAGGGGCATCTTGGCCAACTCTACGACGCGGAAGTCCGCGTGACGGTCGATACTCCCTGGCATCTCTTCCCATTTCTCCAGAATCATCCACGCCTTGAGGTCCTTTACCACAGCATTCACTACATTGATTTGCTTCGCAGCTTCCTTGGCAACCCGGTCTCAGTGATGGCCCGGACTCTCCGCCATCCCGCCAAGCACCTTCGTCCACACGTTCGGCCATCATCCTCGATTATGGCGACGCCTTGCGCGCGTTATCAGCGTCAACCACGACCATGCCTTTGGGGCTCGCCATCAGGAGAGTTTCATCAAGCTGGAGGGAACCAGTGGTGCAGTCAAGGCTCGCATGGGCCTGCTGATGGATTATCCAGTTGGCGTCCCGGACGCCTTCGAGTTTGCACTGCTCGACCCATCAACCGAACCTGACTGGCAGAGCTGCCGCTGCGAGGAAGCTGGTTCCCACATGCCTTTTATTGGAACCATGGCCAGCCTGATGCGCTACGCAGAGGGAACGGATTCGACGCTCTCCATCGGCGTCGAGGATGCAATCCAGACAATGGCCGTCGTTGAGGCCGTTCATCGTTCAAGTGCTCGTGGCGGTGAGCCGCTCCCGGTCCTCCAAACTGAAGCCTGACGTGCTTTGGCCGAACGAGGCGGGAGTGCAAGTACCACGTTGTTTTTCCGTGTTTTTCCGCGGAGCCGATTCGAGGCACAGAGGAGCGAGAGCGGGGTCGGGACGTCACGTTCCGGACTTCAGCGAGGGGGATTGGGTGTCTTCGTGGATGAATGGGTCCCGCTTAGCTTTTCGCAGATCTCGAACTCCTGCTGCGAGCGGTCGCGAAGACCCTCCTTGCGGTAGATTTGGCCGAGCTTGTAATGAAGGCTTGAGGTGTTTGGTGCAAGAGCAACGGCTCGCTCCAACTCCAATTGCGCTTTCCGCAAATCATTCTGCCCAACATAAACCTTCCCAAGCTCCTCGTGAACTGTGGGGTTGTCCGGAAACATGTTGGCAGCTTTTGTCAGGTAAGGAAGCGCTTTCTCATATTCGTGTCGATCGGCCAGTACTGTTCCCAGATTCAGGAAAGGTTGGGCATCGGTTGGTGAATCGCCTTGCCAGCTCATCGCGGTTTGAAACGCAGCCTGGGCCTTTTCGTAATTGTTCAGCTCACGCCATGACAATCCGATGTTGTTCTCTGCCTCGACCAACTTCGGGTGCAAGGCCAATGCGCGTTCGAAACTCGAAATCGCTTCGACAAAGTTGTTCTCGTTGTACTTGGTTCTTCCCAACAAATACCAGGCATCCGCATCGTCGGGCTTTTGCTTTACGACTTCAGAAAACCACTTGTCGGCATCCGCAAAATCACCCAGAATGACGTAGTCTGAGGCGACGACCTTCAGATCATCCGCCTTCGGGGAGTATATTTTGCGCCGGCAGTGAATTCTGCAAGAGATTCCTTAGCCTTTTGATCGCGGAAAAGTACATAGCCCAATAAAAAATGCGCGTCCGCGGATGCCGGATGGGTTTCTAAATAAGCGCGTAAAGCCGCCTCGGATTCTCCGAGTTTGCCTGCCGACAACAGCGCGCGCGCTTGCACCAGCGGGTCGACAGACTGCTGGCACTCACACAAACCTGTGCACAGAATCATCAGAAGAATGACACAAAGATTGAGTTGGAGTCTCTGCTTTTCCATTGGATGATTATTTGTTGTCAGCTTCACAGCTTTTCATCTGTGTCAGCAGTCGTCGTAGGTCCTCAAGATTGGGACAATAAAAAAGGGCGGTTGACAAGGTGTTTCGCGCTCCTGGTACGTCGCCCTTCATGCATTCGACTCTTGCCAGATTCATGGCCAAGCCCGGAATATCCTGGTTACGGTCGAACGCCGTTTGCAAGAGCGAAATCGCGTCATTCGGCTTCCCTTCCTTTGCCAGGAGTACCCCAAGGTTCGAAAGCGCTGTAAGATCATGAGAATCGAGTTCGAGAACTTTTCTGAAAATCTGCTCCGCGGTCTTGTAGTCTCCCCGCTCCGCACCAAGGTTTCCCAAGGCGTCTAGTGCCTCCTTGTCATTCCCAATCGCATCACGCTGCCCTGCGAGCCGACTCCACGCCGTAGCTTCAAATGATCGATTTCCTTCCAGCAGCAATTGGTAGTATGCCATGGCCTGGTCGCGTTCACTTGTTTCTGTAGCAAAGAGCGGAACGAGTTCTTCCTTTTCGCTTGCCGGCTCAATGTTCGAGTTTTCCGGAAGTTTGAGAATCCGGTGATCCGTCCACGCCACGTGAGGAATGTTTACCGCACCGGTGCGTCGCATATGGCAGCTGGTGCAATCCTGGTTCTCCGGGTGGTGTTTCGACGCGAAATTGGGATCGTTGTGACAGGTCAGGCACTTACTTCGAAAAAATGCTGCGCGGTGCTGAATGTCCGCCGTGTAGTGCGGGTTATGACAGCTGGTGCACGACATTCTGTCTCCACTCGCGCGCTTGCACGTGCTCTGGCTGAGTTGCTCAACTTCGCTGACGCCGCGCGCCGTGAGCTTGCGCGCCGGCGCGAACATAATACGACAAATAACTAAAGATGGACTCACCAGGATGATAATTCAGAGCTGAGTGGGCAGCTCGTTCAACGGAAACATCGCCCTCCAGATGACAGCTGATGCAGATTGAATCCCCCCGATTGGCATCCAGCTTTGCCGGATTCACAGTTGCTGATCTACCACGAGTAAGCACGTGTTCCTGCGAATCACCGTGGCAAGCTTCACACGTGATACCCGCGTGCAAGAACGGCAGACCTTGATAACGGTTGATTGTGCCAGTGTCACTGGCCTGCACGGAACTCATGTGACATCGAAGACAATTGCTTTGCATGGGAAGAGGCGGCGGCATCGTCTGCATTTCTGCAAGCCCGGGTTTCATATCGTAGCCATGCGAGGTGGCATACCAGGCAATGGGAGATTCAAAGAGGAAGTTGTTGATTGAATACAGGTAGGTGGTTCCCAGATGGCCTGAGCCAAGAAAATAACTCAGCGTGAACTCATTCGGCGCACCTGATCCATTAGGAGTGCGAGACACAAGCGTGGGTTTTCCGTGAAGAGACGACACTGTGTATTTCACACCCGAAGGCTTGTGAAGGAACTCGCCAGGCAGCAAATTGTCAGCGGCAAGGCCGCTCGCATTTGCCATGGGTGTTGCGAGGTATTGCCGGTAAATCTTTTCATGGCATTGGACGCACTTTGCATCCGCCTGACGCACCGGGGTGGCTTGAGAAATAGCGGCGCATGGTGCGTGCGGCACCGATAAGAAACACAGCCACAACGCGAGAGGAGGCAGGAACATGTTCGCTTTATTGTGCCGTGCTCTTGATTGAATCGGAGTCATTTGCCTGCCGCGCGACCGCCGCACTAGCCTCCTGCTGCAGCTTGCCATAGAGCGCCATTTCCGCATGGGCATCGGCGCTGTTGCCCTGCGCCCTATAGACGGCGGCGAGAAGAAAGTGAATGGATGGCTCCCGCGGGCTATCCTTCTCCGCCACTAGCAGATCCGGTAACGCCTCTGGTTGCCTGCCCAACCTTACCAATGCACGGGCACGATCTACGCGAGCCTGCATGAGAGTGGGACAACGCTCGAGTGATCGGTTAACCTCGGACAACGCGTCGTCATTGGAATCATTGGCCTCGAGGATCGAGTTTGCCAATTTCCAACGCACGACGCAGTTATTGGGATCGTTCACTAATTCTGCCTTGAATTCCTCCTGTGCCGATTGCCACTTGCCGATATTCCGATAGGCATCTCCCATGTGCATATGGGTTCCCGGCAGTTTTCGGGCCCAAATCAACAGCCTTCTTATATTCGACCAAGGCAAGATCGTAGTTATGCATGCTGGCGTCGATTTCGCCCGCGATTTCGTGCGCAACGACCGAATCAGGATCAATTTCGTTGATCTTCTTAAGTGCGTCTTCAGATAATTGCAGATAAGTTTTTCCGAGCAGATACCATGCCTCCTGATTCTTGGGATTGCGCACCAGAAAATCGTTGAGGTGCGAGGCTGCCTCCGATGGCTTCTTGGAGTTGATCAAAATGTGGACAAGAACCATCTCGACCTGGTCATCTTTCGGGTTGGAGCGAAGGGCAGCCTTCTAGAAGCGGCTCGGCCTTCTCATTTTTCCCTAACTGGAAATAACTCATCCCAAGCATTGCGTCGGCACTTGGCATGCTTGGATTGAGTTCCAGTCCATGCTGAAGAACCTCGATCGTGCGCGCATAATCGTGGCTGTCAAAGTAGAGCATGCCCAGATTGTTGTAGGCGGCAGCAAGGTGCGGAGCGAGTTGGATCATAGCCCGATACTTCTCGATCGCTGCCGTGATGTCTCCGCGTGCCGCGCCGCCCTGGCCTGTGCGTACAGGTTTTGCACCTCAGGCGTAACTTCATCAGTGGCCTGCGCTGCGCTAGCATACGACGCAGCAAGAGCAAGCAGCCATAACAGCAGCAAACACTGGGTCAATCTGTACGAAAATGCGAAACGGCCCATCCTCATGGCAAGTGATTATAGTGGATTGAAGGATCCGTAGTAACCGTTCAAAATCAATCTCGCGAGTCGGTTAAAAGGAATGCCGGATTGCCTAGGGCAATCCGGCAAGGTTAGTAGACGTGTAGCTTCGTCAACATGGGGCGGAGACAAATCAGAATTCTAATCGGAAACTGACTTGCCCTTGTCGATTCGCAGGGAAATTACCGGGAGTTCCCTGATTCGTGACCACACCGAAAGTACTATCGTTGATGTTGCCGTCTGGACCGTTGAATTGCGTTCGGTTGAAGGCGTTGAAGTAATCCACCGACAGAATGCCTTGAAACCTTTCGCCCATGTAGAAGTGCTTTCTGGCGTTGAGGTTTTCAAAAAGGAGTGCGGGGTTTCTCAGCCCTGAATAGATCCTCTGCGCATTGCCGATGACGTACTGAGTTGGAGTTGCCGTGAAGCCCGAGGTATTGAATAGCGGCGTGCAGACCTTCGTGATAAAGCAGGTCTTCGCTTTGCTATAGGATGCAGTGCTCAGGCTCACCGAAGGATTCCGGTTCGGGCGATTGAAGCCATTCGGGAACGGAGAGCCGTTCTCGCACACCGAGCTGCTCGAGCAGCCGCTAAGCGGACTTCCAGCTTCATAGTCCAGGAACCAGCCAACCTGCCAGCCACCAAGAACGTTGCCCATGACGTGGTTATTGAAGTATTTCTTGCCGGGACCGATGGGCACTTCGTAGGTTCCGCTAGCTTTCAGGGTCTGCGGTTCGTCCGAACCGGACACGGTCCATTCTGGTTTCTGGTTGAACTTGTTGATGCCGCCAGCCGTGAAACTTGAGAATCCACTGCTGGTATTGTCCATCAGGTGAGAGAGTGTGTAACCGGCAAGGAAGGACAAGCCACTGCTGAAGCGCTTCTCGATCTCGATCTGGGCGCTCTCGTAATAGGTAGTACCAAAACCCTCAAAGTTGTTGAATATCTTCGAATACTGGGGATAGGGGGTAAGCGCCTGGGCCACAGTCGCCGACCCTCCGAAGTCCTTCACGAAGTTCGTATACGGCAAAGGAACGCCATCCACCGATGTTTGCCCAGGGGCAAACACATCGGCCAACTCGGAGCCCAAAGATGCATCGTATTTGGGATCCATTTGATTGATTTCATTCAATTGGCTGGGCAGATGAATGACCCGGTTTCCAACCCATGCTGCAGTTAGAAGCATATTGTAGGGCAGCTCCCGCTGAACATTGATGTTCCACTGTTCGCTATAGGGAGCGTAACCGTCCTTTTTCCTGTCAAATCCCATGATCTGGTTGCCCCCTCCCAGCCCTGCGTTGAAGGGTGTGGGCGAAGGATTTGGCATGACGTTGGTATCCCAGCTACCGAAGGCGGGAGTGAGGCCTCCTGTGCTGTTGCGCGTATAAGATCCGGTAAGCAGGTTGCTGTCATTGACGGCCACCTTGTTGGTGCCGTACTCATAGGCGCCACCATCAAGAAACGCAACGTTCAATCCGGCCTGCACGACCATTTTGTCGCTCACCTTATATGCAAAGCCAAAGCGCGGCCCAATGTGCCCCCAGTGGATATCGCCGCGAGTGAATCCGGCGCAACCGGCACAATTGCCGAATTGGTTGGCCCCTCCGGGGCGACCGTCGGCCGCCGGATCGGTCCTGGTGGGATCGAAGAAGACGATCAAGTTGTGGTTCTCAGTAAACGGAAACTGGATATCCCAGCGAAGACCCAGGTTGAGCGTGAGCCTCGGCGACAGCTTGATATCGTCCTGAACGTAGGGCGAAATAGCCAGATTGCGCAGGCGCAGTTCTTGGGAGTTGCTCCGATTCGCCTGATCCGGAAGGCCCAGGAGAAAACTGGCGAATGAGCTGCCGTACTTTCCGAAGTTGGGGTCGTTTATGTTGGGTACCGAAGTGGTGCGCTGGCTGAAGCTGAATTGTCCACCCTCGGTTTGTTCCTCATTGTCATCCTGGTAAGCACGGCGGAATTCGGCGCCCATATTGAAGGTATTGCGTCCCCTCATCCATAGCCAGTTGTTTACTATGGCGATGCCGAGTTTGCGGTTGATGGACTGCAACCAGGAGCCCTGGGTGCCCCATTTGGTGAGAGAGTGCTGACCATCCCAGACGATGTAGGGTGGAATCGTGCCGTCCGCTATGGCCGGGAAGGAATACTTGGTCTGGTTGTATTGGTTGTTGATCTCGCCTATCCAGCCGAAGCCAGCCGTCATCACCAAGTGAGGCGAGAGTGTGTTGCTGTAATTCAGCAGAAATACACTGCCTCAGAGCCGGCTCAAACTTCTGACTGTTGAGCGGATTGGGCAGCGATGACCAGTGGTGGATTGTCGAAGGAATAGTTACTGAAGCTATTGCGCCACTCGCTGTAGTGGATGCTCTGAGTCGGTGTCAGGGTCTGGTCAACAACGAATCCCCATACGTGCTGGATGTGAGGATTGATGAAAGGCGTGAAGCTCTTGTTGCTATCTAACCCACCGACGCCGCTGCCCGTTCGGTCGGGGTCGGGGATATCTGGAATGAGCAGTGCAGAGTTTGGGCTGATGCGGTTGGGGCAAATAGACGTTGAGCACGCCGTTGCATTGGACCTGTTGCTCCTGTTGTCGGATCGTAGATGGGAATCACAACCTGGTTACCGGCGGCGTCAAGTCCCACGAAATCGGTGAAATTGCCTGTCTTCTCAAGTGCTGTCGGCACGGTTCGAACTATCCGTGTCTTCGTTGTTCTGCTTGTACCATTCCTGGCTGTAGTGGCCGAAGGTCTTGTTACGGCCGTCATAGAGGTGAGGAATCCGGATCGGCCCACCGATGGAGAAAACCCATAGTTATTCTCGTGGTCCGTGGGCGGTACGTTGCGGGTGTTCGACGAGTTAAATGAAGGGCCATTGAAGAAACCCACGGAGTCAAAGAAGCTGTTGCGGTTGATCTCAAACAAATCGCCGTGGTAGGAATTGGTCCCGGACTTCATCTGGTAGGTCAAAGCGCCCTGGCCAAGTCCGAATTGCGCCGAAAAAGTTGAGCGCTCGACGCGGTATTCCTCGACCAACTCAAACGGCGGGTTGAAATTGGTCGTATAACCTTCGGTCTCTGGCTGCGGAGCCGGGATCCCGTTGTAGATGATTTCCTGCTCAAAGTCGACGCCCCCGCTCACGCGGTGGGAAAAGGCGCTGCCCGTGGTCCCTGCGCCATGAACTGAAGCTGATCGACCTGGCGTCCACGACCGGCGACTTCTACAGGTAGCGCCGCCACCACGACCGGCTCAATTGTGCTGCCAAGCTCCGGTGCAGTTGTGTTCAAAGCGATCTGATCGGCCGTGACCTGAACGGTTTCGCTGGTAGAGCCTGTTGTTACCTGAACATCGATGGTCGCGGTCGTGCTCACTTCCACCGTGACGTCTGCTTGTACAGCTAACTTGAAACCGGAAGCCTCAACTGCCACTCGGTACCTGCCGGGGTTCAGACCCTTGAAGGAATACGTTCCCGCGCTGCCTGTTACCGTTTTGTTGGCAACAGATGTGTCCTCGTTTGTAACAGTTACTTGTGCGTTTGGAACGACCGCGCCGCTCGGGTCGGTGATGGTGCCGGTGATGCCGGCACTAGCCTGCGCACGGGCAGTGTGAGGGGCACAAAGCGTTCCGCATGCCACCGCGATTCCAATGACGAAGGCAACCCCGGAGACCGAGACCGACAGACGCCGCCTGTGGTTCTCCTGAATGTTGTGTGTGTGTGTCACCTGGCCTCCTTGATGCTGTTCCGACTCTTCGCGAGCTCTCTGCAAGCTGCCATATCAGGTATCAAAAAGGGGTTCGATACCGCAGGCTAATTCTAGGAAGACATCGAATCGGCGTTTCCACGGGTGTGGTAACAACGTGGTAACGATTCCATCGCGGCGAATATACTTCCGATTAAAGCCCAATGTCAAGGAATTTTTGGGCATCTTCGCCGCTTTATTTCAATAGGTAGCTAGGTCTTCAACCGACCTTCCCGACCCAGGAATATCTCTGGAAGTGGTAGCAGACACAATTGATCGAAGGCCTGAGCGACAGCTGGCGGACAAAAAACGGGTCGGAAATTTGACGGCTTCTCGATTCACCAACCTGAAGACATTGGAAACGTTGGGCGGGCTGCGAGTCAGTCTCATGGCGTGGCCCCTGTCGAAGGGCTCTCGGTCGCGGGCAATGTCGAAACCGGGCAAGATTGATCACCACAAAGAGTCGAGGTAATGCCTTTGCCTTCCGTGATGGTGAAGATGCGGTCAACGGCCGGGAGTCTGACAGCCTCTTTTGCGCCGGAAGGCCATTGAATCTGCGCCGTCCCGCGTCAATCGCATCCCCCAGTCCAAAGTGTGGCCGCTGATCGTTCGTCGAAACGTAGCTTCCACCGCTGAGCACATCCTGACGCTGTCGCATCCCGTTGGCCGTCAGATAGACGGTGGCTCCCACCGCATCGAGAGGACTCTTCACGCCGCCCACGAGTTTCAACTCCACCCAATGATGGCGATCGGGGTTTATGTTTCTCAGCAGCACCGGCGGCCCATCGATAAGGTTAATCATCACGTCGATTTTGCCGTCATTGAATAGGTCCCCGAATGCTGCTCCGCGTCCCGAAATTGTCTTCGCCAGACCCGTCCCTTTACCGGCGGAACCTCTTCGAATTTGCCATCCCGCTGTTTGCGGAAAAACAGTGGCCGCTGGCATACGAGGTACCCCAATCCAGTCGGTCGCGGCGGGATAGATGTGGCCGTTGACGAACATCAGGTCCAGCCACCCGTCGTTGTCATAGTCGAGGACCCCGTCCCCCACCCAAGGAAAGGAATCGACGTCTTCGCCGATGCCGGAGCGCATCGACACTTCAGTAAAGCTGCTTTTGCCATCGTTACGGAACAGCAGTTTATACTCATCGGAAAAATCGGTGATGGCGAAATCCAGCCGGCCGTTATTGAGGTAATCGCCCACAGCAATGCCCATCGACGCTACCTCACGGCCATCTTCATTCAGCCCGAACCCCGACGTATAGCTCGCGTCTTCAAAGGTTCCATCGCCACGATTGAGATAGAGATAGCTAAGTGTGGAGTCGTTGGCCACCAACAGATCAATCTTGCCGTCGTTGTTCACGTCGACGAAAACCGGAGTCAGCCCATAATAGCGGTTGACCTCGTCGGCTACGCGTGCTTTCACGCTCAGGTCGGTGAATGTGCCGTCGCCGTTATTGTGGAATAAGTGGTCTGGTTCTCCCTCAGGTTCTTGGGCCCGCACATGACGTGTTCGCCGCGAAACTCGCAGTAGGAAAACCCAGTCGCCCTGGTTTTCTCATAGGGCAAATTGTTGCGATCGAAATGAACATAGCCGGAAACAAATAGATCCAGCCGCCCATCGCCGTCGTAGTCGCCCCAGGTTGCGCCGGCCGACCAATTGCCCAGGGTGACTCCGGCCTTCTCGGCCACATCGGTGAATGTGCCGTCGTGATTGTTATGGTACAGACGGTTCTTTCCAAGTTGCTCACGAAAATATCCGGCCACCCGTCGTTATCGTAGTCGGCAATGGCGACGCCGAATCCCCAACGATCGTTGGTCACGCCTGCTTTCGCTGCCACATCGGTGAACGTGCCATCGTGGTTGTTGTGAAATAGGGCGGCGTGCGGCGGAGTCTCCTTCCCGTCCATCGCGTCAAAGGTTGAACCGTTGACTAGATAAATGTCGAGCCAGCCATCGTTGTCATAATCGATCAGCCCCACTCCCGAACCATTGGTGTCGATGATAAGTTTCTTGTCTGCGGCGCCCATCTTGTGATTCCAGCCGGAAAGGCCCGCTGCTGCAGTGATGTCTTTGAATACCACTGGACCGGAATCCACAAAGCTGTCCGCGGTGATGGGTTTCTTCTTCTCCGGATTGCGCTCAGTCGTCCGATTGCCGATCGGTAACGCCTGACCGGAACTGGAGCTCTGATGTGGCATCTCCTGCGCCGAAACAAGCGGCGCGGATGAACCAGCCGGAAGTATCGACACGATCAACGCACGGGCAAAGCACCGATAAATGTGCCGCAACGGGCGACCTCCACCGGTTGAGTCTATCTCAGGCACACAGGACCACCACGGCAATAGCGCAAATCGTCCTCGCGATGATACCGGCACACGGATTCTAGCGGGTGCCAGCCTTCTCGCTTGAAGCCATAGCCGGAGTACACCCGCATGAATTGCGCTGAATGAGCCGGGTCTCAAGCGTGACTTGCCGAGTTCGCCTGGACTGGGCAGGCAACTCGGTTTTGTGCCTGCCCTCGAGCTGGTCGAAGAGAAGCTCAGCCGTAACGCGTCCAATCTCTTCAACAGGCTGTTGTACGACGCTTATTGACGGGCGAACAGCCGTTGCCAGTTCAAAATCATCGAATCCCAACAAGGCAATAGACTTTGGCACATGCACGTTCAACTTTTGCAGAGCCTCATAGGCAAAGATGGTCGTACTGTTCTTGAGCGTGAACAAGGCATCTGGAGGATTGGCGCCGGCCAGCATGCTCTCAATGGAGTACTCCGCCGACTTGTAATCCTTGATTGAAGTATCGAGGGTGTAGACGAGCCCCGCGGATTCAACTGCCGCGCGATAACCCCGAATGCGTTCTTGAATTGTGAATAACGTACTTTCTCCTGTAAGGCAGACGATACGTCTGTAGCCATGCTCGATCAAATGGCGCGTAGCAAACCTTGCTCCCTTGAAGTTATCAGTTACAACCGATGCAATCGACGAGTTGGAGACGGGACGATCCATTGCCACCACAGGTACTGATAATCGGTTCACCAGGTCACGTAACGCCTGACTTTGTGAATTTGCTGGCGCGATGATGAGACCATCCACCCTGTGCCTTGTGAGAATGTTTATATTCTCAATTTCGGTGTGTGGATCGTTGTGTGACGCGGTCACAATGAGCAGTGAATCATTGGCACGAGCTACAGCCTGAGCCGCCTCCGCGCAATTCGAAAAAAATGGGTCGGCAATGCTGGGTATGATCAAGCCTATAGTCTTGGTTCGATCCCCCTTGAGAACGCGCGCCGCCTGATTAGGCATATAACCCAGTGCATCGATCACACGGCGAACTCTAGCCAATGTCTTCGGACTGACGCGCTCCCCGCCGTTGATCACACGGGACACGGTGGTTGTACCAACGCCCGCTTCTCTTGCAACTTCGCTTAGCGTCGGAGGTGCGCTTCTTTTTATCATTCTTGCTGCCGTTTGATTCTGCCGCGGTAGCAAGAGTCTATGTCAGAGAAGGCGCCGGACACAACCGAACTCTAATGGAGAACGGCATCAGAGGCGCAAACGCCGGCGCTATTGGGCCGGCATTGGTGCGAGTCGCGTTGAATGTTCACGGAACTCTGCTCAAGGAACGATAGTATTCGGCGACTGAGTCCTGATATCCCTCGGGTACTGCCTGCGGCTTCCCTGTTCGCGATGCGAGCGAAGCAGTCGCGCTCCGCTCCAACTGAAGCTCAAGCCGGTCGATGGAACTGAGCACCTCGCGGTGCATCTCCTCGACGATGGCCGGATTGCCCGGGAAGCGCCGCGGGTCGAGATGCTGCATCTGCCGAGCCAGTTCCTCCGCCTCTTTCGCGGCCTGCGGATCGCCTTTGAGCATCTGCCGCAGTTGGCTCAATTCCCGCTGCCCCTGCTGGAAAGTGCCATCGGTATCGGCGGAATTGGCGGATGGATCATTTCCCTGGGGCCGCTGTGCGGATGCCCCATAGCGATTGTTGCCGGTGTTGATGTTGCCCCACACAGTGCTGTCTGCAGTGCGGGGGCCATCAAAGCGAGAATCGCCGGCAGGACCGCCAACGTCGCCTGATCGGCTAAGAGCATTGCCGCTTCGGGGGGCGGAGGGGCGTCCGGACTGCGCGTCAGCGCCTCGACCTGATTGCTGATTGTCCTGTCCGACGTGCGCTTGCTGTCGACTTTGAGGGCCTTGAGCGCTGGGGCCATTCCTGTCGCCGGCCTGCTCAGCGCCGCGGTGCGCATTCTGCTGGTCTCGATCAGAACCGCCGTTGCGACCGGGGGCGCGCAACATCGACTCAATCTGATTGCGCAGGCGTTCGATGGTATCAAGCGCCGCGGATTGATCGGCCATGCCGGATTCACGGCTGGAGTTGCGCTGCCCGGGCTGCTGCTCGCTCATTGCCTGCCGCGCCTGCTGTAACTGCTGCTTCAGTTTGTCGAGTCCCTGCGCGATCTGGCTCTCCGTACCATTTGCATTTGGGTTGATTCCACGACGCAGCCAATCCGCGGTTCGTTGTGTGTGGTTGTCGAGGTCGGAGTTGTCCACCTCAGTGAGGGCATCGCGCAATTGTTGCGCGACACCCGGCTGGTTAGGGGCCATCTCACGCGCGCTGTCACGCATACCCTTTTCCAGTCTTGATAGATCGTCGGAGAGTTGTTGTCTTTCCTGCGCGATCCGGTCGCGCTCGCGGACGCGGGCCATGGCGCCGGTGAGGTCGGAGGGGCTGCTGTTCTGCTGCTGGCCGACTAACTTGTCGATGCGTTCGGACTGCGTACGTTCTTCGTCTTTGAGACGGGCAGCTTCGCGGGCCAGCGAATCCACTTTGCCGGATGCGATTTGCTGTTGCGTGCCGGCAAGCAGATCGGCGGCTTCGCGCAACTGCTCGGCGGCTCGACGCGCTGGATCGGCATTCTGCTGCGGACCGCCGCTGCTCTTCATGGCGTCGGCTGCGTCCTGAAGGCGCCGCAGAGCCTGCTGCAAGCGCTGATCGGCATGATCCCTTGATTGCTGACTGGATGATTGTTGACCGGCCTGACCCTGCGAACCGGACTGGCTTTGCAGACTGCTTTGCGCAGACGATCTCTGCCGAGAACTGGCCTGCGATGACGCGGAGCTAGCCCCTTGGCGGTCATGCAGTTCGTTCTTCGCCATCTGCTCTATTTGATGCTGCAGTTGCTCGGCTTCGCGCCGCAGCATTTCCTGCTGCCAGCGCTGCTCGAAGCTTTGCTGCGGGTCGCGCTGCTGATTCGCTTGCTCCTCCTGGCGTTTTGCGAGCGCGTCGAGTTTCGCGAGCGCGTCCTCCACGTCCTTCGCGTGCTGCTCCTGGGGAGAAACGCTCTGCGCGCTTTCGTACTGATTCTTTTCCGTATCCAATTCGAGATCGAAGAGACTGGCGAGATCGCGCCCGGCGCTACCGTTGCCTGAGCCTCCGCCGCTCTGGCCAAAAGCAACCTGGATCTTGCGGAAGGTGGCCTCCGCGCGCAGCAGGGCTTGCAGGGCCTTCTGTTCGAGTGGAAGCGCATCCTTCCATTGCGCGGCTTTCAATTTGTCCGAGGAGGGCGCCATCGCGGCGGCGGCATCCTGCATGTCTTTGTCGAAACCTGTGAACTCTTCAGTGGCAGCGGAAAGATCGCGGCTCTCAATCCGGGCCGACAACGCCATGACCTGATCGCGAAGTTTCTGCTGCGCATCGGAGAGAAACTTTCCCGCCACCAACGAATCTTTTTCGGTAGCGCTCTTGTTATTCTGCTGCTTCCAGGTAGCGGCGATCAGTTCTTTCTCGCGCTTGGAGATTTCGGTCTGGTTGTCTCCTCCACCTGCACCTCCTGCGCCGCCCCCGCCCCCGCTTTGCTGTGATTGCGAGAACTCGCGTTCGAAAGGTTCCACCTGGATGAATGACATATCGGTACGGGCTTCGGCATGACCATCACGCGCGCTGGCGTAGACACTGACCACGTCGCCGGGGACGAGTTTGAAATCTTCAAGAGGCAATGTGTGCGAGCCGTCGGCACTCTTTGCACCCGGCTTGTCGAGCAGGCTGATCTCGTGTTCCGGGCCGCCATTTACTGAGTAATGAACATGAACATCATTCAATCCGAACTCAGCGGCAGCCTTGACGCCTACTGTGACTTCTTCGATGGGACTAGCGCGGTAATCGCCGCGCGGGCGGTCGATCGAAATCTGGGGAGGCTGCGCCTTGTCTGTGGCAATAAAGTAATCCTCAGACAGCCGAACCGGTTGACCTTCGTCCACTGCAGCTACGTGATAGGCTCCATCCTTCTCCATGTGAACGGTGCCGTGATATTTGTTGCCTTCGATGCCAGTGAGCTGAATCGTTTGGCCGTCATCGAGCGTGAGTTGGCCATCTTTCAGGGGATGGTCCATTTCAATCTCTAGAGCGGCATCCGTTCCTTCAATCGCGCGCAGATCGCCTGAATGCTCTACCGTGGTCAACTTCATACCCGTCCACTTGGGATAGTGATAGGTGGCGCGGATTTCTTTCACTGCCGGCAAATCAACCACGCGGACCGTGTAATGCGGCGAGGCCAGCGCACCAGCGGCAACGTAATACTCCACGTTTTCGGGCAATCCTGCGAAGACGAATTGAAACTTCGCATTTCCATCCGTGTTGGGCTGACTCTGCATGGCGACGGGCTCCCAGCGGGAGCCGCTTTGATAGTGCGCGAAGAGCTGCACCTTCGCAGGCTGCATGCCAGTGACTTGCGCGGTGATGAGCTGATCGCTGTTGCGGCGGACTACGATGTTGCCGGGCATAACCGTGATGGAGTAGAACGGCTGCGCATTCTTTGGCGGTCCGGTCCAGAGCAGCGAAGCACCGTAACCGAGGAAACCAGGCCCGGCCAGGATCATCCAGACGAGCACGGTGAGGCAGCCAACCCCCGTGCCGCCCAGGGCAAACAGCCGCCTGTCTTCAACCAGGGACGACGGCTCAGCATGCTGCGTCATGGTCAGCGTGTCAGCGGCGAGTAACTCAAGAAACGGATCGCCGCCCTGTTTTTCCTTCTCATAAAAGGTTGTCAGCCGATGCTCCAGTTCGGGGTTCGCGGCTTCGGCTTTGCGCACAGCGCGCGCACGCGTGAGGCGCACCAGCGGCATTGCGATGCCGAATGCAGCGGAAGCAGCAAGGGCGATGAACAATGCCAGTCGTGCTCCAGTGAGCCCACCTGCGGCAAAGGCGAACTGATTGAGCAGAAGAACAAGAGCGACCGTAACGATGAGCGCGGTGCCGGCAAAAATGGCAGCGCCTCGTACCCAGGCCGCAAGGCGCAGCCTGTGCCGCAGACGCTCGATATAGGAATTGAGCTCATTCCGCTTGCTCATATTTCCTCCCGCTGCGCGCTCATGTATCGGCTGGCGAAGGATATCTCCGCGAGTGCCGTTATGAAAGCGAGCAGCATGACGTACCACCACAAACTTACCGGACGATAACTTTCTTCGTGTATAGAGCCGGCTTCGGTTTGCGACGTGCCGCTGGAAGCGCTTCCGCTCCACAGTCGCTGCATATCATCGGCGATCGGCTGCAAATCCGATTCGCGGCGGTCGGGGTTGACTCCGATGAGGATATCGCGCCCATTCGCAAGACGAATCTGGTAGAAGCCGGCCTGCTCCAGGCGCAAAGTCTGCGCTTTCTTTGCTTCGCTCAACGAGAGGGGTCTGCGACGGTCGGGAGCGATCACCTCGACGCTGCCCTGCTCTGAGGCGGAATCGGCGGGTGCGCGGAGTTGTACGAAGGAGTCGACGAGCCTGGATCCGCTGAGGCGTTCGCTGCCGGAGAGATACCGCGCGACGCGGTCAGCGAAAGCAACAAAGACCGGATGCAGCGGCACGTCGTTGGTGAGGTTCTCAAGGCCGGTTGTGAACAAGAGCACATGGCCCTGGCCTACCTGCTTGTCGAGCAGAAGCGGTGTGCCGTCGCTGAGCCGTGCGGCGACGCGCGCTCCGCGCGGATCGACGACAACCGCATAGAAGACCTTAGCCTCAGCCCAACCGCCATTATCGCGCCCTGGCTGCGCGTCGAGAAGCGCGGGATGAGTGAAGTCGATCTCGCCGATGGTCGCAGCGCCTGCCAAATGTGCATAGTCGTGTGCGTCGGATACACTGCCATCCCACACCGGGATTCGCGCGCGGCGCGCCGCGTTAGTAGCGAGTGCGATGAAAACGTTGCCGCCCCTGGCGACGTATTGCGCGAGCGTGTGCTCAAAGATCGCAGGCAACGCAGAGTTATCAGACAGAATAACGAACGCGAAGTGCGACGGATCGAGATTGGTAGTCTCCTCTCGCGAGACAGACTGCAGAATGAAGGATGACTTTCCCGCCGCTTTCAGCGCGGAGCCGAAGTAAAAGGGCGAGCGCGTGTCGCCGGAGGCGTGAACGAACAGGACCCGCTGTGGATCGGAGCGGCGCACAGCAAACACGGTCGCATCGTCGGCCGGGAGCGCATCGCCGCCTTCGATGCGCACTTCGCAGCGATTGAAGCCGTAATTGACATCGAGCGGTGCGAACTCAACAGTGGCGCGGCCATTGGCGGGTACCTCCAGTTTGCGGGTTGCAATGATCTTGCCGTTCACAACGAGCGAAACGGCTTTCGAAGCCGCCGGAGTTCCGAACCCCGCCACGATGGCGCGTACGCGGGAGCGGCGCGGATCTTTTGGATCGGACAACTCCGCGGGCGCATCGACGCTCTCGATGGTCCAGTTGGGTGTCGCGAGCTTATCAGCGACGGAATAAAGATCAAGCGTCGCGTTGGCGGGCAGCACCAGGTCGGCAAAGTTCGCGGGCATTGCGCTGCGCTGCATGTCGCTGTAAAGGTGAACATCAATAGGTGTGCGCACGTTTTCAGCAAGGGTACGGAGGACGCGCCCTAACTCGCCGTAGCTGGCACGGCCATCGCCGGGTTGTACGCTCACGAGCGCCGAGCGCAGTTGGGCGGCATCTGCGATCGGCTGCGTCAGGATTTGCAACTGTCCGCCGAGAGCCACGACCTGCGCCTTTTGCGATGGCTGCTTTGCTGCGAGCTTCGCAATCGCCTGTTGCCTGGCATCTGCAAAACGCGTGCCGGCGCGCATGCTAAACGAGTTGTCCAGAACAATGAGCAGCAAGCGACTATTCATGTTTGCTGCAACTCGATGCACGAACGGGTTGGCGAAGGCTAGAACTACTAGAAGCACGAGCGCGCAGCGGAGAGCAAGAAGGACAAGGTGTTTGAGGCGATGGTGGCGTGTGGAGCTCTGGATACCACGCTCAAAGAACATGAGCGAACTTACCGGGCGCGGGATGGCCACGTGGCGGCGCAGCAAATGTACGAACACCGGCACGCTCAAGAGAGCGAGTCCGCCCAGGAACCATGGAGCAAAGAGGCCCATCAATTCCGCTCCTTCCGCAGCGCGAGATATTGGCGCAGCGCCGAGTCGAGAGGCTGATCGGTTACGAGCATCTGATAATCCATGCCTGCGGCGCGCGTGCAGGAGCTCAAGTGCTCGATGTGCGCATTGATCTTGTCGCGATAGGAGGTTTTCGCATATTCGGGAACAACTTCGATCTTCTGGTCAGTCTCGAGATCCACGAGGATGGTTGAGCTTTTGAGCACAGGGCGGATCTCCTGCGGATCGAGAATGTGAAAGAGTACTACCTCGTTGCCGCGGAAGCGGAGCGGCTCGATGGTACGCACGATGCTTTCGGGATCATCGTAAAAGTCAGAGATCACGATGGCGATGCCGCGGCGGTGGAGGAGCTCTTGGAAGTGGTGCAAAGGCTTCGCAAAATTGGTGCGTGCGTGTGCTTCGGCGCGATCGAGCGCGGCGAAGAGGCGACCAAGTTGCCCGGGCCGCGTGGACGGTCGGATCACGTCTCGCACTTGTTCATCGAATACGATTAGACCGGCGGCGTCGCGCTGGTTGTGAAGGGCGAGATAGAAGAGCGACGCGGCGACGAAGCGCGCGTAATCCATCTTTTAACGGTCCCCGACGACAGGTCTTCGTCGTTGGGGCGTTTGGGCGGGCCCGAGGTGTACTCCATTGAGTTGCTCGCGTCCAGAAGCACTGTGAGCTGACTGTTTGTCTCGCCGCGATAGCGTTTCAGATAGCAGCGCTCGGTGCGCGCGAAGAGATTCCAGTCGACGTGACGCAGATCGTCTCCCGGTGTGTAGGCGCGGTATTCTGCGAACTCCTGGCTGAAGCCGAAGTCGGGGGAGCGGTGCAGGCCGGCAACGAAGCCATCAACGACCGTTTTCGCCACAAGGTCCAACGAAGAGATGCCTGCCAGCACCGCGGGATCGAGAAAGCGTTGCATCATGTCTCCTTCGGGCGCGGAAGGTTGGAGAAGAGACGATTGAGGATTTCGTCAGCGTCGATGGAGTCGGACTCGGCATGGAAATTCAACAGGACTCGATGACGCAGAACCGGAATAACTACAGGGGTGATGTCGTCGTAGCTCACGTGGTAGCGCTTGCGTGAGAGAGCGCGAGCCTTGGCGGCGAGCACGATGAATTGGGCGGCACGGATGCTTCCGCCGTAGTTCACGTACTTCCTTACGAAATCGGGGGCGTTTTCGGCTTTGGGGCGGGTAGCGCGGACCAGGCTCACTACGTAACGCGCGAGGGATTCGGCGATGGGGACCATACGCACCAGGTTCTGGAAGTCGAGCAGTTCCGAAGCCGAGGTGACGACTTCGATTTTTGGTGAGCGGTTGACTGTGGTCAGGTCGACAACCTTCACCTCATCATCGGCGCTGAGGTATTCCAGTTTAGCGTTGAATAGGAAACGATCCAGTTGCGCCTCCGGCAAGGGATAGGTGCCTTCGAGTTCAATCGGGTTCTGCGTGGCGAGTACAAAGAAGGGTTCGGGCAAGTGATAAAGATGGCCACGTACTGTGCATGAGTGCTCCTGCATGGCCTCAAGCAGAGCAGCCTGCGTCTTGGGGGGGTGCGGTTGATTTCGTCGGCGAGGATGATGTTGCCGAAGATGGGGCCTTCGACAAATGTCCACTTGCGGTGGCCGGTGGTCAGGTCCTCTTCAATGATGTCGGTTCCCGTGATGTCTGACGGCATGAGATCGGGTGTGAACTGAATGCGGCGGAATTGCAGACCCAGCGCGTCTGCAATCGTCTTGACCATCAGTGTTTTCGCAGTGCCGGGCATGCCGGTGACGAGACAGTGGCCTCCGACAAACAGCGCGATAAGAATCTGTTCGAGGACGTCCTGTTGGCCGACGATCACCTGGCGCACCTGTTGCAGGATTCCCTCACGCACTGCGTGGAAGCGCTCGATGCGCTGTTGGAGCTCGACTGCATCAGAGTTCATTTCATAGACCGTAGCCATCCAATTCCTTCCTTGTCAGTTAGTCTTTGGCAATGGTTCCTGTAGTTCGAGTAACAGCTTTTGTGCGGGGCGATAGCCGGGTGCAGTTTCGAGAGCAGCCAGCACACTTTCCTGGGCTTTGTCCTTCTTCCCCGCGCCAAGATAGGCTTGCGCGAGACTGAATTCGGCGCCGACCTTGTCCACTGGGTTTGAAACTACAAGAGCGTTGTATTCGCGAATCGCGCCGTCGTATTGTCTTTGCGCATAGAGCAGGTCGCCCAGTTTGCGATGAAGTTCTTCCTCTTTCACGGGGTACACATAGTTCAGGCGCTCGAGCGTCGCGGCAGACTCGGCGCGTTGCCCAGCGGATTCCTGGAGCGATGCGAGACGTTTGAGGAGAACCGGCATCTGTCCACCTTCGTGAACATATGCAGTCAGGACCGCCGCTTCGGTCTTTGCATCTCGGTTTTCCCTGGCAGCGTCGGCGACTAACTCGTAGGGGGAGGCGTCGCCCACATACTCGGGATACATGGCAATCACGGATGGTCCGCGCTGCAGGACCGCATCGTGTTCATTCTGTTTCGCGGCGGCAAAGAGTGCTTTCAACTGCTCGCGCCATTGGTCAAGGTGCGCGGCCTCTGCGCCGTATTGCTCATTGATCCATGCGAGGTACTGCTTATCGAATTCGTCCGGAGTCAGACCGAGATCGCTTTGGATGACTTGCGGAGTGGTTTGTAGTTGCGCATAGGAGTGGACCATTTCGAGCAGCTTGTCGTCGCTCCATCTGGTCTTGATGAAGTCGCAGATGCTGCCCGCCTGGAAATACGAGACCATCACCTGGGATGAATAGTCGGGGTACACAAAGCCGCGGTCCAGTCGGGTCACGGGAAGAAGTTTCTTGTCGCGGATCGCGGCCAATATTTCAGGAGTCGGCTGGTTCTTCCACTCCGAAGAGCGCTCGCCTTCTTCGTGGACTGCGAGTCCCTCAGTGAACCAGCGCGGCACGCGAAAGTTGGTGGCAGTGAGGATGAAGACGTGGCTCATTTCATGCCACAGAGTTGAGCCCCAGTTGAAGTCGCCGGGCTTGCGGGCGGAAGGGCTGTCCATCGCGACGACCAGTCCGAAAGTTACGCCGAGCGCACCCAAGCCGGGCATCCCCATGGTGCGGACGGCGAAGTCTTCGTGGTCAGGATAGGCCTCAACCTGCACTGGGCCGGGGAGCTTCATGTGGTACTTGCTTTCGTATGTCGTCAGAATGGTGTGCAACTCCGATTGCAGGTAAGGCAACAGGAGATCGGATTCGGTCTTGTCGAGCTTGAGGATGGTTGACCCGTCGCGAGTCGTGACGAAATTCTTGTAGCTATCAAGAAGACGCAGGCTGTTCACAGTTGCGGCATCGCGATAGCCGTTTTCATAGCTCAGTTCGAGTTCCTTGCGTGGCTCTCGATCCTGGCCCAGCCGCATCAACTCGATGCCAAGTGCGGAATGCGCGGCCCACAGACTCGGATCCGCTTCGGTTCCTTTGCGATAGTATGTGACCGCATCCTGGTAACGATAGTGCAGCTCGAGCTGATGCGCTACGCGTGCATAACCTTCGCCGTAATTGGGATTGATGGAGCGAATCTTTGCTAACCATGCATCGGGAGATCGGTTGGCGATGAGTTCGAGCGCAGCATGGATCGCCATCGCATCGAGCGCATCGTTCTCGAGAGCAATGGCCTTGTCGGCTTCGGCTGCAGCAGTCTCGCGATCATCGTTGGCGAGCGCGAGATCCGCCAGAAATTCATGGGCCAAGGCGAGCTTTGGGTCAAGCTCAATCGCCTTCATTGCGTATGCTGAAGCTTTGCCGCTGAAGCTTTCGGCTGACACGGTGGCTAGTCCGACGTAGGCTTCTGCGTTGGATGGTTCAGCGGCTAGGGCCTCGCGAAAAAGGTCGGCTGCTTCGGAATCGTTGAAGCGCTCATGCAGCAGCATGCCCCAGCGCACCTTATAGAGAGCCTTGCTGTTGGCAGGCTGCGTGGCAAGGCGGAACTGCTCGTTTGCCTGTTCCCATTGTTCGAGTCCCCAGAAGCCCTCAGCACGCCGGTATGCGTCGGCGCTGTGGGTCAGACTCTCAAAGCAACTCTGCGCCTCGGCTTTGTGACCGTGTTTCCGCAGTGACCGGCAGTCGTGAGGTTCCACAGCACGCGCGGCTTCGGCACAAGCCCAGAGGACCAGTAGGATGGCGATGAACTTCATTTGTCCAACTCCTCCTGAATCTTCGCCAGCTCCAAAAGGGTGGCGGTCAGCTGCTGTTTGTAATCTGCGGGATCCATCGCGGCCTTCTGATATTTGAGCGCGTCGATCTTTTGCTCCAGTTCCTGCTTCTTCTGGAGATGTGCGCGTTTGGCCGGATCGTTGGCTGACCGCAGGTTGCCGTCCAGGTGCAGCAAGGTCATGCTGGAAAGGAGCAGCCCTTGTCCGTTGCCCGCATCGCGCACTGGTTCGCCGCGCCCCATATCATCAAACACCGCATGTTCCGTGGCGAGGCGCTTCTGCGTGTCATAGAAGGCAGCGGTTTTCCTGGCCGCATAGGTGAAGGCTTCCATGGCGCTAATCGATTCGCTCTTGTCGGCATCGGCCGCGGGGTCCTGGAGCGCCTCGACCCAGTAGCGTGCAAAGATGGTTGCGTTCTTTTCGGTGCCGGATTTTGTAGCTGCGATGACGGCGCGGCCCGGCCGCTCCAGCGCAGCTACCGATCCGCCGCTGGCGCTCGTCGTATTCACCACAAGCTGGCGGCGCGCGATGATGCGATCGCACATCTCCGCAATCTGCCCAGCCGTAACATCAGGACCAACGAGGTTGAACTTGTATTCGACGCCGTCGAACGAACCGTGGCCGATGAGAATGAGCACGAAATCGTCGTCAGCTTTGGCGTCGCGCGCAACCGTGCTCAACGTGTCGCGCAACTGGGTTGCCGTGGACTGCGCCCCGGTCAACGTAGACACGTGCGCCAACTCGCCGGAACCTTTAAACACGCGATCCAGATTCTTTGCCGCCGCAGTAAATCGCTGCTGGTAGTCGGGCTCGCCTCCCAGGCCAGCGACGATGACGTAGTAGGTGGCCGCGTGCGCCTGCAGAGCCCACACAGCGAGAATCGCCAACAGCAGAGCGCGTTTCATATCACACCCCACTTGCGGCGTAGAAGCCACTCCGACGCGGGCAATCCCATGAGGAGCGCGAACACGATGGGCATATTCCAAAGTTCTTTCGTGTTGCGCACAGAAATGCCCGCCTCAGAGTATGAGATATCGCGGGGAAGATTCTTCAGGTCGCGGGCTTCCAGTAGTGGCCGCCTGTTTGCGATGCGAGTTGTTCAAGCAACGGGCGGTTCTGCTCGGTGTGAAATCTCTCGGCAACTCCGTCTTCGCGCTGAAACGTGACCACGTCGCGCCCGAGTTCGTGCGGTTCATTACCCGCGGATTCAGCGGTGATCTCGGCAAGATAAGCGCCCGGCTTCTCGGCCGTCCAGTCCAGCTTGATAGGTCCCCGGTGCGTCCTGCGAGGGCGTAGGTCGACGAACGCATTCACGTCCTTCGGGCCCGACAATATGCGCACGTCACATGTGCATCGGCGGCAGGCTGAAATTGCCGGTCATAGACCTGAGCTTTGAGTTGTGCGCGGCCTTCATCCATAAGAATGCGGGCCGGCATGGATGCGACGACTGGACCGGGAGTGTCGGCCACCAGCCAGCGCAGAAGCTGATGCCAGAAGAGATCGTGCGACGGGTCGCCGAGGGCCTCGCTCATCTGCCATCGCCAGGTCCCCCCGGTCGCGAGCACTGCGGTGCGGCCATGGCCGTAGGTTTGTGTTACAAGCAGCGGCAGCTTGCGTCGACCGGCGCTCAGGCTGGCCAGGATCGTGGCTCCGGGCTTTGGAGCACCGGCGTCCTCGTAGTCGGCAAGGTAGGTCAGCTTCTTCCAGCGCTGAGCGTTCTTTTCGGGATCGTCGAGGAGGCGCGTGATCGGCGAATCCATTCCGGCCGGTGTCAACTCAACGGTAGCGGGATTGCGATGGAAGTTGTTGCGCCCCGCGGGCAGAAATGTGGGCAAGAGTTCGTTCAGGGTTGACGCGGCCCAGCCGCCATCGCTCAGGGAGGAGCGCCCACCAAGGAAAAGAAGGCCGCCCCCGCGCCGATCGACATATTCGCGCAACAGCTCCTGCTGCAAGGGCGTAAAGTAATCGGCATCAACGGAGCCGATGATGATCCCCGAGTAGGTAAAGAGCTCCTCAGGGCGGACGGGGAAGCCGTCGGCGAGTTCATTGGGATCGCTGATGCCCTGGCGATAGACCTTATTTTCACTGGTGCGTAGCATGGACACGACCTGCACCGTGGGGTCGTCCTCTTCGGCTCGGCGAATGAACTTGAATTCCCAGCGGGGCTCTCCTTCGATATATAGGATTCGGCGCTTTTCATCGCTGACCAGCAGAGGGCGCGTGATGGCATTGTTGGCGAGGTTCTCTTCGCGGTCGAGTGGCTGCACGCCGAATTCAATGCTCTTTGCGCCCGCAGCTCCGGCGGGAAAGAAGAGCGGCTCGGCCTGAATGTGGCCGTCGGGACCGAAGGTGATCTGGTGTTCCTCCAGGATCTTGTTGCCTTCGAGGACTGCGAGGGCGGCCTTCTCTCCGGTATAACCGTGTTGCGTGAGGGTCACGGTAGCAGATACACGCGCGTTGGCTAAAGCCTTCTCCGCGATACTTACATCTTCGATTTCGACATCGTGCGCGAGTTGTTCGCGACCGAAGCCGACGGTATGCACGGGCAGGTGACGATTGCGCAAGGCCTGCAGCGTGTCCGGACTGATTCCCGACCCGCCGACGCCAGCCATGTTCTGGGCGCCATCGCTAAGCAGCACGATTGCGCCCACCGGCAGGTCCGAGGTTTCCCGACTAGCTGCTTGAGTCCATCGTCGATGCGGGTGGCGGCTCCCGAGGGCGTAATGCCCTGCGTACTGTCTGTGCGTTTGATGTCGCTGTCAAGGCGATAGAGACGCGTCTGGAACCTGTTCTGGAGACCGGCGAGGACCCCGCCATTGAGGGCTTCGAGTGCGGCGTCTTCGCGTGCACGACCGTTGACATCACTCGTGGCCATGCTACGCGAATCGTCAACGACGACGGCGATGATGTTCTGCTGCGAACTCAATTCGCTCACCGTTATCGCCGGTCGCCACAGCAGGAGCAACAGCAGTGCCAGCGTGGCTGACTGCATGAACCACACGATCCAGGCGCGCCAACTGCGCAGCCTGGGCGCGGCATCGCGAAGACGCCGGCGGATGAGCATCGCCAGGCCTCCGCCGGCAGTGGCGATGAAGAATAGCAGCAGCCAGGCGGGCCATGTGCTGAGAAGCACGAAGTGGCCTCTGGTGAACACCGGAATCGGGTACTTAAAGAGGAACTGAAACATACGCTCAGACAAGTCGTACTGAGTTCCGAACCTGATTGAAAGTTGCGCCGACCTCTTTGCCTAGCGAGGAAACAGGAGGTCCTGATCGAGTTCAATTCGTGGGAAATTTCCCTCAAGGGCTGAAGCCCAACGCCTTTTGAATCGCTTGCGACTCAACTAGAGTCGTGCCACCTCCGCCATCTCAATGGGTCATGCCGTAGAGGATGTAGTCGAGGCCGACCCGGAAGGCCATGGATGCGAAGGTCTCCGGGTAATTAGGGTCGTCTGCCCACTCCCATGCGTCGCCCAGATGCATATTGTGGCAGATGGCGACCACGATGCGGCCCTTGTCATCGCGAATGGCGCGCCACTTGGGCTGATAGCCATCCTTTTCATAAGTGCGGCCTGTCCATACATACTGTTCGCCGGGGATCTGCATCTTGTCGTCGATGTCATAGAGGGTGTGAAAGATCTCGTCGCCGCTCTGAAGGTCCTCAATGGGGCGATCGGGCAGAACCTGGCGCATGCCATTGAGAAAATTTTCCCAGTCCTCCGTCCCGTGGAAGTCGTCCACCATGAGGAAGCCGCCTTTGAGCAGATACTCGCGCAGCCGTTTGGCTTCGGCATCGGTGAAGCACCATGTCTGCACCTGAACGGCGTAAATCCACGGATAATTGAATATTTCGTTGGAATCCAGCGTGACGACCTGCTCGGTGGGACGACCGTCAATGCGGGTGAGGCGGTGCATGGCGATGAGGAACTGGCGGTCGGCCTTCGGATAGTCGCGCGACCAGGACGGGCCCCAGTAGCCATGGCGGGCGTAAGCGCCAAGGCTGCTCATATTCGTTGAGTAGGCCAGGCGCGACCAGTAGAACTCCGCTTTGACGTTTGAGGGGGAGTCGTTGTTGCCGAAGCCGAAGTCCGCAGTTCGCTGGAAGGCCCCGAGTCCGGCGCAGCAGGCTCCGGCCGCAACCATCGGCAGTGCCAACCGTGAGAGATTCATGGAGTGGACCTCCGCGACGGGGAATGTGCGCAAGAGAACCCGACCGCCCCTGGAAACGCTTGCCCGTTAGACGGAACGACGCTGAAGTTGGTTGCAGTCTTCCGGCCGCAGAAAGCGCGGCTTGTCCCAGAAATTTTCGCATGAGACGATGCAATTGAGCCAGACGCGGGGCAATCGGTGAAAAGGCGCGATCTTCTTAAACTGGGCGGCATGACTTTAGCGCAGGCTGGAGTGGGAAGCCTGTCCCTTCCCGGCCAGGCGGACCGATCGGCAGGCGCGGGACCGGATGCGAAGGCCGACTATACGTTGCGCATCGCCCCGGTTACTGTGGAGCTCGACCGATCGCATATCCTCTCCACTACCGGATACAACGGAATTGCGCCAGGCCCGGTGCTACGCATGCGCGAAGGCAAGCCTGTGATGGTGGAGGTAATCAACGACACCGATACCCCGGAATTGGTGCATTGGCACGGAATGCTGATCCCCTCCGACGTGGACGGCACAGAGGAAGAAGGTTCGCCGGTGGTCCCGCCACACGCAACGGCAGCGTTTTCAGCTAACGCCGGCCCGGCGGGGAGCCGCTGGTATCACTCCCATGCCATGGCCATGGACGACCTGCACAAGGGCGCGTATACAGGCCAGTTCGGATTTGTCTGCGTGGATGGCGGCAACGATCAGGGCCACTACGACCAGGAACTTTTCCTGGCGCTGCGCGACTGGGAGCCGTTCTTCACCGGAACCATGGACGACCATGGACGACGACACCCATGACGGGCCGCTTCTCGAGAAGCCGTCTGCGATGAATAGCGATCCGGACGGCCTCGAAGTGGGCTCCATGACCTACTCGATCAACGACAAGGCGCTGGGCTCCGGCGAGCCCATCCGGGTTCGCGAAGGGCAGCGGGTGTTGATTCACTTTCTGAATGCCAGCGCGATCGAGAACCGGCGGATCGCGCTTGCCGGCCACAAGATGAAGGTGATCGCGCTCGACGGAAATCCCGGTGCCGACGCCGCAGACGCTCGACTCGGTGTTTCTGGGCGCGGGCGAGCGGATGGACGTGGTGGTGGAGATGAACCAGCCGGGCGTGTGGATCCTGGGCGCAACGGAAAAGGCGATCCGCGAGTCGGGCATGGGCGTGGTGGTGGAGTATGCCGGCCAGCATCGGCAGCCGCAGTGGGTCGACCCGCCCAAAGTCCGTTGGGATTACACCGTCTTCGGCAGCCAGAGCTCCGAATTCGCCGGCGCCCCAGCAAGACCTCGAGCTGATCTTTGAGAAGATTCCCGGCGGTGCCGGCAAGTTCAACCTGTGGCTCGTGAACGGCAAGCCCTATCCGCACGAACGCGAATTCGTGCTGCAGCAAGGCACCCGTTACCGGCTGACGATGCGCAACCGCACCGACGACGCACATCCCATGCATCTGCACCGGCACTTGTGGGAGTTGATTGAGATCAACGGGAAGAAGACCGCCGGCATCATGAAGGACACGGTGGTTGTGCCCTATTTCGGCCGCGCAGTGGTGGATTTTACGGCCGGTCAGCCTGGGCTTGTCCCTGTTCCACTGCCACATTCAGCAACACATGGACTATGGATTCAAGGCGTTGTTCCGGTATGCCTAGTCGGCGCTTGCAACTGGAATCTCACGATCTACCTGGGCTCGGCGATGGCTGACGCAATGGGCGCTTTTCGGCATTGGTTCCGGCCCGCAAGCCTAACCCGATCTCAATGAGCGCATTGGCCGTGGGATCCTTCGTTAACCGACCGTAACTGCGTGTGCCTGAGGACTGGGGCCGGCGAACAAGCGTGGAATGCTGGTACGCCGCGACCTATCTCGGCCGCGCCGCCTATTTAGTGCCGACTGCGGCCTGCACGATGAAGCTCGCGCTGAACTCGCCCTTCGCATTGAGCTCCTCGATATCGGCAAGGAAGGACTGGGCAGGCGCTTGCTCGATCAGGCCGGCAAAAATGAACATCGGCATTTGCTGGACGATGAAAGCCCGCCAGAACGGGTGCGCATCCAAGTTGGCGGTGTGGGCCAGAAAGGACTCCGTCACGACTTCCTGCAGTTTGGCCGCGCGGAAGTGGCGAGCAAGATTGCAACTGATGAAGTATTCATAGACCGCTTTTCGGAAGATATCGTTGAACGTATCCAAGGCTGCGGGCTGGCTTGAGCTGCATGGCAAAGAACGGCAACCATTCGATCGCGCCGACGCGTCCACCACCGCGCGTGACGCGTACCATTTCGCCGAGCGCCGCTTTTGGCGGCTCCGCGTGGATGAGCACCTTGTCGCAGAATGCAGCGTCGAACTCGCCTTCTGCAGAGTGGATCGCGCGAATGTCGCCAACTTCAAAGCGTGCTTTGTGCGCGCCGAGTTGACCCGCCCGTGTACGCGCAGCTTCGACGAAGGCGATGGTCGGATCAATACCGACCACCCGCCCCTCCTTCCCGACCGCTGACAAGTTATCTGGCAGAGCCGCAGCGTTCCCGCAACCGGCCTCGATCACCGAGGACCCTCGAGATATGCCAAGATTTCGCAGCACCCAATGGCGCGCATCGCGAAAAGCGGGAAGTGTGCTCATGGCCTCGAGGATGTGGCCGATCCCATTGACCGGCTCAGGCGGCATTTCATTGAGTGTGCCGAAGAAATCCGATCCCCAATCAGAATTGCGCCCCGTTATTCCGGTGGAAGAAATTGCCATGACGCCCCTCTCTCATTTTCTGCGGTTAAGGAACGGGCAATAGGTCTAGCGCACCACCGCTCACAAGACAATTGCGTCAGCCATGCCAAGTGGAGAAAAAGTGTAGCAACTCAGGACTCAAACTGCAACACTACGAGGTTTGGTGTAGATCAAAGGTTTCGGGCGCTTGACGACCATATGGGAAGTAAACCCAAAATTGGAGGGTTCCTGTTTGCCAGAACAACCGGTCGGGATGGGAACTGTTGGCCGAAGCGTACAGGCACTGAAGATTATGGTTCATTGCGGTCATATCGCGCGTAAGCGGCGACGATTTGGCAAATTTGGGCTGCTTCACGGCGTGTGGACTAATCGAGTAGTGTTCCTGAATGAACAAATTTTGAGAATTGGGCTATTTGAAATTTCTAGGCTGTGCAACGGCCTGCCTTTTGGGTTCGACATCGCTTTCAGCGCGGTCGCGGAGCCATTTCTTGCAAAAGAATTTTAGCGACCTGGGGCTGGGTTCCGGTCGGTCACTGTCGATGCTTCCCTGGCCTGGCTATGGAAGGGTGGCCCACCAAGTTCCAGCACCCCGGACGCAGGGCCTTCCCGTCCCCTTTCTCATCGTTAATCTGAGAGGACTCATAGCTGACCACGGCTCGGGCATCCGGTACAATCCGCGCATGGCATCCAAGCACCTCTTAGCCGCTGTGCTTCTTTTGCAGGCTCTCGCTCTACCCGCACAGAAGCCCGCCTCCAAACCGGCCCCACCTCCACCGCCGTTGCGTACACACGAACTGGGTGCGGACCACAGCATCACTTTCCGCTTTAAAGACGTCGCTGCCACCAAGATCGAGCTGAACCTCGAAGGGGTAGCCAAACCCATCCCCATGCAAAGGGGGAAGGGCGGCATCTGGACCTACCACACCCAGCCGCTCCCGCCTGAAATCTACTTCTACAGTTTTCTCGTTGACGGCGCGCAAAGAATCGACCCCGAGAACCACAGCGTCGCCTCGAATCTCGTCTTCTCCACCAGCAACGCCGTGGTCGTCCCGGGCCAGACGCCCCAGCCGTGGGACGAGACTGACGTTCCGCACGGGACCGTGCACACACATCGCTTCACCTCGAAGATTGCTCATGGGCTCCCGGCAGATCAGGAGGAGATCGTCGTCTATACGCCGCCGGGCTATGACGCCCACGCAGCGAAGCCCTATCCCGTGCTCTACCTCCTCCACGGCTGGAGCGGGGTGGCGGAAGGCTGGGTCAAGGACCAACAGGCGAACTTCATCCTCGACAACCTGCTTGCCGAGGGCAATATCAAACCGATGGTTGTCGTCATGCCGCTCGGTTATGGAGACATGAGCTTTGTCGAGAACGGATTTGATGTCTGGAATGACCCGGCCGTGGTCGATCACAACACGCAACTCTTCATGAATCTCTTGACAGAAGAGATCATGCCCTTCGCCGAATCCGCTTACAACATCTCCCGCGACCGCGAGGGTAGGGCCATCACAGGCCTCTCCATGGGCGGGCTTGAGTCGCTCGACACCGGCCTGCACAATACCGACAAATTCGCCTGGATCGGCGGCTTCTCCTCGGCGGTCCACAACCTCGATTACGAGCACCAGCTCGCCACGCTTGACTCGAAGACGGCCGACCTGAAGCTGCTCTGGATCGCCTGCGGTACCGAGGACGGCCTGATCGAAGCCAACCGCCAGTTCATCGTCTTCCTCAAGGCAAAGGGCATGCCCGTCACGCAGGTCGAGACGCCGGGTCTGCATGACTCGCTGGTGTGGCGCGACAACCTCATCCACTTCGCACCGCTGCTCTTTCAGAAATGAGCGCTGCACAAGCAAGCGCGCCATGGCCTGCTCCCGCGTCGGATTCTAGATGGTCCTAGTAAGGGCGTATCCCGTGTGATGTAAACGATTGACGGCTTATCGAAGATTGACGGAAGAGTATCTCCTTGCTGAAGGAGATTCGATCTTTTTACTTCAAGGGCTCAACATGAACCATGTTTTTGTGTATGCTCCTGTCGTCGACAATACTGCCACCCATCAACTTCCAACCAGCGCTCTGCAGTTCAAGAAGACTTTGCGAAGTGGTCGCTTGCCTCCCGAACCTATCGCCGGGATATGCCTCCACCCAGACGAGACTCGCGTCTACCGCTCTCGTATTATCGGCTTTCTTGATCAGGTTCAGCGCGGAGGTAAGGTCCTCGGCGCACACCGTGCACGGGCTGTAAGGCGAAATGTTGATTGTTACTCTCTTGATCTGTCCCAGGTACTTGCTTCCCTTTCCTTCAAGCCAGTTCACAAATTGATGTTCAGCATGGCCCGAATTGCCTGTCTGATTCAGACTGTTGTTCGAGGTGTTCCATGTAACTAGAGTCAGGACATTCGCTGCCGGAGCCATAAATGCCGCAGACCTTCTGGGCGTTTTCGGCTTGAACTCCGCACCGCCGGTTAGAGTCGTTGCTGCGCGATCGGCGGTTTCAATCGGAGCTGGCTCCAGAGGGGGCGCATACGTAGCACTCAGTTCAAGCTGCACGACCATTCTTACGGTGCGCCCCCTGGGAATGAGGCCCTTCAGGACAAGCTTAAAGAGAGGCAGCTTTGGACTCGCCTCCGCTTCGATCATCGCAATTCCGTCTTCGTTTTCTGGACCGATGCTAAGGCTCTTCAGCCCGCGCGGACCAAGGTCCTTCAGAATTTGCGCGACGATTGCTTGAGCTTCTTCCTTTGTGTGATCCGCTTTCAGTTGGCTCGCAAGTGCAGCAGCTGCTTGCGCGCGCACATCGCCTGAAGCCTCGCCAGGCTTCTCCTTTTCCCTACCTCCGAACAGCTTCGCGAATAGCGACTTCGCTTTGCCGACGATCCAGTTGACGCCGGCCTCCAGCGCTTTGTCGATCATGTCCTGCAGTTTCTTGATTACATCTAAGACCTTGCTGGCGATGTTCCCGAGCCCGAGGAATCCCGCGAGGAAGCTGATGGCGATCGCCAACATGCTTTCAAGGCCCGACTCCACACGCAACGCGGCCGCCTCGATTTGTCCGCCTGCAATCGCCACGATCGAATCGACGAATGCCTTCACAGCCTGCGCAATCTTTGCCAGCTTATGCACGAAAACCATAATCGTGTCATACACCGAGATAATCGCAGAGATGAATCCGGCCCCAGGGATGAACATCGAGATGAGCTTTGGGATGGCCTTCTTAATAATCGTGTCCACGACGAAACTGACAATTCCGTTGACCACGAGATCTTTGAGATTTGTGAGCTTTTCTTTGATCAGATCCCAGGCTGCGGCCGGACCGCCCTTCACCAGCGCCATGACGATGTCGAGGGTCGTCTCGAGGCCGACCATGATGCGTTCACCGTTTTCGCCCAGCGCCTTCACGATCTTGGCTCGAATCTGCGCCCACGTTATCCCCAGCACGCTCATGGCGAACAGGCCCATTTCCGAGAGGGACATGGCCTTGGGGATATAAACACCGGGCAGAGAGCCCGTGAGCCAATCGAGCAGAGCGGCCTTTAGATGGGCGCCGAAGTGCTCCATAAAGAGATGGAGGCCGAGTTTGGCTGTTGCCACCAGGTGCCGCACAAATCCGATCGGGTCTCTTATGATCTTCTGGAATGCCGCACCCACCTTTCTCAGATACGGCATCACCGAAGGCGCAACCACCTCGAAGATGATCTGGAGCAGGTCAAAGACCTTGCCCAGTCCCCAACTGATAAAGTCGCCTGCAAACTTACCGAACACGCCGACGATCTTCATGAATCCCGCGGGAAGATCGAGGATGTCACTCCACTCAAGCGACTTGAGTGCCTTGACGAATAGATCTGGAATCTGAGCAACGAAATTGAGAACGCCGGAAAGCACGCCCTTGAACCAGTTGAATGCGCGGGTGATCGCGTTGGCTTTCTTGATGTTTTCCCAGACCTCTTCCTGGCCGATCAGTTCCATGAATCCGCCGATCAAGGCTTCGGGAGTCTGCGGCACCGTCTCGCCGGTGATCGGGTTACTGCCGATCACGGCACAAAGGAGGTTCCAGCCGCGTCTGCCCTCTGCGAGCCTGGCAATCGGTTTGAGGATCACGTCGCGAACGAATTTCCAGATGCCTTCGAGAAGTCCGCCGACAAAATCGATGATGCGGTCGATCGGGTCAGTGAAGATCTTCTTGGCGCGATCCCACACAGAGCCCAGGTGAAAAATGTCGCGCCAACTCAAGCTGTCAAGAAAGTCCATCAATGCATCTTTAATGGAACTGCCGATCATGCCCAGCTTTTCGATCTGGTCCGACATCCAGTTACCGACTTTGTCGAACACGCCGTACTTATCAAGCGCCTGCTCGATGAGATGGCCGCCCGGAATGAACTCGACCACGGCGCGCAATACATTTGCAGCGTTCCGGTCGACGTGCTCCATGTTGATCGGATTCACTCCGAGCACGATGGTGAACATGCGGAAGCCAGGGATGTTGTAGGCCTTGTCAGCAAGATAATCGAGGGCATCGCTGATGCCCAGCCGCTGGACCCGGGGCGACTCAACTCGCTCGCGAACTGCAAAACGCTCGCCACGGGTAACGGCCGAGGCGGCCATATCGGCCTCACGTTCGCAGCGCTGGCTCCGATCGGATGACCAAGCCTGCATCATCGGGGCATGGCCCTGCTGCTGAATGACGTGGGCAGCTTCGTGCGAGATAAGGGTGAGGTCTGTGGGATGTTCGCCGTGCCCGAGAAAGATATCATTCCCGAACGTAAATGCTCTTGCCGAGAGGGCGTGTGCCTTGCGTTGCGCAGCGGTGCTGGCGTGCAGTCGCACGGAGCTCAGGTCGACCATCAGGCTGCTCTGAATCGCGTGCTGAATGTGAACCGGCATGGGCTGCCCGCCGCCGAGACTGGGAGTCTTCGCAGGAACGGGTGGAGCAAGCTTCGGCTTGTCAGCAGTCATTGGATGGAGATGGTTCGCGGTTGCTACCGGCGTGTGAGCAACACGGTCGAGCTCGGTTCTTCCAGCCCCACCCCTTTCGTGGCTCGGCTCTGAAACAAGAGCTGGCTTCAGGGGATGGAGAGGTGCACTGCTCAATGCGGCTCGCGCGAATGAAGGCAGTGGTGGTGCAGTCTCGCGCCTGCCTGCCGATTTGCTTTCAACCGGCGCTGCCGTCTTGACCGCAGATCGAGAGGCAACCGCGCTGCGTTGTGCTACGGCGCTTGGCTTCGGGGCGGCGGTGGCGGCAGCGGGCATCGTTGTCCGGCTTTCTTCAGAGCACGCCTGGTGCGCGCGCAACGATCTGCGCCTGTTTCAATTCGTTGGGAAGCTGGCGACTTAGCTTCATATACTCATGCGCAATTCCAGTGAGCAGGTGTTGAAACTGGATGGATCCGCGGTCCAGGGCAGCATCGACCGCCGAGCGCAACACAGCATTGCGTATCTGCCCACCCGTAAGCTCGGCGACGGCCGCAAGCAGGTTAAGCTGGCCTGCGCTTGCACCGTGACTCGAACCAAGGTGTGCATCCCATAGCGCTCGTCTCTCTTCAGGACCTGGCAGCGGGAACGAGAGAATCGCGTCGAATCGTCTTGAAAACGAATCGTCAAACCGATTCCGGCCGTTACTGGTGAGCACGGTAATGCCGTCGAAGCTCTCCAGCCTCTGCAGCAAGTAGTTCGTCTGCGCATTGGCAAATCGGTCATTGGCATCATGCACATCAGTGCGCTTGCCGAAGAGCGAATCCGCCTCGTCGAAGAGCAACAGGACTTCGTTCTGCTCAGCCCGCGCCAACAACTGGCTGAGATTCTTCTCGGTCTCGCCGATGTATTTTGATGTGATTGCCGAAAGATCGACTCGAAACAGGGGCATGCCGAGCCGCGTGGCCAACCAGGCCACAGTCAGCGTCTTCCCGGTTCCCGAGGGACCCACGAAGAGCGCGCGGACCGACGCCCGATAGCGAGCTTGCATTGAAGGACCGAGCGCATGCACAAACTCCTCGCGAAGTTTGCAGCGCGTGACCAACGATTCAAGTTCTTGTTTCAGCGACGCGCTCGCCACCAGCGCCTCATCCCCTACCTCGTCTGGAATCAATTCCGCAAGTGCTCCGAGTCCAACCGAATCGCCTTGTCTGGAAAAACGGCGAATATCGGCATATGTAACGGGCCCGTCGTCCTTGCGGCCGGCAGCCTTCTCCTGGCGCGCCATTGCCGAGAGCGCTGCAATTCGGCCGGCCGCATGGCGATGTTCCGACCCGAGCCGCAGCGAGAGTTCGGTATCGTCGAGAGCCTCGTTCCAAAGCTCGATCCGCTCACGTGCGGGAGGCATTTCAATTCTCCAGTCGAACAAGGGCCTGTCTCCAGCCTCGAAATCGCCTTCGGGGCCGCAGAGCACGATGGACAGGCCGAGGAATCCGGGTATGGCAGGCACACTCTTGCGCTCGCCGGGCACCAGCCATTGAGAGAAAACCGGGATGAGCCCATTCAAGCTGAGCCAAGGCGCCAAACCCATCAGGTGATCACCCTGAATAAGAAGTGCCCGCGCACCGCAAAGCACACTCAAATAAGTCGCCGCGGCGCGAGCCTCCCTTATATCGCCCGTTCGGATCACCAGGATCGGGCCATTGCCTTCGAGATCCCGCAAGCAGCGAGATAGCGTGGCGGCTCGTGAGCAATTCGTCTTCCCCAGAGGAATTTCATAGCGGTCGAAGCTGGCAAGAGATGTACCTGGCCAGGAGCTTTCGATTCCCTGGATTGAAAGAGCTGTGGGGAGCGGGATGCGCACCTGCCGCTCCGGCAATGTGAGTTCATCACCGACGAGTTCAAGCGCACCGCACCGGACGGCGTTCCCCTGGCCGACGACATGGATCGCGTGGTGAAAATCTTCGCCGCAATACGCCTGGGCGATCAACCCAATGGTGGGCCGGCTCATGGCGAGGGGAGTTTGCAGATGCGAGAGGACGTGGCCGATCAACAAATCCTGCTCGGCCGCTACTGTCAATCGAATCGCGAGCACTTCGGCCGGATGGAACCGGAAGGTGCACGCCAATTCGGCAAGCGCGACGTCTGCTTCATTTGGCTCATTCAGGTATTCGCGGAATCTAGCAATCAGGTTCCCTCTCTCCGCGACAATCTCCGACGCGTTTGCCTGCAGGTGACACTGAACGCTTTCATCGAGGGAGTCGCACGACTCCGCAAGCCGGGCGAGACCCGCCATGACAAAGCTGAGGGCATCGAATTGATCCGGCAGAACGGGCGCAACTTTTCGTCGGAACATGCGATCACCTGGACTCCCTATCGTTGTAGTGGAAGCGAACCACAAGCCCATGCTTCCCAATCCAAGGCAGCCATCCTGGATCGATATCGAGCCCGATGCGCCGGATTCGGAGGTCTACCGCGGCGAGGGGAAGTGTTACGTCAAGATCGCTGCGCGTTTTCCAGACCCTTCCTGTGCGATTCACGACCGTGTTGATGTTGATTCGCCCAACACGCCGGCACCAACGCCTCACCGCGATCGCCCATGCTCGTAGCAGGTATTCATGGTCGATCGATCCCGTGGGCGAATCGCTGAGCGACGTTGGCCACGCATCCGCCAGTTTGCCGGAGGACACAACAGAATCAGGAGTCGATTCCAAACCCGCGCTTTCAAGGCAGGCGAGGATCGGATCCCCCTGAGGAACCGCCGCTTGCATCGCCAATCGAAGAAGCAGAGCATCTGCGAATCGGCGTTCTGCAAGTTCCGGACATTGAGCAAAGGCCGCCGCAATGCCCAGGCGACTCAGCGCATTCAGCAGAAAAACAAGCCTGCAGCTTGCGTGCTTTGCCGAGCATTTGCGTCGTCGACGTATTCGCCTCCGGCCAATGATCGGCCAGAGAATCTTGACTCGCAGCCGTATCGACGTCCGAGACAAAACAGATGCGCGGCTTGGAAGTGTTCCGGTCTGGCTTGGTCGCCGGCGCAATCGAATTCGATTCAAACGGAATGGTATCGCCTTCCACGGCCTCCTTCATGAAAGGCGGATTGCGGAAAGTCAACTCGTGTGGATCTGAGAGCCCTTCCTGCAACCATTTGGTTGCGTTACCAACCCGCTCTGCCTTTTGCTCGACCTCCATTTGCTGCAGGGTTGCTCGCGCCTGCTTGACTGCGGCCGCCGAAGGCAAACTGGGCGGCGACAAACAGAGCATGACCTGCGTCCCAAGCCACACGGTCGCTGGATCCCTCCATCCGGAATGCGCAGCGGCGCGCCGCAACATCGATCGGAGATGTGGCGGCAAAATGACAGCTTTTCCGGACGATGAAGATGGTGTCCGCGTGTCGCATTCAGCAATCCATGCCCGGAACTTCCCGGTTGGAATCGCGGAGAGAAGCGCGTCGGGATGCAAATCTCCCAATACCGAAAGAACGATCGATGCGCCCATCCACGGGCTGCAGTCGAGGCCGAGGATTCGCTCGACGATTGTCGGTATCTGCTCACCATAGTTTCCCGCGTCCGCATCGCCGAGGAGTGAAGAAGCAAACCAATCAGGTTGCACCGCTTGTTTTAGCATCGCCCTTCGCAGTAGTGTCTCAAGAGCTTCTTCCCGATTTTGAAAAAATACAGCCGCTGCACTCTCCGCACCGGGCTGAGTGCCGTGAACTGCCTGCGACGCAATCGCCGTCAAGGCCTGTTGGATGTGTTCCATCCATATGCGTCGACTCGCCTTCGCGTCGATCGCCCGAAGCGATAGACGACGAAAGCAGTAAATACGCCCCTCTTCCTCTCCCGGCAGAGCTGCCAGCCGGAGCGCCTCCCCGATCGAATACTCAATGCGAACGCGAGATGCGGTCCCGACGGCGTGCACGTTGCATCGAACGATGAAGCGATCGAGCCGGTCGAGTTGGGGTGTTCGGCTGTTGCTCATTGTATCGGCTCTACATGAAGAGGGGCCGCAACGCCACGGCTTGCGGGATTTGCGACGTCAAATGCGCAACGTCCGAAGTCTCCAAAGCCACTCCCGGTTTGAAAACGTCGGTGATTGTGGTCTGAACCGTACTGTTGTCGAGATCGCTGACGACGGCGCGCGCGGCCAGATCACTGCCGGAATACAGGTTCACGAACATTCCTGAGGCGATTCGCGCGGAACTCAGGTTCAGGGATACAGATCCTCCGACCGATGGCTGAGTGCGAATGACCACGCTTCCCGGAATAATGTTGTCGATTGGAACGTCACTGGCCAGCAGAATCGCGGTGCGGACAACATCGCTCATGAACGCCGTGGCAGCCGGGATGCTCGTATCAATCTGAAGGAAGAGCCAATCGACAAGCATCTGCATCTGTTGCCGATCGACGTACGCCAATTGGTTCCATCCTGGCAGAATTGCTAGGCTCTGCAACTGGACGGAGATTCCCGCTCCGCTCAGATACTCGGCCCAACCGAGTCGCTCGATCGGAAGAGCCGCACTCACCCTCGTATAGAGGCAGGTTGCTACGCTGGAGATCTGCTGAACAGCCCGCGCGGTTGCGTTACTAATCTCGGCGTGCACGGCGTCGGCTGCGATCAAGTCGTTGACGGCCACGATGCTCTGCACCTGTGTAACCTGAGTGCTCCAACTCATTTGCGTCAGGGCCGCCGGTTGCACCGAGGCTCGCTGCACCTGGAGGCTGCGGAATACCTGCTGGTTCGAACTGTAGACCGTCGAGATCGCGGAGGCGTAAACCCCGTTTTCGCCCGCCGCTGAAGATGGCAGCGCAGGCAATTGCACCTGTAGCGACGCCCTTAACTGGGCGCTCACCGCGAGCTGTTGAAGCAGCATCGGCCTCTCCAGCTTGGCGACCAGCGACGCCACAGCGGGGATCCAGGTGACCGGTGCTTCGCGCAGTTGACCGATGATCTCTCGCAGTTCAGGCGGGATCGCAGCCGACTGTTGCAGACATGCTGGCACCGGATTCGTCACGTTTGCCGGCACAAGCTGACGGCTTGGCGCAGTATCGATCGACTCGAGCGTGCGCGCCCGCGTGTATGCCACCAGTTGGACCGCATCCTGCAAGACCTGCTGCCGCTCGGTGTTAACGCTGTTCACGCGTTGGGTTTCATCGGCGAGCAGTGCTGTCGTGAAGGCCACATCCTGCCGATTCTGCGCGAGAGCATTCTGGAGCCGGTTGACATAGGACTGCGCCTGCTGGATATTGCTCTGGATGCTGTTGATGGCATTGGTGCAGAGGGTGACGAAATCTACATACTGCTGCACTCGCGACTCGAGCGCGCGCAGGAGCATGGTATGTTGTTCAACTACGCGCACGCCTGTGGAGAACAGTGTGGCTTCGGCGGAGTCATTTACCAGGTAGGGCGACTGCACTTTCCCCAGGAGAGCGGGCTGGGTGTTCGGACTCATCCACTCGGAGAATGTGTGGATCTCAACCGGCACCGCGGCAGGCGCAGTTGTAGTAGCAGTTGGTAATCCATCCATTAGGATGGGCAGATCATCGGCCACTAGATTGAGATCGGATTCCAGCGCCTGCAACGCCTGCAAGAAGCTCAAGCGATTCCCGATTGAATAGAACATTGCCTCTTGTGACGGAGACTGCGCCAGGCGCTCGGCTATGGTAAGAGTACGGATGTTGAGCTGCGCGCCAGCGAGCGGAGATTGGCTTGTGATGTCGGTCGGCGTTACGACGGCCGTCGGTGTCTGATTGATGGTCTGCGTGGGTCCCGGAACAATCCCGCCACCCGCCGTATCCGTGCCGCCGGCCGCTGGTCCGATGATGGGACCAAGAAAGGTTCCAGCAATCGATCCGATATTTGTTTGGCTTATAGGTATCCGGTTAATGACGGTTGATATCCCGCCCGTTGAAATCAGGTTGATGTTCCCAGCGAGGGAAGTCCCCGTCACTCCGGAAGCGGCCTGCTGTAGTCCTGAGAGGTTTATGGGAGACAGTATGGACGCGCCAGCCGGAGTCGTAAACATGCCGACCTGCTTGATCGATCCGAGACTAGCCAGGACTGCGTGGCTTCTGAGCGTTTGCACCTTCGGGGTGAGATTGACATTCGCGACTTTGAATTCCACGGGATGATTTGCGAGCACCACGGGAATCTTGATCGGGCTGATCACGGGCGGAGTAAATGTCGGCGGCTTCGGAGTGTAATCCGTCGTTGTGCTGGGAGGGGGTTGAAGCGCATTGATATAAGTCTGCAGATTGTCGGCGGTCGCGGAAGCGGTCTCCCCGGTGGCGATATTAGCCAGCACCGGAGATGTGGCAAGCGCGGTCGCCGATGTTGCGCCAAGAACGTTTTGCCTGAATCGATAGATATCAGTTTGGGTGGTCAAGAATGCGGTATCAAGGAGGTCGTTCGCTCTCGATATTCGCGAGTTCAGACTGGTGACCAGCGACTGCAGCCCGTTGGCCTGCAGGTTGGAGAGATCATCAGCCGTGAGCAGAGAAATCGGCTGGCTGGTCCCCGTAGAATCCTTGAAAGTGGATGTGTAAGGCGGTTGGGTGACAATGGTCTTGATTTGCAGGAGGTCATCGGAAAAGAAAGCGAGCAGCGTCCACTGGATATTTCCATCCACTGTGATCC
This sequence comes from uncultured Acidobacteriota bacterium, assembly GCA_963718435.1. Lineage (GTDB taxonomy): Bacteria > Acidobacteriota > Terriglobia > Terriglobales > Acidobacteriaceae > Telmatobacter. Next base: position 81,647 of record CAVQZQ010000072.1, on the reverse strand, counting down.
CGTCAGCAGTCGTATTCCAAAGCGGCGGAACGGTGCCGGATGTGCCGTTTGTACCAATGGCCTGCCTGCTCCCATTTGCATCCGCCACGCTTGCAAGCTGCAGGTTTCCGTTGTCATCGAGAATGATCTGTCCCGCGGCGTATTCAGCACCCGCTCGCCAGGTGATGGGGTCGGCATTTTGCCAGATTACGGCTGCGTCCACGGTTGTGGCATCCGCCGCTTCGTTCCATGCCGGGGCAGCAGGCCCGGACAGACCTCCAATCGACGCAACCTGAATCATCCCAGCCGAATCTACAATTGCCTGTCCTGCGGAGTAAGCCGTGGATGCCTGCCATGGCGCGCTGCCCAGGTTGTTCCACACGACTCCGCTGTCCTGCGTTGTCACTCCGGGATTTGTCGCCCACTGTGGCTCCCAATCTCCCGAGATTCCCCCTGTCTGCGCAGTCTGCACATTGCCGTTTGAATCAAGGATGAGTTGTCCTGCGTTGTATTGAATATCCGGCTGCCACCGCGCATTACCGCCCGGCTGCCAGATGATTCCATCGGGCGTGGTCGCAGAGGGATTCTCCGGCTGAGTCCAATTCGGCGGGGAAGACGCCGAGGTTCCTGCAGTTGCCACCACCTGCATGAAGCCGCCAGGATCGATGACGAACTGTCCCTTTACATACGGCGTATTCGGCTGCCATGCCCACGATCCGTTGTTCAGCCAGGTGACGCCGCCGTCGGTAGTGGTGCCTGCAAAATTGGCGTTCCAGCTGGGAGTTGCCGCTCCTGTGGTTCCGGCCGTTTGAACAACCTGGACTGTTCCGCTGAGATCGATGATGAATTGTCCTGCTGTATATGCAGCTGCTGGAGCCCAGGTTGTTTGCATCGTCGTTCCGAATTGTTCACTCGGAGTGGGAAGATAGGGTGGAGGAGCATCGCGGCCCGTGAGCTCATCCGCGGTCAAGCCGGCACCGGTATCAATCAGATTCGCATTCGTGGGAACATTGGGACCGAGAGCAGTGTAAAGGGTATTGATCTCCGCCTGCACGGCTGCCAACTGTTGCAGGGTGACATTGCGCGCCGTAGTAGCCTTCGCCACTTCATCTGAAAATGTCGCTGCGACTGACTCGGCAACAAAAATGTTCGGATCGTAGAGCGCATCCGGAAGCGGCACCAGCAACTCGACCGGCTCCATCAGCGTCGCATCAGCCGGGGCCGAAGTTTGCGCCGCAAGCAATTCCAGCCGCATGCCCGTCTCAAGCACTGATTCAAGCTCCTCGAGGTGTACGGGAGCCGCAGAAACGCTCCAGTTTGGCGGAAGCCACGCCGCTCTCTGCTGGACGAAACTCACCGCCTGCGCAGGCAGAATGCCGCTTGGCGGCAAAGTCGCGAAGATGTCTGCCAACGTAGTAAAGGGCTCTTGCTGCGCCATGACCTGGCTCAGTTGCTCCGAGAGTTGATTCACGCGAGCCTGCGCCAACGCGGGCTGAATGATCGGCGGGTTCCCTGATCCGTTGTTGATCCAGATGACGGAATTGTCTGTTGTCTGGAGATAAACCGAGTTCCACACGGGCTGCACGCTACCTGAAGTCCCGGGCGTGAGGACATGCTGCATATTTCCGTTGGAATCGAAGATGAACTGGTCCGCGGTGAACAAAGTGTTCGCCTGCCATGATGCGGAACCATTGTTTTTCCAGGTGACGGAGCCGTCGCTCGTGGTCTGCCCCGGAGTCGATTGCCAGTTCGGCTCTGGTCCGCCGGTGGTTCCTGCCGTCTCCGCCACCTGGACGTTGTTGTTGGAATCAATGATGAAGTCGTTTACCACGAACGGAGTGTTCGGTTGCCACTGTTGCAAGGGAGAGGGTTGTGCCGGCAACATGTAGCGGCGCCTGGGCAGTCCTCCGGCGCGGACTACGGATGAGCAGTCGACGAAGAGCGGCTTCCAGGCCAGACCTCCGTTGCTCCACGTAACGCCTCCGTCAGCCGTTGTGCCGCCAAATACCGTGTTCCACTTCGCCGGCTCAGTTCCTCCCGAAGTGCCTGCCGATTGCACCACCTGGAGATTGCTGTTGCTGTCAGTAATGAACTGTCCGGCGCTGTAGGCGGTGTTTGCCTGCCAGGCGATCCCGGGATCGAACGCAATCAGGCCCAGCGGAAGCCCAAGCATCGCCCATGGCAACTGATCATCGGGGCCGAGCAGGGATTCCGCCTCGAAAATCGAATAGGCAAGGCGATTCCGCCACGTGGCCTGCGGCGTCATCACCGGCAGCGGCAAAGCAGGCACACCGCTGGGCCACGGCAAGTAAACGAGTCGTACCGCATCGGCGATCTGCCAGTCTTCAAACGCATATTCTCCCTGGTCCTGATCGCACGAAGCCCCAAGATTTCCGCTCACCTCAATGGGCCCCGTTCCGGTATCCAGAAATTGTCCGCTGACCTGCGCGATCACGGGCTGCAGCAGCAGTATCCCCGCATATGTCTTGTTGGTTGGATCGCCGACCGACTCGCGAAAGGTAACAGCCTGCTGGCCCGTCACCGGGTCAATGACTGCGAGTGAGCTGAGAGCGGCCCGCATCGTGTTTTGCAGGACTACGTCCTGCCCGCTCGCCGTGATTCCATACCCGGGAGTCACCACGAGCTTTGGGTCTGCTCCGCTGGTGTCGATCGTGAGATTCAATCCGTTCAGAGTGCCCGGGGATACAGACTGTCCGATGGTCGTGAGCAATCCGGCCCGATACGCCTGTTCAGCGTCGAGCGCTTTCACATTCAGCGTGCGCCCCGTGAACAGATTCAGGCGCTGACGCCAAAGACCGGAGTCCACCTGTTGCTGAAGCTGCGGTTCAGTACCGACCAGCGATTCGCCGGTGACCGGATCGGTGATGGGAGTTGCGGGCATATCAATCCCTCTTCGCTAGGAAACAGTTCCAGTAGCAAAACTGACGTAGGCAGGGGAACTACGAGCGCGAATGTAGAAGCCGTAGGTCTGATTTCCGATCGCATTCAGCCATGCGGAGTTCTGGTCCTGGGTGGGCTGCGTTATGCGAATTGCCCCTTGGTAAAGGCGCATCAATTCAATTGGAGTTCGGAAGCTCAGAATCTGGGGCACCGTCGGATTGGGCGCGAGAGTGGGCAGACTCTTCTTTAGAGCGGCAAACCCCGCCCGCTGCACGGGAACAAGCGCGAAGACTGTCAGATCCGCGTAGGAGTTCGCGGGCAACGTCAGGTCGATGGGCGGGAGGGTGGTACCGTCTTCCACGAGCGCAGGAATCTCGTCTACGGGAATCACGCTCAGCCGCAGATCCAGTTGCTGGGGAAAGAAGGCCTGCGTGAAGGTCTGCGAGGTTCCCTGGCTCGTGATTCCGAGGCTTGCCAGCGGAAACCGCCCGGCCGGTGGAAGCGCCTGAAAGAAGTCAGCCGCCGCAAAGCTGGTCGACGCGCCGGACGCCCTGCGGCTGGCGACAATCTCCTGCAATTCAGAGTCATACTGCATCAGGAACGCCTCCTGCGTGGCTGGATCGGTGAGGCCCAGCCGCAAGCCGGAGTACTCAGGACCGCTGTCGCGCCGCACGAGATAGGGATCGACCCAACTGATGACACCTCGTTGCAGATAGATCAACGCCAGCGGGAGCACTGAATCTGAAATCTGACTTGGATTGGCGTTCAGGAAAATCTGCCGCGCGAGGGCGGAGCGCAACTGAGTGGCGTCCTGCGTGCTTCCGCGCGTCCAGCTTATCGGCGCAGGATAGGGCGAGAAGCGTGATCGCCGTGGCCTCCACAATGTCGCCGTCATTCGTTGTGCGCGACCCCTGGATGCTCGTGGGATAAGAGGTGATCGGATTCGCGGTGAATTCGACCGGACGCAGAGCCAGGACATATGCTCCGCTGCGTGTTCGCGCGGGCGTATTCGGCAAGGAAGCAAGATTGAACTGCACGTCGAGATTCTGCTCATCGGGCAGATCTGATAGTTGAATCGCAATATCGTTGGGCAGCATGACGAGTTCGCCGGCTGGTGTCAGTCCCTGGCCCGCGCGCAGGACCACGGTATCGGCAGTCGCCGACGCGTCATTCGCTGCGGGCGTGTCGACCCACAGCCCATAAACAACACCGAATCCCGCGGCCTGCCCCAAATCGGCCTGACGCTGAAGGAAGTAGTCCTGCTCGCGCTGCAGATCTCGCGCGGCGAGAAACCGCCCGTCGAACCAGTACGGCCTGGTTCGCTGGCTGTCAAGGACAAGAGAACCGTTGTTCTGCGCCGTCAGCACATCGGCCTGTGTGAGCGTGATCCGCGTATCGCCTTGGGTGTAGTTCGGCATGACCTTCTCCTGAAGATTGAGCCCCCGAGTTGAGCCCGATCGTTCGCGCCACCAGCGCGGATGGATAGAGAAAAAGTCTGGACAGATTGTCGATGATGATCTTGTTCAAATCGAAATTCGGAGGCTGACCTGCACCTCCGCTCGTTGCTGGAATCGTCAATCGTGAGAGGAATACCGAAGACGGATCAAATCCCGCAGGAATTTCAGCCGGCCCCGTGCCCTCGCTTGCGAACGGGATCATCGCCCCTGGTCCCATGTTGGCGGAGAGGATGCTCCTCTTTAGACCGTCTGTGGGCGCAGCGGAGATGGAGCCGGTTGGAAGCGGTCCCATCGCCAGCCAGGGATCCAAGGGGAGCTTTGGGGCCGCATCGCTGCGAAGAAGAAGCTGCATCGCAAAAGAGTCCAGAAGGCGATTCGGAGAGAACGCATCTGTCGCGTCGTAATCATCCTGCGTCGCAAAGCAGGGCGTAACTCCCTGCGTGCACGGCACAAAGGTCGCGAACACATCAACAAAAATATTGTTGCCGCCCGCGGCCGCAAGAGCACTATTCAGATCTGAGACAGACTGATCCGCAAGCCACAACTCGATCCGGATGCACACCGTTCGCGGAACCTCGATCATTCTGCCGACGCGGTCGATGGCCAGTCCCGGCGTCACCTCAATCTCAAGTTGCGACGGGCCGGCGCACGTCCACGCGGGCACAGGAGGATTGCCGTCCAGGGTTGTGCTCCCAACCGCCGTACTCCACACCGGCGAAACCGAACCCGAGGTAAACGTTCCGGTTCCGTTGAGCATCTGGAGATTGTTGTTCGAATCCACAATTACTGTCGGCGCGGGGAACGGTGAATTGGGTCGCCATCCGTTCGCGCTGATTGGTCCTTCGTTGGTCCAGACAATTCCAGCGGCGTCGTCTACGCTGCTTCCCGGAGTCGCCGCAAAAGTCAACGGTCCACTTCCGCTGGTCCCCGCAACGCCCGTGTTGACCTGGACATTCTGGCTGTCGTCGAACACAGATGCGAAGGCCGGATAGGCCGTATCGGGCTGCCAAACCTGCGGAATACTCACCAGCAGACCCGAGACGGTTCCTGTGCCGCAAAGTTGCAGCAGCACACGGGCGAGACATCCGCGGTGATAGTCCTGGTCAGCCTGAAAATCGTCTGCGCCGAGCATGCGGCCGAGCGAATAGTAGACTCGGGTTGGCGCCGAGGGCGGATTCAAGTTATCGACAGGTACGGTGCTATTGATTGTTGTCGCCATTTTCGTATCTCGAATTTCGAATTCGTTGACCAGCAGGTTTTCAATTCTCAAACACTCAAGACACCGGAGGTGCGGGAGACGGAGGGACAAGCGAGAATGTGTAACTCACGATGCTTCCCGTCGACGATGAATTCGCAGCGGAAAGCTCGATCGCGCCTCCCGGCATCACAACAGATGGCGTCACCGCGAGGTTGCCCTCTGGTGCCCCCTGGATTGTGACCGTTGCGAACACGGGAGCGCTCTGAACGCCGAGGTTGTCCGTTACGACCAGTGAAAAAGTGACAGTGCCCGATGTGTTCGGCACGGTCACGCTCACGCTTGAATTGGGGGCACTGGTCGTCACGCTTGGATTTTGCGGGGAAAGCGCAGTCGCATTAGTACCGGGAGTCGGCGTAGGCGTTGGAACAGGAGTTGGTACGGGCGAAGGCACAGGCAATGGCCCAGGAACCGGGCCAGGTAAGGGCCCAGGTAACGGAGTGGGGCGAATGGGCTGCACCGGGTCGATGACCGGCTGCACGGGATTGATTATCGGTTGCACCGGGCTTGGGTTCGGGCCTGTAAATGGCTGTTCCGGGCTGTTGTCTTTTTTTGAGGGCATCGTTTTACTCCTTCGTACATTGCGGCCGCTTGGGTCACGGTCGTACTAATCTCCACTGATATGTCGAGATGTCTGTTCCTGCAGGGGAGGTTGAGCCTGTTCCATCGAGCAAAATCGAACGGCCGGCGCTCACCACTTGCGGAGCGCGCAACGATGCGAGCGGCTGACTGCCGGTCGGCGCGGTCCATCCACCCTCCATTCGCGGGTCGAGGCTTGGTGTTTGCATCACCACGTCATAATGGCCGACGTCGCTTACGCCGACCCTAACGGGATTCCGCGGAACATTGGGACCGAGATAGGTATTCACTCCCAGCAGCGATGCGAGGCCGACCATGAACGGCTGCTTCGCCACCAGCACGGCCGCCTGCACATGCGCGGGTTTTTCGATCTCCACGATTCTTTCGACAAGCTTCAGATTGATGTTCTCCACCTGGTCGTGGACAAAGACCGTCATTCGGTGCGCCAGACTGTCATACAACGACTGGATAGCCTGTGCGCTGCCTGCGATCTCCAGGTCTTTCGCATACAGGGCCTGCAACTCCGCCTGCAAGCCCGGATCGCCCAGGAAGAGCGTATCGCCTACGATGGAGTTGCTGCTACCCGAGTACCCCGGAAGCAGCGGATCATCCTTGATTGAAAGATCGGCTCCGAGGATGGTTGCGAAGATGTGGCGCAATCGGAAGTCTTCAATAACGATGATGGCGCCGCGGCTGCAGGCTCCGTCGGTCGCCACATCCAAAGCCTGAGAAACACTTTGCACGGAACCGCGCCACTTGTAGAGATTCGGTGTTGCCTGGATGCGCGCGCGCCTGGAATCGGGGGGATAGTTGTTGGGCTCGATTCCGATCCAACCGCCCAACCATCCCAGCGAGTCGTCCGGAGTTGATTCCGACCGCGTCAGCAGATATGAATTCGCGACTCTGTCTTCAATCCGCGTAAGCTGCGACTCAAAGATGCTTACGAATCGCTCCAGGAAATCCGGTCTTGTGCTTGGCCCATCGGCATCCGCATCGGGGCCAAATTTTGTCTCCCTGTAGACTTCCGGTAAATAGTTGCGCACATAGGAGAATCGCGAAGCATAGGCGCGCAAGGCTGCAATTTCAGGAGAATTTCTCCCGTCGCCGTTCAACTGAATGCGAACTCCCAGAAAGCGCCCGCTCAAGTTGCGCACGGCCTTGTTGGCTCGCTGAATGAGCGCCATAAACAGGCCTTGAGCGGGTTTGACAGGAGGGTCGTCGAGCAGCGTAGGCGAAAAGGCCACCTCGGTGGGAATCGACTGCCAGACAGCTTGCGGTGTCCCCTGCTGCAAGTCGGCAGAAATCGACGAAGTATCGACGGCTCCCAGGCTATGTGGATACCAAGGAGTCGACGAATCAAATATCTTTGCTTTCGTATCCGCCGACGTAAGCCACAGGATGACCCCGCAGCGTGGCGGGACGATGGCTTCACAGAAGATGCGGTGCCACACCGCCTGCGCCATTCCGCAATCGATCACTGCCGGGCTTACCGGACTTGACGCCCCCTTTGGGGAGAGGCTGTTCAACGAAAGGGGCAGCAAAGGAAACATCACGGGAGCAGCATCGGGCAGATTGGCATAATTCGGCGGCAGATCGAAACCATGCACAAAGGGTCCAACATTGTTCGCGGACAGAATGTAGGTTTCACCGGCCGGCACGAGTGTCTCTCCGGCATCGGAGAGGTCGTAGATCAGAGCCTCATTCAGATTGGTTGCAAGCACGGCAAGCTGGCTGTTGCCGATCCATGTAATTCCGTAGGGCAAGCGCACTCCGCCCAGTTGAAGTGCCGGCCCTGCCAGACCAGAATCCGTACACAGACGCAACAGGGCGGCTGGGTTATCGGCACTGTTCTTGCTCCACGACAACAACGCGAATTGTCTCTGTGCAGTCGTCAGATCCATGGGTGCGAGCGCAACAAAGGTCTCGCCCGCGGGCAACGCAAACCGTGAAACGATTCGCGGCGGATTCGGGTTCGCCTGGCACGGCCGCAGAATTCCAGGATTCGGTATGTCGATCGGTCCGGTTTGGAGCGGTAAGCCCGAAACCTTTCCGATTTGTGGCTTATCCGAATCGAGAGCGAGGACTCCGCCTTCGGGCAGCACAATCAGCCGCCAGAAGTTGAAGTCAGCAACCGTCAGCGTGAAATCGGGCCAGCGCCCGCGCCGATCCACCATCACCAACGAACCTGCCAACGCGATGTACAGCACGCCGTCCTGCCCCATTGCCAGGTCAGTCACCGCAGGTTGTGGCGGCGTATAAATGGCTACCTCATCCAGCGTTGAACTGTCCTCCAGCGGCCCACTGCCTCCTGCAACCACCAGGTTCTTGGTCTGGTCCCACCGAGCGTAATTCTCGAACTGATCCAGCGTCATGGGCGCGCGCTGGACGAGGATGGAGGCAGCGTTGAAGTCTTCCACCGGCGGATCGCCGGTGCGCATGCTCCGCAGTTGCAATCGATTGGTCTTGCCGCAGTAGAAAAGTCCCGAAGGTGGTGGCCCTGCACAACTCCAAGTCAGATTCGCATCTTCGACCGTATCGCCGAGCGCAGTTGGCCAAGCGGGAGGCACAGCGCCACTTGTTCCGTTGCTCGACAGCGTCACCGATGCGCGCTGCAAATTTCCGTTTGAATCGAGGACGTACTGCCCGTCGAGATAAGCAGTGCCCGCCTGCCATCCATCGCTCCCGGGGCCGAAGTTTTGCCAGGTGAGCCCGCCATCGACGGTCGTTTCCCCCACCGTGTTGCTCCAACTGGGCAAGACAGCGCCCGAAACTCCATCAATCTGCGCGATCTGAAAGTTGCCGTTGGCATCGACGATGCCTTGTCCCTTCACATAGGCCGTAACAGCGCGCCACGGCGGAAGCCAGTCATTCAACTGGCTCAGCATCCAGAATCGGAGACCATTGGCATCCATATCGCTTCCTCAGCACACCGTGGGTACAATCGGCACAGCGACGGCGGGGTCGGTCTCGGGAGCCGGAGTCAGGCTCGTTGGAGCCTCCACTCCAGAACCATCCGGGCCGGTGAATACGATCACGTCGAGCACTTCAGGCAACTGCCAGCTCTCCATCGAAAGCTCCGATGCGTTGTTCGCGTCTGGCGGAATCTGCTGGTAGCCACCGGCCGCGAGCGGCTGGAACAAGAACAACCCATTGACTTCGACTACGCCGGGCACTTGGCTCACGAACACTTCAAGCTCAAGGCTGCGGACGACACGCCCCAATGGCCAGCCTCCTTTGTCCGGCCCTCCAGGTGTAATCGGCCAGAGGTAACTCCTCAACGCGGTCTCAACCGCCTGCGATACCTGAAGCGTTCCGTATCCCGTCTTCACCTCGACGCCAACCGAAAGACCGAGTCCCACATATTCGCTGGCGATCACGTACATTTCTGCTGTCACGGGACGTCTTGGATTCAGAAACTGATATACGGTCTCCAGAGTCGGCCTGTCTGCCCGCGGACAGGGATTCAACACGCCGCTCTTGGTTGGAATAACCATCACGGAAACAACTCCCGGAACATCACTGGTGCGAGTCTGCGGCTTGAAAAGCGGAAGCACCTCGATGCGCCCTACATTTGCTCCCGGCGTCTGTTTCGCAAGACTTGCATAATCGTCTGCCGTTACAGCACGATCCCGTGTGCGTAACAGGGATGGAATCCGTTGCTGTGCCCCATCGAGCGTCTCGGAGTCCGCGCCTCCCGTACTGGCGATTGGCTGCTGCACAGTGATTGTCTGCGTCACGCTGTTTCCGGTCGCATCGAGCGCCTGAATCGCGGTGAGCGAGCCTCCGGGTAGGTTGCCCGCCGCGCCTCCTCCTACGCGCATTGTGGCTACACGAATGCGACGCCCTGCGGGCACGATCATGCCTTGCAACTGGTTGCCAAACGTGACCGTGCCCGCCTCGGGATCAAGCATGTAGACAGGTGCGGGGCCCTGCACAACCGTCACATCGTCTACCGGGGTCCAATTCGTATAACCCTGGCCTGGCATATCCACCTGGAGCACGAAGGTCGCCGGATCAATCTGCGGTGTGGGCAGATTGAGCGGGTTCGGCAATGTGAACTGCTGGTTGGCGCTGCCGTCGCTGACTCCGATCACAATGTTGTTGTAGGTGGTTCGCTGATCGACCTCTACGGCATTCACACCGAGCCAACTGACCTCGAGCGAACTCTGTACGCCGAGTCTTATCCAGGTGACCAGGCGCGCGGCAACCGCCGCATCATCGACTCTCGGCGGCTTCAGTCCGACACCGGCTTGAGCGTCCTGGCGCACATCGTTCGCAGGAGCCCCGATGATGCCCGATGGAGGCACGATCAGCTGTACTACCCCGGTTTGCGTCAGTCCCTGTGTTGTGTCGTTCAATACTTTCAACGTGGTGTACGAAACCGGCTGAGTCGAGACCGGCGGCTGGCTCATCTGCCAGGTGCACTTCACCGCTGCCGGCGGGCCCACGTCAGAAAAGAGTCCCGGCACCACGATCGAGGGTGCAAAACCTACATTGAGGATCTGCTGTCCAAACTGTCCGCCGATGGCCTTGGTTACTGCGGAGACGTTTTCGGGCTTCGATGCCAGCAGCGCCAGCCAGATACTCGCATCGGTCGTACCATTCAGCACGTCGATACCGTTGCTGTCTCTCTGGTTATTTGCGAACACTGGGGTGGTGGTATATCCCGCAGGCAAGCTCGACAAACCGTATAGCTTCTTGAGACCAGCCAGCAGCGGCATGGCGCCCGACTGCTGATCACGCGTCAGAGGCGCCTTGATATATGCCTGAGCGGTAAGAGGCAGGAGATCGATTTCGCCCAACGTTTCAAACTGAGCTGCGCCGGTGACCCTGGCCTGGGCGAGCAGGCCGAGGGGAGCGGTCGCGGCGGGGCCGAGCGAAAGCGACACGACGCCGGTTGCCGCAGTGGCCGGCTGCATGGACTGCCCGAGCAATCGCAGGAAAGCGATACGCTGTTTCTCTGGAATCAGGTTTGCGCGGTAGAGAATCGTATCGGCCAGCCACGCAAACATTTCGATCAGCGTTCGTCCCGGATCTCCGGGCTGCGGATTGGTCCACTCCGGCGTGTGCGCCGGAATGCTGGCGAGCATCTCCTGAACGAGATCGTCGTAAGAGCGGTCGTCAAGTGCTGGCGGTATCAGCGGCATTTCCTCAACCCACTTGCATGGTGACACCGATCTGCTGAGAAACATTTGTCCTCAGCAGCCGGTAGTGAATCTGCACTTGAACCTGATTGGGGCGCCGGTGACGGGATCTACATTCACAGCGTCGACGGTGATGCGATTCTCATACGTCTGCAAGCTTTTGAGAATCGCCGTTTGAATCTGGCTGCGCACCGGGAGCGTGTTTCCTTATCCAGGAAGTTCTGCAACCCCGCCCCAAAGCGTGGCCGCATTAACTGCTCGCCGGGGCGGGTCATCAGGACCACACGAATTGAATCGCGGACGCTCTGCTCAAGCGTCGGGAAGATAAGCTGGCCGTCCTGGAGAGCAGGCAAGAATGGCCAACCAATCGGATTCTGCCAATCTGTGCTCATGGCGTTCCCTCGTCGGGCGAAGCGGAAGAAACAGATGGAAACGGAATGCAAATCTTGATGAAAGGAAGCCAGAAGAAGACGATGTTCAGCAGGCTCAGGAAAATGTTGAGTACAAAAAACGCACAGATTGTAATCAGGGGTATATTGAACCCGCAGATCCAGTCGAGCTTCAGAGAGGGGCCTCCTCCCGATCCGCTCATCAATCCGGAGATGCTCGACCCCTGCATCGCGCTCATCAGGTTGGCGGGGACCTGAAAGGCACAGTTGGGCCTTGCATTCTTCATTGCCGCGGGATCCGGCAACGGAACAGGAGGGTGCATGCGATCGCCTGTCTCATGCCAGGCCGCGATGCGGAAGGGCTCACTGTAGTGGCTCCAGACCAGTTGCGGCGGGCAGCTTGGCGTCTCCCCTTTGATACGGAAAAACATGCGCAGCCTGTAAAGACGTGAACTGTCCTGGAATCGGCCCTGCGGAGTGAGCAGTGTCTGGGAGCGGGGCCCCAATGCGGCACTCATGGCGGTGATCAGGGCGTTCTGATCGCCATCGTTCAGCGAGTCCCATGCCACCGGCATCGTGAGAACGGGGGGTGTCGCTGTCCCGCTCGTGCCCGGATCGTAATCCAGCAACGTGGCCTTGGCGGCTTTGTAGAAGTTGCCCATGGCCATTGTTGACTGGTCCGCGAAAGTTACCGCGTGCTGGTTCAGAACATCCAGAATCGCGTCTCCCGCATTGGAGCCATCAAATGCACCGAAGACCGATTGCAGCATGCGCAAGGCCGTCGTGAAGCCACGAAACACGTCCGCATTCGAATTCGGAACCGGCGTTGCCGGGTTGCCGGACGATCCGGGCGGATAAACCGCGTTCAGAAAATCGTCAGACATCCAGCGAAAATCCACGGCCGCATTTGCCGCGGGTGCTTGTGGAGCGCTCGTATACTGGCTCGAACGAAGCAACGCGGGCAAACTGTTCAGGAGACCCACAGGGTCGATTTGCACTGGCTGCCTGGGCGGGGTATCGGCGACCTCGCTGCTTGCGGTAGGTACCACGGCATAAACGACGGTCCGGCCCAATGCCGCGTTCGTCGCGGGGGGAGCCGCAAACGCTGCCGACGTACCCTCTGTGCTTGCAGTTGCAAGGAACAACGACGCGAGCTGCCGATCCAGGTCCAGCTGCCCCGAAAGGAGCTGCGGTCTTTTCATCGGATCCGGATCGCAATCCTCCTGATCGGCCGATAGCTTGACCCATGAGTACTGCCCCGACGGCGATCTCATCCATGCTGACATGGTTGCGAAGTCGTTGTAGGGCGCACCCCCGTTGACCCCGGCGCGAAGAAAGACGCGGCGGATCACCACTCCAGCAGACAAGATGTGCGTTGGGTCCACGCGCGGATATACCAGGGTGTTGCAGTGCAGGTCGACCATCGCGACATTCAGCAACCGCTGCACCGGCTGATAGAGCGGCTGAAGGGAAGTGTTGATGACGCGAGAATTCGAAATCTGAGGCTGTCGCGGCGAAGCCAGATCCGTCAGAAAGCGCGCTGGGAAATCGTCGTCGTGCATCTGCACGATAACGGGAGCCCTGTGCTCCGTCCCGCTGAGGTCAACCCCGCGAACGAAAATCTCATGCGTCACCATACGTTGCCCGCTCCCGGAGTGTAGGTGCTTGCCACCACCGTGGTTGCCTGCATTACCTGGCACTGCACGATGCCGCTGAAGGTCGCCGTCGCCGCATTCACGCTCAGCGACGGTGCGGTCACAGTCATGCTGGTTGCCGCTGTCACCTGCACGGCAGCTGACGGGGCATTGATGGTTACGCCCTGGCTGTCGAGTCTGACCGAGTTCTGCATGGCGTCGGTAAATTCGATCGAGCCTCCCGCGCTGTCTGTCATCTTGCCGGAGAGGTTCCCCGGTGTCGTGAACTGAATGGTTGGCCCCGACGAGTCCTCGACAATGGCAATCTTCGTTCCCGCCTTTCCCGTGATCGTCCAGCGGTTCACGCTGTCGCCAATCGATTCGGGAGCTGAATCATGTCCATTCCACAGCCCGCCAAGCACGACCGGAAATCGCGCATCTCCTGAAAGAAACACCACCAGCACTTCATCGCCAACGTTCGGGATAAAGAACGCTCCCATGTTGTCACCCGCGAAGGGCACCACCACGCGCGCCCATACCGGGCCGTCCTGGCCGTTCACTCCGTCTGCGTTGAATACGCGGACCTGTATTCGATTGCGGCTGTCCGGATCGTTCACGCTGACGACGGTCGCGAGAAATGCGCCGGCGCCCAGCATCGCGATCGCGTGATCCTCCAGCAATCGGCCCATCACGCCCCTCCCATGTATGCGCATTCCGCGCGGAATCGGGTCTGGTAGCCACTCTGCGTGTCGAAGTGATGCACGGTCGCGGTGGTGTAATACGTATTTGAGAAGCGCGGTCCGAGTCCATTGAGTTGCAGATACGTGCCGACCCGCAGATTCGGATTTCCTTCCGAGATTCCGTCGGCAACCAAAAACACCCGCGCCCGCTGCGCAAACTCTGAGTCCGCGAGGGCCTGCGCCTCAAGGGAATTCAAGTTGGAGAATTGCCCAAGCTGTTCTGAACGAGCCGCGAGAGCTTGTTCCAGCCAGTCTTTTCCGGTGCGGCCCGTCCCAGGCCCCAGGGACGTGCTCTGGCTCGTAACCGTGATCGCCTGCCCCTGGTTGTAATCCCAACCCGTCGCGGTAATCTGCGAAACCTGGTGCGCCAGGTCGGCAAGAACGCGCACTTCCTTCAACTGGCTGTTTAGATCGATGGCGATCTGGTTGCGCTGCGCGTTTCTGCGCGGAGCGCCGTGCAGTTCGGTGCCGACTACCTGCACATCCACGTCATACCGCGCGAGCAGTGTTCGCAGGAAGTGCAGATCGCTCTCATTGAACTGCACCCAGTCTCCAACGTTCGTGTCCAGTCCATCCAACACTGCGGTCAGCCCGCAGTTCGACGCCACCTCCTGTGCAATCTCCGCAATCGTAGTGGAGTCCCAGTTTTTCGTTCTTCGCATCATGCGCGCAGCCTGCAGCGAATCTTCGGCTAGGACTACCAACTCGGGCGGCTCGTTTTGCGGGAATTTTCCCTCGAGTCCACTGATCTTGCCGCGAAAGATTTCGGTCGGAGAACTTGCATCGCCGGCGTAAGCCACTATGGCCGCACCCAGCTTGACCACAGCGCCGTCTTCGAACACCATGTCTGCGAGTCCGCTCGACGACGAGCCGAAGTTGCTTAACCGGATCTCGAGCGTCGACATTCCGCTCTCCTGCTCGCGCATCTCGAGACTCTGCAACTGCGCCGTTACCCTGTCATTCGCCTGCCCGTCGATCTGAATCGTCGGAATGGCGGTGTAGACGGCGTTTTGTGTGAGTGGTTGTTCCGGCATCGGTCAGTCCGCCTTCAGTCGGTGTTTGCGTTCGTTCAACAGCTGCAACGCTTCCTGCAGATTCACTTCCTTTTTCTGTTCTCCCGGAGCTGCTTGCGTGGCGGCGGTATTCGTCCCTGCCGCAGAGCCTTCCTCGACTTCCACGTGCATCTCTTCAATCGTTACTGCCATAGCTGTTCTCCGTCCTGCTTAGTCGTCATTGCTGAATACCAGCCTGTCCGCGAGATGAAAGCGCGCGCCCACGTCACTCGACAGACCAGCGGACCCCGTGGTTCTCGCCAGGCCACCGAGGCTGAAGCTCGATCCTTGAAAGATGGTGACATCCGCTCCAGCAGTCGCCGGCATCATTTGGAGCGGGTCGAGCCTGGCAGTTGTGCTGGGTTGCGCGCGTCCGATCTGCAAACCGGCAAAGGCTCCTGCCGTTGCCGCCACTCCAGCAGAAGCAGCACCGCCAAACACCGGCGCAGCACCGCTGATCTGGGCGCTTGTCATTGCGCCAGCCCCGGCGCCTGCCGAAACTCCGCCCGAGCCGCCAATCGAAATCCCCGCGGATCCGCTGGCCGCTGTTGACGCCGATATGCCAAACCCTGCTACCGATCCACTTGAAGAGGCGGAGGGAGCCACAAAGGCTGCAGGTGGATTGAGTTGGACCCCGCCACTTACTTGCATCGGATTTCCGCCGGTAAACCGCAGGCTCTCCAGCCCGTTATCGGCTCCCAGCTTTCTTGTGGCAGTTGGGTCGCCTCCCCGCGTGGCCATTGAGAGTGCACTGTCCGTGCTGGAACTTGGCACCACGCTTCCGGCATCGTAGAGGTTCGCTCCCTCGTCGAACACACTGTCTTGCCGCGACAAGCCGATGCTCACCAGTGCGCGCAGGGCCACGCCCTCGGCGGAAAAGAAATCAATGGTCTCCTTGAAAGAGTCCATGATTCCCTGGAACTGGTAAGTTCCCCATTGGAAGAGCAGCACCGGAGGAGCCTTGGGAGGCGGCCCAGGCGAGTTCCCATCCGCACTCGGAGGCGCCGCATTCTGAGCAGCCGCGGACGCATTCCCAGACGCCTGCATGAACATCGCCACTTGGTTGGTGACCAGTCGAACATCCGATCCGGTGTCTGTTGAATCGAACTGCAAATCCATCGTCAGCTTTCCGGAGAATTGCGCCACGTACTGCACCTTCTTCGGACCGCCGGATTGCTGCGCAACCGAGTTCTCAACCGAATACACGAGCGAGGCAGGGTTGAAATGCACCGTCAGAGGACTGCCATTCGGCAGCGCCGTGAGGGTAGCTTTTGCGACTTGTGGAGGTTGAGCTGGCATAGCTAAAGATGCTGAACCGTGGGTGAAGCCGACCACAACCCTTCGTGGGCTAGATGTAATTCCTCAATGCCCACCTCGCCGTTGCGCGCATTCAGATCGGAGAACTTGTACTTGATGGGCATGGCTCGCGACAGTTGCCAGGCCAAGACCGCACTCCCATCCACATCAAATAGATTGATCGTCACCTGCATGCGGGGTGCGAAGGTAGATGTACTAATCGTGTTGAAAATCTGGAAGAGGTTTTGATTGGTGCTGATCCCGCGTTTCAGGACCACGGTTGCGAAAGTCGTTCCACCCACTCGCTGGGCAGCACCGTAGTTCCGACCGCCCTCCTTGATCACCTTGGGCTCCATGGTCGCCTCGAGTCCGGTGCATTCAGCAAACGCGCCGGAGCAGACGGGGATCTGGCTACCCAGATCGTCATTGGCGAGGTAGTCCTCGAAGAAATCCACGTGGAAACGGAAAACGTGCAAAGGTGTAAGCGCGCTCGCGGCCATCAGCTTGCCTCCACAAGGTTCGCTAGAATCTCCCGGCTGCTTGTGCCGCTCGTCTCCATCGCGAGTTGCACCTGGATCACTTCGATCGAAAATGCCGGCGTGAACGAAACAAGACAGATCAATCGACCGTTATCCAGGTCGTTCTGGGTCATCGTGCTCCGATCGCAGCGCACCGAGAAGGCGTCCTTTACCGTGGCGCCTGCCAATGCGTTCAATGACCACAACCGCGTCAGCAAATTCACCAGGATGCCTTGCACGCGCCCCCACAACGCCGGCCCATTATTCTGAAACACCGCACTCTCGCCAATGCGACGCGCAGCGCGCCAGACGATTGACACCAGCCGGCTCACAGCGCCGGATCGAACCGTCTCGCCGGGATAGGCCGTGACGTCGGAAAGAAGCCGCAAGCCGCCGGGAGTAAAGCCGAACAAGCTTATTCTTTCGATCAGAGGCTTCTGCTGGTTTGTCGAGAGATCATTCCAAACCAGAGGCTGATCGCTGCTTCTTGTCTCCCAGCCGGGCAGTGCAGGAGAGACATCGTATATCTCGGCCGGCGTCACCTTCGTCGCGCTCGTGAAAGTGCCCCTTGTCAATGCATTTCGGGCCAGTAGCCCCGCCAGCGCGCCGTCCGGTGGCTCAAGGGATTCCAAAAGCACACTCGACCCGGATGTCTTGAGCCATGGGTAAGCGAGTTGTAGAAATGAACTTAATATGTTGCCCGGAGGCACGACACTGTCAGGAGGCGCAATTTCGGGCATGCAGGTCTCGATCACATTGTGGATGTCTTGAGCAATCTCACTGCTTGATGGCATCTCAATCGCCGCTGAGGCATCAATCTCCAGTGGAATGGGAAAGGGCGCGATGTAGTGGATCTCGCGCAGATGCGGCTGCTGCGTGGTGTTTCCGCTCGACAGGTAGTTCAGAATCGCCGCAACACAAGTTGCCCATCCCTGATAGTCCGAAGAACCCAGGCGCGGCGCTGGAGAAGGGAATGTCCGGTACTGCTGGGGAGTGATATCTCCCTGCGAGCACTCCACAAATTGTTCCGGGCCGCTGGCCGGTGCTGGATCCTGCCCTACTGCTGCGTACTGCTGCGACGCACACAGTATGGGAAGATCGGGAGTCACGAGAAATGAAACGTCCTGCAGAGCTGCGAGATTGCTTACGCCCGTCCAGCTGTCCGCCTGATCCGGGGCAAACAGGAGGTTTGGCAGCAGCGCAGCCAGCTTGCTGGCTTTGCCGGCTCCGTTGTCCTCCGGGGTGAGCGGATCGCCCACGCGAACTACGTAGCATCTCTTTCCGCCTTGCGCAAAGAAGCTCCGAACCGTTGCGGCCAGGTAGTCCGTGCCAAACCCGCTCCCCGCGCCGCCATCATCGAAGATCGACATGAATGCGGAATAGCGTTCCAACATGACGGGGACGTTGAGAACCTGCGCAATCGTCGAGCTGGAATAACCCAGCGAGGTCAGCCACCCAACCGTCGGCGGCGGCAGTGCTGCGCCCGCCAACAGCCGCACCAGCCCGACGAAGCAGGCTATGTCGGCACGCGCCGGGTCTAACTGCGGCGCAAGCGGCTGATCATCAAAGACGACGCGGCTCATGGCACTCTCCCGCCAAAATCGAGATCCCTGGATCGCTAGCTGGCTGCCGTAATCTCGATCGTCTCGGGCGCAAGCACCAGTTCTTCGATCGCGATATCTCCGGCGCCCTTGCCGCTCAACGTCGGGCCGGTGTAGCCCTTGGGTGTGACGCTGTAGAGCTTGAAGATCTGTACCGGGTTGTTGGCCTCGTCACGCAACGTGATCGTTACATCGCGCTGCGCGGCACTGCCGCTTGTCCGTGCATCGCTGATCCAGGCCCACAGGTCCGTGGTGTCGACCAGGCCCCGCTTCAAAGTCACGTCTCCGGTGGTGTGCATTCCAGAATACTTGTGAACGTAGTTCGCAATATCGTTTCCATCGCGATACTCAGAGATGTGCAGCTCAGTTTTCAGTCCCGCGACATCCGAGAAGCCTCCAAGCGGCTTCTCCGGATCGCGTGGCCCCTTGAGGTCCACGAGGTAGTTATAGGAAGGGTAGGGTGCAACACGGTTCGCCATCGCATCTCTCCTCTGCTCGTGAATTTGTTAAGTCGTCGCCGTTGCCGTTGTCTGCCCGATGCGGAAGATCACGAATTCTGCCGGCTTCAGCAGAGCTACGCCAATGAGGCAAATCAGTCGACCGTTGTCCAGGTCGTTTTGCGTCATTGTTGTGCGGTCGCAGCGCACAAAGAAAGCATCGGAAGCCGATGTTCCCAGCAGATTTCCCTCGGCAAACTCGTTGGTCAGAAACGAATCGATCGAATCCGATACGCGCGCCCACAACGACGGCCCATTGTTCTCAAAGACCGCCCACTGCGTCCCGATATCGATCGAATGCTCGAGATAGATGAGGTACCGCCGCACGTTGATGTACATCAACTCGGTGTCTGAGCTGACCGTTCGCGCTCCCCATACCCGGTACCCTCTATCTGGAAAAAATCGCAGACAATTGATCCCCATCGGATTGAGAATGGACTGTTCGCCAAAATTGATATGGCGCTCCAGATCAACGGCCCCCAACAACACTTCGTTGGCAGGTGCCTTTGCCACGCTATGCTGCGTGTCGTTCCGAGCGTAGATGCCTGCCATGAATCCAGATGGGGGAACCAATATCTGTGCTGGACTCGAAGTACCCGACACAGCGAGCGGATTTGCTGCGTAAACCCAGGGCACGTACAACGCAGCGTAGCTTGAGTCAATCTGGGCACGGACATTCTCGTAGTCGGAATCCAGCAGATACGGCCCCGCCTCGAGGATTGCTACGCGATACGCGCGCTGTGCCTCAACATGAGGAATGAGGCTTCCGATCATGATGTCGGTGCTGTCTGAATAGATCGATGAACCTGGGGTTGCAACAATCGCGATGTCTTCGAGAGCCTGCAGGTAGCTCAGTGCAGCGGTATAGTTTGCCGAAACCGGTTCTGCACCATCGTTACCGTCGGCCCCGCCGCCGTTCTTTCCCAGCGTGTAAGTTGCCACCGGGCGATAGGGGCCGAGGTTTTTCCAGGTCACGCCGCTGTCGGTCGTAGTCTTGCCGGTTGCGATGGTCCAGGCCGGCTGAGCCGTGCCCGAAGTGCCTCCAGTTGTGACGGCCTCAACGGTTTGCACGTTTCCGTTGGGGTCAAGGACAAGTTGTCCTGTCGTGTAGGCGTTGCTCGCTTTCCAGGACGGTGGCGCCACCGAAGGATCGACCCAGCTTGGAAACAATTCGTTAAAAAGCGCCGAGGGCGTGTTCAATGTAGAGCCGATGATGACCGAGATCTGGTTCTGCAGCGCATCGATCGGCCGCGGTGGATTCGACCCCAGAATGCTTCCGATGTAATTCGGATGCACCGGATCGAGCCCCAACCCGCTATAGACGAGCTGCTGCCCGGCTGCACCGGGAGCCGTGACTGAAACCGTCAACAGGTAGAGTTTCGCCGGAAAATTTCCTGCCGTCAGTTGCACGGGAGTGTTGTCGTTTGACATGAAGGTAGAGCCATTGCCGTTTGCGAATAGGGTCGGTGCTCCGCCCCCAGCTACAGGCTCGCCCAGCAACGAACCAGCGGGAAGATTAGCAAGGTTATTGAAATTCAAAAGACGGTTTGGGTTGAGCGTGACGGTTACACTCTGCCCGTTCAGGAACGCCCCTGGAAACCGCCCGGCAACCACAACGTTGTTGTTAGCGGGGGTTCCCGAAGTGGCTACTCCAGGATCGATGGTTCCGCTTGTAGCACCCGGTTTGTTCGCGTAAACACGCGACACGTAGAGCGTCGATCCCCCATTGCTGAAGAACGCCTGAACCGCCATTGCCATGTAATTGATGTTCTTGGTTGGGTCCGCGGCGAGCGTCAGCGGCGCGAAGCCGCCATAGATGTTCTGGAAATCGCCAAAGCTTGTCAGTAATTGAGGGATTCCCGCGGCCGTACTGCCTGCTGTCGCGCTGCCGCTGGATGGAAGCCCGCCATACGGCATTCCGCCAACCGGACCAGTCACGGTCGGTCCCGCGAACGCCGTTGTGGTTGTCCCCACACCTTCAATCGTCGGTGCAGTGTAGCTGACTTCTTCGACGTAAACGCCTGGCGCTTGATAAGTGGGCACGGGCTTCCTCCTCGTCTCAATTCCGTTTTACTGCTACGCTTTCCTGTCTTCTTTGCAGCCTTGTCCTTTACACGGCGATGGCAAAATTCATGGCAGTCTCCTGCCCCGAGGTCAGTTGCAGGGCCTGGCCCGCTGATTTGAGAGCCGGATTCGCGACATTCGTCAGGATGTCATCTGGGTTCGGAATCCAATTCGCGGGCATGCTCTGCACGCCTGGATCGAAATACGCGGTTATCGTCGCGGCCACAGTCGATACGGTCACGGGACCCTGTCCGCTGGTGTTGGCTTGGACCGTCAACCCGATCACCGCCAGCAGGCCTTCGCCATTTGCGTCGGTTTGCCCGGTTGCGATGACCGCATTGTCGCTCGTCCTCACCACTCGCAACGCAGCCCAGGGCAATCCTTGCGGCGGCGTGGTTCCCGCGAGCGTGACCGAAACATGAATGCTGGCCCAACTCGATCCGATCGGCGTAGCCGGCGATGGATAGACCGGGACCTGTTGTGGAACAAAGACTCCGGTTCGCGCCACCGGTGCGGGAGGGATGAGCGGTACTGGCTGAGGCATGTTCAGCATCGCTCTGCGTGGTAAATAGCGCCGATCCGGATCGCTCAGCGTTACCTCAAAAGCAGCGGGCGCAGGCCATGTACCGGCAGGCACAAATTGCTGTGTCAGAGACTCGAGCCCTGTCGCATTGAACACGACATGCACCCCGCTTCGATTCGCCTTTACCGTCATATCCGTGGCGGTCGCCTGCAGAGCCGGGAGGACGGAACTGCCGCTGATCGCGTCGACACACACAAATCCGCCCAGCACCCTGCGATCGACCCGCTCCTTCATTGCGGACCCCCGTTAGCCAATTCAAACCGCGTCGCTACCACCGGCATCTCAGGCGTAATGGTGCGGTCTACACGGACTGCTCGGGCAACATAGCCAACCGTCAAGCGGTACTTGGGCCCCAGCCCGTCCCAGATATCGAGGATGTCTTGCATACTCAGGTCCGCCGGAATGATCTGGACGGAATCCGTTTTGCTCCATCCAGGCGCTGTGGTCGAAAGCGAAAGTGTGGACACGTCGAGGTTTGGATGCGACTGTAACTGCTGCATCGTCCATACCAATATCTTCTGTTCGGCTTCAGCCCCCTGCGCCGATGCGTCCCAGTAGGTTATGAGGTAATGCAGATCGAGATACAGAATAGGTTGGTCAACCAGCGAATCCTGAAGCCGGGTTACGTTCCGATAGTGCTCTGCGCTCGTGATCCTGTGGAGATAGAGAGACACCGTCTTATCAAGCGCGGTTGTATCTTCGGTTGCGATCTCCGCGCTCGACACGAGCCTGAAGGTGCAAGGAAACCCGATCACATTCGGGTTGTAGTTGTTCGTAAGATACTTTACGAGCGCATCGCCGACGGCGAATACGGCCTGATAGTCCGGCATCTACTCTCCTTGCACTGTCATGTTTCGCTCGATCGAGTTACTCATCGGCAACACCGATTTTGACCTTCGACGTTTGGCAAGCCTTCACTTAACAACGACTCCGCATCTTTGCGACGTTCCGGATTTAAACGGAACAGACTCTCTGTTCCCGTCCGTACCTCCTCGCTCACGTATCCTTCTGCAATTAACCAGTCCAGCGCCGCCTGCGTGTTCTCCACACTGCGCCGCACCGCCTCTTGTACCAATCTCCATCGGGCCAACTCGGTCAGGCTGTCAGCAGCCTCGGGGTTGCGCAAAAGGTAGCTCAATATCTCTTTTGCAATAGGCAGCGTCGAAACCTTCGCATGCGTCACGAGAAGAGTTTCCTTCGTGCTCCCGGTTGCACTTGAACTGCCAACAGGCGATGGATTTCCACAAGCGCGGAATCTGTAACTTAGCGCAAAGGGAATTGGATGAGCCGTTTTGGCAGGGCTGAATTCGACACGCTACCCGGCGTCTGCACTGTCGAGGGCAGCTCAGGTTTGCGGGATCGAATGCGGAGTTTACGAGGTGGGACCAAAACCACCCGGCGCGGGCCATTCGCGACCCGCTGCCGGTCTTCGTGATCGCGACGGTCAGTTTGAGGGCGTTGGCAAACGATACTTACTTGCGAGTCGCCCAAAGGCACGCCGGTCCTTTCCTGCCTCGCGCGCCGCACGCGTTACGTTGCCGTCGTGCTTGTCCATCAGTTGCGTCACGTAGTCGCGCTCAAAACATCGGATCGCCTGTTGCTTGGCGTATCTGAAGCTCTGGCGCATGTTCTCGGTGCCGGCCGGTTCCTCAGGGTCGTTGGCAACATTCAATTCGATCGCTGACGACGAAATCTGCGTCCCCATGGAACAAAGCACGGCCCGTTGCATCACGTTGTAAAGTTCGCGCACATTTCCCGGCCACGTGTAAAGCTCTAGTCTTCGAAGAGCCCCAGCCGAGAGAAACTTCTTTGAAACGCCGAGCGACATACAGATTTCATCGATGAAATGGCGGCTAAGCAGCGCCACATCCGACTTCCGATTGCGAAGAGCAGGCAGGTGTATCCGCAACACATTGATGCGAAAGTACAAGTCAGACCGGAATGTCTTCTTTGAGACAAGCTCATCCAGATTGCGGTTCGTCGCCGCGATGATTCGGACGTCCGCCTGCTTGAACACTTCGGAGCCGAGAGGGCGATAGGTATGCTCTTGCAGAAGCCGCAGGAGTTTGCTTTGAGCTGTCAGAGAAAGGCTGTCAATCTCATCGAGGAACAGCGTGCCTCCCTGCGCTATTGCGACCAACCCCTTTTGAGCCGAGCGAGCGTCGGTGTATGCGCCACGCGCATGGCCAAATACCTCATTCTCAAATAAGTGATCCGGAAGTGCGCCGCAGTCCACCGGAATGAATGGCCCCTTACTACGTTTGCTCAAGAGATGCGTGACTCGCGCGCACAACTCTTTTCCAGTGCCGGTTTCTCCGGTGAGGAGCACGGGGGTATCGATCGCGCCGAAACATGCCAACTTCTCCATAGCCCGCATAAACGCCGGATCCCTGCCAACAATCTGCTGCATACCTAACTCAACAGTAAGCTTCTCTTGCACCACACTGAGCGTCCGCGAGCTAGTGCCCATCAGCCTGCCAATCCGCTGGCGAAACTCTTCGCCCCGCGCCGGCCAGAAAAGAAAATCATCAACTGTCTCGATTGCGACCTGCAGGAGCGCAGGGTCATCCGAAGGAAGGATGGCGAAAACTGGAACTGAAATCCGATTGCTTTTCAACAATTCGAAAAACTCAAGAGCCTTCACGCTTCCCGGGACCGCATTCGCAACAATGAGGTTGCTTTTAATGTTACGCAAGTCTGCGAGAGAGAACCTCTCCCAGCTCACGCGACCGGCACTCTCGCATTCCGGAGAAACTGCTGACAGATGCTCATCCAGGCATGCGGGGGGGAACGCATTCTCGATGATGAGGATGCCATGAGACAAAGTCAACTACCGTCCAGGCTCAGAATCGTTAGTGGCAACACAAGAACAATTCGGCAAAGAGCAGCAAAATGTGCAGCGAGTCTAGCACGACACTGCATGGCTTTCCAGATGAAATTCTTCGCAATTTCCGACAAGCAGCGCGATCCGCCAAAGCGGGCCGCTGGCTCTTCTTCTATGGCGCCTAACCAGGGCTTCGTTGGTATCTCGCGAAAGATCTTTAGCAGTCCGGTTTTTCCCGACATTTACCCCAGTACCCCGGGCTGCTCGAAGGAGTTTGCCGGGGTCTGCACCCTCTTCGTCGGAGCCTCGCGCTAAAGGTCACCATCCAGATGATTCGCGGCAGCCGATCTCGTCACTTCATTATTGCGGCAGTCACTTTTTCCAGAAATCCCACAGGATATTTCTGGTCGTCAGGCTTGCCGTAGGGGCAACCTTTAGGGAACTTCCAATGGTCATTGTGGCAGAATGTGCACGGGCCACTGCCGTGCGTCAAAAATCCTGACTTGCCACCTATCGAACTTGTGTGAGCCGGTTGGCCCGCTGCGCACATCTGCTCGAGCACGGCGGCCATCATGCCGGTACAGAGATCCTGTGCGATGGGAGCGGGACTCATGATTCTCCTGAACCAAAAAATCAATACACGACGTGGCTACACCGACCAAGGCTCTATGCAGTCAATCATGACGTTTGCTATCGCACCATAAACTCTGGGAACAATGTTGCAGCAGCGGGAATGGTCGGCCGGGATCCGGTCACGGGCCTCGGGAGCCCAATCGGTACCGGTTTATTGGAGGCACTCTCAAATCAATGGATCGAGCCGCGGCCAGCAAGTCCAAAATTGAAATCCTGCACCAGAATGCTGCACAACACGGGAAATGCCTTAGGGCCAGTCTCCTAGAAACATAGCAGACTGGCCCTAAGGCCGTTTTGGGCGCTGCAACTTAGAGAAGCCCGAGACGAACATATTCCTTGTGGACGACCTGGTAACACTCGCACGAAGCCGCTTCCAAGCCTTCGCGATTCGTAATCATCACATGTCCTCGATGATATTCAATGATTCCGTCCTTCTGCAGAAGGCCCGCCGCCACGGTGACTGTACTGCGCCGCGTACCCAACATCGTTGCCAAAAGCTCCTGAGTTATCAGCACCCGGTCAACTTGGACTCTATCGAGGCACATCAGCAGCCAGCGGGAGAGGCGTTCGTGGAGCTCGTGGACGCGATTGCATGCGGAGGTCTGTGCGGATTGAACAAGCATTCCCTGCACGGCGCGCAACAGGGTTAGGCGGAGTGAGTCAGATGCCTCAAAATTTTCCGCCAGGATTTTGGCTTTTATTTGGAATCCATAGCCAGGTATTTGCATAACCGACTGGTTCAACGACTGGCCGGTGCCAAGGACCACGGGTATGCCAACAAACCCTTCTCGCCCAATGATCCCCGCTTCAACTGTCATTCCATTCTCCATGGTTGCAACAATCGAACAGACACCATCTTCAAGAAAATAGACAGTTTCGACTGGTTGGCCCGAGTAGTGGAGGATCTTATCCCTGGGCAGATCAACACGAACCAAGTGCGGGCGCAGTTGTTCGATCACTTCAGGAGAAAGCCCGATCAACAGGCTGTTCTTATAAGGCAACGGATCGGAACCGTATTGCATTGGGGCCCTCCTCGGCGAGCTGGGAAAGACGGGGGCTCTAATACAGAAAACTCTGCGCGAGAGTCTTCGACCGAAGTAGAAATTTTGTCTTGCTTGAGGAAGTACCTTGTTATCATACGCCCGTTTCAGGGGCAAGCATCAGGGAAAAGTTAGGGAAGAAATTTTATTCAGGTCTGTCAGCTAGCTGACGGACGCTCAAAAGGACTAGTGCCAGACTGCGGAGCATAGCTTCCCTTCACAAGCTCGTCGGACTCACCGCGCGACTCCAACGAGTTATAGAAGTGTTACCCAGTCAGACCATAAGCCGCTGTTGTTGAGGTAGCTTGAGTGAGCGCCCATTTGGCGGTGCGGGAATAAGGGCTCTGGAGGCAGACGTGACTTCAACTCTCGTACTCGCCGTTGGCTTGGAACTGCCTTTCCTTATAACTCCAAACTCCGCCTGGCAATCTGCCGGGTTCTTGCTGACCTCGGTGGGTTCGATCAAAGAAGCCGTCAATCTCTTTTACGATAGCGATTTCGATGTTATCGTTCTCGGTCATTCGATTCCATTTGAAAGCAAGGAAAGGCTTGCGTTCCTGATTCGAAAATCCGGCTCGTCAATTCCCGTGGTCTGCCTTGGCGATCCTTCGAAAGAGCGCGATTTATTTGCCGACGCCACACTCGTAGGCGACCCTGATGTGCTCATCGCCAGCATCGCGAGATTGCTGGCCAGAGAAGCGCGAAAGCCTGTGGCAGGGTCAGCTTTGCAACCGATTCTCAGTGCAATGACCGCCGGGGATTCACGGACGAATCTGGACCATACGCAAATGTCGATTTATAACGCAAAACCGGCGGAACGTTACGCGGGCCGATTCAGGGAGTTTGATCGAGAGGTTCAGGCTGCGAAGCATGATTCCATTCAACACGATCTAAGCCAGGCTCTCGACAGGAACGAAATGACGTTGTATTACCAGCCCAAAATCGACATGAGGACCGGCTCAATCGTTGGGTCGGAAGCGCTGTCGCGCTGGATAAATTCGACGCGAGGATTGGTGCCTCCGACGCGGTTCATTCCCATCGCGGAAGAGTCTGATCTGATTGTGGAAATTGGCGCTTGGGCCCTTCGTGAAGCATGCACCCAGGCTCGAAACTGGATCCAAACAGGCCTACCGGCGAGAACCGTGGCAGTGAACGTCTCCGAGGTCCAGCTTCAGAAGGAAGGGTTTGCCGAGAGCTTGTTCACAATCCTCAGCGAGACTGGGCTCGATCCTGCTTGCCTGGAAATCGATGTGGCGGCAGGTTCACTCCTCAAGCATATTGACCGAGCCAGGTCCGTCCTGAGACCGATCCGAAAAGAAGGGGTGCAGGTGATCGCCGATAACCTGGGCCCGACCTATCCGAACTTTAGCATGCTCAAGAACCTGCATGTCGATGCACTCAAGATCGATCGATCATTCGTTCGGAGGATTACGACTCACCCGGAAGCCAGGACCAAGGTCAGCGCAATGATGAGCTTGGGGCATCGAATGAATCTGCGAGTCATCGCGGAAGGTGTCGAAACGATCGAACATCTCGAGTTTCTTTGGGAACATGGGTGCGATGAGGCACAAGGATTTTACTTCGGTGAGCCACTGCCTCCCGAGATGATTCCGGTTCAATCGAGGCGCGACGCTATTTTCAGCCGAGCACATTAGCCGAGGTGACTTGCCGTTTCTGGCAAGGTGCATGGAAAGCGGGGCGCACGGATGAACGATTGATTATGTTCGCTTCGCACAAGGAGGAGATCGAATGCAAACTCTGCCACTCACCCTTCGGCCTGGTCCGAGAAGGGTTGATGAAGCGAAATCTATCACAGGAGTGGCGCAAATAGGGGAAGAACGCACAGTGTATGAATTCCCTTCAAGGCCCGGTTCGAATGCGAGGTGGGAGAGCCTCAGCTCGCAATCCATGGCTGGGGGATTCTTCAAGGGCTTGCCGTGTGAGACGATAAGCGACTTTGAATCAGTTGCTGAGCGTTCCAACTGCCCAGGGATGACGGTGCTGATCACGGAAGAAGAAATGCCTGGGAAGGTATTTTTTCTGGTGAAAGGAAAGGTAAAACTCTCAATCAATTCCGTCGATGGCAAACGATTCATTCTTGGAATGGTTGGACCGGGAGAAGTAGTCGGACTGAGTTCCGCAGTTTCCGGCTTCCCCTATGAAATGACGGCCGAATCTCAAATGGAGTGCAAGATTCTATCTTTGCAGCGAAAAGATTTTCTCACTTTTCTGGCGCGCTATCCAGGTATCTGGCAGAATGTAGCGCGTCAGTTGAGCTTACAAAACAGGCATGCCTATGAGCAGCTTCACATGCTCGGCTTTACATTGACTGCGCCGGCGAAGCTTGCCCGACTTTTGCTCGATTGGTGCGCCGAAGGCGAGCGCGCTTCACTCGGTTCCAGGATCCAATGCCCGTATACACACGGTGAAATAGGTGAGCACATTGGAGTGTCGCGCGAAACAGTTACGCGTTGTCTCATGGATTTCACAACCAAGGGTCTGCTTGAGCGGAGAGGGATGACATTCATCGTTCCGAGTCAAAGCGCATTGGCGATCTATGCAGGCATCGATTCGATATCGGGTCCACCCCTGTCGGCTGCTTGAGTGGAGTTGATCGGCGATGAAGCCGCGGCGCGTTTTAAGGATGTGACCGACCGATGCTCACGGGATCCTACATGGCCGGTGCAAACAGTAGCTTCATCCGTTCTGCCGTGCTGCAATGCACTTCACAAATCAATCAAAACCTCGGAATCACCAAATGACTGATGTTACCCCCAACGCAAACACTGCTGCCTCCGGAAAATCTTACGCCTTAACGAGCAAAACACCACTTGTCGAGATCAAGCTCCGTTGAAGCCATTGACGAAATTTGGCGGCGGCCGACCTGAACCTTGTTTCGAAGATGCTTCTTGAAGTCTGTTTGGTTTTGCCGGGCGCGGCGAGTTGAAGAACATCGATCGGTCAGAGCCGAACCTCCTGCCGTTCTTCGATGCTATCTGCTTGCGTGAGACACTACACGCGACTGTCCAGATCGCCGGAGAAGAGCAGGAACTTGAATATGGGGAACAGGAACAGGCGGCAATTCCTTCTCGGAGCGGGAGTCACAATTAGTAGCGTGGTCTTGCGCCAGCGCGTGTTTGGGGAAACTCTCACGACGAACACAGATTTGATGGTGCCCGAAAGCAAATTGACTCTCGCAAGTTCTCCGACGAAAGCCTCCCTGCAAGGAACGGATGAATCGGCGCAGCGGAAAATCGCGATTCGCACGAAAATGCGCGGTCTTATGGTGGACGCCGGCCGTGTGCCAGAGTCGCTGGAATACTATCGGCGGATAGTGGATTTCTGTGCGGATTGGGAACTCAACACACTGCAATTCCGACTGGCTGACGATCAAGGAAGTGCCTTGATCTTCACGTCTGTTCGTGATCTTGTGACCCACAAGAATGCGTTTGCCCCCGAACAATTGAGAAGCTTGGCAGAGTATGCCCGAACCCGCGGCATCGATTTGATCCCCGAGTTGGAATCGTTCGGACATACGGGATACATTACACGATCCGCCGCATACGCTCATCTACTGGACCGTGAAGCACAAGGCTCTGTCGAATTTACGGGCGTCATTCCAGTGCATCCTGAGACTCTGCAACTTTTCATTAAGCTCTACCGTGAAGTCGCCATGATCTTTCCTTCTATCTACCTTCATGGCGGATGTGATGAGGTGAATTGGGGAGGCTCCGCGCTCTCCCGCAAGGCACTCCAGACGAAATCCAGGGCCCAAGTATGGGCAGACTATCTCAATTCGCTCAATCAAATCACCGCAAGTGTGGGGAGGGAATTGATTGTGTGGGGAGACGTTATCATTCACAAAGAGCCGGAAATTCTCGACAAGCTGAACAAGACCATCATCATCATGGATTGGAATTATAGGGATACAAATTCCGCCAGGATTCGCGAGGCCTTCCTCAAAGTCCGCGCCAATGGCAATCGCGGAATCGGAGCGCCAGGGTTAATCAACTACAGGTGGGGACCGCGGGCCGGCACGGAACAGTTGCAGAATATCGATGCCTATGCCGACGCTTACTTCGAACACGGCGACCCTAGTTCTCTTGGCGTCCTTCTGACAAACTGGGTTCCCAGCCGGTACGTTCAGAATTCGATCTGGGATGGATTCGCGTACGCCGCTGTCGCCTTCAATGAAGGTACGGCAACTGCGCAGGGGGCGGCCTTCCGCCGTTTTGTGGAGAGACACTATGGGGCCAACTGGAACGAGGATTGGAGTGAAGCATTTCAGATAATCTATGCTGCGGCTCCTTCTGTTCAGGAACTGCCCACTTCCTTGACAAATCTCCCATTGAAGGTTCCCTGGCGCAATGATGAACAACTTGCAGCCGCGATTCGAATTCGATCTTCAGGATCAAATCCCTTTACACGGCTGCGAGGCGTGCTCGTTCGGCTAGAACCTACGGTCTTGAAAAACCTCGCCGACTTTCAATCTTTTGCACTATGCGTCGAAGCTCTTCAGAGGATGTTTCGGCGTGAAGCGGTTGTTATCGAGGAAGTAGCGAAACCGATGTTGAAGCGAGAAACCACCGACCTG
This sequence comes from uncultured Acidobacteriota bacterium, assembly GCA_963718435.1. Classification (GTDB taxonomy): domain Bacteria; phylum Acidobacteriota; class Terriglobia; order Terriglobales; family Acidobacteriaceae; genus Telmatobacter. Next base: position 50,867 of record CAVQZQ010000072.1, on the reverse strand, counting down.
TTGGTTCAGGGCATTGCACAGGGTGATAAGGCGCTCGCTGAGGCGTTGTTGAAGGATTGGGACAAAGGGCGCTTTCCGGATTCCGCTGCTAAGTCGGAGCTTCTGTTTAACCTTGAGTCTAAGGATCAACTCCTTCTACAGTGGGTGCAAGCGGCAAAGTATTCGGCCTCACTCGCTAGCCATCCCGCGCGTTTCCATCAACTTCTCGAGACGGCCCATGTGAAAACTTACCGGCCGCCAGTGCGAGAGTCCAAATCCTGATCGCTTTTTTAACTCGTAGCGTGCGTCATTGTCCAGCCGGTCCGGTTGCGTAGAAGAATCCACCACAGAGACTCATGGGCGGCAGCTATGCGACTCCCTCTCTCGCGCCTCTCCAAAGGTCAATCGATCCCTCTTGCGCGTAGATGTCAATCTCTGACAACTCCGCGCCCGTGAACTGAAGCTGCTTCAGCGCATCGAGCGAGTTATCGAGCTGCTCCACATTTCGCGCTCCGATCAGTGCGGAGGTTATCCTCTTATCGCGCAGAACCCACGCGATTGCCATCTGGGCCAGCGACTGTCCACGTCCGCTGGCAATTTCGTTGAGTGCCCGCACTCGCTTGAGATTGTCTTCACTCAAGAACTCCTTCTGAAATGAGAGACCTTCCTTTGCCCGGGAGGTCTCGGGGACGCCATTCAGATACTTATTCGTTAGCAGTCCCTGGGCGAGAGGTGAGAATGCAATGCAGCCGACTCCGATTTCCTCGAGCGTGTCGAGAAGTTCCTTCTCCACCCAGCGATTCAGCATCGAGTACGACGGCTGATGAATCAGCAGAGGGACTCCTTCTCTCGTCAGAATCTGCGCCGCTTCGCGCGTCCGATCTGCGCCATACGATGAAATGCCCACGTATAAAGCCTTGCCTTGCCGAACTGCCTGCACAAGGGCGCCCATGGTTTCATCCAACGGAACATCCGAGGTCGCGCGATGGGAGTAAAAAATGTCGACATACTCGAGTCCCATGCGTGCTAAGCTTTCATCCAGGGATGCAAGCAGATACTTGCGCGAGCCGCCTACGCCATAGGGTCCCGGCCACATATCCCATCCAGCTTTTGTCGAAATCAAGAGCTCATTGCGGTGGCTGCTAAGATCTTTCCGCAGAATCTCCCCGAAGTTCTCCTCGGCGGACCCGTAAGGCGGCCCATAGTTGTTCGCCAGGTCGAAATGCGTGACGCCGCGATCAAAGGCGCGCCGAATCACCGCCCGGCCTGTCTCGAAGACATTGTCGCTTCCGAAGTTCTGCCAAAGTCCGAGCGAGATGGGGGTAGAACGATCCCCGATCGCCCACATCTCTTGAACGTTGCTTCGTCATACCGCTTTTCATCGGGTGTATAACTCATCGCATCTCCTCCTTTTTTCAAGCGTACCAATGTTCATTGGGTGTGACTCGCCTAAATAATGATCAGCATTCAAATCGAGCAGATGGCAGTGAACGCTCGGCAGGCATTGAATCCGCCAAAATGGCACAAATCGAACCGCGCAGGCCGAAATTTCTAGCTCTGTCCGGCCAGGTTTTCCGGGCGGGTCAAAACTGAGAAACTCTGGCTATCGCTGCCTGAGAAAAAACGGGGCATGTCAACCCAGCCGAATCCGGGTCCTTGGGGGGGTTATCTTTTGCGATAGAAGATGAGCATCGAGCTTGGAGCGTCCGGTAACTGAACCTGGAGATGAGCCAGTTCGCTTCCTTTCATCTGCCGGACGGGAGCATGATCGTAGGTGGTGCGAATTTCGACGTCGTACCTCGCGACGAGATCTAGGTGCTTTGGATGCATTTCGATCGCGGGGAAGGGGCTCAGAGGGCGGCGCAGCAACATTATCAGCCCGTCATTCATCTCCGGGCGATCCCATTGCCAGGCAGTCCAGGACTCGGCGTCGCGGCTGTAGGGCAGCAACGGATAGAAATCGCCAAATATATAAGGCTGTACCTCGCGATATTCAGCGATACCCTGTTTAATCCACGACACCCATTCTTCGTTGTTTACGCCTGCTGCGCCGGGTCCAACGCCATAGCCTGCGCTATAGCCAAGGCGCATGAGATACAAACTCTCCGGCGTGGAATATGGGCCTGGATGCGTCCACGGGATGCTATGCCCTTCGAACTCCATCGAGTAGGTCTCGAACCCCATGTTCTCAGGAACCCAGTATGCGAGAGCCTGCGTCTGCGCCTGCTCGGCGAGTGTATCTGTGAACCCGTAATCGGTGCGCCAGACCGAGAAGCTGCGCGACATCATCTCGATATCCAGACGGCGTCCGCCGCTGGCACAGTTATCGATGTGCAATCCTGGATGCCTCGCCAGCAGGTCATCCCACATTTTATACAGGCCTTCGATGTGTCCAATCTCGGTCATGCCGATTCGATCGGGCTTGTCCGCCACCTTCCAAAAGCTCTCCGGGCTGTGATTAAAATCCTGGCGATACCAAGTCATTCCAAAATCGGTGATGAAATCGGAAACCATGTTCGTAAGCCCCTGGCGGGCAGCGGGATTTCCAAGGTCGGCCTGCAAGTCAGGATCAGTCATCCACGGCTCTTTCGGCCGATCCAGAAACCAGTCGGGATGGTCCTTGACTATCTTTCTGCCAGGCATGGATGTCTCCGGTTCGATCCAGAGCGAGAAACCAATGCCGGTCGCCTTTAGAGCATCGCCAAGCGGCTTGATGCCATTCGGATAATAGAGTGGACTCGGAAACCAATCGCCGCGATTCTTCCACCAGGGATTGGTCGGGTCCATCTCCGCACCAATGGAGCCACCATACCAGCCTGCATCGACGGCATATACATCCACAGGTATTTTCCGGTCATGTACCCAATGGACGAAGGCGAGTTTGTCAGCGATGGGCTCTGAGCCCCAGCTTCCAAACAGGACGGGACCTCGCATGGGCTTGCCATTGTCGTGCGGCGTGTAATGCGCAAAGAGAAGCCGCCGCCAGCGATTTTGCGATTGCTGCCAATCGCCTCCGGTCCAGTTCATGAGCACAATGCGTGGCGTTCTAATCTCTTCGCCGGGATGCAGCAGAAGGTGCGTCTGCTTCATTCCGCTGATCAACGTGATGGCTTTACCATCCTTTTGAAGAGAATAGTCAGCTCTCCAATTGCCCGACCAGCCGATTGCCTCGATGAGTCCATGATCGCCGGTCTGCAGACTAAAGAAAGGGAGCGTCATGCCGCTTGAGGGCCTCCCATACTCTGGTTCAAAATGCTGGTCTTTGCCCGGCTCTATGCTCTCCATCATCGGCGTGAAGTCTTCTGCGCTGGCGTCGCTGCCTTTGGCATGGCGGATCAGGAGATTGCCTGGAGGAGCCGGAATCACCGAATGGAGCGGCAGGATATCTTCGAGGATGGGAGTATCGGACGGTCCATTGTTGCGAAAACGGAGGACCCAATCGATGACTCCGGGGAACTCCGCATAGTGCCGGACTTCAGCAGTTACTTTGAGGTGAGTTACCGGGTCTGTGTAGGAATAGAGATGCACCTGAGTAGAACCCCACGCCGCAGCCTCGCTTTGTGTCTGCCATGTCTTCAGCAGTTTAGCGGAGTCTTTGCCGGCGTATATGAAGGAGAACGGAACATGATCCGGCTTCCAAAGCTCGGGAGAAGACAAATCGTCTGTCAGTGTCTGACTCAGCGCGCAGGAGTAACTGCATGCAAGAAGGAGAAAAACCAGGCCAATTCTCATCGCATATCCTTATCCGGCTGCTTGTATCGCCGATGCTGGTCGTGACGCGCACCCAGCTCGTTGGTCCACTTGCGGCTAGGTTGTTACCGCTTCCTCTGATGGCGCTACCATTCGATCATGGCAACACAATAAGTTTTCACGTCTGAGAGAGTGAAGGTTGTGTAAGCCCCGCTCTTGGCGAAGTCGATTGCCTGCGCGGCCTTTGGCCCAGGAGAGTGAACTGTTACCCTAAGTGGCTGCGGATTCTCCGGTACCCGAACTCCAACGTCAATCGCGTTGGACTTTGTGCTGTTCGAGCGGTCATAGTTCACGACATGTATGAAAACCCGCCGCTTCAAAAGCTGGCTTGTGGAATTGATGGCGATTCCTCGGGCGCATTCAGCCGGATGGGCACTTGATCCTCTGTTGCCCAGTTCACCAGCTCGACAAGCTTCTTCCAGTTCTTCGGCCGCTTCCAGTACTCTTTTCCGATTTCAAAATATGGCTGCAGAGGTGGAGGTGTGCCATCGAATTCTACCGCCGGAAGGTACGCCACTCGACCACGGCCAAACTTCCTTCTGGCGGCAGTACCCGCTGTTGCCGCATCAGAATTCAAATGCTGGGAGTCCATTGCGTTCTCTGGACCCTCTACCATTCCAGCCAAGCCGGGCGTGACGCGAACGCGCCTCCACTCGTCGTAGAGCCCCGTCTGACCGATCGCAATCAGCCCGCCACCGCCTTCGACAAAATCGCGAAGAACTGATATCTGGGCATCGGAAAGGCATTCGCAATTGGGAAGTATCAAGCTTTGTACTTCGACAGAAACCGCAGCCCCTCGTCGAATACCAGATCGAACGGAACCCCGCCTTGAATCAGGGCTTGCTCACAAGCTCCGTGCAAAGCTGTACACTCGAGTTGTTATAAGTCAACGAGGCATACGAACGCAGGAGGCCGACGTTAGTCATGTCCACACTGTCCTCGTACATGTCCCTGTTCTGTCGATAGAAGCGTATATATTCGCGTGTTAGTTCCGAAATCGGGTGTACTCCCACAAATCCGGGTGTTTGATTGAATGCAAGAGCCTCTGAAAAAGCCAGAGGGTCGTCATTGATGTAGGCTAACATGACATTCGAGTGCGCCCGGGCCAGCTTGTAACTGCGAATTCTGGACACAAATTGCCCGTCTGCCTGGTAACCAACCGGGCCCTCCTCTTCACTCCAGAATGCTTTCGTATATTTGAGAAGTCTCGAGTGATCGATTCCCGATTCCCATGCGCAGTTTACGCCGGTTATGCCCCCGGGATTAATCTCCAATGCAACTTCGGGATTAAGCGACATCGCGTAGTCATGCATTTGTCTTAGTGCGTCTGCCATGGATTGACAGCGGTAGTCGATCCACTCCTGAATCGCGGGATCGACGATGATCTCCATCCCACCAGGCGGATTATCTCTGTTCCATTGAGGAGGATTTACAAAATCCACTCGCTCAAATCCGAGCCGCTCCCGGAGTTGCGCGCCGCTGTACTTTGTCCTAAGGCGCTTTCTGAATCCTTCCTTGCAGGCCGGGCAATGGCAGGAGTCCGGCTCAGGGTTGAGATCGAAGTTGTCGAAGTGGATGAAGTCTGTCTTCACATCGACGATTGCGTATCGCACTGCTTTCTTCAGGTAATTCAGGTAGTCCTGATTGCTGAAGCAAGGCCGATAGCGGAACGACTGCTGGTAAGCATATGGGAGAAGAATGGGAAGGCCGACAATGTCCCGTTGAATCCAGTCGACCGCCTTGGGTTCTTCTACAAAAAAGGTTTCGTACATCATGCTGTTCCACTGGATATATGTATCAGCCTTCATTCCCAGCCGATGCGCAATCGCCACTGCGTTGCGCGTCGCTTCCATTTCTTCCCGTTCGGCCTCCATGCCGAAACCCTTGTATAGATGCGTATGAAACATCTCCACACCCGCTTCATGGAGGTTCCTGATCACTTCTTCGCTTCCCTGGTAAGTAAAGGCTTGCCGCGCATCAAGGCGCTGCCCTCCACGGCGGGCAATGAACATGTATGGTTCATTGGAACCGCCGGCATCAATCAGCCCCCTCCTCATCCGGTCTCGTTCCGGAGTAGCAGAGTCCGATCCTCCGATCGGCATAGCGCTCGCAAGCCGTGAAGCTGAAGCCGCGGCGACCATTCCACCAATGAAGCTCCGTCGATTCATTGTCATTATTTCAATCCACATTGGTCAGATTGCGAACCATGTTTTATGCAATGAGGTGCTACCTCAAGAGAACTGCATGCTGTTGAAACTGGTGGACCAGCCATAACTCGACGTCGCGAACCCGTCCTTTAATCTTCATGAGGCCGTAGTGGCGACGCAATAGTCCCCGCTAAGGTTTTCCGCACAGTTGTTATGGCACCGTTGACCGCTGAGGAGCTGTCATCGGGAATATCGTATTGATCCGGGCATTCGTGGATAACTGCCACTCGCTAAACACTTCATCCTTTACATTGTTCCATCTCGAGCCAAACTGCTTTCCATGGCCGAACGGAACGGCCGGGTTCGTCGTAGCCATTTGGCCATGCTTGAATCACACAACATTGTCCCTCTTTGCTGTCCGATGTATAGGGCCTTCATCGTGCACTCACGCAATTTAATCGCTTATGACGAATGAACGCCGGAACCAGGATGCACACTCCACCTCATCGCAGGATCTCAATGCGTGATTTTGTGGCAATCGCCCTTTTTCCCGCGAGTGCGCTGATAGCAGAATTCAACGCTCGCTCTGGTCCGCAGCGGAGTGGAGTGCCCTGACGCACCGCAGAGCAAAAAGTCCAAACTTCGGTGCGGAAAGCGATGTCCCAATTTGACTTCAATGGCGCTGTTTCATCTCGATCACGAGCGGGCTCCCCGATCACGCATCCCACCTCCGCTGGAAAGAACATTCCACCATCGAGGTCCGAAAGGATGAGGCTGCCATTCGAACCGAGAAACTCTTCGTACAATCCACCATAGCTGTTACTCAAGATGACTGAGAGTTCCACGGCGCATTCTGATGGATGGTCGAATGTCATAAAAATATGGTCATCGACTTCCCGCCCGTCCTTGTAACAGTTGATTCCGCCTGATCCATAGACTGACTTGGCCGTCGATCCGAGAAACCATTCAGCAAGCGAAATTTGATGGCTTCCCAACTCCGAAACGAGGCCATGGGAATAGCGATTGTACATGCGCCAGTTCGCCAACGATTCCCAGTCCGGATAGCCCCATTGGCTCGGGTTGTAACTGCTGGAAGGAGACTTTTCATCCCAGCGCCAAGACTGATTCCGGTGGGTGTGGAGACGCACGAAATGAATGTCGCCGAGCACTTTCGGCAGCATGATGGTTTGATAAACAGCCCGGTAGAGTGGCTCATAGAAACGGGGATAGCCGATTTCCAAGAGCCGATGGTTGGTTCGCGCTGCCTCAATCATTCGCTGGCCACTAGCCACGTCGTAGGTCATCATCTTTTCGCAGAGGACATTGATGCCTGCCTGCAGAAATCCAATCGTTATTTCGGCATGAGTCCAAAGAGGCGTTGCTACTATGACGGCTTCGAGTTTCTCTTTCCGAGCCATTTCCTGCCAGTTCTCGTATTCGCGAGGTTTCTTCCATCCAGCGGCAACAAGTTGCTGACTGGCAAGCGCACGGTGAACAGGATTGATATCGCAGATGACTTCAATGTCGATGAACTCTTTACGACAGCCTTCGAGCAAAGCGCCCGCCCCCTGGCGTCCAACTCCGACAATGCCGCCCTTCACCGGGCCTCCAGGCATCTTCAGCGGCACGCAGGTCTCCAGTTTGAACTGTTCCGGGTCGATACCTCGACCCGCCAGTCTTGAGAAATTCCTGCGTCCGATCAGTTTCTGCTGAGGCGTCAAATGCATGAGATTCCGTCTCCATTCCTAATCAGCGCGAAACAACTGACATTACTCGACTGCACCTTTTTATCTCTGTCGAACCGGAACAGGAGAAGGCTTCCTTCGCCATGACGAATAAAGCTGGTCGAATCCGGCAATCTGGCTGGTTCGAAAAGACCATACCACTGCAACCGCTGCTGCTTCGATCAAGTTCTTGTTCACGATCATGTAGTTCCCTTCCATGCCAGGGTGAGGAACGCCGTCGAGCGGAAGAGCTGTGACATAGAACAAAGCCAGCATTGCAAGCGCCCCGAAGCAACCTGGTTGAGTAAACAAGCCCAGCATCAGGGAAAGTCCAATGGCGCAGAGAGCCGCAATTACTGCAATGTCGATCGCGCGTCCCCAGCCGGCATTCAACAAAACCTGGAGCAAGTGGCCTACGGGGCCTGTGGCTCCGTTGAGATAGCTGGCAGAACTCCACGGGCCGAGGTGGGTTCCATCCGGTGTCCATGCGGGAAGCAGGAGTTTGAAATAACCTTCATAGAGAAAATGCCAGCCGATGAGTGTGCGGAGCACAATCAACGCGACCTGCTGGACCGGAGAAAGAGGAGATGATGCGGAACTAATCATTCGTGAGCTCCACGATTGCTTGATTGCTTGAACCGATCACAATCGGTCGCGACAAGTCGCGTTCCAGGAGCAGGATTGCCAGAACATCTTCATGGATAGCGCAATATCGGTTGGCTAACTCGGGACCGCCGACAAAGAATGCCGTGGCCAGAGCATCTGCGCGGGCTGCAGAGTCCGCAACGACAGTTACACTCAGGGTCCCTATGGGTGGGAAACCAGATCGAGGGTCGAGGATGTGTCCGTAGCGCTGCCCGTTTACTTCGAACGACTGCTCTTCCTGGCCGCTGGTTCCCAAGGCACATGAACGCAGGCGGATGGTCCCCAATCGCTTATCTTTGAAAACCGGGTGACGAATGCCGACGAGCCAGCCTGCGCCGTCAAGTCCCGATCCCAGAGCCAGGATGCTGCTGAAGCCCGCGCTGAGCAACGCTGTCTCCATCCCGAATGTGCGTAGATTCGCTGCTCCGCAGTCGAGTGCATAACCTTTCCCGATACCTCCGAGATTTATGCGCAGCTCAGAGGAGCCAAACGAAACATAACAATCAGGCCCAAGCGACACTCGATGAAAGCCGACGGACCGCAAAGCTGTCGCGAGAGACTGGCGCTCCGGGAAATGAGGTTTGCGCTCGTGAAACCCCCAGCAACGACTTAGCAAGCCCGTAGTTACATCGAAAGCGCCTTCTGTCTCCGCGTGAATGCTGCGGCAAAACTGAAGAAGGTGGAACAGTTCAGGTCCAACTTGGACTGCATATGCGGCCGCGCCGCGATTAAGATGGCTCAATTCGCCGGATGGATTAAAGACAGAGAATATCGATTCCAACCGATCCACTTCGTCGAAGCACGCTTGAGCGGCAGCTATTCCGCGGTCGCCACTTGTTGCAACGATCGCTTCGAATGTGCATGCCATCGCGGAATGCGAAATTCCCACCCAATCGTCTACGGGTTCTTCTCGTTTTGGCTCGGAAAGCCCATTGCCTCGGAGTGACAAGAGTTGCCGTCTGTTGATCACTGAGTATGAGGCGCCCTTCGTGGCGCTTGGAATATTACGCATGCTGATGCTGATTTCCGATCATGCGCAGCGCATCCGAATGAGCAGAGGCTTGCAATTCTTGAGGATGTACCAGGCTTGCCATCTTGATGGCATCGTTTACCGCCAAGCAAGTTACAGTCACGTCGCGAGCGTGCTTTGGCGAGCAACGAGCGGGGGCGCCGGTCCTGATTGCGCCGCAAAACGCCGCAAGCTCTCTTTGAAAGGCTTCGGCGGCTCCGGCTTGTCCTGCGTTGGTCCCTTGCGCTTGAGACGAGTGACTTGACGCTTCTTCGCTGCGGCTTGCCGACGTATCGATCACTGGCTGTGACCCACTCACTTTCGCCGCTTTGACCACAGCCTGCTTTCTTCCCTCTTCTGTAAAAAGAAGTGCCTCATCTTTGCCGATGATGAGTGTGCCATTGGTGCCCATGAATTGGGTGTAACTCACCTCGAATCCATTGGATTGAATTACAGAAAGAGTCGCAGTCCTACTGTTAGGATATTCAAGGGTGGCGAAAACATGGTCGTCTACGTCGCGACCGTCTTTGTAAGAGTAAGTGCCGCCTTTGGCCTGCACGGCGGCGGGAACATCCTCAAGGAACCAATTCACTAGAGATACCAATGCTCCCCCGGATTCGCCCATGAGGCCGTTTGAGCAACGGCGATGAGCCGCCAGTTCAACAAGTGCTCCGGAGACGAGTATCCCCACGGCGTCGGATCGAAGCTTGCCCCACTCGGCTCATTGACCACGCGCCCGGAATCGGAGGTGTGGCAGGCAGCCTCCACTGAGTAGACTTCTCCCAAAAGGCCTTGTTTGACGATGTTGCGATACGCTGCCCAGTATGCCGGCTCGTAAAAGTCTTGATACCCGATATGAAGAATGCGGCGGCTCTTTTGCGAGGTCTGGATCATTTGATCGCAGCCATTCACATCCATTGACATGGCCGTTTCGCAGAACACGTGCTTGCCTGCATCCAGGCAAGCTGACGCGATCTCGGCATGTGTGCAAAGCGGTGTCGCGATCAGACAGCCTCCAGAGGCTGTTCTTGAAGCAACCGCCGCCAGTCTTGAAACAACTTCACGCCTTGCAGTTGGGCTGTTTCATCTTTTGCGGGAGGCTTGATGTCGCATATGGCGACAATGTTCATCAGGTCCGGATCAATGTTGCTTTGCAGGACGCGGCCCTGCTTTCCATAGCCGATCAATGCGGCGCGAACCGGCCCACCACGCCTCGGTCCTCGCAAGACTGCAGTCGTGGACAGCGCAGCGAGTGCGGAGACACCGCCTGCCGCCTTCAAGAAGTTGCGACGGCCAATCTTGCGCATTGCAGAAGTCAAAACCATCTTCCATGTGCCTCAGATACATTGCAACTTATGACACTCCGGCGGATTGTCTTTGTGGACAGCCCGCCGGAGTGGTTAACGTATGAATTAAGTTCGGCCTGCAGTTAGAACTGGTAGACCAGTGATAACTGAAGCTGTCTAGGTGCGGATCGGGTCCCGCCGATCGAACCCCACGTTGGGTTCGAGCCGCCCCCAACGTAGTTGCTGGGTTGACCGTAACTCGCTATGTTAAATGCATTGAAGGCGTCGATACGTGCCTTCAGTACCTGCGACTCGGTAGTGCGGAAGCTCTTGAAGAGCGACAGATCGAAATTCTCGAACCCGGGACCACGCTCTGTTCCCACATGAGCAGTTCCAGCATCGTGGGGACGGCCATATGCGCACGTGCCGTTATCCACTCCGCGACTCGAACAGGGCGTTGCAGAGGGATCTGTCCCGAACCACTTGAATACCCCGCCCACTGTGCCACGGCCGGAAATCTTCATGGGCCGGTATTGATTTACGTGTTGTGCGTAGTCCTGAGTTTGTTGTTCGGGACAGTTATTGTTGCAGCTTTGACCATTCGTGATCGACACGGGTAAGCCCGAAAACATCGAAGTAGTTCCGGATAGCTGCCACCCGCCCACGACTTCATCTGCTACACGGTTCAAGTTTGCACCCAACAGCTTTCCATGCCCAAACGGAAGCTCATAAATTGCGCTTCCACTCAAACTCTGGCGGGCGTCAAACATCGAAGGACCGTAGTCACCCCTGGGATTGTTTACATCCTGCCAGAAAGAGTCAGAGCCGAAGAACCGTCCATGCTGAAGTATCCTGGATTGTTGGTCAGCGACTTACCATATGTGTAATTCACCTGATACTGGAGGCCACTGGATAGTTGCCGTTGCATGGTAGCCTGCAGGGCGTGGTAATTGGAGAGCGCGCGAGACGCGGTTTCGATTACCGTGCCCCCTTCGCCGACCAGCGAGTAGAAAGGCTCGATCTGGACTGCACAAGTGGCGTCACAACCAGCAGGTTCGTCCTCTGTGTACTGGTTGATAGCCATGGGAACCGCCAGGTGCTGCCCGAGTTGGCCAACATAACCGGCCTGAAGCGTCGTGCGGCTATCCACTTGATACTGCAAATTAAGGTTGAACTGCTGGATCACGGCCGGCCGCATGTTCGGGTCCCAGGCATCGAACTGCGTTCCCGCCGTGCTCGTACTGATGCCAAATCCATTTTCCGATTTGAACCACGTTCCACCGGAGGCTGCGCCTGGATCTTGCATGCCCCCTACAAACGACGGCTGGAACGGCGCATTTTGCGTCATGCGGAGCCCAGTTCCGGTTGATTCCATTTCGTCCGTGGATCCGTATCCGGCGTGAATGGCCAACCGTGGATTGAGTTTCAAGGCAAAGCCGACGCGCGGCATGAAGCCGAGATAGTAGGGATTGAAGAGACCACGGCTATTCGTCTTATGAGTGGCCGGGTTATATTGCCCGGCATAACTCAGCATGTTCTGAAGCGGCGTTCCCAGGGGTGCAAACTTGGCAAGCGGAATGTTGACGTTCACCATCTTGTTGTTGGTTTCATAATTGGGCTGCTCGTAGGAGTACCGCAAGCCCAGATTCAGTGTCAGGTTAGGCAGTATCTTCCAATCGTCCTGAACATAGGCCGCATCGCGCCACTGCCGCATTCCAAACAGGCCAGTTAGACCAGCGATGGCAGCGCCATTGGCCTTGTCCACCATAAAATCGGCCAAACCGTATCCCGTGTAGTTTCCGTCATAACTGAATGAACCCAGCAGACCGCCAAGATTGCCCGGTGCAAAGTAGCCTTGCTGATAGCGAAGGAAGTCGGCGCCGAACTTCGTGATATGTTTGCCGTGTTCCCAGGTAAGAGTATCGTTGTAATTGAAGTTGTTATCCATGTCAGTACCAGTGGTCGGAAGCACCCCTGTACCGAAGTTTGTAATATCCGATGTTCCCAGGTTCATCCAGGTAAATCCGGCTTCACTCTGGTTGGCTAGCGGGATACCGAGCAGATGATCGCCGCTTTTGCCGAAGACTCCGGATGGATCTGCAAACATGCCCTCATTCAGAACGATCCGCGTAAATCCGGCTCGCGCGTTGTTGACAATCGTCGGAGATAAAATTCGGGTCCAGGTGGTCACGGCGTTTGTGAAAGGATAGTCGGAACCGTAAGGGAAGATCACAGGCATCGGAACCTGATTTTCCATATCCCATGCGTCGCCAAAGCTGAATTTGAACATGAAGGTGTCGGCCTTGGTTGCCGTGTAGTCCACGCGCACGTCGCCCTGGTTGTTCTGCCTGGTTGTGGCTATGTTGCCGACGTAATTGCCGCCCGTATTGGAATTGTCTGTAACAGCATGATTGGGTAGAGGCAGCACTTTTTCGCCTTCACTTGAAAACAGGTACTTTGCTGCCGGATTGATGATGGGTACGCAGTTGTTTGCATACGGGATTGCATTTTCCGCACCGTTTCCATTGGACGAGTCGATCAAAGTAACTCCGTCCTTGGCAACGGCCCCGGACAAATCACCTTGACCTGCTGGGCAACTCGAACTGGAATCAAGCCCGCGCTCGGCAAGAGTAGGGACGCTATACAGTTTCTGACTGGGCGGATTGCTGTACCGCAGCCCAATGTAATTGGCAAAGAAAAAGAGCCGGTTCTTAAGAATGGGACCGCCGACCGCACCACCAAACTGATTCTGGGTAAAATTCGACTTAGCTGTCTTGCTGTGGTTGTTAGCCCAGGTATTGGCGGTCAGTCCACTGGCCTCATGATATTCGAATGCGTTGCCGTGGAATTCTTTGGTACCCCCCTTGGTTACCATCACAACTTCGCCGCCGTTTACGTTTCCAAACTCGGCATCGGCATTTCCGGTAATGACATGGACTTCCTGTATCGAAAATGGGGAAGGGTTGTAACCAAGCGAGTTCTGAAGGGTCTCATTGATATCGACACCGTCCAGAATGTAGCTGTTCGACTGCTGGCGATTGCCATTGAATGACGGCATGTCATCGGCGGCCTCGCTATAGCCCTGATATGCATCGCGCTCGGTGCCCATCGCTCCGCCCATGGCGGACATGTTGGGGTTGATTGCCCCGGGCACAAACAAAGTCGCGATCTGGACATTTTGCGCGTTCAAAGGCATGTTTTCCAGCGTCTCCGAACCGATCGATGTGCTCACCGTGGAATTCTCGAGGTTCAGATTCGATGATCCCGTTGCTTCAACATTGACCGTGGTTGTGCTCTTGCCAACTTGAAGCTGTGCATCTGCCGTTGCCGTCTGATCGATCTGCAAATTGATCGGCCCGAGCGACACGGTCTCGAAGCCTGGAGCGGTAGCAGTCACCGCGTAATAGCCGATCGGCAGAAAGCTGACGTTATACAATCCCGCCCCATCGCTGGTAGCGTTTATAACAACGCCTGTGCCCGCATTTGTGATGGTGATACTTGCTCCGGCGATGGCCGCGCCGCTCGAATCGGTAATTGTTCCCCGCACCGATCCGGTGATTGTCTGTGCCATAGCTATCGCCCCGCTCAAAAAGAAAGCGAGAGCCAGACAACTTAGCCGCACTATTGCTTTGTACCTTGTCATGAAGACCTTCCTTGACTACGTCAGTTGACTCCGAGAGTGGAATGCGATCGATCTTTCAAGCCCTAACGCCTGCTGCGCCGGATGCTTCGGCGAGGGCCACAGTTGCCACAACACGCTCGACGGACCGACGTTCGGCCTTCATTCCGTCTGCGCATCTCCTCTGAACTAAATGCCCACAGTGTGGATAGTACATCTGCATTTTGGATAAACCGTATACTTTCTGGATGCCCCTGTCAATACCTCTTTTTCTCCCTTTCGCGACCCGTGGGGCCGAGTTCGCATAATGCATCTGAGGCGCGTGCGAAGTTAGATTTCAGAAAAGCAGTGGAGGCCTCTTCTGTCATTTGGGCAGATCGGAACGTGTCAACTGGTGAGCAAACTGATTTTCTTGCGCGGGGATGCGAAGCTTATCAGCTCGTGGCAGGAGGTTTGGCCGCTTGATCGATTGATCGTCATGGCGTGAACGCCTGGCTGGATCTGGTGAGTTCGCTCGCCGGTTGCATCAGCAGCAAATGCTATATTGAAACCGTGATTCCAGTGAAAGTGAACGCGACTAAGGACGTGAAATCCGGCGCGATGACTTCCGCTCTGCGTTGTTTCCAAGTGCTTGAGTTGCTCGCGGAAGAGCCTTTTGAGTTGAGCGTTTCGGATGTTGCTCTGAAACTCAATAGCCCTCGAGCCTCGGCACATCGGCTGTGCGCGACGTTGGTTGAAGGCGGCCTTGTGGAGCGTCTTCCCGGTTCCAAGCGTTATCGGCTTACTCCTAAATCATTGTGGGTGGGATCCGGTTATTTGCGCCATTCGGCGATCTACCGCGCTGCTTTTTTCCCGATGCAGGGCCTGGCAAAGGAGATTCCCGGAACTGCCCAACTCGGGTACTCTCTGAAGGCCAGGTGCTGTTTATCCATTCGGTGGGCTATCCTGGATCTACCGACGCGTTTGCGGACGTTGGTCTGAGGAGGGCTCTCCATGCGACGGCCTCGGGCAAATTGTTCCTTGTGGACATGCCTCTGGAAAAGGTTGAGCGCCTCATGGCGCACGGGATGAAGAGATTCACGGAACGTACGATGGTGACGTTCCCCCGCATGAAGGAAGAGCTCGCTCAGATTGCTGCCAAGGGATACGCCATTAACGACGAGGAGTTGTTGCCGGGCTACTTTGTCCTGGCGGCGCCGGTGTTTGACTCGAGTGGCGCTACGGTTGCGACCATCAGCATCACCATGCCGGCTGAACAAGCTCAGGCCGGCAAGGAAACCTCGTACGCTGCCTTGGTGTGTGACTCCGCGCGAAAGACCTCGCTGCAGCTAGGTTATTCTCCGCACTCGCATCGAACCAGTTTCAGCCGGCCACAGGTAAACTGAGTTTCATCACTGGAGATGGGGCGCTAATGAAGTTCCAGCGCATTTGAAATGATCGGTGAAGGCTAGAGCCCTGCATTTGCAGGGCTCTAGCCTTTTTTATGTTGTTAATTAAATGCATAATGTAGCCATGTATTTAATAGATAAGTCTTGACTAGGCATGATTGATATGTCATGATGTGGCCATGCATATCGATGGCGTGCCGAACCGCACTTCGCGCCCCACCTACCTGCTCCGTGAGTCCTATCGTGAGGGCAAGAAGGTCCGCAAACGAACGCTGGCTAATCTTTCAGCACTCTCTGACGAGCAGATCGAGTCGATTCGGGCGGTGCTGTCTGGACAGAGCATGCGGCCCGTCGAGCAGCTCTGGGAGACGATTCGCTCGCGCCCTCATGGTGCGGTGCAGGCCGTGCGCGTAGCCATGCAGAGACTGGGTTTCGAGTCCTTGCTTGCCTCACGGCCCAGCGCGGAACGCGATGCGGTGTGTGCGATGGTGGCGGCGCGGATCTTATCCCCGCACACCAAGCTGGCCACCACGCGCTGGTGGCACACGACGACTCTGCCCGAGGAGTTTGGCGTCACCGAGGCGGATGAGAACGATCTGTACGCGGCGATGGACTGGTTGCTCGAGCGCCAGCCGGCCGTTGAGAAAAAGCTTGCCGCTCGCCACCTCCGCGAAGGAGGTATGGCGCTTTATGACTTGAGCTCGAGTTACTTCGAAGGTCGTTGTTGCCCGTTGGCCAAGATCGGCTACAGCCGTGATGGCAAGCGCAATACCCTGCAAGTGAACTACGGACTGTTGACCAATCGTGCCGGTTGCCCGGTGGCCATCTCGGTATACGAGGGCAACACCGCCGATGCGAGCACACTGTCGGACCAAGTCCAGCAACTGCGCGAGAACTTTGGCCTCCAGCGCCTGGTACTGGTTGGGGATCGGGGGATGATCTCCCATAAGGCGATCGATGGCTTACGCTCGCTGGAGGGACTGGCCTGGATCACGGCACTGAAGAGTTCGCAGATCCGCGCGCTGGCCCAGGGCGGCGCCCTGCAACTGGGCCTCTTCGATGAGCGCAATCTATTCGAATTCGCCCATCCGGATTATCCGGGTGAGCGGCTGATGGCCTGTCGTAACGCCGATCTGGGATGCTTGCGGGCCCACAAGCGCGAGGCATTACTGCTCGCCACCGAGCGGGAACTGGAGAAGATCCGCATCCGCGTCGAGAACGGAACACTCCACGGTCAGGACAAGATTGGAGTCCGTGTAGGTACGGTTGTGAACAAGCACAAAGTGGCCAAGCTCCTCGCGCTCACCATCGAAGACGAGCCGCTTCGCGTTCCATCGACTCACCGAGCAAATTGCCGCCGAAGCGGCGCTCGATGGCATCTACATCATCCGCACCAGCGTGCCCAAGGAACAAATGGACTCCGCCGAGGCGGTGCGCAGCTACAAGGCGCTTGCCGAAGTCGAGCGGGCGTTCCGCTCCATGAAAACGCTCGATCTGCATATCCGCCCCATCCACCATTGGCTTGAGACTCGAGTCCGTGCGCACATCCTGCTCTGCATGCTGGCCTACTATGTCGAGTGGCACATGCGGGAAGCCTGGCGTGCACTGTTGTTTGCTGATGAAGAACTGGAACCCAAGACGCAACGCGACCCGGTAGCACCCGCGAAGCGCTCCGTTGCGGCACTGCGGAAAGCCGCCACCCATACCTTGGATGACGGCTCGTCAGCCCATAGCTTCCGCACTCTGCTGAAGAGTTATCAACTATCGTCCGTAATACCTGTCAGCCGTCTTCCGGCGTATCAGCCACCTTGACCTTCCAGATGACCACCACGCCGAACCCTACACAGCTGCGAGCGATTCAGATGTTGCAAGCAATCACCCTGTAGACACTCACACGACAGCACAAAATTGCTCAAACTCTTTGAGCACAAAGAAATAACGGCGTCGCGGCTCAGAACTTCAGACTAGTGCTCACCGATGAGAACTGGAAGTGCCGGCCCGGGAATTCCTTGAGGGTGATTCCTCCTGGCGATGCCGATTCGACGGTACCCGATATCTCATCGACAGGCTCGGTGAAATGGCGATCGGTCATGCGAATGACCGACTCACGGGTCTTCTTCACCCGCGTCAGGATCTTCTCGTACTCGATCTCGAGTTCGGTGTTGCCCTGTGCTTCTCTGCCGATCTTCTGCCGGTAGGTGTTGTACTCACGTGAGTAGGGAGCTACATCGGCCAGGATGGCCAGCTTGTGGATGTCTGGATAATCTTCTGGGTTGACGTCTTTCAGTTCGGGATGGAGTGCTGCATATCCTTCGCCGGGCAGACGGGCATATCCTTCATCCATCTTGATGAAGGGATCTCCTCATGGAAGTTGACGTAGTAATCATCTCCAGGGAGCCAGGAAGCCTCGATTTGGTGTCATATCTTTGGTGCCGGACCGTCTTGAGTACATGATCATCGTGGAATTCAATCCAGCGCCTATATTTGCTTGACAGGCGGCATTCATTAGGAGCATTGTGTATATGAGTATGTCGATTCATAATCAGAAGAAGTTCAACGAGGTCACCCGCAAGGTCTGGGGGCAGCTGTTCGGTATCTTTATGAGGAAAGCCCGGCAGAACAGTTGTCTTCGCCTGGAGGTAATAGCTCTCCTGGCCGGCATGGGCGTTCCGGAGTGGCTGGACATCGAGTCCGGCCATGTCCCGATCCGGCACAACTGAACTCCATGGCGGCGGCGCTTGGCATGGGCCCCGAGCAGATGGGGACCGTGGTCCAGATCTGCCGAGGCGCCTGGGAACAGTAAACCCGCCTAGCCGCAGCCCCGGATCTGCCGGGGCACTGGCGGCAGGTACTCACAATCACATATGCTCACTTCCAGAGAAGGGAGGTGAGTCAGATCAAGAAAAAGGAAGGAACAGGGATCAAACGCGTGAATATCAATATCCCAACAGAGCTTCACAACAGTTTTAAGGCTTCAACCGCAGCTCAGGGCCTGGAGATGACAGTCGTGCTTCTGGCGTTCATCGAGAGCTACGTCGCCAAGCATGGAACCATCCCTCGCAGAAGAAGGGACGGCGCGCATGACACGCGCCGCCCTTTATATGAGGGTCTCAACTCTCGATCAGCACCCGGAGACGCAGCTCCTCGACCTGCGCCAGATGGCAGCCCAGCGCGGCCTCGATATCGTGCATGAGTACACTGACAAGATCTCCGGCACGAAAGCCAAGCGGCCAGGGCTCGATAGCCATGATGACCGATGCACGCCGTGGCCGCTTCGACGTTGTCCTGGTCTGGGCTTCGGACCGGATCGCCCGGTCGGTGAAACACTTCCTCGATGTTTTGGACGAGCTGAATCGGCTGAAAATCGAGTACGTCAGCTTCCGGGAAAACATCGATACCGGCGGTCCGCTGGGCCGGGCTATCGTGATCATCATCGGTGCGGTCGCCGAACTGGAACGCAACCTGATCATCGAGAGGGTGCGCGCCGGCATGCGGCGCGCCCGGCTCGAAGGCCAGCACATCGGTAGGAATCCGTTGGTCCTGGACAACGCCGCCATCCAACAGGACCGCGAGCGTGGACAGAGCCTTCGCCAGATCGCCAAAGGCCATCGCATCTCGACGGCCACTGTACAGCGCGTGCTCCGCAGGCACGCCCCAACCTCTCAGGAGCAAGTTGCATGATCGATGAATCTGCTGCAGTTTTACCTTTATGGATGTTGATATCGGCCACCTTCGGCTTCATGATCGGGGAGGCCGTCGGCGGCCAGGCCCGTGTTCGCAAGTATCTCGAGCAAGCCAATGACGATCTTCGCGAACAGATCCAGGAAGTCCAACCCGGCGCACCGGACCTGCAGCGTGAGCTCGGTCAACAGCGCCGGGTCATTAATGACATCCACAAGCGAATCGTCGCTGTGACAAAAGGCCTCCAAAAACCCACCTCGTAAACCCCACATAATCAACGGCCGGATCTCAACGATCCGGCCGTCTGAAAAGGTATGGGTTCTGATACAGACAATTCCGAAAACACATACAAAAGATAGTGGCACTCAGCTCCATCAGCGAAGCCTCGCAGACTTGAAACTTGCCCCTCATGCAGTTCTCATCGAAAAACGAGACGAGGCGCCGATTTATGGCGGGATCAGTAGCGTTGATCGAGCTTGCAGGTCGGCTCGCTATTTCAGTTTGAAAAGTTCCTTGTCCTGATAGGCTTTCTGGAGAATAAAGAAGGCCTGTTTCCTTTCACCTTGATCTGAAATCAGGCCCTTAAGGTTGTAACCGTCCTCCACTCCCGGCAGCATCCGTCTTGGGGAACGAAAGTCCACCAATATCCACGGACTCAAACCACGCAGTTGTTGGATTCGGTTCAACATGCCCAGTTGATGTCGAAAGACGCTAGCTTGAAACTCTTCTGTCCAACGTTCGGTCTCCGATCCGTGCAAGCCGGCCTTTGCGTCGGCACCGAATTCGCTGATGATCATTGGCTTGTTGAAGGCGACATGCCACACAGTGGTATCGGCATCCTCGGGCCGTTGTTCATACCATCCGATGTACTCGTTGGCGCCGATCACATCGAGTGCATCGCCTAGCGGATCGTCGATGTATTTATCGTGACCTTCTGTACGAACCAGCAAGGCCGCTGTAACCAGGCGAGAGGAATCGAGAGCACGCACATTGCCTGCGAGGGTTTTGAGGAATCGTGTTCGATCCGGGGTGTTTGGTGTTTCGTTGGCAATGGACCAGAGAATAATAGATGCTTTGTCACGATCGCGGCGAATTTCTTCAGTCAATTGTTGCTGCGCCTTCTTTAGGACTGTGGGGTCGCTAAAATGCTCGGCCCAGTAAACCGGGATCTCCGACCAGACCATAATACCGAGACGGTCAGCAGCGCGAGTCATCCGCTGATCATGCGGATAATGGGCCAGGCGCACATAGTTGCAACCCAGTTCGTGTGCCCATCCAAGCAGCGTTTCGACGTCCTTGTCGTTGTTGGCGCGGCCTCCGCGAAAAGGCGCCTCTGCATGAATGGAGATACCGCGCAGAAAGATTGACTTTCCGTTGAGCAGGATGTTCTGACCGTCGGTTTCGATAGTTCGAAAGCCGACTTCGTCCTCCAGTTTGTCATCTCCCGCGGAGAGCAAAATCCGGTAGAGTTTGGGCTGTTCGGGAGACCAGAGCTGCAAGCCGGTTGCGGGGAGCCGGATCAGTCCCCTTCCACTGGAATCCAACTGCGAGGTAACCGACAAATGGGCTCCAGGAATCGCAACGGTAATTGCTGCCCCTGGGCTTGCATCTTGTACATGGACCCATCCCACCACCGCTGTCCGTTCATGGTTAAGGTGAAGGTCGAAGTCGTCGATGAAGCTGTCGGTCACCTCGGCGAGGCCGACGTCGCGGGTGATGCCTCCATAGTTGAACCAATCGGTTGTTGCAGTGGGGACTCCGTCGGTCTGTCTCGTATCATCGACCGCAATTACGATAAAATTCTTTCCGGCATGCAACTGCTGAGTGGCTTCACAGTCGAAGGCGGTAAAGCCCCCCTCGTGATCGCAGACATGTTGCCCGTTGATCCAAATCAGTGCCTTGTAGTTTGCCGCGCCAATATGCAAAAACGTTCTGTGATGTGCCCGGGGTTGAAAGTCAAAATCTCGCTGATACCAGACCAGGCCTTCGTAGTAGAAAAGCTGGGCGCTTTGCGAATTCCAGTCTCCAGGAACCTTCAATGTTGGAGACTTTGCAAAATCGTATTCGACCAGGTTATCGCTTCCCGGCTCGGCGGCGCCATTCAGGTAAAATCCATCTTTGCGTAGTTCATGGTGGAAAGTATAGAGACCAGTGGCGTATGGATCGACGACGAAGTGCCAGTCGCCGTTAAGGCTCACGCTCTGGCGAAGATCTACATCGACCAAAACGGTTGACGCAGATTGTGCATAGAGAAATGTTTGACAGATAAAGAGAAACGCAAGACTGGTGCAGAACTTGGCTTTCATCAAAGGTCCTTAGTAGGGTTGGACATTGCCTGGAAAAAGGTCGGGATGGAAGGAGGCATCCATCCCTGAAAGGAGCCGAATGAACCAGCCACCTTGGCTCCAAAACGCAACTTCATCCGGATAAGCCGACAGGCTTTGCCTCTGAAGCCGGCGAAGGATTGAATGTCATTATGCTCGGTGTCGCTGTTAGCCGACGGACTGCCCTTCTGTGGGTCCAATTCCAGCAGCATCGAACCAGCCGGCAGTATGGATCCAGATAGGGTCTACGAGATGCCGGCAGCTGGAATAGTTCAAAGTCAGAGTCTGTGGATCACCCTGTCGATTTGGCACAGACTCCGTCTTGCATTCATCTGCGGCGTGCTCCTCCGCCCTGATTGCGATCGGAACAGCACGCCGGTTTGTCACTCGTTTCGAGTTACGTCAGAAGGTCAAGCGTCCGCCCAACTGGATGACGCGCTGGGTGCCGGCGGCTGAGGTGATGTTGCCCTGATTGCCATTCGTGATGTTCCCGGCGGCCGGGTTGTTGAGACTCACCCAGTTCATGACGTTGGTGACTTCGGCACGGAACTGGAACACCACTCCCCGCTCGAAGTTGATGTTGCGGAACAGGCCAGCATCCATATCCTTGAGGCCGGGTCCGATCAGGGAGTCGCGTCCCACGTTGCCATCAGCTCCGCCAGGTCCGATGCCGCCCGGCAGGCTAGGCCCGTTGGTCGTGTACGAAGCTGTGGTGGGGTTAGTGAGGTAGCTTACGCCGTTGAACCATTGCGACACTACGCTATTTGGGCTCTGGGTGTTAGCGAAACCGCATACGCGGCAGCGGTGCGGGTCGAGTTTGGGGCTAACGCCAGTAGCGATGGGACGGCTTTGGCCCGCAGTGTCAAAGTTCTTGTTGGATCCCGTGTTCACCGTAAACGGCGCGCCGCTGATCAAATAGATGACCGGTGAGATCTGCCAGCCATTGACCACTCCCTTGACGATCTTGTTCGATCCGTGGAAGTAGTCGATGGTCCACATTCCAGAGAAGGCCGCATTGTGGGTGTGGTTTTGATCCATGAGGCCATATTCTTCCTGAAGGCCGCCGCCGATCGCGCCCATTTGGTTGTTGGTTGGGGTGAAGGGCTTGCCAAACACGCCGGGATCCTGCATGTTCATCCCGCCATTCTCCACCGGGTTTGAGCTTTCCAACGCACGGCTCCAGACATAGAAACCGGATATTGAAAAGCCGCGCGACATCGACTTGGACGCCGAGATTTGAAGCCCGTTATAGTTGGAGGTCTGATCTGAGATCAGGTAGGTAATCCCGCTCAAGGTGCCCGGCGCAAGGTTGATGCCTGCATCGTATTGACGACGTTGCTCCTGGCTTGCCGCTGAAGTGCTGAGACCGCCGACTAACGTGCCGCCAGAAGAGTTTACAAGTGAGTAAGGCGCGTAGTTGGCATCGAGGAAGGATGACAGGTGACGGCCAAGGGTACCAACATAAGCTGCCGTCGCGCTGATTCTGAAAGGCAATTCCCGCTGCACGCTGAAGTTGAACTGGTAGACAGAAGAATCTTTAAACGCCGGGGGGATGGCTTCAATGCCTTGGCTCGGGTAGAACTTTGGAGCCGACGGTGTAAAGGTGTACGGGAAGATGCCGCCACCGGGAGCGGTGCTGGGGAAACCGACATCGTAAATATGGGCCATGGATGTTTCGGAGCCAAAGCCGTTGCGGATGGAGAACGGCATGGCGTTGCCGGGCTGGTTCCACTCATTGCCGCTGGGAGAGCCATAGAAGATGCCCGCCGCGGCGCGGATTGAGGTCTTGCCGTCCCCAAACGGATCGAAAGCGAAACCGAGACGAGGCGAAATGTGGCTGAACGACGTGGAGGTGAGGCCGCGACCGATGCCCTTGTCCCCCGGGAAAAGCATGCCCAGCGGCGCGGTCGGAGTGACAGTGGATTGCTGGCCGTGAATAAACGACGCCGTCCTGTCATGGGCGTCGACGGGAGGCGTATCGATGTCCCACCGGAGTCCGATATTGGCGGTTAAACGAGGCGTGATGCGGTAGTTGTCCTGCGCAAACGCCGCGATGTGCCAGGTGCTCAGATGCGTGATATAAGTCGAATCCTGCTCAAATGAGTTGACCTGGCCGGTGATAAAGTCGGCAATTGTAAGGCCCGTGGACGTGGGCGCAGAGGTCGAGAAGCCAATGTCGCCATAGTTATTCAGATTGGCAGCGAACATGGTTTTGTCGAGAGCGAACTCACCGCCAAAGGAAAGGTTGTGTTTGCCTTTGGTCATGCTGAGTACGTCGCGTAGCTCATAGTTGTCGGAACCGGTGACCGGGCCCGCGTTTGGGTTGCCCGTGCTGAAGCCAGCACCATTTATATAGGGCAGTCCGGCCGGCCCCTGGATGAGGAAGTTCGAGCCGAAACTGGTGAGGGTTTGGTTGGCTGGGCCGGTTACAGGGATAAGAGCGCGTCCGCCCATGGCCCGCGTGAAGGTTAGCCAGGCTTGATTGGCTGTAGTTCCGCTGAAGGTGTGAACATCGGCGAGGTTGATATTCGTTTGTTTCGAAAGGGACTGATTTCCGGTCCAATTGATGTTGCCGCCTCCGCTGGGAGTTGACGCGGTCTTGTTGTAATAGTAGGTCGCTGTCACATGGTCCGCGTTGCCGATGTTCTGGTCATACTTTCCCAGGTATTCGTCTGTGTTTGTCGGAGTGGTGTACATGCCGATATAAGTCCCGCCGCCAGTGTTTTTAACCTGAGCGCCAGTGGGCAGCGGGATGGAGACACCGATCTTGTTGTTGATGTTCAAGAAATTTGCAGCAACTGGGTCCAGCAGAGTGCTCGGAACGCAATAGCCCGCGGTAGCAGCGGAAATGGTCTGGCAACCGGGGCCGGCGTTTGTTCCGTTGACCGGGATCTTGGTCGTTTTTGCGGTGCCCGGCATATAGATAGGACTGGAAAGCGGGGCTGGCCCCCCGGGCATGTCCCCGGTAAAGTCGCCCAAGCGCTCGGCAGCCGTGGGCACCACGCCGCCTGTGACTCCGCCTGCTTGCACCTGGCGCAGACCGCCATAGCTGAAGAAGAAGAAGGCCTTGTCGTGCTTGATGGGGCCGCCAAAGGTTCCGCCAAACTGGTTGCGGTGGTAGGGGCTCTTCATCAGTTTAGTGCTGTCAAAGGGGTTCTTGGTAGGAGTCCAACTATACGCGTTGAAATCGGTGTTGCGGTTGAACTCGAACAATCCGCCATGAAAGTTGTTGGTTCCCGACTTTGTAAGCACCGTGACCACAGCGCCGGAGAACTGGCCGTATTGCGCCTCGAATGCGCTGGTCTCGACGCGGAACTCTTCCAGTGCGTCGGGGTTGGGGGCCTGGTTGCCATAGTTGCGCATACCGGTAATGTTGTTGCCGCCATCCAGATAAAATGCGACGGTTCCGTTGCCGGAGTCGAGAGAACCGTTGACCTGGACAGCAGTGGATGCAATTCCAACGGTCATATTAGGGGTGCCGGCAGGGTTCGCGGTGGGGCTGGCGCTATTGGCCATCACGCCCGGTACCAGCGAGAGTTCGGCGTAGGCGTTGCGATTGACCAGCGGCAGGCCAATGATCTCTTCCGGTTCAAGGGTCCGGCCCAAGACCGCGTCGGTCGTATTGACCTGCGGGGGAGCCTCGGTGACCGTGACAGTATCAGTCTGCGCGCCGATCACCAGCTTGATGTCAAGCGACAGAGTCTGGTCAACGTTGAGGGCGAGATTCTGTTGCACATAGCGCTCAAAGCTGGGAGCGTCCGCCTGGATAGTGTACTTGCCGATAGGAAGGTAATCGATACGGAACTGGCCATATTCGTTTACCGCTGCCGTGCGGGTGAACCCGGTATTCACGTTGGTTGCCTTGACCTTGGCCGTGTTGACTACCGCGCCCGTTTGATCCAACACGTCACCAACAATAGATCCGGTAGTTTGCTGTGCTACAGCCGGCAGGATTGCCAGCCCAAGCAGCATTACGATACCTACCAGGTGAAGGAACAGTTTCGGTCTCTGACTCAGGAATGCCACGATTAACAGCCTCCGATAATTTGAGTTCATGTGTTGCTCCTTTTTTCCTTCTTGATCTGCGGTCATGCACAAAGAGTGCCGGCATAGTCCGCTTTCGAACAATTGAGGATCCCTCGCAGAAGAACGCGAAAGAGATCCTGTGCGTTTTCAGCTCCAGCTTCACGGCCAGAATGAGCGTCAAAGGAGACCCAAAGGCAAACCTGCTGGCGTTCACCTGAAGATCAGTCCTCTCGCTCCTCCCTCGTCCGGGTCGCCGGTACCAACCAACAAGATTGGCCGGAAATTCCCCCGTGGAGAAGAAATGGAGTCAGATTGATGCGGGTAAGAATAGCGACGTGCTTTGTTCGGCGTCTTGTGATTTCTGAGTGAAATTTGTGTTATTGAGATCGTAAACAAACCCAAGGACACGCGCAGAGGGGGGAAGCGGCAGTAAATTGTTTGAAAGCAGCAGCAAATCATTTCTACCAGCGCATCTGTTCGCGACGTTAATGTTGTTAATAATTTCCGTTAAATGTATACTTGGGGAAGCATTAACAACAGTGAATGGCGACGCGGTGGACTGCTCGGAGAAGATTCAGCACTCTTCGACATTCACGTGGAATCTTTATGACGCCGGCGCGGAGTCGCCAGATCAATGGCAACTGACCTCATCACCATTGAGCGAAAGCGTGAAGAACTCGATTGGCTCTTGAACTCCGGAGTGTTGGGCCGCTCCCACAATCTCTCCCGAATATTGAAGTTCATCTGTGAGAAGCATTTCGAGGGTCAGGCTGATCAGATCACCGAGTGCGCGCTCGCCGTTGAAGCTCTTGGACGCAGAGACGATTTCAATCCCCAGACGGACACAATCGTCCGAGTCACCGTGCATCAATTGCGAAAACGCCTCCAGGAAATCTATGCGGATACTGGAGCCTCACGTCCCGTACAAATCCATATCCCAGCCGGGCAGTATGCGCCCTCGTTCATCTACGAGGAGGAAGAGCCTGCCAATTTGACATCCTCTGGCGCTGGAATCTCGATTCCAGTTTCTCCATCCGCTGAAGAAATCGCCGTCAAACCCAGCGCTGCACGCCAGCGATGGCTGATTCCCGGACTTGCAGTGGTATCCTGCGTCCTTCTCGGAGGAATCCTGCTTGAGGTGAGGCATACGAGAGCGCATTCGACCTCAGGCCCTCTTCCAGACCTCAAAACGAACAGTGTCGTAAAGGGACATCCCGTTCGAGCCTTATTGGGTAAAGATCGCGGGCCCTACGTCGATCGTGCGGGCAATACCTGGATGCCAGGGAACTACTGCACAAGTGGCGTCAACCTCTCCGAATCAGGTCAACGGATTGCGGGCACCGAAGACCCGTCCATATTTCTTGGCGGGATTCGCGGCCACGCTCATTGCGTCTTTCCCGTCGATCCGGGAATCTATGATTTACATCTGCTTTTTGCCGAGGCTTCTGACCTGCCCGAGGCTACTGATCGAGTTGTGTTTTCTCTTAACGGAGGCGACAACATCTCCATGGATGTTGTTGACGATGCTGGTGGTGATTACATCGCCGATACCAAGGTCTTCCGAGGCGTTCGCCCCGAAAACGATGGCACCATTCATATCGACTTCGTCGGCGAAATCTCTGCAATGAAAGCAGTGGAGATCCTTCCCGCTTCTTCCGAAGCGTTGTTGCCCATCAGAATTGTCGCTGGATCGAACCCCTACAAAGATCCTGAAGGGAATGTCTGGCTCCCAGACCGCTATGTTATCGGTGGCCGTCCAGGGCAGGCCGCAAAGGTGGTCCGGAAAGAGCGAGCAAGTCTGTATGATTCCCATCGAGTCGGGAACTTCCGGTATTTCCTCCCGGTCGTTCCTCTCGAAAAATACCGTGTACGGCTATATTTCAAGGAACCTTGGTTTGGTAAAGAGAACGCAGGCATCGGTGGTCCGGGCAGCCGGGTCTTCGATGTTTGGTGCAATGGCGTTGCTCTGCTTAAGGATTTTGACATCCTTAAGGAAGCTGGCACAAGCCCTATCGTGATGACTTTTGACAATATTCAGGCGACTGCTCACGGGAAGATAGAACTCGACTTTCTCGCCCGTCGTCAACTATCCACTCATTAATGCGATAGAAGTTCTACCCGAGTCTGGCAAGTAGATATCGAGTCGAGGTCGGATTGCGGCATGCCCGGAATAGATGACCGATGGGCCGTCCATTACTCAAGTCGGCTCGATCAGGGTCTGCCATGTTGAGGCGGCGACCTGGCCGCTGGGCGTCCGTGCCGCCTCAACCCCTCGCGGCCACATCGAGTACTCGTCATCCTGATTCTTCGCCAACCCAAACTTCGCAGGCTCGCGAGGAACTTGCGAACTTGCGAGAGAATAGGCGCCTCGTCTCGTTTTTCGATGAGAACTGCATGAGGGGCAAGTTTCAAGTCTGCGAGGCTTCGCTGATGGAGCTGAGTGCCACTATCTTTTGTATGTGTTTTCGGAATTGTCTGTATCAGAACCCATGGGTTAAATCACAGTCGAGGACGCCCTCTCAGGGTCGAGGTTGCCAGGAACAGTCAGCTCTTGAATCGATCTCTGGACACAAGGACCAGTTCCAACCCCAGAGCGCTGCTTTGCTGAATACTGGGGCGTTTGAACTAAGTCGCTGGCGCGACGGACGCTGCGGCGTGGGCCTTCCCGAGTAGTTGTGTGGCCGGTGTAAGGTGTGGGTCACAGGAGGTCTACCGTGACCCATCTTCGGCAGCTGATGCTGGATGAACTCCAGCGTCGCAACTACTCTCAGAGCACCGTACGTTCCTACATCTACGCGGTGGAGGACTTTGCGAAGTACTTCCATCGTTCGCCGGAACGGCTTGGCCCGGATCATATCCGCCAGTACCAGGCGTATCTGTTTCGCGAGCGCAAGCTTTCTGCCCGGGACCATCGAAGGCCGCACTGCAGCGCTGCGATTTCTTTTCGTCAAGACGCTTCGCCGGCCGTATCTTCCCGATCACATTCCATTTCCCAAGCGTCAGCGGCGGCTGCCCACCATACTGGATCAGCAAGAGGTGGCGCGGCTCATCGATTCGGCCAGCAACCTGATGCATCGCACCATGATGATGATGCTGTACGCAACCGGCCTGCGCCGGGCTGAGATGTGCCACCTCAAGGTCTCCGATATCGACAGCAAGCGCATGGTCATTCATGTGCGCCAGGGCAAGGGCGGCCGCGACCGCGACGTGCTGCTGACCCCGAAGCTGCTGGAGACCCTGCGCGAGTACTGGCGCTGGATGAAGCCCAAGACCTATCTGTTCCCAGGTACGGTGAAGGGCTGGCGGGCCGATGTTCCCATTACAGAGAAGATCGTCTGGCAGGCCGTGAACGAGGCCGCCAAGCGTGCCGGCATCACCAAGCATGTATCTCCGCATACCCTGAGGCATTGCTTCGCCACGCACATGCTGGAAGCCGGCGCCGACCTGCGCACCATCCAGGTTCTTCTCGGTCATGCCAAGCTCGCTCACACCACCGTCTACCTGCACTTGTCCCGGCGCCATCTGCAGGCGATCCCCAGTCCACTCGAAGCGATCGAGGTGTCCAGTCCTGATGAGGTGAAGCGCTCCAGGAGGAAGATGAGGCGATGAGCCGGCCCACCCTCGAGGTGGCCGACATCGTCCGTCGAACGGGCAACAGTTTCTGGGAACAGCAGCAGTCGCATCTTTGCATGGCCGCATCGCAAGGTGCTCGATGCCATCGTTCGCTGCCGCACCGCGGCACTGGGCGGTCATCGCGATAAGTGCGTCCGCTGCGGCCATCAGGCCATCTCGTTCAACTCGTGCCGCAACCGGCACTGCCCCAAGTGCCAGGGGAACGCGCGCGCAAAATGGCTGGCCGCGCGCTCGGCTGAACTGTTGCCCGTGCCGTACTTCCACGTCGTCTTCACGCTGCCGCACGAACTCTCCGCTCTTGTCCTCCAGAACAAGCGGCTGCTCTACGATCTGCTCTACCGCACCAGCGCAGCGACGATGCTCGAACTGGCTCGCGATCCGAAGCACCTGGGAGCCGACATCGGATTCCTCGGCGTGCTCCATACCTGGGGACAGAACCTCGAGCATCATCCCCATGTCCACTACATCGTTCCCGCCGGCGGCCTGGCTCTCGATGGTTCCAGATGGATCGATTCCTCGCGCCGCTTCTTCCTGCCCGTTCACGCACTGAGCAGAGTCTTCCGCGGCAAGTTCGTCGCTGGACTGAAGCAACTCTTCGCCAGGACAGAGCTTCAGTTTCATGGCTCACTACAGTACCTGGCCGCTCCCGGCAGCTTCACCAACTTCCTCCGGCAACTGTTCCGGCAAGACTGGGTCGTCTACGCCAAGCCACCGTTCGGCGGCGCAGAACATGTCCTCAACTACCTGGCCCGCTACACCCATCGCGTAGCCATCTCCAACCATCGCCTCGTGGCCTTCGAGAACGAACGCGTATCCTTCCGCTGGCGAGACTATGCACACGGCGGCAAGAACAAGGTCATGACTGTTTCAGCTGATGAGTTCCTGCGCAGATTCCTGCTGCATGTTCTGCCCGGTGGCCTGGTGCGCATCCGGCACTTCGGACTCTTCGCCAACCGCAGGCGAAGCGCAGCACTTGAACGCTGCCGCGCACTGCTCGGCGTGGCAGCATGCGTCGATCGCCCCGAGCCACCCACTCTCCGCTGTCCAGCCTGTTCCGGCATCATGCTGGTCGTCGAACGGCTGACCCGCGGCCAGCTTTACTTCGGCGCCGGGCTGGCCCCGTCCTTGCCCAGGAGGTTTCGGCGATGATACTTCGTGAGCGCCACTCTATTGGCCCCGTTGCTATCCATCCGTCACGATTGCGTGCCACAGCATGCCATGCAGACGTGCGCTTCAACTCCGATGGCGGCGCTCACAACGCGCATTCGACGGTGAGGAACCCGCCCAGATTCCCCTCCGGAAACGGAGGTCGCTGCACCCGAGCCCATTGCGCCCTGTCCTCGCGGAACCCCGCCGGCCATCTTGCGCTCATTGAAATCCCATAGCCAGATCACCGCGTCCGTCGCGCCAGCGACTTA
Organism: uncultured Acidobacteriota bacterium; assembly: GCA_963718435.1. Classification (GTDB taxonomy): domain Bacteria; phylum Acidobacteriota; class Terriglobia; order Terriglobales; family Acidobacteriaceae; genus Telmatobacter. The sequence continues at coordinate 20,238 of CAVQZQ010000072.1, read as the reverse complement.
CTCCAAACGGCCCTATCGAAACCGCCCCGGCCGAAGATGCCCGGCCCAATCCTGCCTCGTCTACCGGGGCGGTCCCGATAGGGTTCTAACGTTTACCGTTACCTATCCTGAATTGTCTTGAAACTTGCGCTCTGTTTCGACATCCTCGCGTGCAAATCGAATCGTAAATTGCGATGTTATGACGACAGTCTTCAGTGCACCTTGCTATTTCGACCTGGCCAGGGTGAACTCGTCAGTCTCTTATTGATTGCAGAAGCCAGTAGCTGGCGCAAGTTGGATCGAGAGCACGGCAAGGGATGAACGAAAGCCGATGATCAAAGGGCTTGAAGTACTACACTTGAGCGATATGCCAGAAGAGGCGAAGCAAAATGGTGGCCTCAATCTCTCCAATGGGCGAGCAAGTGTTCTCCTTTGGGTGAGCGGGGCATGGACTTTGCCCCTTCTAGCAATTACGCTCTGGGTTCTTCCAACTGCATTTGCGATGAGGACGGCGCTTGCCCTTCTTGGCATCCTCGCAGCGCCCGTTCCTGCGCTCGTTTTGATGATCAGGCAACGGCGCAGCCTGCTTACACGCGTGGCCAAGGCCGAGGAGAACGCTGCGCAACTGAAGCTGCAATTGGACACCGTGCGATACCGCACAACTCGCTTGCGGGAGGAGTTGCAGGCTGCAGACCGGCAAGCGCGGTTGAGCCACCAGCTGACCCTTCTTGGCCAATTCACGGCCGGTTTCATGCACGAGTTCAATAATCCGCTGGCAATTGTGGCAGGGCGGATCGAAGTGCTGCTCGACGAACGCAAGGAAGATGCTGCACTTTGTGCCGATCTGGAGCAGATGCTCAAAGAGACGCGCTACATGAGCAACATTGCCAGCACATTGCTGCAGGCGCTGCGGCGCGAGCGTGCCGGGGAGATTTTTGAGGCCTCGGCTCCGCAGAAAGCCCTGGAAGATGTGCTGGCAGCGTTGCGGCCCACGGCAAAGAGCCAGGGAGTGATGCTGGTGGAGGAAATCGCAGAAGCACCGCGCGTAGATGTGCCCGAGCACGTGATCGGAGAAGTGGTTCGTGGCTTATTGAACAATGCTCTGGATGCACTGAAAGGGCGTGACGATGGCATGGTATGGATACGCCTTGAGCCTTATCGCACCGCGGGGGTCAGAGTTGTAGCCCGGATCGAAGACAACGGGCCCGGCGTTCCGGAGAGCATCCGAGAGCATCTCTTCGAACCGTTTGTCTCGCATAGCGCAGGCCGCGAGCGGCTCGGCCTGGGGTTGTTTCTGGCCGCCAGCCTGCTGGATATGTATGATGGCCGCATCCGGTATGAGATGAGATATGGCGGAGGGGCCAGCTTCGTGATCGAGCTGCCCCCAGCGCGATTCACGCGCGGCCAGCCCTACCACTGGTTTGCGGGAGGAACGACTAAGTGAGCCGCATCCTGGTCATCGACGACGAGGCAGCGCTGGGTGAAAACATCCAGCGCATGCTGCGCGCCCCGGGAGTCATCGTGTCCGTCTGCGTTGACCCCGTCAAGGGGCTGACCGAATGCCTCGCTGATCCACCCGATCTTTTGCTGCTCGATGTTCGCATGCCGGGCATGTCTGGCGAGGAAGTGTTTGCACGGCTGCACGAGGTCCATCCAGGGCTGCCGATTGTCTTTCTCACTGCTTTTGGGTCAGTCGAGAGCGCGGTGCTGGCGATGCGCAATGGCGCATTCGATTATTTGCAGAAGCCCTTCAAGCGCGAAGACCTTCAACTTGTAGTCAAGCGCGCTCTGTCGCACGCCAGTCTGGAGCACCAGGTCGCGAGCTCAAGGGGCGGCTTGAGGCCCTGGGTGAGGCGGATGCAGCTCAGACGCGCAGCACCGCAATGCTGGACCAGATGGAGAAATGCCGCCGCGCGGCCCCGACGGATGCTACGGTAATGATCCTGGGCGAAAGCGGGACCGGCAAAGAGGTGGCCGCCCGCTTCATCCATAACCAGAGCCGGGGCAAGGACGGCCCTTTCGTTCCCGTTGAGTGCAGTGCCATGCCGGGATCGCTTATCGAGAGCGAGTTATTCGGCTACGAACGCGGAGCTTTCACTGGTGCGGAGAAGACCAAGAAAGGCTTAATTGAGTCGGCCGATGGCGGCACGTTATTTCTGGACGAAATCGGCGACCTTGGGGTGGAACTACAAACGCGCTTGTTTCGTTTTGTCGAAGAACGCGTGCTGCGGCGCCTGGGCGGCCTTGCCCCAGTCAAGGTGGACTGCCGAATTCTCTGCGCGACCAATCAAGAACTGCTGGCCAAGATAAAGGCCGGAACTTTTCGCGAGGAACTTTACTACCGACTGAGTGTTGTTACTGTCAAGTTGCCCCCATTGCGGGAGAGGTTAGAGGATATTCCGCACCTGGCGCGATTCTTCCTGGAGCGCTTTTCACGGCGCTACGGCAAGAGCCTGTCCGGTTCGCCGAAGTTCTACGACGCGTTGCTCCGCCAGAATTGGCCGGGGAATGTACGTCAACTGAAGAACGTGATTGAGCGCATGACTGCTTTGCATGCGGACGGGGTTTTAGGGCCGGAGGATATTGAGGAGGACGCACCAAAGGTGGAGGCGGTCAGCAGTCTTTCCGCTCTTCCCTGGAAGGATGCCCGCGAGCAGTACCTTGGCCAGTTTTGAGAGTTCCTATGCGCAAGCCGTGCTGCTTCGCTGTGGCGGAAATGTGAGTGCCGCCGCACGCGAGGCGGGTGTGGATCGCAAAACCTTTTATGCACTTCTGAAGCGGGAACGAGATCAGCAGACTGGGGAATCCATTCCCCAAAATGAGCGGGAAAGCGGGGAATGAAATCCCCAGGCTTTAAGGCGCGGCCGGGCAAGTATTTGATAGCAATGGATGCGCTCTTTGGCTCCCCGATTGCCTAAGCAAAGGCAGGAGTCCCGCCCATGAAACTCTCGTCCACAGCAGCAAAGGCTGCTTTGCTGGTACTTGGCTTGATCCTGCTCATGCCACAACCGGGACACGCGGTTCCCGCATTTGCCCGCAAGTTCGGCGTGAAGTGTTACACCTGCCACACCATCCCTCCGGCTCTGAACAAGAACGGATATATGTTCAAGCGGCTCGGTTACCGGATGCCGCCGGATGAGATGGACGGGACCAAGGTGGCGCCCAAGATTTCCGAGCTGGACAAGAGACATCAAGTTCAGCCTCGCCAACTCTTTTGCAGTGCTCTTCCAAGCAAGCGTCACCGACGACAAGAACGTCGCAGAAACCGGAGACACGCCTCCCATAATGAGTTCCACTACCTCCAGCTTCAACTTGGACGAGGCCGCGTTCTTTGTTGCGGGAGCCATTCCTGAAACCGGCTTCTCCTACTTCGGCCACTATGAGATGTACCAGGACGGTAGCAATTTCCTGGAGCAGGGTTTCGGCGTGTGGACCGGCGGCAAAGCCAACAACAGTTACTTCGTCAAAGCGGGCCAGATGCACATGCAGGAGGGCGAAGGAACGCGGGCAGCAATGTTCTACAACCTCTTCCCTGACCCTGCACCCACCCTTACCAATACTGACCCCATCAATTTCACTCTCGATCAGCACCCGGTCGGCGTGGACTTCGGCTTCACTCACGCTTCGAATTACTTCAAGAACGTTTTCGCCGTCTCTGCCAAAGTGACCAATGGTTTGAACGCCGACGGCAGCGAGATTCTCAATGCTTCCACCAAGAATTCCAAAGACGTGTGGGCCGACGCCGATTACTGGTTTGGCCCGGACGGCGGTGTCACGGTGATGATGTATCGCGGATCGAAGGATCAGATACAGAATGCTGGCGCGCCCAATCAATTCACTTACAGGCCGACCTTCTACCGTACCGGTGTCTATGGCAACTATCTATTTTTCGACAAGCTCGACCTTCTCGGCGGCTACATCCACAGCCACGACGACTGGGAGTGGATACAGGGCGCGAAGATGGATTACTACACCGCAGACACCTACCGCGGAGAGGCGGATTACTACCTCAAAACCGGCACGGTGATCATGGCACGCATCGATCGCGGCACGTCCAGCATTTCACCCCAGCCCACGGTGCATACGCGGGCTTGGGCTGTCGGCGCTGAGCGCGCGCTTACGCAAACGGGCAACATTGTGGCTCGAGTCAGCTACAACCAGGAGCACGACGCTGACCCGCTGGCTCTTCTGGGCACAACCGACAAGCTATTCAAATTCGATTTCCGATTCATGTGGTAAGGGAGACTGACAAATGCACAAGGCAATTCGCACCATCGCCGTCGCAGTGTTATCCATGCCGCTGATGCTTTTAGGGCAAACCAGCAACGTCACGCTTCCGCAGGACAAGGGACCGGCGAAGATCGACGTATCCGGCTATCCGGCGGATCAGCAAAGGGCTACAAGGTTTTGCGGCAAATGTTCCAAATGCCACACGATCGCGCGGCCAATCAACACCACCATGGCGCGGCCGGAGTGGGAGCGTTACGTGAAGCGCATGATGCACAAGCCGAACTCGGGCATCAGCGATAGCCAGGGAAAGACGATCTTCGAGTTCGTCACCTATGACCAGGAGAACCGCAAAGACAAGAATCCGTCGGCGTTCTTCAAGTCTCTGAGCGACGAAGAGATTGAAAAGCTGAAAGCGCAACAACACTAGAATTTATCGCGGCCCTTTCTGCAACTGGATCTGCAAACTACAGACGACCGTTGACTTCAACCCGGCGGGCGTCAGACCGGAACGCTCACCCGGCCCTCTTATCAAGCAACCAGCTACTGTATGGACTACGATCTCTGAATCGCAGGAGCTCAAAACCAATCGCCAGAGTGGGGACGCATGGCATACTCCATCACGGTCCCGGACCGGGAATATTTTGACAAGAACATTCCCTGTCGCGCTGCCTGCCCCATTCACACCGAATGCGGGCGCTACGTGCAGGCCATCGGGATATCCAAGGACGAGGAAGCGTACCTGCTGGCCCGCGCGCCCAATCCATTCGCATACGTTCTGGGCCGCATTTGCGCACACCCCTGCGAAGACAACTGCAGGCGCGGCAAGATTGACGAACCCATCGCCATTTGTGCATTGAAGCGCTATGCCACCGATCGCCACAATCTTGGTACGGGGCACGATCCGGCGCGCAAGAGACTGCCGTTCGCTCCCAAGCGCGACAAGCGTATCGCCATCATCGGAGCAGGCGTTTGCGGCCTTACGTGCGCCCACGATCTTGCGCTGTTGGGCTACACGGTTGAAGTTTTGAATCCGCACCCGTCCCGGGCGGAATGCTCTATCTTGGCATTCCGCAGTTTCGCCTGCCGCGGGAAATCATCAAGATGGAAGTCGACAACATTCTCGCTATGGGAGTCACGCTGCATACGCGCGTGACGCTGGGACGCGACATCTCCTTTGCGGAATTGCGGTCGAAGTTCGATGCAGTTCTGCTTGCCACCGGGCTCAACAAGGGACGCGAACTCAACATTCCTGGAGCTCATCTTCAAGGTGTCTACAACGGCATCGACTTTCTGATCAACGTCAACCTCGGATTTGAGATTGAACTGGGCAAGCGTGTGGTTGTGGTGGGCGGCGGCAACGTGGCCATCGATGTTGCCCGGGCAGCCGTTCGTCTGGTGCACGAGGCAGTTGATTTTGCCGAACAGGATGACGATGCAAAGGGCTTGCAGCCCGCCTTTGACGCGGCGCGCATGGCTCTCTTCGCGTTCGGGCGCCCAAGAAGTGGACATGGTCAGCCTGGAATCGCGCGCGCAAATGCCCGCATGGAAAGGCGAAGTCGAAGAAGCCGAGCACGAGGGCATCGTGGTCGACAACGGCTGGGGGCCAAAGGAGATTGTCGGCGAGAATGGCGTCGTCACAGGACTCAAAGTTCGCCGCTGTCTCACGGTCTTCGATGAAAACGGCCGCTTCAATCCAGCATTCAGCGACGAAGAGAAGATTATTCCCTGTGATAGCGTGATCCTGGCTATCGGCCAGCAGGCTGATCTCTCTTTCCTTACTGGAGACGAGGGAGTGCGGGTTACGCCGCGCGGAATCCTCAAGATCGACGAAAACCTGATGACCACCGCACCTGGCGTGTTTGCCGGCGGCGACGTGGCTTTCGGGCCGCGCATCCTGGTTGAGGCTGTGGCCAATGGGCATAAGTCGGCGCGCTCGATTCATGTTTACCTCAGTGGCAAAACCGCCAAGACGGTGCTGAGCCGTTTCCGCATTTTGCCCAACTGGGAGATGCCGGGCGGCTTCCTAACCACTTCGCGGCAAAAGATGCCGGTTCTTGCTGCCAACCGGCGCATCGGTATCGCCGAGGTGGAATTGGGCTTTGACGAAGAACAAGGCCGCGCGGAAGGAAAGCGCTGCCTCAATTGCCAGGTGAACACGATCTTCGACGGATCGAAATGCATCCTTTGTGCTGGCTGCGTGGATGTATGTCCTGAGAGTTGCCTGCGCCTCGTGGACCTGGTGCAGGTGAGCGGCGACGCGCGCTACGACGCTTTGATTCAGCATCGCTACGGCGTTCCTGCCGCTGAACTGAAAGCAGGCCAGGCGGGGGCCATCATCAAGGACGAAGAGAAGTGCATCCGCTGCGGACTCTGCGCCGAGCGGTGCCCAACCGGGTCGATCACCATGGAGGCCCTGGAGCAGCAAGAACGTGAAGTCTTTGAATAGGGAGCATGAGAATGAACAGACGAGCATTTCTCAGTTGGGGAAGAGCAGGCATGGCGGCCCTATGTTCGGCGGTTGCAGTGAGCGTTGGCGCTGTGGGGCGGTTTCTGGTGCCGAGCGTCTTTTATGAGCCGCCACAGTCCTTCAAAATCGGCAGCCCCGCCGACTTTCCTTTCGGGCCTCCGACATTTCTGGCCGACGAAAAAGATCTTTGTGTTTCGCGATCGCGACAAGGGTTTCGCCGCGGCCAGCGCGGTTTGCACGCACCTCGGCTGCACGGTCGCACACTTCAGCAGCGACCAGAAGTTCCATTGCCCTTGTCACGGGAGCGTCTTTGGGCCCGATGGCGCAGTGATCCATGGTCCAGCACCGCGGCCGCTCAACTGGTTTGAAGTCACCCTGGCTCGTGACGGACAACTGAGTATCAACAAGGACAAGATCGTGCCTTCCAGCTACCGGTTGATGGTGTAACGATGAATCTGATTCGCGAAGTCTGGCAATCGATCGTGCGGCGGGATCCGCTTACCACCGACAAGGGAAAGTCCGAGCTGGTCTTTCTCAATGTCTGGCTGCACATCCATCCGGCCAAGGTGAAAAAAGAAAATCTCAGGTTCAAGCACAGCTTCTATCTGGGCTTCATCACCTTCTTTCTCTTCATAATCCTCGTCACTACCGGGATAGCGCTCATGTGCTATTACAGGCCATCCACCCCAGGCCTACCAGGACATGAAGGACCTGCAGTTTGTTTTCATGGGGCCCTTCCTCAGAGCCATGCATCGACTGGGCGGCGCACGGCATGGTGGTTTGCGTCTTTCTTCACATGTGCCGGGTGTTCTACACCGGCTCGTACAAGAAGCCACGGCAATTTCAACCCGGTTGTAGGCGTGTCCTGCTTCTGCTCACGCTGGGGCTCTCCTTTACCGGGTACCTGTTGCCGTGGGACCAACTTGCATACTGGGCGATTACGGTTGGAACTAACATTGGCAGTTATGCGCCCTTCATCGGCGGACAGCTGCGCGAGATTCTTCTCGGCGGCCACAGCGTAGGCGAGGCGCGCTGCTGCGCTTCTACGTGCTCCATGTAGCGGTGCTGCCGGCACTCATCATTCTTTTTACTATCGTGCACTTCTGGCGCGTCCGCAAGGATGGCGGGCTCTCGCGGCCAGTCTGGAAGCTGAAGGTGACAAAGCAGGAGCGCGCTGGTCACTATCGGCGCACCGAACTCGAACCCTGGCACTGAAACAGTGGCAGCTTCAACAAGACAAAACCTACGGACTGATGGAAGTCGTCACTGGCAAGCCCATCTTTGAAACGGTGACTTCGGAAGAGGAGGCCGACACAGTCTTCTCATATCCGTACGCCTTTGTCAGGGAGGCAGTCGTGCTCATGGCGACTGTGACCACCATCATGACGATGTCGCTGTTCCTGAATGCGCCTCTGGAAGAGCTGGCCAATCCCGCAAAGACGCCAAATCCGGCCAAGGCGCCGTGGTATTTCCTCGGGCTGCAGGAATTGGTGAGTCACTCTGCGCTGCTCGGCGGCGTGATCGCTCCACGTTGATGGTGCTGGCGCTTCTGGCGATTCCCTATCTCGATCGGAATCCCAGTCGCCGGCCGCACGATCGCAAGTGGGCCATCCGGGCCGTTCACCCTTTTCGTTGTCGCCAACGTTGTTCTGATCGTGGTGGGACGCTTCTTCCGCGGTCCGGGCTGGGCGCTGGTTCCGCCGTGGGTACACATCACGGGGGCTGAGTAAATGGAAAATCGACTGCCGCAGTTCTTCTTCGCGCTGAGCCTGGTCGTGCTGGCCCTCATGCTGGGAGCCGTCTGGCAAGCCGGCACCCCCGCCTGGAAAACTTATCAGCAGGAGTTCCACCGGCTGGAATCGCTCGGCGAGCCCAACTCCGCCGCCAAGGCCAACGTACTGAATGCCGTCCTCGTTATCCGCCAGGATCTGCTCCCTGGCTTGCAGCGTGTCGACCGCTGCACCACCTGCCACCTTGGCGCCGAAGACCCCACCATGAAGAGCGCCCCACAGCCCTTCGCGTTTCACGCCAATCTCGCCCCGCACGTTCCGGCGAAGTTCGGCTGCACCGTCTGCCACGGTGGCCAGGGCCTCGCCACCGATAAGCAGAGCGCCCATGGCAAGATCGAATTCTGGCAGGAGCCCCTGTTGCCCGAAGGACTACATCCGAGCCTCTTGCGGGCGCTGCCACAAAGAAGGCGAAGTACCCGGTGTGCCGGAGTTGACCGATGGACGCCGCCTGTTCGAATCCCAGGGCTGCCGCGGCTGCCACAAACTGAATGGCGTCGGCGGAACCGTTGGGCCCGATCTCACCGAAGAAGGCGCCGTCCACCGTTCGCCTGATTGGCTGGAGCGCCATTTCCTCAATCCCAACACCGTATCGCGCAACTCGCCCATGCCCAATTTCAATTTCACCAAGGCACAGGCACGCGCGCTGACGTTCTATATGTTGTCGCTGACCAACGAACAGATGGGCACCTATTACTCCAGCGTCCGCCTGATCCCCAGCGCCAGTTATGGCCGCGAGTTGTTCGTCGAAAAGAACTGCATCGCCTGCCATAACATCGGCGGTGTCGGAGCGAAAAGCGGTCCCGATTTGTTGGGAGTTGCTAAAGGCCACTCTCCCGGTTGGCTGGACGAGCATCTCGTGAATCCCCAACTCATCTATCCGGGCAGCATCATGCCGGCCTACGATCTGGAGACAAATGCCAGAAAGGCCATCATCGCATTCATGGCCACCGCCACCGCGGAAGACGCCCAGACCATCCTCGCGCAACGCTCCCGGCCGCTCACCGCCCAGGATGCCGCCATCGAAGCCGGCAAGCAGAGCTTCTCCCGCTTCGGATGTGTCGGCTGTCACGGCCTGCAACTCCAGGGAGGCGTCCCCAATCCCAACAGCCAGGGCGGCGAGGTTCCGTCCCTACTCCACGCCTCCGACGACTACACCGAAGGCGAGGTGATTAAGATCATCCAGAACGGTAAACAGCCGCCGCTGGAGAACTCCGCCAAACCGGCCCCGCCGCTCTACATGCCTTCGTGGAAGAGCGTCCTGAGCGATGAAGACATCCATCGAATCGCCGACTACCTTTGGTCAAAACAACAAAAACAGAAGAGTAGTTGGTAGGGCAGATTTCGTGGGTCAGTCCTTCAATTACGTTCGGATAACAGAATGAGCACGTTGCCTTGCCAACCATGCTAAAGGCTCGCCCATTAACGCGATTGCCATCTGGTTCAGTCGCTGCCAACCGGCCGAATCCGCGCGACCTATCAGTTCTGATTCTGGGAGCGGCCTTTCTGTGCATTCCGGCGTTTGGGACGACTATGCCAGCCACAGGAGAGCAGGCGACCTCTTGAGCTCTTGTGTGGCTTGCCATGCAGGGGTGGTCAAGGAGTTCATCGATAGTCCACACGGCAAGAGGGTCAAGATGAATGATGGCCGCGAGGTCACCTGCGATAACTGCCACGGGCCTAGCAAGGCGCATGTCGAAAGCGTCGATACGTCCAGGATCTTCAATCCCGCCAAGGCCCCGGTCAAAGAGGCGGATGCCAGGTGTCTTGGCTGTCATGGCGGACAACATGCGAACTTCGATCGATCAGCTCACGCCGCCAGCAACGTAAGCTGCGTCCAATGCCACACCGTCCACAGCAGTAAAGAAGAAAAACGGCTGAAGGTATCGCAGCCTGGGCTCTGCTTCAAGTGTCACGGAGACGTCGAGCAGGAGTTCGTTATGCCCGTTCATCATAAAGTGGATGAGCAACCCGTAAAGTGCACTGATTGCCATGATCCACATGCCGCTTCCCATACGGAGAATTCGGAGTTTGTCGCTCGGCAGAATCTGGTCTGCTTCAAGTGTCACAAGAGGTTCGCGGGACCGTTCGTGTATGAGCACCCGGCCGTCACAGAAGGAGGCTGCATGGCATGCCATGTACCGCACGGCGGAAACTTCCCGAAGCTTTTGACTTCCGCAAATGTCAACACGATCTGTCTACAATGCCACTTGCCATCGACCTCCCTCGATGCGCGAACAAACTCTGCTCACGCCCCGAGCGCGAAAGAGTCTTGCATTGAGTGCCACTCGTCGTTACATGGATCGGATTTCGAAGAACGCTTTGTGATTCCGTACGGTTTCCGCCTCCTCCGCTCGGATATCAATTGTCGGTTGATGGCATGATCGTCAACATGTACTTTTCCAATCTGGTCGGTGATTACCGAGGTTTGAGCCCGGTCTTTGCATAACCAATTTCAGGCAGTGCCGCGATTGTGAATCTGGTCGCGCCCTAGCCTGCCCCAGGATCCCCACTTTCAGTGCGAAGCGCTTTTCAAAATCGCTCATACCTGAGACTCTCCCCGAGCCCAGTTCAAAATGCAGCACCGTCCAACGGGCCTTGCAACCACGCCCGGTCGTCCACTCTGTCAGCCTGTCCCGGGGTAGTGTGCTTGAAGAGGGTCACTGCATCACCCTGGGGGGCCCTTCGGGCCCTTGACTATGTCGAACTCGACCTCATCGCCCTCTTTCAGCGCCTTGTATCCATCCGACTGAATTGCAGAATAATGCACGAATACATCCGGCCCGTCATCCCGTCCGATGAATCCGTAGCCCTTGGCGTTGTTAAACCACTTGACCATTCCTTTGTGCTGAGCCACAGGTTCCTGCCTTTCTTGCATCTTCTTGAGGTTTCAGCGAACCGAATGAATGGGATACACGAACCGATATGAAGTGTGACGCGTCTCATCGTAGAGGTGATGCCTAAGATCAAAGGAATCGACAAAGGTGCGTTCGGAGTGTGTGATCTATCTCACAGGTCGGCCTGCCAGCGGTAGTGGAAGTAGATGCATAACCGCCAATGGCGCATCCAACGTCCTTCTTGGCGAGTGCCACGCCGTAATCAATATTTGGTACTTGCGTCGACATCCTGGGATTAGTCCTCAGATGTCTTTGGGCTGTATCTGGAGCGCCCGCGCGACACACTGAGGTATCGGATTGCAGGCGTTCGAATACGTTGACAACCATTCCCCGGGAGAGTCCGTGCTGGATGGCAAAGTCGCTCGACGCAGGCAATCTGGTTTCAGGTGCCAATCGACCCGGAAGAATTGCGGAGCGCAGTTCTGCGTAGAGCCAGCTCGTTAGAGTCTGATTGCGCGGACGCGCGCGCAGCGTAAGTTCGTAAGAGCTGACTGCTTTGGACAAAAGATTCTCACTTGGTCCAGGCGATTTGGCTCAAAATGGCCCTGTTTGTTGGGCCAATGTGTGAATAGTATCAATGCTGAGTGAGGAGACCCATGAGCGAATTTGCGGAGCCTGCAAACTCCGATCGTCTCGCTGGCATGCGATTCGAAGTTTATCTGCTCGGCGTGGCGACGATCTTTGCCGGAATATTCGATTTGATCTGGGGCGATTTTGATCCCGGCCACCAACCGATTGCAGCTCTGGGAGTCCCGATTCCAGGCCGCGCGATCTTTGCCTATATCGCCGGCGTCTGGATGATTCTTGCGGGCGCGGCGATGCTCTGGCCGCGAACCGCTCGCGCGGGCGCAATCGCAACAGCCGTCATCTATTCCATCTTTGGCATGTTCTCGTTGCCGAGGCTCTACACCATGCCTCACCGATTTGGCCTTCACACTACGCTCGTCCTGGGTGTGTTCGGAGAAATGTTGCAGCAGTTCATTGTGGTCGCTGGGTGCGTGGTTGTTTACGCGTCCTTTGCCCCACCTGCTTCACGCTGGGCCGCCAAGGCGCCGCTTCTTGCCCGCTGGATTTTTGGACTCAGCGGAGTCTTGTTCGGGCTCGCACACTTCAGCAACCCGAAGGCCCCTGCACGTATGATTCCGCATTCGATGCCCTTCGGCGCACCCCTCTGGGTACTGATCAGCGGGATTGGTTTCATGTTGGCTGGTCTTGCGATCCTCAGCGGAATTCTGAACGTACTGGCTGCCCGTCTGCTGGCGCTGATGCTGCTGATCTTCGAGGTTATATTGGTGCCGATCATATTCGGGGAGCCCCACCTGCATCAGGCCTGGGGAGCCAGCGCGTACAACCTCGCTGTGGCGGGCGCAGTGTTGATATTCGCCGCATCGATTCCAACGCCACGTGTACGGCAAGAACGCGCGATCTAATCCGCATCGAGATTGGCTTGACCGCACTGGCCCTCGTAACACGAGCAAAACTTTGGGGCAATTGGCAGTATTGGACCGGCTAACAGAATGGCTCTCAACTGTCGACAAGTCACCAATCACTCGCCGACGAAGTTAGTACCGGAATGTCGGCATGGCGACTGGATTTTCGTGAACGAGCAGTCCTTGAGGATCGGCGTTACCACGGGCGTTTTCGGGACTAATCCGCGCTGCCGCCAACGATGGATCAACATGCGCTTTGGCGTGAAACTTCAGGCAGGATTTCGTATTGGCGGCGATGCTCCATTATCATTTTTATCGATTGACACTGCTTACCAGGCCGATCCGATCCGGTGTTTCCCGGAGCAGTGGACTACCGTTAGGCCAAGGAGATCAACATGACGGTGCAGAAACAAATAAAGGAGTACATTGCTGCTCAACCGGAGCCAAAACGTAGCGAAATGCAAGAGCTACATAGCATGATTTTGGCGTTGATGCCAGCTTGTAAGTTGTGGTTCTTGGATGGAAAGACGAGAGAGGAAAAATCGTTTCCAACCCAAACATTGGATATGGATCCCGAACTATTGAATATGCCAATGGAAAAACCAGGGAGTTCTATCAAATCGGTGTCAGTGCTAATACAACAGGCATTTCCGTCTACATTATGGGAGTAGAGAACAAGAAGTACCTGGCCCAGACATTGGACGGGATCTCGGCAAAGCAAGCGTGACAGGGTATTGCATCAAATTCAAAACATTAGCAGACATAAAAGTCGACGTTCTCAAAGCAGCAATACAGTATGGGGTTGGCCAGATAAGCATTCAACATGGATGCAACTTGGGTTAACGCATTGCCATCCTGGCAATCGATGTACATCTGCCGTTCTCAGTCCGGGTCCGCCTGTCAGCGTCGAGGTTCGGATTTGTACCGAGATGTCGGCATGTGTCCGGAGATCGATTCAAGAGCTGACTGTTCCTGGCAACCTCGACCCTGAGAGGGCGTCCTCGACTGTGATTTAACCCATACCTTTTGACACGGCCGGATCGTTGAGATCCGGCCGTTGATTATGTGGGGTTTACGAGGTGGGTTTTTGGAGGCCTTTTGTTACAACGATGATTCGCTTGTGGATGTCATTAATGACCCGGCGCTGCTGGCCGAGTTCACGCTGCAGGTCCGGTGCGCCGGGTTGGGCTTCATGGATCTGATCGCGAAGATCGTCATTGGCTTGCTCGAGATACTTGCGAATCCGGGCCTGGCCTCCGACAGCCTCTCCGATCATGAAGCCGAAGGTGGCCGATATCAACATCCATAGCGGTAAAACTGCAGCAGATTCATCGATCATGCAACTTGCTCCTCAGAGGTTGGGGTGTGCCCGCGGAGCACACGTTGCACGGTGGCCGTCGAGATGCGATGGCCTTTCGCGATCTGGCGAAGGCTCTGGCCATGCTGACGGTCTCGCTGGATAGCGGTGTTGTCCAGGACCAGCGGTTTGCGGCCGATGTGCTGGCCTTCGAGCCGGGCGCGCCGCATGCCGGCGCGCACCCTCTCGATGATCAGGTTGCGTTCCAGTTCGGCGACTGCACCGATGATGATCACGATGGCCCTGCCCAGCGGACCGCCGGTATCGATATTTTCCCGGAAGCTGACGTACTCGATTTTCAGCCGATTCAGCTCGTCCAAAACATCGAGGAAGTGTTTCACCGACCGGGCGATCCGGTCCGAAGCCCAGACTAGGACAACGTCGAAGCGGCCACGGCGTGCATCGGTCATCATGGCATCGAGCCCTGGCCGCTTGGCTTTCGTGCCGGAGATCTTGTCAGTTCGGCATGGGGTCCTCGCAGCCGAAACGATAGCACAGCTATAGCACGCGGCTCGGTGACGCCTACACCATCTATTCATTGGCTTTTCTGAAGTTTGGATTAGAATCGCTACCTCTCCGCCACACATGGCAATATAACTTGTTCAGTCCCGACGGCACGGGCGCTGAGATCATGGGATTTTCAGGCTGCAGGCAGACCTTGCTGCTCTGCTTTTATTGCCGCCAGCCCGGACTGGCCGGCCATCAGTTGATTTGGTCTAGCTTCGGTGCGCGAAGTGCTCTGGGTTTAAAGAGTTCGAGCCGAACGTGCCACGCGACCGTGTCACCGGGCTCAAGTGTGACGAGGCCAGAGTTCATGCTCTTCCACTCGTGTCCGAGCGGATCGGGGAAGTTGAACTGCGGCTCAATAGCCACGAATGGCGCATTTTTAGGCGAGTAGATCTGAATTGTGCGCATTGCCTGCGAGAGCAGCTTCACGCAAAGACCGTAATCTGCCAATGGATCGCGGAGGCGTGCAACACATCCGTTACGATGCAACATGGAGAGATTCACATTGATTGGAGCGGCAGGCAGGTGCGCTCCTTCGGGATTGCGGAAATCAAATTGAGTTCCGGAAACTGGCGTCAGCGCGCCGGTTGTCAATCCATCGCTCGGCACTGTTTCCGCATAGCGCTCTGCAGCTACATTCAACAGCGCCTGGGCGCGGTCATGACTGGGTAAAGCGAAATAAGGATGCCATCCGATCCCCATGGGTTCGGGCTGATCGCCGATGTTTGTGGCCTCGATCTTTACTTCCACAGCATCAGCATCGAGACTGATCGTGAACCGGAGATCGGTTGCCGAGAGCCACCGCCCTCCGAAATCGCCTGCATGCAGCACGCCCGTAACTGTCTGGCCGTCGCCGGTCGTTACCGTTCTCAGGTCGTCCATCCGTGTCTTGTGGAGCAGGCCATGAATGGCGTACTTTCCGTTGGAGTTGGCGTGCAGCGTGAGCGTGTGGCCGTGCCAGTCGGTCGAGATGGTGCTATGGTCTGGCGACGGTTCGCCACTGATGCGGCTCGACCAAGGAATAAGGAATGCGCCGCCCATGCCCGAGCCGACATAGCCCCAGGGGTTGCCATTCGGATCGTCCATGCGGCGCGCGGCGTCTTCGAGAGAAGTCGACGCAATCAGTTGTGTTTCTCCATGGCCCGGAATGTCCGCGGTGATTTGAAATACATCCATGCCCCGATTGGGAAGCAGTGTCACGGACAGAAACTGCGGGCGCTTTCCATCCGATGTGCGGGTTCGGTGCAGGGTGAGAACATCAAGGCTTCCGACCCGCTGAATCGTCGACGTGGCTGGTAACCCCTGTGCATGTGCGGTCTGCCGGAGAATGGTTGCCGCCATGATGAATGCTGCAAGAGCCTGACGCATGCCGATCATTTTTCCCCCGAAGACCCTGGCCGCAGAGACTCTCTCACATAGGAATTGAAGCGCGATGCTTGCTAGGAGTAGATGGCCGCAACCTCATACTCGGTTACGCTCGGGATCGTAAATTCTATTTCACCCATCACTTGTTTGAACGGTATGTCCGTTTCCGCCTTCAGTAACTGAACGCGGGAAACTGTTCTTCCGGCAGGAATCTCGAACTTCACCGACTGCGCGCCAATGGGGTAGAACTCGCGAATTGTTCCCCGATGCACGTTTGGATTCGTGTAGTTCAGCACGTGCAATGCGAAACCCGCCTCGGTTTCGTAGGCGAAGGTTTCGACGAGTCCTGAACCTTGAATAGTGGCTGGCTGCTCGTCCTTCAACAACCATTTCACCGTGTTTTGCAAAAGCTGGCTCAGGTCGGTGTGACCGGAAACCCACATGCTGCGTTCGACGTCGCCGGAGATGTACGCCAGGCGGCTCGTGCCTTTCTCCCGCAATACGACTGCCGGGATAATGGTGTTGGGCGTGGGTGGATAGGCCAGCTCCGGCGGATAGGCAGGGAAGCCGGGCACCACAGTCAGAACCGGATTGTCGACAGGCGCGATCGGCACGCGGTACTCTGCTCCCGGTAACCAATTCGTATCGGCAAAGCCTTCAACTATGGGATGTCTGCGCTCGATACGGGCGTAATATGCATTGCCGTTGGTGGGGATCACGTCGCCGGTCTTTTTAATATCGAAGATGTCGGCAAGGCCGAAGTTATCCCGAGCATTGTTGTTTTCGTCGTACAAGCTGGTTTCAAACGTGGCCAGCAGCGAACCGCCGGCTTTCACGTACGCTCGAAGTTGTTCGCATTGCGCGTCGCTCAGCATGGCGACGTTCGGCAGTATCAATGCGGCGTATTTGCTTAGGCGCTCCAACTCCATTCTGTCCTCATGAACAAAATCGAAGAGGAATCGGCCTTCGAGCAGCGCGTAGTACATGCCGTTCAGGAACTGCTGCATAGTCGCGTCAGTTTGGGGCTTGTAGAACAGGTGGGTGCTCTGCCCGATGACGACGCCCACGTTGGCAATAGTGCGCTTGTTCACAAAGTGCGGATCGTGTTTCGCTGTCCAGGCGAAATACTTCTTCGGCGTCTCGAGCGTGCGGCGATCTTCGCCCATGCCCTTCTCGCCGCCAATCAGATGCCAGTAAGGAATCATGCCGCTAGCGCTGGTTTCGCTAAGCCACATCACTGCCTCATGAGGCGACTTGCCGACATTCCGCCAACGAATCGGTCCCGTGGACCACGCACCGGTGACATTCGTCGCTGCCTTGCCGTCCTGGATCGCCTGGCAGACACGGCCTTGAAGCGTGCAGAGCCAAATGGGCGCATCTTCTCCGCCGCGGCCCTGGTTGTCACCTTGGAACCACTCGCACAGTTTGCCCAGCCGGACGAGATTGACGCTGGAGCGTGCGCCTCCACCAAGGTTTGCAAAGTAAAATGCTGCAGGACGTTTCTCCTTGACCAGAGAATCGTAGAACTTCCAGAGATACTCCACGCGGTCATTCAGCTTTGCCCAAAACGCCGGAGTTCCTGGAGGCGGCAACTGCCTGCACGCTGCGCAATAACAGACAGGGAGAATGCCGAGGGGCGGCCAGCCATTGGTAAATACCGCATCGACATCATATAGAGAAGTAACCTCTCGAATGATCGCCGGGATATAGTCGGTCATGTAACTGGAAAACATACAAGTGCGAAACAGGCGGGGATCATCTTTGTCGGGAATGACGTTGCCCTGCTTGTCGCGCTCAAACCACTCTGGATGTGCCTCAACAGCGTCGCCCCAGTTCAGGTCGGGGCTCAGGCGCGCGATGATTCGAAGGTTGCGCTTTCGGGCGGCCTCGCGGCAATCGCCAAAGAAGTCCCTATCGCCAAGGAATTTTCCCTTCTTATGAAACGGCACCTTGGTCTGGTAGTACGCCAGAATTCCGGTAACGCTGATGTAAGTCATGCCGACCTTCAGATTCGCCCAGTAATCTGCCCATGCCTCCACATCCAGCGAGACAGGGTCATGCTCGGTCATATTCAACTGACCGGCGCGACGAATTTGTCTCTGCCATGGCAAAGGCCCCGCGGTCGAAGATTGCGGCAGGCCTGAGCCTGTCACAAGAATGCCATGAGCAGATTCGCTCAGGGCGGCTGCTCCCGCGAGTAGGGGCACAGCCCCTACCCCAGCTTTCAATATATCGCGACGATTCATCATGGATACAAGCCTCGATTTCTGGTGCGGGCAATGGATTGGTGTTTATAACTTGTTGGCGGTGTTGATCAGCATATTTGTCACGAAGTCGCGATAGCTTCCGGCCTTCGCATCATCGCCAGCGGCAAGGTAATTCACCATGATCTTGCGGTGAGCATCTTCAGGCAAATCGAGCCCTTGGTGCGATTCGATTCCCTGCAGTTGGAAGAGCCACACCGGTGCCACGGATTTCATATCCATCCGCTCCCACTTGGGATCGATTTGATGAGTCGGACGCTCTTCTGAAAGAATAAATCGTGTGCATTCTGGTAGTAGAACTTATGCCGCTCTTCAGCCGTAGGATTCAGGCCAACGGCATCGATCCAGCCCTGCGTGGACTTGAAGGTTTCATCGCGCCACAGCGCAACCGGAAATTCGCTGCCGTACATTACCTTACTCCATCCAGCTTCTTCAATCAGCGCGAACGTCCAAGGCTTGAGGATCCCCTGATTCTGAAATCCCTGGGCGAGAGAGATCAGTGAACGGGGTGACGAAATAACTGGCGAACCAGGTCGTCCTTGCCGAAGATTGCAGTGTCCGTTGGCCGGGAAAATGAGTTCCGGAGCGACCGCTTCGGATACTTGTCGATGAAGTTCAGCAGGACACGGGTTGCGACCTGGTATCCATCGCTGCCTTCTACATAGGCCGCTTGTCCATACTTGCCGACCAGATCCAGGATCGCCGGCTCTTTGGGGATCAACGGGCAGGCAGCCGAATGCCTGTGGAACCGGCCTCGAATTGCGCCGTGATAAAGCTCGCCGTTCCTCCGGCGTCTTTCCCAGAGCCAGACCGATGGACGGAGCCGATCAGGATACTTCATGATCGCGTGCGATAACTCGGTGAGGTCAGGACAGGTCATGGCGGTGCCTACGACCGCGGCCTCAGCGTGATTGGAGTCAAGAATCTGGATGAAATCATCTGCGCTGAAGAAGCGCGGCAGCGAGACGTGTCCCCATGCGTCGATGACTTTGCGTTCCTGACCGCCCGGCTGACCCATTGCCAACGCTTTGGCGGGCAACATTGTGCTCATGGCGGCCGCAACCGATGTTACGACAAATTCCCGCCTGCTCAAATCGTTCATAGCTTTCTCTCCTTGTTGTGAGACACTCATTTACCTCTGAGGGATGATTGATCCTGGTACAGTGAGGCCTACGCAGAATCAGCCTCGCGGATCGTCTCTCTTCGGTGTCGCGGCAAACAATCGAATTGTCGTACGTTAACTCAGGTTCAATATGGTTTGCGGGGTTCTTGGCCGCTCTAACGGTCCACGAGCAAAGAGCGCTCTGCATGTACGGAAAAATACATCTCCGTTTTGGTGGCTTTCGCTGAATATGGTGTCTTTGCTCCGAAACTATTCAGCTAAATTTTGACCGCCTGGTTTTTCCCTCCTCCGTCTTTTTTCCTATTCCGGCGCTATCGAAACTCTGAGCCAGATGCCTGAGTTCAACGGTCCAGAACTCCGCATCGGCAGATTTTATGCGCACTGCGGCATTGATCATGTGAGTCTTCGCGGCTATTGCCGCCGCTTCGGGATCTTGCCGCTCAATTGCACTGGCAATGGCCATGTGCTCAACGTGTGCTTGCTCTGAGAATTCGATGCGCCGGCCCTCATTGGCCCTCGTGACGCGAATCGCGATGTAGAGAAATTGATTGAGAAAGCGCAGCAATTCAAGAAACAGCGGGTTACCAGTTGCCTGCGCGATGGATAAATGAAAGGCAAGGTCCTCGTCCGCCGCATCTCCGCCGATCTTGCTGGCCTTTTCAATATTGGTTAAAGCCCGTCGAATCGCTGTCATCTGGTCGCGCTTGCGGCGCGTTGCCGCAAGAAAGGCTATCTCGGCATCGAGTCCCCGACGTAATTCAATGATGTGCAGTAGCGATCCCAACAGATCTTCGGAATCGAGATCAATTCTGAATGGGACATTGAGGCTGTC
>CAVQZQ010000071.1:0-13612 GCA_963718435.1 uncultured Acidobacteriota bacterium | reverse complement strand
GATGCGCGTCTGCGTGCCGCTGTTCGTCATGATTACCGGATTCTTCCTTTTCCCCATCGAAGATGAGCGTAAATTCTTCCGGAAGCGCTTCACCCGCGTATTGATTCCCTTCGTGGTCTGGTGCGCAGTCTACGCCTTCTATTACTACGCGCAAGGAGCGATCACTCTTCAGACCGCCTTGCTCAACATCGCCAAAATCCCCGTCAACTACGGCACCGAAGTCGGCCACCTGTGGTTCGTCTACATGCTGATGGCGATCTACCTTATCGCACCCGTATTCTCGCCGTGGATCGTATCGGCAAGCCGCAAGAGCATGGAACTCTTCCTGGCGCTTTGGGCCGTGACATTGACGCTGCCCTTTATTCACCTCTTCTTCGCGGAGGTATGGGGCGAGTATTATTGGAATGCAACGCCAACCCTCTACTACTTCTCAGGCTTCATCGGCTATGCCGTACTGGCCGCCTACATCAAGCGATTCTGGATGGCGCCTTCGTGGCGTATCGACTGGCTCGCAATCGGCATGATTGTGGTGGGTTACTCCGCTACCGCCGGAGGGTTTCTCTACAGACTTCGTTACGAGCACGAAGTAAGGAGCCTCGAGCTGACGTGGAACTTCACCATACTGAACGTTGCGATCATGACAGCAGGACTCTTCCTGCTCTTCCGAAACATTCATGCGAATCGCAGCAACAGCCTCCTATGGCGATTGATCGACGATCTTTCGCGCATGAGCTATGGCATGTACCTGGCGCACATCATCGTACTCAACGCCGTTCATGCCCGCATGGCGCCCATCATCGGGAATGCTTTTGTGCGCATTCCAGCGATCGCATTCACTACTTTCCTTATTACCTATCTCGGGCTCAAGCTGCTCTCGCTGTTGCCGGGGAGCAAATACCTCATCGGCTAAAGCCTCCAAACATCGGCCGCTCGGCCTTTTTGGCGAGTTTGTTGCGAGGCGCTCGCGAATCCTCGCTGGGAGAGTTTTTCCGCAATCTGTTGAGGCCGGAGTTGGTGGGCGCGCTCCGTTTGCCATGTCACGCAGATTGGTGACAAGATGGCGACGTTCGCCCGGAGCTGACTTTCGATGCCGGCTAAGTTCAGCTAGAGCAAGGAGGGCGAAGATGGTCTTCCATGATCGGGAGGATGCGGGGCGGCAACTTGCGGTGCGCCTGACGGTGTTTGGCGGCGATCCAAAGCTGGTGGTGCTGGGGATTCCGCGGGGCGGGGTGGTGGTGGCCTACGAGGTGGCCCGGGCGCTTGAGGCTCCGCTTGATGTTTTCCTCGCAGCAAAGCTTCGGGTTCCCGGGAAACAGGAATTGGCTTTTGGCGCGATGGCGGAAAGCGGCGAATGCTTTCTGGATCAGGACATTGTACGAGCCGCTCACGTTGGCCCCCTGCAGATCGCGCAGATCAGCGATGCCACCCGGCTGCGCCTGCACGAGAAAGCGGCGATGTATCGAGCGGAGCGTCCAGCGCCCGCTCTTCGGGGAAAAACGGTAATCCTCGTGGACGACGGCATTGCGACCGGGGCGAGCATCCATGTATCGATTCTTGCACTTCGCTCCATGGAGCCGGCACGGTTGGCGGTGGCCGTGCCGGTTGCGCCTGCCATGAGCTGCGCACTGCTGCGGCATATGGTGGACGAGCTGGTTTGTGTTTACGAACCCAAGGATTTCGAAGCAGTTAGCCAGTTCTATCTTCAATTTCCGCAGTCCACCGATGCGGAGGTTGCGGAACTGCTGCGACGGGCCGTCGAAAATGCCCCGTAACGGTGCGGATTCCTCTTGTTCTCCCGCAGGGAAACCCACGCATCGAGCCCCTCGACCACGGGCTATATTTGAGGCTGGCGAATCTCACGAACCGTGCTCAAGCGTGGCGATAAAAGGAAGTAACCGAACCCGATCCCTGGTTTGGGAAGATGAAGCGCCCGCGGAGTCCCGTTTCCGGCGCGTGCAGCAGAGTGTGCCTCTTTCGGGACGCGGTCTGCCGGGCATGCCGCTTGAGATGGAGGATCCGGACGGTGACGAGCGCCCGCGATTTGGGAAAGCTCGCCGTGACGCAGTGCGCAGACCATGGTGGCGACCAGCCGGCACGTGGGGACGTGTGGCGCTTGGCCTCGGGACGATCATTGTGACGTCGGGACTCGCCACAGCATTCCACTTCGCAAAGACGTTCCTCGAACGCGATGCGCGTTTTCGCATCACTGGCTCCAGCAACATACAAGCCAGCGGCCTAGCCGAAGTGACCCGTGCGGAAATGCTGCCGGTGTTTGGCGAAGATATTGGGCGAAATATCTTCTTTGTCCCGATCGCGCTTCGCCGCAAACAGCTCGAGCAGATTCCCTGGGTGCAGCAGGCAACGGTGATGCGGATTTTGCCGGACCAGGTACGGGTGTCGCTGGTGGAGCGGCAGCCGGTGGCATTTGTCCGGCATGCGCAGCAGATCGGCCTGGTGGATGCGAACGGCGTGGTGCTCGACATGCCCGCTTCGATGATGGCGCAGCATCACTATTCGTTTCCGGTGGTGACCGGCATTGACGCCAACGATCCCCTGCCCTCGCGCAAGGCGCGGATGGCGGTTTATCAGCGCCTGCTGGGCGAACTGGATGCCAACGGGCAGCGCTATTCCGACCAGCTTTCGGAGATCGATTTGACCGACCCCGAAGATGCGCGCGTGCTAATGCCGGAGCAGGGCGCCGACATCATGGCGCACTTTGGCGAAGACCATTTTCTGGAACGATACCAGCGCTACAAGACGCATATCGCCGAATGGCGCCAGCAGTATCCCAAGCTGGCCGAAGTGGACCTGCGTTATGACCAGCAGGTGGTGCTGGAGATGACTCCCGGCGGCGGAGGTGCACAGGCCGCATTGAACGCTGGCGACGGCCAGCCCGCGACCACAGAGCCGGTGCCGCCTGCTTCCAAGCCGGATCCGGCAAAGCTGGCTGAGGAGCCTTCTGCGCATCAAGCTCCGGCAGTTCAAAAGGCGAGCAAGAAGATCTCCAAACCGGATCCGGCGAAGTTGGCCGCCGCGCCTTTGGCTACGGCGCATCAGGCTACAGCCATCCAAAAAGTGGACAAGAAGGCGGTCAAGCCACACACCAGCGCAAGCGCGATGGCGGCAAAAGCCCGAGCGGAAAAAATCAGACAAGAAAAGATCAAGCAGAAGAAGCGCGCGGAGGCTAAACGAGCCGCGCTTAAACGGAGCCGGCAGAAGGCTGCGGCAAAATCACACCCCGCTACGGCGACAGGGCAGGGCCAGTGAGTCCCAAACAATGAGTGAGAAGCAGGACAACCTGATCGTGGTGCTGGACATTGGCAGCGCCCTGACCCGCGTACTGGCGGCTGACCTGAACGAGGGCGCGCTGCGCTATCGCGGGCATGGGGTTGTGGAATCGGCGGGGATGCGCAAGGGACTCATCTCTGACCTGGCTCCAGCGGCCAAGGCGGTGAAGGCTGCGATCGAGCGCGCGGAATGGGTGGCACAGGCCAACATTGATGAGTGCGCCGTGGGAGTGGGCGGGCCGCACATTCGCGGGCTGAATACTAATGGTGGAATCGATCTGGGTGCGCGCATGCGCGAGATTACGCGCGACGATGTGCGCGCCGCCATGGAGCGGGCGCGGGCGGTCGAGCGTCCCCCGGATCGCGAGATTCTGCACCTGCTGCCGAGGCAATTCATCCTTGACGATCAGCCGGGTATCTTCGACCCGGTGGGCATGGTGGGCGCGCGTCTTGAAGTGGACCTGCACATTGCCACCTGCTCCGGCAGCGCGCTGCAAAGCACGGTGACCTGCGCCAATCGTGCGGGCCTCGAAGTGACCGAGGCGGTTTTTGAATCGATTGCTGCCGCCGAGGCGACGCTGTCGGCCGACGAGCGGGAGTTGGGCGTGTGCCTGCTCGACGTGGGCGCGCACTCGAGCGACCTGGTGGTTTTTTTTGAAGGCGCGGTGGCGCATACAGCGTCGGTTCCGATCGGCGGAGCGCATTTTACCAACGACATGGCGGTGGGATTACAAATGCCGGTTGCCCAGGCCGAGGAGATCAAGCGCCAGTACGGACACGCGGTTGTGACGGCTGTGCCCCTTGAAGCGGAGATTGAGATTACCAATCCTGAGCCGCAGAGACTGGGACTGCGCAACGTGGCAGAAATTCTTGAGCCGCGGGCGAGGGAGCTTCTGTATTTTGTAAAGGAGAGCCTTCGTCAGGGCGGAGTGGTGGATGCACTGGGCGCCGGATGCGTCCTGACCGGCGGCGGCGCGACGCTGCCCGGCATGCTGGACGTAACGGAGAGCCAGTTGCGGGTTCCAGCGCGAACGGGAATGCCGGTGCGACTCTCGAACATGCCCGGCGAACTGGTTCATCCCGCTTTTGCGACCGCGATCGGAATGCTCTTGTACGCACATCGCACGCGGGTAACGCGCGCGGCAGAAAACAACAGTTTGCGCGCCAAGCTACGCGCCATATTTGCATCGAGTTTTTAGCGAGGGAGTGGTGAATTGAAAGTTCGTTGCATAAATCGAAGGTCCCAACTGCAGGTCCTTCGACTACGATTGGCGCAAACTGCGCGCCAATCTCGCTCAGGATGACAGGGTATTTTTGATGCGAACTTTAGAAACGGAACACTAGCAGGAGTTGGATGAGATGACGAAGATTGAGGTAAATGCCGCTATGGATCAGAAGGTCAACGAAGCCGGTGAGATGCGCATTCAGTATCACGATGAAGGTACGCGTGGAGCCCGCATCAAGGTGATCGGCGTAGGCGGAGGCGGCGGCAATGCCGTGAACCGCATGATCCAGGCGGGGCTGGAGGGAGTGGAGTTTATTGCCGCCAATACCGATGTGCAGGCGCTGAAGCTTTCGCAGGCCCCGGTGAAGCTGCAACTGGGAGTGCGTCTCACCTCCGGGCTGGGTGCGGGCGCAAATCCCGACGTGGGCCGCCGTGCCGCGCTTGAAGATTCAGAGAAGATTATCGAAGCGCTCGAGGGCGCGGATATGGTCTTCGTGACCGCCGGCTTAGGCGGAGGCACAGGCACGGGGGCCGCTCCGGTGATCGCTTCGCTGGCGAGCGAGATGGGCATCCTGACGGTCGCGGTGATTACCCGGCCTTTTGCTTTTGAAGGCAAGCGACGCCTGCAGCAGGCTGAGCGCGGCCTGAAGGAACTGCTCGAAAGCGTGGACACGATGATCGTGATTCCCAACGAAAAGCTGCTCGCGGTGGCCAAAGACGCCGGGTTCTTTGAGAGTTTCCGCGTTGCCGACGACGTGCTGCGACAGGGCGTGCAGGGCATATCGGACATCATCACCATCTCCGGCATCATCAATCGTGACTTTGCGGATGTGAAGACGACCATGGCCGGCATGGGCCACGCAGTGATGGGTACGGCGATCCGCTCGGGGGCTAATCGCGCCGTTGAGGCCGCGCAGGCCGCCATGGCGTCGCCGTTGCTGGAGGCCGGCGCAATCGATGGCGCACGCGGCATCCTGATCAACATCACCGGTTCCAGTTCCTTGAAACTGTCCGAAGTGAACGAGGCGTCAACGCTCATTCAGGAAGCGGCACATGAAGATGCCAACATCATCTTCGGCGCGGTGCAGGACGAGAAGATGGGCGAAGAGATCAAGATCACGGTCATCGCAACGGGCTTCCGGGACCAGATGCCGGAACGCCGCGCGCGCATGTTGAGCGTGGAAGAGGCTCCGGTGGTTTCGGTCCCCGTAATGGCGTCGGACAACTGGATGCGGGAACCAGCGCCAACGCCGGCCGCTCCTGCTGCCCCTGCTGCTCCGCGTTTTCTGAGCGAAGACGATGCGTCGGAGGAAGACATGGAGGCGGATGAGCCGGCTTTTTTTGTGGCGGCTTCGCCCGCACCGGCACCCAGCGGCAAAGGAACGGCCAAGGCGGCGAAGGAGCCTGAGCACGTCGCGACGCCCGCCCGTCCGCAGTTCGCAGAGCTGGCGGAGGAACCGGCTTACACGCCGCTGCCCAGGGACTACGCGGAATTCGGCAAAGGACGCACCCCCGCGGCACCTGAGGATCATGCCGCGCAACCGGCAACCGCGGTCTTCACCGGCGGCGAAGAGGCAGAGCGGGACCTGGATGTACCGGCATTCATGCGCCGTTTGAAGTTCTAATCTGGGTCGACTCGAGCCCAGAGGTTACGTTACCGGTGACTTTCGTCACAGCAGATTTGTCGCAGGACTAAGAAAATCGGCTCTATAGTGAAACCAAAGTCCTGAAAAAAACCTGGGTGGGGTCGAATAAGGGTAGGCGATTTCGGCCAATCGGTTATTGTAGGAAGAAGCAATAGCCTGATTGGTCGTGAGGGCATCCCCACAGATTTGAAAACTTTCGCCACCTGGTGTTGTCCAATCGGAAGATCGGTCTGTTTTCGGCGCAGCTTTCAAGCGCGCTTGGAGTGGCCTTAGAAGCAGAAAGTGTGTCTCGCACCGGCAGACGCATGGTAGGTATCTATTGTGGAGAGGGCGTTGACTGGATGAGATTGTCTTTTGTTCTTGCTTTTTTGTTTGCTTTGGTCGGGATGGGAGCCGGCGCGCCACGCGCTTTAGCCTTGAATGCTCCTCATATGCTTCACCATTCCAGACCGACCAGCCAACATCTCGTCACCAGCCACTCCAGAAAGCATCGCGCTGTTCCGGCCCGCGCCACTTCAACGCAAACAGGTCCCCACGGGACGCTGGTAGTCCGGCACTATCGCGGCAGCGGCCGCCCCGCAGGCACGTTGCGGCGCGCATCGCTGCATGTCCGCCGCCATCGCTACTATGAGCGCTTCACGGCCAGCTCGTTCGCGGGAAGCGACATTTTTGCAGGTGACAACACGGCGGGCGAGGACCCGGTGGTGCGCCAGGCGGCTCTGGATGCCCTCGGCGACATGAACGGTACGGCGGTTGTGATCAATCCTTCCAATGGGCGCATTCTGGCGATGGTGAACCAGAAGCTGGCGCTTTCGCCGGGCGCCGAGCCATGCTCGACGATCAAGCTTTCCGTGGCCCTTGCGGCGCTGTCTGAAGGCCTGGTTACCCGCGACACCCCGGTGCGGCTTGCGGGCTTCCGTATGAACATGACGGAAGCGATCGCGCACAGCAACAATCTTTACTTTGAAGAGCTCGGGCGCGAACTAGGCTTCGATCGGGTTCGGCATTACGCCACGCAGTTTGGCCTCGGCGAACTGGCTGGGTATCAGATTGACGGGGAGCAACTCGGTGTTTACCCGGACCAACCCCTATCAGCGGCCGACGGGGGCGTTGGCCGGATGTGCAGCTTCGGCCAGGGTGTTTCCATGACCCCACTGCAACTGGGCGCGTTTGTGGCTGCGATTGCGAACGGCGGAACGCTCTACTACCTGCAGCATCCCACCACGTCATCAGAGATCGCGGACTTCCAGCCCAGGGTCAAACGGACACTCCAGATCGCGAAGTACGTTCCCGACCTGCAGGACGGAATGGCCGGAGCGGTGGAATATGGTACGGCCCGCCGGTTGCGCGCGAACTTCCAGGAGCTTCCGGTTTTCGGAAAGACGGGCACCTGCTCCGACAACGGAACCCGCTTCGGCTGGTTTGTTTCGTACTCCGACACGCCTCAGGGCGCGCTGGTGACGGTCTTCTTTCTCGAAGGCGGGCGGCCGACGTTCGGCCCACGGGCTGCGGAGCTGACCGGGGAGTTCTACAAGAATCTTTGGAACCGGAACTATTTTGTGGGTAAAGCTACCGAGGTGCAGGCCGGGCTGCCGGCGTCTACCGGAGCGACCGCGCAGTAAGGATTCCAATTCTTTGATTCCGCGAGAGAGGCCGCCTTCGGGCGGCCTTTTTAGCTTCTGGCAAGTGGGGCAAGGGTTTGGATGGGCAAGCCCCGTTTGTCGAGGTTCTTCGTCTCCCCAGTCTCAGAATCGAGACAATGGGCACCCAGTCATTTGTGGATCGTCAGACTTGAGCCACCTCCCTTTCTTCTGAACGTTGAATTGCGGCGGCCCGCAGAACCATTTGCAACGAAACCGCGATTCGAACATCGGATAAAATGAGAACTCCCGCACCACCAGCATCTCTCTGCCGGCTGTGCGGGCGGTCCAAAACAGTGCGCGCCCGATCGGATCTACACCTATGGCTCTCCCCACTCATTTTCTGGTCGTGTACGGTTACCTGCTGCTCTTCGCGTGGGTACTGATCGAACAGCTTGGCATTCCGCTGCCGGCGACACCGGTGCTGCTGGCGGCCGGGGCGCTGACGGCCGAGCACGCACTCAGCTTTCCTGTCGCCTTGGTGGTCGGCATGACCGCGGCACTAATGGCCGACTCGGGCTGGTTCATGATAGGCCGGAAATATGGTCATCACGTACTGCGCATCCTCTGCAAACTCTCGATGGAACCGACTATCTGCGTCCGCAAAACGCAGGACTCGTTTGGACGGCGCCGGGAAGTCACGCTGATGATTGCCAAGTTTGTGCCCGGGCTGGCGACGCTGGCTGCGCCCGTGGCGGGCGAAAACGGCATGGCCTACCCCAGGTTTCTGCTCTTCGACGGCATTGGGGCCGGCCTCTGGATCACGACGCTGCTGGTGGTTGGCAGGCTATTTGGCGATGCCCTCAAACGGGACCCAAGCCTTCTGAATTGGGTTGGCCGGTTTTCGGGAGCATTGCTGATTTTGGCGATCATAGGGTTTTTCGTGGCCCGCCTTTATCGACGCCGGAACTTCCTCAGAGAGCTTGTGAAATCGCGGCTCGAGCCGGAGGAACTGAAGCGGCAAATCGACTCCGGCGTGCCGGTGTTTATCGTGGACCTACGTCATCCGCTGGAGTTGCTGCCCGATCCTTTCATGCTGCCGGGCGCACTGCATTTTTCACCCGATGCGCTGGCCGCGCGCATCCACGAGATTCCCCGCGATCGCGACATCGTGCTTTACTGCACGTGCCCCAGCGAAGCCACCGCCGCCAAGACGGCGATGACCCTGCACAAGCTGGGTATCGATCGCGTGCGGCCCCTACGCGGCGGGTTTGACGAGTGGAAGCGGTTGGGGTATCCGCTGGATGCAGTCCAGCCGGTGATTCCCGAGGTGGTGGCGTAAGCGGCGGAGTGTCGGCATATTCAGCAAGATCATCCTCGCGATCCCTCTCCTTGGGCTTATGCATAGGCTGAACGGGCTGCGGAAAATCTCGGTGCGAAGAAGACCATCCGTCAACGGTTGAAGCTGTGCTCATTTTGCAGCGTTTTCGGCACGGCTTAAAAGTCGTGCCTTTTCAAAGATCTGCAAGCTGTGAAGCCCGTCCCCTTCAAAGCCGGTGCGTTCTTAGAATCATCTTCACTTCCGGGAAGGATGCTGCCACGACAACGAGGCATAGCGCAACGCCTGCGCTACGAGAAAGTGCCGTTGCCGAAGCCTTAGTATGGGTAGCAACGGTTTCCACCGACGGAGCACGCTTTGGCCTACGATGACTTGCGCGACTGGATCAGGACTCTTGAAAAGAATGGCGAACTGAAGCGGATTCGCGAGGAAGTGTCGCCGGAGCTGGAAATTACGGAGATCACCGATCGCGTGTCGAAGATCGGCTCGGCGGGAAGCGCAGGCAAACAGAGCAAGGAAGCCAAGGCAAGCTATGCTCCCGGAGGGCCGGCCCTGCTGTTTGAGAACGTGAAGGGGCATCCAGGCCATACAGTCCTGATCAACCAGTTTGGCAGCGAGCGGCGCATGGCGCTTGCGCTGGGTGTTGAGCGGCTGGACCAGATTGCCGAGCGCATTCACGGGCTGATGAATGTGAAGGCGCCGGAGGGCCTGTTTGACAAGCTCAAGATGCTGCCGCAGTTGGGCGCGCTGACCAGCGCATTTCCGAAAACCGTCAGCGCGAAGGACGCTGTCTGCAAGGAAGTGATTCTTAAAGAAAACATTGATCTCAATGTCTTTCCGATTCTCAAGTGCTGGCCTCACGATGGAGGCCGGTTCATCACACTGCCGTGCGTGCACACGCGCGACCCGCGAACCGGCAAGCGCAACATCGGGATGTATCGCATGCAGGTCTACGACGGGCAGACCACCGGCATGCACTGGCAACGGCAGAAGGTGGCCGCGGAACACTACCGCGAGGCGTTGCGTGCGGCGGCCTCTCGGTCGAGTGAATTCAATCCAATCACAGCGCGCGTTGCCGCCATGGCCGAGTCGGCGGGAGGCGCGGTCTCTATTCCCGATGGCCCCATTGGAGGGTTGCCGCAGGTCGCGCTCGGCAATTTGAAAGGCTCGCGTCTTGAAGTTGCTGTATCTATCGGCACCGATCCAGCGACTACATTTGCTGCCATCGTTCCTGCTCCGCCGGAGGTGGAGGAGTTCATGATCGCGGGGTTTTTGCGGGGCAAGCCGGTAGAGATAGTGAAGTGCGAGACTGTGGATCTCGAGGTTCCGGCGCGCGCCGAGATTGTGCTCGAGGGCTACGTGGAACTGGGCGAACTGCGCGGCGAAGGGCCGTTCGGCGACCATACCGGCTTCTACACGATGACGGACGAGTATCCGGTCTTTCACATCACGTGCATTACGCATCGCAAAGATCCGATTTATGCCGCGACTATTGTCGGCAAGCCACCGATGGAAGATGCCTGGATGGGAAAGGCCGTGGAGCGCGTCTTTTTGCCGGCCATGAAACTGACCATTCCAGAACTGGTCGACATTCATCTGCCCGTCGAGGCTGTGTTTCACAACCTGATGATCGTTTCGATTCGCAAGAGCTACCCGGGGCAGGCGCGCAAGGTGATGAACGCCATCTGGGCGCTGGGGCAGGCCATGTTCACCAAGTGCATCATCGTGGTGGACGAGGACTGCGATGTGCAGGACACGGGCGAAGTGGTGTTGCGCGTGGCGAATAACATCGACCCGGAGCGCGACATCCAGTTCACGCTGGGGCCGGTCGATTCGCTGGATCACTCCTCGCGGCTGCCCAACTACGGATCGAAGATGGGGATCGACGCCACGCGTAAATGGAAAGCGGAAGGATTTGAACGGCCGTGGCCCGCGATGATTGAAATGGACCGCGCAACGAAGGCCAAGGTGGACGCGATGTGGGCCAAGCTGGGGTTGTGAAGGAGAGCTCGGGCACGTCTGATATACCTGAATTCATGCGTGGCACTTTTGGCGGAAATTGTGCAGGCATTCTTGCCGCATTGCTGACCGCCGCATCTCCCTCATTTGCCCAGCAGGCGCCGGGAGTCTTTCACTGGGTCGACTTCCATTCCGCGCAGGACCAGAGCGTGATTGTCTGGGTGACGCGCGCGATGGAGCCGGAAAAGTGGACGGCCATTCGGGAGATCGGCGTCGAATACGATGCAGCGCTGGTGGTGACGACGCTGCGCACTAGTCCGCAATCGGCTGCAAATACTGATACTTTTTCGGTCTGGAACGTATCACTTACTAGCCATTTGGTTACGCCGTTGTTCCACGGCGTAAACCTGCGCTGGGTGGACTGGATGCGCTTCAGGGAGAGCGCTCCGCCGGAACCCGCGATGCTCTACGACAACTGCGCCGATTGCGAGGCAGACACCTATCTAACTTCGTTCTATTACGATGTGCCGCACCTCATGTGGGCCGCACGCTGGATGCAAGGCGGTCAGGGCCTGCATTTATGGAGCGCGCACCCTCCTCCGGGGGTTGAATGGGCGCAGGCGTATGCAGTGATGGCTGATCCCAATGGCCGTGAACTCGTCGGCACGTGGACTCATTTCGACTATGGGGCGCAAAAGCCGGCGGAGGATTCAATCTACCAATACGATCTGGATCCCTGGAGCGGCCTGGAAAGAACCCAGCAGCTCAACGGCAAGCAGGCCGATGCCATGAAACAGCGACTTTGCCGCGGGCAGGATGTGGTGGCGGCGCTGGCTCGAGGACAGGACTCAGCGCTTTGCCAGGAAAAGACGAATCCGCACGTCAGTCGCAAGCCTGTAACTACGCCACCATCCAATAACCGGGGACAATCTGCCCCGCCGGGAAGCCGCACTCCTCATTGAAGTTGCGCGACCGCTGCAGGTGACCGCTGAAACCGACCTATAGACGAATCATGTCCCAGGGGCATCCAAGCGTTGGGAGACTTGAGATGAACCTATTTATACGATTGGACCGATTATCCGCTTTGGCCATAGGTATAGCGCTACTCGGTGCCGGCTGCCATAGCAACCAGGCTGCTACCGCTTCAAATTCAAATGCACCAAACCAGGCGCAGGATCCTGCCGCGGCCAATTTGGCGCCGGCTTCACAAGGAACAGCTTCACAGGGATCGAACGCCCCTATGGCTGAGTCGGGCGATGCGCCCAGCAGCAGTCCGGCACCGGCATCGTACGCGGCAGAGTCCGGAGGGCCGCAGGAGGAGGGCGGCGCCTATCCGCAGGATTCGGATGACCAGGACGACTATGAAGCCCAATACGGCGCGGAGCCGGAATACACGGCTCAGCAGGCGCCACCGCCGTTGCCGGACTACGATCAGCCTCCGGCTCCGGGAGATGACTATCTCTGGACGCCCGGCTACTGGGCCTTCGATCCTTCACAGGGCTACTACTGGGTGCCCGGCACGTGGGTCGAGGCTCCTTACGAGGGGGCCTTGTGGACGCCTGGCTACTGGGGCTACCGCCGCGGGCATTATGCGTTTTTCCCCGGTTATTGGGGTCTGCACATCGGCTACTACGGCGGAGTCGACTACGGCTACGGCTACACCGGCTACGGCTATGAGGGCGGCTACTGGGACCACAATCACTTCGATTACAACATTGCCGTCAATCACATTGACAACTCGCGGGTGCACTATCACTACGATCGACGGGTTGAGGATCGGCATCAGCGAGTGAGTTTCAATGGCGGGTCGGGCGGTATCCAGGCAAGGCCGAGGCCCGCTGAAATCCAGGCATGGCGCGAGCCGCACGCGCGACCCATGTCGACCCAGCAACAGGTTGCCCAATCAGCCAGATCGAATCGGGCCCAGTTTGCGGCGGTGAATCACGGCCGCCCAGCCGCGCCGGTGGTCACCCGGGGGGTTACGGCAGATCGCAATGTGCGACCGGTAGCGCCTCCCCCCATGGCCAACAGGGGCGCACAAATGCAACGCGAACCGAACCGGAACCAGCAGCCCGGGCGCAATGCGCCACCGGCTCCGCTGAGCGCTCCCCGGCCCACAGCCCCGGTACAACCCGCACCACGGCAGACGATGCCGGAACGCCAAGGGGCGCCGGAACGTCAGGCTCCGCTGCGTCAGGCTCCGCCGGAACGCCAGGCCCCTCCAGCGCGTCAGGTCACGCCTCCACGTCAAGAACCGCAACAGCAGCGCCAGGCCGCTCCGGAACGAGTGTTCCCCAGCCGCGTCCGGCACCACCTTCAGAGCGCCGCACTGCACCACCGCAACCTGAGGCGGCACCGCCCCAGCGCCCGGCTGCTCCCGAGCGCCAACCAGCGCCGGAGCGCCGTGTCGCTCCTCCCCCGGAGCGACAGGCGCCGCCACCTCGCGAACCGGCTCCGCAGCACGCGGCACCTCCGCAACATCAGGCGGCGCCGCAATCAAGAGCGCAGCCGGAACGCAAGGCCGCTCCTCAACATGAAGCTCCTGCGCCGCATGAGGAGAAGCACCCGCAGTCTTA
>CAVQZQ010000070.1:0-12838 GCA_963718435.1 uncultured Acidobacteriota bacterium | reverse complement strand
GCACTGGCTCATTCCGCACACTGGATGGAACCTTGGACTATGTTGTCAACCCTCAGCCCGGATATTCAACAACCTGGAATGGATGGGGCCCCAGGGTACAAATCTCCTGGGCGCCGCTTAAAAACTTTACCGCGCACGCAGGTGGAGCGGTGATGGTAATACCGCCTAACATCTGGCAGGATAATATGCTCACTGGTTCTACACCTTTCTCGATCAACCCGCGGCGTCAATCCTCATCGAGCGTAGCCACTTGCATATGGGTTCACGATCACCCCATCGATGTTGCCCATTGCCTACGATCTGAGCGGCAATGACATTCTGGCGAAGGGAACGAAGAATATTCCTGCCAACACGCCGATGGACGTGGACCGCTACGAGAAGGATTTGGCCAACGTGACTTCCTCGGGTGCGGTGAGTTCTCTGAACCTCTCCGGGATCGATGCCAAGTTTGGCAATGGCACACTCTACACCTGGACGCTAGGCCTCGAGCGCAAGATCGCCAACCTGACTGCGGATCTGGGCTACGTGGGAACTGTGGGTCAGAAGCTCCGCGCATCTCTTTCCCGAATGCCTATCCCGGCGCTACCCCTGAGTTCGCACCCTACACGCAATTCAACTCCGCGGGCGACGTAACCGGCGGCTTTGGGGTGATGAACGTGATGACCAATGATGTGCACTCCGACTACAACGCGCTGCAGGCTTCGCTATTCGGTACCGTGGGTCACGGCGGACCCGGCATTCAGGCCTCGTACACGTGGGGTAAGTCGATCGACACTACTTCGATGGTGTTGAGTGGTACGGGTTCAACAGGTGCTACTACCTCAGGGGCGTCACAGGACCCGTTCAATCTTCGCGCAGAGAAGGGTCCCTCTTCTTTCGATGTGAACCACAGCTTTGGGCTCAGCGTGGCGCAGGACTTACATCATGCAAAATGCGAATTTCCTAAGTGCTGTTCCCCCGCATGTTACCTACGGTTGGGAACTGCTCTCGATCTCTTCGATATCGTCCGGTGCT
This sequence comes from uncultured Acidobacteriota bacterium, assembly GCA_963718435.1. Lineage (GTDB taxonomy): Bacteria > Acidobacteriota > Terriglobia > Terriglobales > Acidobacteriaceae > Telmatobacter. The sequence goes on along the minus strand of CAVQZQ010000070.1, from coordinate 11,824 downwards.
CCGTTCACCGTTTACTCGGGAGTCCAACAGACAGGAGCAGGTGCCAACGGCGTGGATCGTCCGGATCAGATTGCCGTCCCAAAGTTGTCCACGGCGCGCACGAACCGCCAAGACTACTTTGGGATGGGAGCGGCCAACGCGAGCACATATTTCAATATTCCCGTTCATATCGCCGGCGGCACGGGACCGAACCAAGGACGCTTTGGCACTCTCGGACGCGACACTTTCCGCGGGCCTGCCTACTACGATTACGACTTCGCAATGATCAAGGACACGCCGTTCGGACGCAGATCTTCGGGCGCGGAACGTATAGATCTGCAATTCCGAGGCGAATTCTTCAATCTGTTCAACATCGTGAACATGGGGCTTCCCTCGAACATCCTGACTGGATCTGGTTTCGGCGAAATTTCCAAAACGGCTGGCACTTCGCGGCAGATTCAATTGTCACTCAAGCTTATCTACTGATCGAGACCCAGCAGGTACTTCCGTGAAGCACAACTAGCACGTTGGTGCTTAGCTACGGAACATCGTGCCGGTCGTACTCTGAAACTGTACGGAAGTGAGCCCAACAAGCTGCAAACGATCTCCGTCGGAAAAGCGGGACGATCTTCTCGGATGTGACCCGGGGTCCCCAAGACGCTGCTTCCGCGCCTTGGGGCGGACTCAGAGCCTGTCTCCGCTTCACCAACCGCAACTCAAGTCTGCCGGAGAAAGAAAGAAAATGAAGACCAATTTTCAACCAACGGCGAACGAGTACAAAATTCAAACTGTCTCACCCAGGGGGTTCATCCCCCTCATCTGTCAACCCCGCCCGCCACGCACACGACGTGCCCTCGCCCTCAGCCCGCCCAGAATCAACCACCTGCCGCCCGAAATAATCCTGCTCCGATTTGCAGATCATTCTTCCTCCCCGGCGCACAATGGAATGGAGCAGAGTGTGCCGGTGCTTCCGTCCGGCCATAGCGAAACCAGAGTGAACTCTAGTTCGCTTGAATCACTCCTGTTCCGGAGCCGCCGCATGACAAACAACATCACCGTAACCGTTCCCGAGGAAACCTACCGCCAGGCCCGTGTCTGGGCCGCCGAGCGCGGCACATCCCTCTCCGCCGTTGTCGCTTATCTCCTCGAAACCCTCCCCGGCATGCCCCGCGCCGCACGCACTTTTCCTGCCCGGCATGCACCCGCATCAACCCCGCAGACCCTTGCCGGCAGCCGCGCGGCCGGCGCCCCGCCCACCCCATTTGCTGAAAAAACGCGGTTGTGAAGCTGTGAAACTTTAACCCCAGGGCCAACCATCGCAATATCAGCCACCTGCCGCAAGCGACTTCACAGGAACACAGAAAAAGTGGCAAGCAAATGCGAGCAAATGGCATCAAAACCACCCTTATTTACCATCAATTTCGAGCAAATTCTCCCCCTCTCCCTCAATGCGCGCAACCGCAACATCCCCATTGACTTCCTATCCATAGATAGCCTATACGTACATTCATGGCGAAGAAACCTGATTTGCTCCCCGGCACCCTTGACATGCTGATTCTGAAGACGCTGACACGGGCGCCGCTGCACGGCTACGGGATCGCGCTCTCGATCAAGCGGCTTTCTGATGATGTGTTGACGGTGGAAGAAGGGTCGCTGTATCCCGCGCTGCAGAGGCTCTTGCTGCAGGGGTGGGTCAAGGCCGAATGGAAGATGACGGACACCAACCGGCGAGCGCGCTTTTATACGCTCACGGCGGCGGGGCGCAAACAGTTGGGGTTGGAGCTTTCGCAATTCGAGCAGATGATTGCGGCGATTGGGCGCGTATTGAGCGATACGCAGGAGGCTTGAAATGAATTTTCCCCAGTTCATAAAGCGTCTCGCACTTCTGTTCGGACGCATCCGGTTCCGCGATGAGTTGGACGAGGAGATCGCGTTCCATCGCGCCGAAGTGGAAAAGGAATTTGCCACCGCGGGAATGACGCCGGAAAACGCACGTTATGCCGCAGCGCGGCAGTTTGGCAATACGACTCGAGTGAAGGAACATAGCCACGAGGTAGTCGGATTCAGTTTTGAGTCGGTGGTGCGGGACCTTCGTTATGCCGTGCGCCAACTCATGTTGAATCCCGGATTCACCGCGGTAATGACCTTCACCTTGGCGTTGAGCATCGGCGCCAACAGCGCGATTTTCAGCGTCATCGAAGGCGTGCTGTTGAAACCGCTCCCTTACCCTCACGCGAACCAGATCGTTCGCCTATTTCTGTCGAACTCCAGTTATCCCAAGTTTCCGCTGAATCCTTTTGATTTTCGGGATTTCAGGGCGCGCAACAAGTCCTTTGAGTCGATGGCAGCATTCACGCGCGGAGATGCGCAGCTATCCGGCTCCGGCGAACCAGTGCAGCTTTCGGGGTTCGGTATCACGTCGGGATTCTTCCACGTGCTGGGCTTGAAACCGGCGCTGGGACAAGAGTTTGATGAGAAGGCTGAAATCACTGGCAACGGTCTCCAGGTTATTCTGAGCGACCGCTTATGGCGTACGCGATTCGATGCGGCACCGGACATCGTGGGGCGCAAGATCACATTGAACATGCAGCCGTTCACGGTGGTTGGCGTGATGCCGCCCGGCACCGAGCATCCTGGCAACGACTACCATTCACTTCCTTACGGCGAGAGCGTGGATGTATGGTGGCCGTTCGCGTTCGGCGGAGATCCGGCGAATCGTGGCTCGCACTTTGTAGAGGGCATCGGGCGACTGAAGAACGGCGTATCGCCGGCGCAGGCTGATGCCGAGATGAATGCCCTGATGGCGCAGCTTGGCCGCGAGCATGAAGGGGACGCCGGGTGGAAAGTCCTCGTCATTCCGTTGTTTCGCGAGATTGTGGGAGCGCAACGGCGGATGCTCCTGGTGCTGTTGGGCGCGGTGGTCATGGTGTTGCTGATTGCGTGCGCGAATGCGGCGAATCTGTTGCTGGCGCGTGCGTCGGCTCGGCAACGCGAGATTGCAGTGAGGCTTGCGCTGGGCGCTCCGCGGCGGCGATTGATTCGTCAGATGTTGACGGAAACGATGTTGATCGCGTTGTTGGGTGGAGGATTGGGAGCGCTATTGGCGGAAGGCGGCGTAAAGGCGCTGGTGTCCCTGTTGCCTGCGGGATTCCCTCGCGCACATGAGATTCATGTGAATGCAGCGGTATTCGCATTTACGTTTCTGGTCTCAATTTTTACAGGCATTCAGTTTGGCCTTGTGCCGGCGCTGCAGGCATCGAAGGCCGACCCGAAGAGGAGCCTGTATGAGAGTGGGCGGACCTCGACCGCGGGAGCGCGGCAGAGCCGGCTTCGCAATGCGCTTGTGGTTTCAGAGGTGGCCCTGGCGTGCGTGCTTCTGATTGGCGCAGGGTTGCTGCTGAGGAGCTTTTTAAATCAGCTCAACCTTGATCCCGGATTTCGGCAGGATCATGTACTGACGGCGAGCGTCGCACTGCCCCATGCGGTCTACAAGACAGGTGCGGAGACTGCCCGCTTCTACGACCGGCTGATGGCCGGCCTCGCCGCCGTTCCCGGCGTAGAGTATGCAGGCGCAGGCAGCGATCTGCCGTGGACGGGCTACGACGAAAACATGGGAGGCTTCACGATTGAAGGCAAGAAGCCGCCGCCTAACGAGGAGTTTCATGCGCGCTATCATATGGCTACTCCGAACTATTTTCGAGCGCTCGGCACGCCGTTAGTGTACGGTCGATTCTTTAAAGAGAACGACAACGACGGTGAGCCAAAAGTATTGATCATCAATCAAGCCATGGCAGCGCGTTATTGGCCGAATGAAGACGTGATTGGGAGACGGCTTACTTTCAGTGATACTCCCAAGGAGAAAGACTGGGTCACCATTGTGGGCGTTGTCGGCGACATAAAAGACAAGCCGAACAGCGCGAGCGCGGAGCCTGCATTCTGGTGGCCGCATCTTCAGGCCCCCAACTCGGAGATGTCCGTGGTGATTCGCGCCAGCACCGATCCGCTATTGGTGGCCGACGCACTGCGGGGACAGGTGAAGCAACTCATCCGTCGCTGGCGGTGGCCGATGTGCGCCTGATGAATCAGGTTGCGGACGAATCGATCGCGACGCCTCGCTTTGCCTTCTTTCTGGTTGGCCTGTTTGCGGGACTGGCGATCATTCTGGCGGCTATTGGCACGTATGGCGTGATCTCGTATTCAGTGAGCCAGCGGATTCCGGAATTCGGATTGCGGATGGCGCTCGGCGCACCTCCGGGTGGCGTGTTACGTGTGGTTCTAGCGCAAGCTGCGCGGCTTGCCTTGGAAGGCGCGGCGCTCGGACTCGTGGCTGCATTGACATTGGCGCGCGTGTTGAGGAGCTTGATCTACAACGTAAGCCCCGCCGATCCGCTCACGCTGGGTTTAGTTGTGGTGATGGTGATCGCAATCGCGCTGCTCGCCTGCTATCTGCCGGCACGCAGGGCTTCAAAGGCAAATCCCATGTCGGCTTTGCGTGCGGAGTGAAGGTGATAGTCGTGGATGTGAGCCGGTCGTAGAGTCGCAGGCCCTTAATTGAATGAATTGATGTACGCGTTGTTGGAGGTCAAGGATGAATGCCTTTGCGAGATTTCTGAGGAAGCTCTCGATGCTTTTTGTCCGCAAGCAGTTCAGCGGCGAACTCGACGAGGAAATGGCGTTTCATCGCGCCGAAATGGAGAGAGAGTTTGTCACTGCGGGGATGACGCCGGAGGGCGCGCGGTATGCCGCATTGAAGCGCCTGGGCAATGCGACGCGGCTGAGGGAGGAAAGCCATCGCGTGGTGGCTTTTCGAGCGGAGTCGGTGGTGCAGGATTTGCATTTTGCGGTGCGGCAGATGCGCAAAAATCCCGGATTTGCGGTGACGGCGATTGTGATTCTGGCGCTGGGGATGGGCGTGAGCGTGGCCATCTTCGGGTTTGTAGATGCGGCGCTGCTCGAGCCTCTGCCGTTTGCGAATCCGACGCGGGTGATGTCAGTGGACGAGAGAAGCGCGAATTTTCCGCATTCCAACCTATCGCGAGACGACTACGAGGATTGGAAGCGGTTGAACAGATCATTCAGTTCGCTTGAAGTCTACGGCGGAACAGGATATTTGTTGCACATGGGATCGACCACTGAGCCGGTGCCGGCAGCGCGTGTGAGCGATGGATTCTTTCGCACCCTGGGCGTGAAGCCGATGCTGGGGCGCGACTTTTTGCCGGGAGAAGATCGGCCGGGAAAACCGAAGATCGCGATGCTGACTTATGGGACGTGGGTGAAACGCTTTGGCGCGCGGCGTGATGTGATTGGGCAATCGGTAAACCTGGATGGGGACTCGTTCACAATCATCGGGGTGCTGCCGCGTGAGTTTGCGTTTGGGCCGCGTGGGAATGCAGAGTTCTGGACGCCGCTTCTGGATAAGAACGGGTGCGAGCAGCGCCGGAGTTGCCACAATCTTGACGGTATCGGCAGGCTGCGCGATGGAGTGACAATGCAGGCCGCGCTGGCGGACCTGCAGGCGATTGCGACCCAACTGGAGCGACAATATCCCGGCTCGAACCAAGGGCAGGGAGCCTCTGTCATTCCGCTGTCGGAGCTGATAGTGGGGAACGTGCGGCCCATTCTGCTGACATTGCTTAGCGGGGCGGGTTTGCTGCTCCTGATTGCATGCGTGAATGTGGCGAGCCTGTTGCTGGTTCGGTCCGAAAGCCGCAGGCGCGAGATTGCGGTGAGGGGCGCGCTGGGAGCGACTCGGGTGCGGCTGGCGCGGCAGTTTGTGACGGAGGGTTTGCTGCTGGCCACGGGGGGATGCCTGGCGGGGCTTTGCGTCGGGGCATGGGTGATGACGCTGCTGTCACGCATGATTCCCAAGGATGTGGCGGCGAACGTGCCGTTTCTGCGAACGTGGGTTTGAACCGGCACACGGCCTTGTTTGCGATCGGGATTGCGGTGCTCGCGGCTCTTTTGTTGGCTGCAACGCCGTCCTGCGACTCACGTTCCAGGATATTCGCGACGGATTGACAGACGGCGATCGTGCCGCCGCAGGAAGACTGTGGCGGCGCATGGGAGCAAACCTGGTGGTGGTGGAATTGGCGATCGCCATGGTGTTGCTGGTGGGTGCGGGGTTGCTGGGGAAGAGTTTCTATCGGCTGCTGCATGTGGAGAATGGTTTCGACACGACCACCTCGCGACTGTGCAGGTGATGGCCCCGCACAAGATCTATTCGACGGATCGCTTCAGGTGGCGTCGTATCGGGAGATCGAACGGCGATTGGCGGCGTTGCCGGGAGTGCAGTCGGTTGGCTTCACTACTGACTTGCCGGTGCAATGCAATTGCGACACCGACTGGATACGGATTGTGGGCAAGCCTTTCCACGGAGAGCACAACGAGGTGAATCAACGCAGCGTCAGCGCAGACTACTTGACGACGCTGAAAGCAAGACTGGTGCAGGGAAGGTTTTCCCGAGACGACGAGGCAATCGAAGCCGAACGTCATCCTCATCAACGGGCTGGCCCGAGAATATTTTCCGGCGAGACCCCATTGGAAAGAAAATTGCGGATGACGACCTCTCGCCGAAGTCGATCCGCGAGATTATCGGCGTAGTGGCGGATGTGCGCGAAGGGACGCTGGATTCCGACATCTGGCCGGCGGAGTATGAGGACATCAACCAGGACCCGCAGAACTATTTTGCCGTCGCGGTGCGCACGGCACAGGATGAGAAGGCCGTGGCCGATGCTGGTGAGTGCCTTGCATCAGGTCGATCCGAACCTGGGCGTGTACGGCGAAATCACAATGACGGACCGATCGAGGCTTCGCAGACGGCGCTTCTGCATCGCTTTTCAACGTGGCTGGTCGGCGGGTTTGCGGTGATGGCCCTGGTGTTGGGAGTGGTGGGGCTCTATGGCGTGATTGCGTTTTCGGTGAGCCGGCGGACGCGGGATATCGGTGTGCGGATGGCGCTGGGGGCGCAGCGGGGCGCGGTGTACAAGCTGGTGATGCGGCAGGCGGGATGGCTGACGGCGGCTGGTATCGGTATTGGCCTGGTTTGCTCGATCGGCGCATCGCTACTGATGCGGAAGATCTTGTTTGGCGTGCAGGCCTGCGATGTGCCGACACTGGCGGGGGTTGCCGTGGTGCTGGGATCGGCGTCGCTCGCAGCGAGCTTTTTGCCGGCTCATCGAGCCGCGTCGGTGAATCCGACAGATGCGCTCAGGGCGGAATGACACCGTACGCGAGGACCTGTCTGCGCCTCCTGAAAATACGCGGGAGAGATTCGAGGATTCCCACACTTCGCAAAATACCGCGAAGGATGAGGCACCCAGATTTGCGGATGGACCGCGGTGGAAGTCAGGCGGCGCCTGCGACTCGGCGCGCTTTGATATCGCGAATCGGCGGCTGGCCGAAGAATCGGCTGTATTCCCGGTTGAATTGGCTGGCACTCTCATAGCCGACTTCGAAGGCGGCACTTGCTGCATCCAGACCTTGATTGAGCATGCGTTCTCTGGCTACATGCAGTCGAAGCTGCTTTTGGTATTGCAAGGGGCTCATCGCGGTGAGAGAACGGAACTGGTGGTGCAAGGTCGATACGCCCATCCGCGCCATGGTCGCGAGTTCCTCAACGCGCAGGGGCTTAGTGTAGTTCATCCTGAGCCACTCGACCGCCTTGGCCGTACGGTGGCTTTGCTCGCCGAGTGTAGCGATGGCGCGGAGATGTTTCCCCTGCGGGCTGCGAAGCAAGCGGAAGACGATTTCACGCTGGATCAAACCGCTGAGAAATGGGATGTCCTGTGGCGTGTCAAGAAGGTTGACGAGCCGGGAACATGCGTCCAGGAGTTCGAGTGAAGTGACGCCGACGGCCATCCCGCGGGCGTCAGCGGATTCCTCGCGCAGATGAAACTCGCTGGGAGAGAATTCTCGCGGACCGCCGGCATTTCGAGTTTCAGAAGCAAACCGAGCATTGGCTCTTTCTCAGTTGCCGCGATCACCTGGCTAACAACGGCAAATCGACCGAGGTCAGGAGGAAGTTCGAACCGTCGCACACGTAAGTCGTCTTGCCAACGTTGATTCGCTTCTGTCCCTGGAGGAAGACGACGAGGCTAGGCTCGTATGCGGCCGAAGTGCAATCAGTTGTCAAGGAACGGCGGTAGAGTCGCAGCCGGGAATCTCAGTGGGTGTGTCTCCTTCGGAAACGGCCCGATCGGCAATCTTGCGGGCCAGCTCTGCCCGCATGTTCACCACAGGTTCATCTACACTCGCGTCCCTGTGTTTTGCCGTTTTCACCCGTTGACTCCCTTAAGAACAAGTTAACGCCGTATTGAGGAGACTGTGCACAAAAATGCATGCAACGACAGAAATAGGCAATAGATTGGCAGAATCAGGATACCGCGTTGGGGGCGCTCTTTCGTACTCTGATTTCGGAGCGATTCGCTCGCCGTATACCGACAAAGTTGAGGAACCCATGTACAAGTCAAAAGCCTATGCCGTTGCCAGCGCAACATCGCCGTTTTCTGCCACCACGATCGCGCGGCGCGATCCCACCGAACACGACGTTCAGATCGAGATCCTTTTCTGCGGCATCTGCCACTCGGATCTCCACCAGGCCCGGAATGAATGGAAGGCAGTGATGCCCACCGTTTATCCTTGCGTGCCGGGACATGAGATTGTCGGGCGTGTCACCAAGGTCGGCTCGGCCGTAACCAGGTTCAAGCCGGGCGATCTCGCCGCGGTGGGATGCATGGTGGACTCGGACGGCACGTGCCCGGAGTGCAAAGCGGGGCTTGAGCAGTTCTGCCCGAACTTTACCCTCACTTACAACTTTCCTGACAAACACACGGGCGGCGTGACCTATGGCGGCTACTCCGACAGCATTGTGGTCACTGAACGCTTTGTTCTCCGTGTTCCGTCTAACCTTGATCTTGCCGGGACTGCGCCGTTGCTCTGCGCGGGAATCACCACCTACTCGCCGATGCGGCACTGGAACGTGACCAGTGGCCAGAAGGTCGGTATCGTGGGCCTCGGTGGGCTTGGTCACATGGGCGTTAAGTTCGCGCATGCGTTCGGAGCGCATGTCGTTGTCTTCACCACTTCGCCCGGCAAAAAGAATGACGCTCTCCGTCTCGGCGCGGATGAGGTCGTGATCTCGCGCAACGCGGATGAGATGGCCAAGCACGTCGGAAGTTTTGATTTCATTCTGGACGCGGTTGCCGCGCAACACGACATCAACGCGTACATCAACATGCTTCGCCGCGATGGCAATCTCACCATGGTGGGTGCGCCGGACAAGCCGCTGCCTGTCGCTGTCTTCGGGCTCATCATGGGGCGCCGCAGTCTTTCCGGCTCGCCTATCGGTGGCATCGCAGAGACGCAGGAGATGCTCGACTTCTGCGGCAAGCACAACATTACTTCGGACGTCGAGGTGATCCCCATCCAGAAGGTCAACGAAGCGTATGAGAGGTTGCTCAAGGCGGATGTGAAGTATCGCTTCTCGATCGACATGGCTTCGCTCAAATCCGAGTAGCGCCGGAAAAGAGGGGCAACCGCAATTCGATACAAGGCGGCTCGGCTCAAAACGCCTTTAAACAGAAGGCAGGAGAAAGAAATGCAGAAACGCAAATTGGGAAATAGCAACCTAGAAGTTTCGGCGCTCGGCCTTGGTTGCATGGGCATGAGCTTCAGCTATGGCCCGCCCAAAGACAAACAGGAGATGATCAAGTTGCTGCACGCGGCGGTGGATCGCGGCATCACCTTCTTTGACACCGCCGAGGTGTACGGACCGTTCACAAATGAGGAACTGCTCGGCGAAGGCCTCTCCCCCTACAAGGGGAGAGTTGCAATCGCCACAAAGTTTGGTTTCAATCTCAATCCGGATGGAAGCCCGGGCTGGCAGGGACTGAACAGCCGCCCCGAGCGTATCAAGCAAGTTGCCGAGGCCTCGATCAAGCGCCTCCGAGTCGACGCCATCGATCTGTTCTATCAGCATCGCGTTGACCCGGATGTGCCGATCGAAGAGGTAGCTGGGGCGGTGAAGGAACTGATTGAACAGGGCAAGGTGAAGCACTTCGGTATGTCGGAAGCGGCAGCGAAGACGATTCGGCGGGCTCATGCTGTGCAGCCGGTGACGGCGGTGCAAAGCGAGTACTCGCTGTGGACGAGAGGCCCTGAGGCTGAGGTTTTATCCACGCTTGAAGAACTCGGGATCGGCTTCGTGCCCTATAGCCCGTTGGGCAAGGGCTTTCTGACGGGGAAGATGGACGAGAACACCAAGCTCGACAGCACCGACTTCCGCAGCACGCTCCCACGCTTTACTCCGGAAGCCCGCAAGGCAAATCAGGCATTGGTTGATCTGCTGGGGCAAATCGCCGGCCGCAAGAAGGCGACACCCGCCCAGATTGCGCTTGCGTGGCTGCTTGCGCAGAAGCCGTGGATTGTTCCGATTCCAGGAACGACGAAGCTGCATCGCCTGGAAGAGAACATTGGAGCCGTTGTGGTTGAGTTGACGGCGAACGATCTCAAGGAGATTGAAAGCGCCGCGTCGAAGATCAAGGTGGAAGGCGCCCGATATCCGGAACACATTGAGAAACTGACCGGTCGTTGAAAAGTGAGGAACTTGCAGTGAACATCTCTTTTGAAGGCAAAGTTGCACTGGTTACAGGCGCCGCATCCGGACTGGGTCTTGCGACGGCCAGAGCCTTTGCTGCATCGGGTGCGGTCGTGGTATTGGCAGACTGGAATGACGATGCCGTGCAATCCGCAGCTAAAGAGCTTACCAAAAAAGGTTACAAGACGCTGGCCATCCGCTGTGATGTGTCCGATGACGCGCAGGTGGAATCAATGGTGAACCAGACAGTGAGCGATTTTGGGCGGCTGGATGCGGCCTACAACAATGCGGGCATCCAAAATGTTCTCGCTGAGACTGCCGATACTACCCGCGAAGATTACGACCGGGTGATGGGGATTAACCTGCGCGGTGTCTGGAACTGCATGAAGTATGAATTGCAGCAGATGCGCAAGCAGGGCAGTGGCGCGATCGTCAACTGCTCCTCGCTTGGGGGCCTTATAGGTGGCCCCAACGGGGAATCTACCACGCCGCAAAGCACGGTGTCATTGGATTCACCAAGAGCGCGGCTCTCGAATATGCAACCCGCGGGATTCGCGTGAACGACGTCTGCCCGGGCATGATTCAGACGCCCATGTCCGACAAGATGATCGCTGAAGGTCAGGGAGAAGAGCTGGACCGGATGCTTAGGACTTTCGTGCCGATGAAGCGTACTGGGGCGCCCCGAAGAGATTGCTGATGCTGTCCTGTGGCTTTGCAGCGATGCTGCAAGCTACGTAACGGGTCAGTCCATCTCGGTGGACGGCGGCTACGTTATGCGCTGAATGAAATGAGAGATCATATCGGGAGCAGTTCTTTGGGATTGAGAGACCTGCATCCAGGTGAGGAGACTGAACACATGGAGATGAAGCGAAGTGGTTCTCAGCCCTCGGGCACGGGGCCGGCGGATTGGTTTACCGGCACAGTGCGGATCGACCCGCTGTTTACGGCGCCCGATCCCGCGCGTGCGGTTGGGGCAAGCGTGACCTTCGAACCCGGTGCGCGTACTGCGTGGCATACACATCCGCTGGGCCAGACACTGATCGTCACGTCTGGTTGCGGGCGGGCGCAAAGCTGGGGCGGACCGATTGAGGAAATACGGCCGGGGGATGTGATCTGGTTTGCACCGGGAGAGAAGCACTGGCATGGGGCAGCGCCGACGACGGCCATGACGCATTTTGCCATTCAGGAAAAGCTGGATGGAAAAACCGTTGACTGGATGGAGCAGGTGAGCGACGCGCAGTACGGGGGCTA
>CAVQZQ010000069.1:0-115420 GCA_963718435.1 uncultured Acidobacteriota bacterium | reverse complement strand
TAAAACATGCATGAAACCTGATGAAACTCGTTGTTTTTCGGTTTAGAATTTCCCTGAAGGTGAACCCAATAGCCTGAAAACTGGGGAAATCCATGCGTCCACATCGCGAGCCGAAGCATACACAGCGAGAGATGTTCCAGGTTGATTTGGAGCATTTGATCGATCTGCACCACCCACTTGTACTTCTTGGGCAGTGCATCGACTGGAGTTCCTTCGAAGCCACTCTGGGAGCGACCTATCATCCCAGCCAAGGTGCTCCGGGGATATCGACTCGACTGATGGTGGCGCTTCATTACTTGAAGTATCAGCATGACCTGAGCGACGAGGATGTGGTTGCTATGTGGGTTGAAAATCCTTACTGGCAGCACTTCAGCGGCGAGCGGTGTTTTCAGCATCGTCTTCCGATCGATGCGTCGAGCATGACGCGCTGGCGCAATCGTCTGGGCGAGGCCGGCGCCGAACAGATGCTGCGCGCCACGATCGAGGCGGGCATGCGCATGGGCGCGGTTCGCCCCACGGAGTTGAAGCGGATCAACGTGGATACGACGGTGCAGACCAAGGCGATTCGTTTTCCGACCGATGCGCGGCTCTACAACCGCATGCGCGAACGGCTGGTGAAGGTGGCTCGCGTCGAGGGCCTGACGATCAAGCAGAGTTACCGGCATGTAGGGCGGCGCTTGCTGATGCAGTCGAGCCGCTACGCCCATGCGCGACAGATGCAACGCGCTCGGGCTTGCACCCGCAAGTTGCGCACGCAACTGGGGCGGGTGGTGCGCGAGATCCAGCGGCAGCAACAGACGCCTTCGAGGGAGTTAGCGAAGTTACTGGAGACGGCGCGCCGCATCCATGCCCAGCAAAGGCATGACAAGAACAAGATCTACAGCGTGCATGAGCCTGCGGTCGAATGCATCGCCAAGGGCAAGGCGGGTAAGCCGTACGAGTTTGGCAACAAGGTCAGCGTAGCGGTCAGCAGTCGTGGCGGATGGTTCGTCGGAGCAAGGAGCTTCACAGAAAGTCCCTATGACGGCCACACTCTGGCAGCACAGATGAAGCAGGTGGAAAGGATGATCGGTGACTCGGTCGGCGAGGTGCACGTGGATATGGGTTATCGCGGCCACGATTATGAAGGCCCGGCGAAAGTGCACATCGATAAGCGGCAACGAGGCCGAACACCACGCGCACTCTGGCGATGGATGAAACGCCGCGCCGCGGTCGAACCCAGCATCGGACATCTGAAGAACGAACACCGCTTAGAGCGCAATCGACTGAAGGGTGTTGCCGGAGATGCGATCAATGCTGTCCTGGCGGCCGCCGCCATGAACTTCCAGAAGCTCCTCGGAGCTTTTTGGCGCATTTTCCTAAGTTGCCTGCTGCGCTTCTGCAGCTGCATCTTCAACCTACAAGGCCCCCAAGCCCGCCAGGTGTAATTCCAGAATGGATGAAAACGACTTTTTCAGGATCGACTATTTAGCTCACGTGCTCGTTGCCGTACTTCCTCGTTTACATGAATGACGAGTTGTTTGTATCTACCAGAAGTGCATTCTGCTTTTCTTAAACATTCACGGCACTGCGCTTCTGTTGATCTATATATATGGCTTCTGTTCGCTGCCGGCTTGATTCCCCGGTACTTCAACTGCTTTCCTTCGGGGCATTCAAAAGAGTTGGTTTCAGGCTGATAGGTGAAGTGATCCAAACCGTACAGTTGATTAGTGCAGTCGCAGCGGGGTATAGGGAGTGATTCCCCTGCTCTCAAGCCACGTGAGAAAATCAGAAAATCCGCATTGCCGTAACCTGTATCAGCGGCTAACGTCTTCGGAGCGAGCCCAAATTTATCTGCGCAATCAGCGATCATTGTCCGGGCAGAGATCACTTCCTGGCTTGAACTCGCGACTGTCGCTTCAACCCCCACAATGACGCAACTTGCATTGTCCATCAGATAGTTGTCAAAATATCCGAGCTTAGAAGCCCTGTCGCCTTTGCTGAAGTATGCTGCGTCGGGATCCGTGGCGGACACCTTGTCTTGCCGGGGAAGTTCCGGCTCAAGCGGATTCTCGTGTTCTAGATCATCCAAGTACTGCCGCACATTTCGATTTACCTCCGCTACTTCGCTGAGCTTCTCGCGAGGGACCCGGCTGGCATTATTCGCATCGGCTTGGATGAAGCTTCCGTCCGCGGAAAGGTGGTCTCCTTGCACCAGACCACATACGATGCAACTTTCGATGATTTCTTGGAACAGCTGCTCGAAAAGCTTCGATTCCTGAAATCGTCCGTGCCTGTTCTTCGAAAAGTCGAGTGATGCGGAACCTCTTGATCAAACGTCAGCCCCGTAAACCAGCGCCAGGCAAGATGCATCCGCAGCTCCTCGATCAGCTTCCGCTCGCTCGTGACACCGTAGAGATAGCCAATTAGCAGAATTCGCAGGAGACGCTCCGGATCGATTGACGGCCTTCCGGTGTCGCTATAGAACGCCTTCAGCTTTTCACGGACAAAGTCGAAACTGACGTACTGATCTATCAATCGCAACTGATGGCTCTCCGGAACATGATCCTCGATGCGAAAGTAATAGAACAGAGACTCGGAGCGGCATTGCTGTCCCGTCATGATGAGGCCTCCGGCGGGGATAAGAACAGCATGCATTAAGCTATCTCATTATTCAAGACAAAATCTCACATACTGCAGCGACGAGACTGGAGTTTTTCAACAGCTACAAAATAAGCGGACACCTGATGGCACACTCTGCAGTGCCGTCAAGAGGGACTCAGCGCACGCTTACAGAAAGGCAGCAAGTACGCCGAAAGCTAGGCTCATTACCAATCTGATGCAGGTTGTAGGCGTCGACCGTTATGGCCACGAATTGCCGCTCGCCGGTTTGCTTCAGGACGCTATGGCGTTGCCGCTTTTCGCCGGCGGCAATATCGGCGTTCGCCGCCGCCAGTTGCACGCGCTTATGCTCGATCCCGCGTATGACGATCTCGCGACGCTTGACGGCATATGCCTGGCCGAAACCGTCCCCTAACGTGAAGCGAACTCGCTTGGCGGTGGGCCTGCCATTCGCTTGAATGTGCGTTAGAGGGTTGCCAAGAATGGCTCCGGGGAACCGGACCGGGCCGCCCTTGCACGTCGTTTGCTAGGATTACGGGAATCCGATCATGGAGCGTGACGGCAGTGGTCGTGAGTTTGCTAAGACCTAGAATCCTGGAAACCTCCGGTGAAGAGGGGGTGGACACCGAAAACAGAACGTATCTGATAGACTTTATTCTGTCGTTACGAACCTGATTTGGTGGCCACATGGTGTCCACGAAAGCCCAAAATTGAGTCCACAATGGCGAAAAGGTAGAATGAAGCGAAAATGGCGAAAGCCGCGAAACGCTTGATTCTATGTGACATAAACTAAGTTGTTGAAAAACAATCTGGGGACGTAGCTCAGTTGGTCAGAGCGCTGCCCTGTCACGGCAGAGGTCGCGGGTTCGAGCCCCGTCGTCCCCGCCATACATTCCAAAAGACTTACGGGACGTATGGACCTAATGTGACATCGAAATCTGGGTTCGATATGGGTGCAATAAGAAAACGACCGCCCATTTGGCGGGTGTTTTTCATCCTTCATTTCACCCAGGGTTGGAACCATCATCTTCACAACCTTGCTCTTTGCTGCCAGCTTGCCGCTTGCGTTAGATGGCGCGCGCAGCCCAATAGCGTTGCATCAAGCCTATACAAAATTGAAAGAAAGGTTAGAGTGCTTTCGCGGGTTTTACTTCGATGAGTTGAGACGCATGTTACCTGTGCCCGCCTTTGTTGCACGTCACCTCGTCTTTCTCTCTTTCTCCTGAGCATCGCGGAGTGCTGCTGTCTTCAGATCGCTTGCCGAAACAACTGACAGGCGCTCAGAAGTGTTTCATTGAAGCCTGCCTGGGTGATGGCTGTGTCTTCTGGCAAGATTCGATTCCCCCAGCCGGCATCAAACTCACTCTGAGACGAAACAGTCTAAGGGTGCCCAGACTCTCTGAGATCGCTAAACCTTCCGAAGCGGCCGGCTCATCGACTTGAACCTGCTGATCGCCTTCCACATTCGTCAATGTCTGCACAATCCCGCTTGGCCAGCGAATTTCGATGGTGTTGGCCACTGTACTGCTGCCCAAACCAAAATGAACACGAGGATCGCTTGCGGAGAGATAGCCGCTGGAAGTCGTGACCGTGATCCATTGCGAACCTTGAGCGGTTGTCAGCTTTACCACCGCTCCAATGCCGTCTCGATTGCTCTTGTGGCCGGTCAGGTGCAGTGTGATCCAATGGTTGGCGGTGGTGGTTTCGTTGTGGAGGATGTAGGCCTGCCCCCCGTTGGTGGTGACTACCGCATCGATTCTGCCGTCATTGTCCAGGTCGCCGATCGCCATGCCTCGGCCCACCCAGGCCCTTTTGAAGATGTCGCCCGAGATTGAAGAGACATCCACGAATTTCTTACCGGTATTGCGCGCCAGCATCATCGGTTCCCGGTAGTGAAGTTGAGGAGAGACGATTTCGATGTTGTCGAGGTCGTGGCCCTGGGAAATCAGCAGGTCCTTCCACCCGTCGTTGTCATAGTCCATGAGCCGCAAGCTCCATCCCGAGTGGAGCAGTGTCATCCCTCCGATGCCGTTCGCATTGGATGCGTAGTCGAAGGTTCCGTCCCGGTTGTTGTGGTAGGCGGCGTACCTCTGGTTGGCGAGATCAGTCACCACGATATCGGGCCATCCGTCGTTGTCATAGTCGGCAAAATCTACGCCCATTCCCGCGTAGGTTTGTCCTTCCGAATTCACCGCAACTTCTGACTCCAGTCCAATCTCTTCAAACGATCCATCTGGCTTTTGATGGAAGAGGAACTCCTGCATGGAGTCGTTGGCGATATAGAGATCGATTCGTCCGTCGCGGTCGAAGTCCGCGATGGCGATGCCCAGCGCCTTGCCCGGTTTATCGAGCCCCAACTTATGCGATACCTCCGTGAAGTGCCCCTGGCCATCGTTGTGGTAAACGAGCATTGGAATCGCCTGGAAGATATCGGGATGACAGAAGTTGCGATAGCCTTCGCGATGCTCGCCGCACCATACGTCATTCCAGTCCCATTGGACATAGCGCAACACAACCAGGTCGAGCAGGCCATCGTTATCCAGGTCTACCCAGGCAGCGGAACTGGACCAGCCACTGCCTCCGACGCCTGCCTTGTCGGTGACGTCGGTGAAAGTGCAGTCGCCATTGTTGTGATACAGGCGATTGCCTCCGTAACCGGTGACAAAAACATCCTCATAACCGTCGTTGTCATAGTCGGCTACGGCGACACCTATGTCGAAGCCAACCCCTTCGAGTCCGGACTTCTCCGTGATGTCCTCAAAGGTGCCATCCGGCCTTTGTCTGTACATCCGATTCCAGTACTCCGGCCCCGTCTTCTGTGGAATCGATCCTTTGGGTTCCGGATCGGAAAAAGGTGCGGCGTTGACCAGATAGAGATCGAGCCTTTCGTCGTTGTCGCAATCGAAGAGCGCCACGCCCGAACCCATGGTCTCAATCAGGTATTTGCGCGTGGTGCGCGGCGCCTGATGCAGAAAATGGATACCGGCCCTTTCCGTGATATCGACAAATCTTCCTGCAACCGGCGCGGAGACGGTCGAGGGCGTCGACGGCACGGCTGAATGGTTGGACTGAGCCGTCGCACTGCACATGGAAGCGACCCCACACAAAACCGCGGCAAGCACTACCGCGGCAGCCAATCCAGAACGGGTTCCGAGGGTTCGGATAATCTGCTGAATCATTCCTTCTGCGGCTCCGAGGCCGCAGCCTCTTGCCTGTTCCCATTCTCGCCGACTCTGCCAAGGTGGGTGACTGCATCCAGGAGCAGAAACTTACCGGTTCCCCATGGCGAGCAGTGTCGTGGCGCCCGTCAGAGATGCGAGGCCCAACACCAACAGCAGTCTGGCTGCGCGTGGAGCCTCCTTCCATTCGCCCATCATTACACCTGAGAGCGTTGCGGTCATGATCATGAAAATCTGAAACAGCCCCCAGCCGATCGAGGTTCCCAAAGACCCAAGGTAGGTCGCGCTCATACCGTACAACGCCATGGCTCCCATCCAGAGCACACCCATGAGCACCGGCCAGAGAAGGTCTGGTGACGATTCTCGATACAAACTCCAGCTCCTTTTCTTTCGGAGCAGATAAAGGCTGTAGGCAAGGTTCGGCAGAAAGCCGCCGGCCAGCCCGACAGGCCACACCGCGTACTCGGAACGCAGCGCCGTGTTTCCTGCGGACACTGCATGCTGAGCAACGTCCTGGCCAAATGCGAACGAATAGTTGAGCATCGGCGCCATCACGCCGCATAAGATTGCGAGCAGCACGGCAGCAAAATATCCTTGTGCAGGTCCCGGCTGAGAAGCAGCGCGCTCGTTCCGTTCCCTGATCTGCCCACCCCACGTCGAGAGGCTGATGCCGATCATCATGACGGCAACACCGGCGAGAATGTCGAGGAGTGCATCCTCCCAACTGCGTCCGATGCTGAGTGAAGAGCGGAACCAGCGTGCCCAACAAGGCGCCAAGTCCGATGATGATCGCGTAGGCCAAGCCGAGTCCGAGGCGCGCTACCGAGATTCCGAACAGCACCTGAGCAACTCCCCATCCCGCGCCAAAAAGGAAAGGCACGGCCAGTTGAAGCAAGGAGAGGCTACGGTAGGCGTCGAAGAGGTGGTCGACGAGACCTAGGGCGAACATCCAAGGGAGGATAACGAGGGAGACAATGCTGAAGACCAGCCAGGTATTTTCCCATTTCCATCGTGGACTGAACTTCATCGGCAACATGCAGTTGCCGGCCATTATCCCGGCAAGCAACGTCAAAATGATCCCCATGGGCAACGAAAGCGCCATCTAGTGGCCCTCTTTGCCGGTCAGAATCAAGTCGGTTGAAGCTCCCGGCTCTTGAGGGGTCTTGTAAAAACCGCCGCTCACCTCAGCCGGAAAAGCGAAATGTTCCCTGAGGTGCGGGATGTGTTCCAGGAACACCAACTCGTGGCCCAGCGCAATGTGATTGAAGAGCACAAGGTGCTGGTGCAACTGGCCCATATCGCCCACGTGGGGGACCACCGGCAGACCAAACTTCTTCGCCATCAGGCTCACGGTGAGGAACTCGCTCACTCCCGCGAGCCTGGTGCAATCCGCCTGCACGTAGTGCATGCCGCCGTAATGGAAGAAGTTCTTGAAAAGGATGCGGTTGGGAATGTGCTCGCCCGCTGCGATCTTCACCGGGGCGATGGCTTGCGAGAGCACGGCGTGCGCGTAAATATCGTCCGGGTGCGTCGGCTCTTCGATCCACAGCGGCGCGAACCGTGCAAGTTCACGGCACATGCGGCTTGCATCGGGCAGGTTCCAATGCTGGTTAGCATCGAACATAAGTGTTCCATCCTCGCCGATGAGTTCGCGCAACATTGCCGCCCGGCGCAGGTCGCGCGATTCATTGGTTGAGCCGACCTTGAGCTTGAAGGCGCGGAAGCCGCGGTTGATCGCGCTTTTTGTAAGTTCGCGGACCTTGCTGTCCTCATACGCCATCCACCCCACGGAGGTGTCATAGCCGGGGTATCCACTCTGCAGAATCGGTTCCCGCCGGCTGCGAGAAGCGGCGTTGTCTCTCAGAATCGCGAGCGCCTCATTCTTGCTCAAAACGTCCTCGACGTAGCTGAGGTCCAGGGTAGCGACGATTTCTTCCGGCGTCAGGTCGAGAAGCAGTTTCCAGAGCGGAACCCCGCGGCCTTTGGCCCAAAGATCGAAGCAGGCATTAGTGATGGAAGCGAGCGCAAGGTGAACCACCCCTTTGTGCGGCCCGAGCCAACGCAGGGACGGATCGTCCGCGAGGCGGTGCGAAAGCATGCCAAAGTTCGTCATCACCTCGCCGATTTCGGCACCTGCAAGCGGCCTTCCCAGCAGGTCGATTGCGTCGCATACTAGCCGGTTTCCATCTCCAAGTGTGAGCGCAATTCCGGTTCCAGATACATTGTGATCAGTGGCCAACCGGGTGACCGCCATGCAGTATTGCGAGGTGGTGTGAACTGAATCGGTGCCTGCTCCCGCTGGCAACGCGAAGCGCGCATCGATGCTGGAGACGGATTTGATGGTGCAAGCCGACATGATTCCGCCTCCCTCTATCTTTTGTATCCCAACTCCGCGCCACCACTCACAGGCAGAACGCAGCCCGTGATGAACCGCGCCCTGGACGAAAGCAGGAAAACCGCCGCGTCCGCGATCACGTCTCCGTGCGGGCACGGGCCGAGCAGATGGATGTCATCGAGATACTGCCGTATGCTTTCCGGGTCCGGCTGCTCGGCGCACCATTTCTCCAGCATCGGCGTCCACACTCCGGCGGGGCACACCGCATTCACACGGATCGAATAGCCCGCATAATCGGCGGCCATGGCCTTGGTCAGCGAGATCATCGCACCCTTGGTGGCCACATACGCAGCATGGTCCCGCTGCCCGATGAGTCCAACCATGCTGGCGGTATTCAGGATTGCTCCCTTGCTTTCCTGAAGCGCATCGAAGGCGAATCGCGTAGTCCAATAGACGGACTTCAGATTGATGCGCATCAGATCGTCCCATTCTGTCTCGCTGGTCTCATGCAACGGTTTTGAGGGACTGGCGATGCCCGCGTTGTTGTGCACAGCATCGATGTGTCCAAACCGCTCAAGAACAGAGTCGATCGCCACTCGCAGAGCTTCGCCATCCGACACATCGGCGTGGAGGGCGAAGCAATCACCGCCGGCTTCCGACGCGGTGTGTTGCGCGGCTTCCAGGTTGCGGTCGAGAATGGCTACAACTGCTCCTTCGCGCGCATAGGCCAGAGCGCACTCGCGGCCGATTCCATCGGCGCCGCCAGTCAATACAACGACTTTTCCTGCGAGATCAGCCTTCATGCCTGGGCACGCTTTTCCCAATTGTCGTAAGCCGTCTTTGCGAAGCGCTCCATGGCCCTCCTCACGTATTGCTCCGCGATTTCGGGCTCGCCTTCGCGCAAGAGGTCGATGATTCGTTGATGCGGTTCAAGGTCTCTATCCCATGCCGACGTTCCCTGCCCGCTCGCGGCAACGCGCATGCGCACAAAGGCGAAGAAGGGAAGCAGGATCCTCCGGCCGTGCGCGATGACGTACGGATTTCGCGACAATTCGCAGAGTTCGAGATGGAAGAGCGAGTCGCAGTCGAGGAGGGCATCACAGTTCCCAGCGCTTGCCGACTCCCGCATGACGTCCAGAGTGGCCTGCAGCACATTCAAGTTGGGTTGAGTTGCGGCAGCGATGCGCGCGGCCAGGCCCTCGATGGCGCCGCGCAGTTGGTAGATGTGAGCCACGTCGTCTTCCGTAAGATGGATCACACGCGCGCTGCGCCCCGATGCTTTGGATACGAATCCCGCCTGTGCCAGAATGTTGATCGCTTCGCGGATTGAGCCCTGCGCAACGCCGAATCGCGCCGCCCATTTGGCCTCGACGATTCGCATCCCAGGCTGCAACGATCCGCTGATAATCTGCTCGCGCAATCGTTCGGCGAGCGTGTTCTTGACCAAGCCGTCCATCGCAAATGGGGAAGCGGTTGCCATATTCGAGTGCTCAAAGTGATCCAATGGATCGTATCTCCGGTTCAAATGGCTGGTCAAGTAGAAATTTAAGCGCTTAATGCGATAGCATTCCGCTTGACAGACGAGCCACTGATCCCTATATTTCCTCGCACATGAGCGCTTATATTTCCAATCGCCGCGAATTCCTGAAGCTTGCCATTGCCGGCTCCTGCGTCCCAGCATTCTCCCGCCTGGCCTGGAGCGAAGCGCAAGCATACGACCGCACAATATGGTATCGCAATGCAAAGTTTGGGATGTTCGTCCATTGGGGTCCTTATTCGCAGGCCAGCGTTGAAGCCTCGTGGCCCATCATGGTGCCGAAACCGGGAGGAATTACCGAGGCCGATTACCGCGCCCTGTCCCAGACCTTCAACCCGGTCAAGTTTGATCCGGAGGCGCTCGTCGATCTGGCGCGACTGGCAGGACAGAAATATATGGTGTTCACCACCAAACACCACGACGGATTCTGCATGTTCGATTCGGCGTATACCGACTACAAGATCACCAAGACGCCCTATGGCAAAGATATTGTGGCGCAACTGGCGAAAGCGTGCGGCGCAGATGGCATGCCTCTCGGCTTCTATTATTCCCCACCTGACATGCACCATCCGGGCTTCCGCGATACGACCAAGTTGGCTAAGGAGAACTGGCATGGAGAGCCCCAGCGGCCGGAGTGGTCATCCTATCTGGCGTACTTGCAATTGCAAGTGGCGGAACTGCTCACCTGCTATGGCCCGGCGGCAATCGTATGGTTCGATGGCCTGAATGATCAGAGGAAGTACAACGGTGCACGAGTGATCGATATGATCCGCGAACTGCAACCGGCCACGCTGGTGAATGACCGGATCGGCGTGGATGCGGACTACGAGACGCCGGAGCAGTTCATTCCCACCGCCATTCCCACCAAGGGCGTCAGGCTCACGGGAGTTGACCCGAAAGTATCCACTCAATTGAAGAATTCGATCCCACGGCCGGAAGACTTCCGGCTGTGGGAAACCTGCATGACCATCAACAACACTTGGGCCTACAACAAGAACGATCGCGATTTCAAGTCCGAACAGACGCTGATCCGGAGCCTGGTTGAAGTGGCCAGCCGCGGCGGCAATTTTTTGCTGAACGTCGGGCCTCAGCCGGACGGCGAGATTCAGCCGGAGTTTCAGCAGCGCCTGCGGGCAATAGGGGATTGGCTCACGCTGAATGGCGACGCAATCTACGGCACTACTTATGGGCCGGTCCAGGGCGTTGCTGATCTGCGCTCAACCGCGAAGGACAAGTCCATCTATTTACACATCTTCGACTGGCCCTCCGGCAGCATCTGCGAGATTTCCGGCATCGAACCAAAAGTCATGTCTGCCCGCTTGCTGGCGCAAGGGAAGCCATTGACGTTTCGGCAGAGCGACGGCAAGCTGCAAATCGATGTCCCCGGGCAGGCGCCCGATGCCAATGTGAGCGTGATTGCACTTAATACCTACTAGCACATCGTCCAGATAATGCCTCATATTATTGTGGTTTTCAGCTAGAGTTGATTCATGTCGAGAGTGGCTCCCGTTGTCTCGCTTAGCGAAATCCGCGCTGGACCGACTGGTGCGGTTGCCGTCCACTCCGCAGGGTTTGGCGCAACGAAGCCGAATTGATTTGGCGGCCCGTGCGAGCAGAACCAACCAGCATTCCCTTCTCACACCCACAAACCGCAACCGCCGCGCAGATTCGGCCTACACCCGCAAGTCTGATCTCGATCGACCTCAAGTCGATGCAGGCTGCGGCCTAGATTTTTTGGTACAATGCTCGCCAGTCCAGCACGATCTTGATGGCCACCCTGAGCCATCGCGACTCTGGTTTGGGCATCCCGCCCGAGCTCTTCACCTCGACCGATCCTGAGACCGTGTCAGCGAAATCAGGATCACGTCAATTCTCTCCGACAAAGAGGCATTCAGCTCAACTCCCGGAACTCGGGAGATTATGCTACCGTAGCTTGCGCGAAGGGAGGCCGTGGCATTCAGGAATGTGAATCGTGCGGACGACCAAGAGATCTGCGAAGTGAGGGAAATGCCCGTTCGGCAGTAATTCCCGTTCGGCAACGTCCGGGCGATCTTTACCGTCTAGGTTTTCGTACGTTGAGCGTTCCATTTTTCGAGGAATGCGGCGAATTTCTCGTCCCGCGCTGGTTGCAGCGTCGGAGCGGACTTGCCGGGATTCGTCACGGCACGTGATGATGGCTCTTTCAATGCTTTGATTGAGAGCGCAATTCTCTTCGTTCGTGTATCGACGCTGAGCACCTTCACCTTGACGATCTGACCCGCTTTCACCGCTTCGGATGGCTCCTTGATATAGCGATTGGACAGCTCGCTGATATGGACAAGTCCATCCTGGTGAACTCCAATATCGACGAAAGCCCCGAACTTCGTCACATTCGTCACCACGCCCTCCAGCACCATGCCAGCCTGCACGTCGGAGATCTCCCGCACCTCTTCGTGGAAGACGGGCGCGACAAACTTATTCCGCGGATCGCGACCTGGCTTGTGCAGCTCTGCCAGGATGTGGTCCAGGGTGTACGCACCGGCAGACAGTTGCTTCCGATCCACCTGTTCGAGAAGTTGTGGACTCCGGATGATCTCTTTCACCGTTGTTTTGAGCGACACGGCTATCTGTTGCACCAAGGGGTACGATTCCGGGTGGACTGCGGTCATGTCGAGAGGGTTGTCGCCACCCCGGATACGGAGGAAGCCTGCAGCCTGCTCGAAGGTCTTTGGCCCGATTCCTGGGACCTCCAGAACCTGCGTGCGCGATTGAAACCCCCCCTTCTCGTTGCGAAAACTCACAATATTCTGCGCGGTGCGCTCGGTAATTCCCGCAACGAAGCGCAACAGCGTCCAGGACGATGTATTCAGGTCAACGCCGACGCGATTCACGCAACTCTCGATCACATTCTCCAACGAATCCTGTAGCTGGCGCTGATCAACATCATGCTGGTACTGGCCTACGCCAATCGATTTGGGATCAACTTTCACCAGCTCCGACAGCGGGTCCTGCAGGCGGCGAGCTATCGAGATAGCGCCCCGCACCGTCAAGTCAAGATCGGGGAACTCCTGCCTCGCGACGTCAGAGGCTGAGTAAACACTGGCGCCCGATTCACTCACGGTCACGGAGAAGATGTCTTCGATATTCTTCTCGCGGAGGAAGGCGCGAACGAAAGCATCGGTCTCGCGGGAAGCAGTACCGTTCCCGATTGCTATGGCCCGAACATGATGCTGTCGCAGGAGTGCCTCAAGCTTGGGAACAGCTTCAGCGTTGCCATGCTTCGACGTGTGCAGATAGAGAACGTCGTGTGCCAACAGCTTGCCGGTCGCATCTACCACGGCAATCTTGCAGCCTGTGCGAAGGCCCGGATCAATACCAAGGACAGAGATTGGACCGGCGGGTGGGGTCAAAAGAAGGTTATAGAGGTTGTCGCGAAACACCTGGATTGCATCTGCGTCTGAGCGCCGCTTGAGTTCCAGGCGAATCTCCCCTTGAATCGACGAGTTCAGCAGACGCTTCCATGCATCATCGATCGCGACCTTGAGCTGGGGCGTCCAATCGCCCTGTTGCCGCAGCACATGCCGCTGAATAAGCGCTACCGGGCGCTCAGGTTCGACTTCGATCAGAAAGTACAGGACGTTTTCACTTTCGCCCCGGCGGATGGCAAGCATGCGATGCGACGGGATTGTCTTCACCGGCTCCTTGTACTCGTAGTACATCTTGAATTTTTCCTGCTCATCTACGGCATCCGTTCCCTTGCGGCTCACAATCATACCTTCGTCAAACATCACGCGGCGCAGTACCTTGCGCAGGTCGGCATCTTCGCTGATCCACTCGGCCACGATGTGGCGGGCACCCTCCAGCACTTCGTCCACACTTGCAACGGCCAGTTCTGCGTTCACAAATGTGGCCGCAAAGCTCTCCAGAGTCTGCCCAGAGGTTTGTTGCTGCCACAAATAGGACGCCAACGGCTCCAATCCTTTTTCGCGGGCGATAGTGGCCTTGGTACGCCGCTTGGGCCGATAGGGCAGATAGAGGTCTTCCAGCTCGCTCTTGTCGAGCGTGGCTTCAATCCGTGACTTCAACTCATCGGTCAGCTTTCCCTGCTCTGCGATGGAGGCGAGGATGGTTGCGCGACGCTCCGTAAGGTCACGGAAATAGGCCAACTTCACTTCAATGTGATGGATCTGAACCTCGTCCAGATTGCCGGTGGCTTCTTTTCGATATCGGGCAATGAAGGGAACCGTGCCGCCCTCGTCCAGCAGTTCGATGACGGCGACAAGGCCACGCATGGGCAGGTTCAATGACTGTGCAATGTAGAGAAGGGGTTCGGGGGAGAGGGTGATCTTGTCATTCATAATGGGTCAATATTCATCGTACATGCCGGCGGCTTGGAAACATCGGCACACTGTGTGCTACGAAGGCGATCGCCTTAGTATCGGCGGAAACTGAGCTTCATTGAAGATGAGTATTGGGCCCTCGGAATAGGCTTGCAGGCGCTGGTTTCAAACTGCCTTCAGGCTGCGATGGTCAAGAGCCATTGTGTTGAGCGTTGAAGGAAACGCGAGACTTTGTCAGGTGTGGATCAGGAAGACGAACGCAAGTAAACCGCTGATGACATGTCGAAAGTCGGAGATGATGTCAAAACCAGGTCTGGTACGTGCACAGGGACTAGGTTGGAGGATACCTGTTTACTGTCCAATCGGCATCCGGCATCGGTTGAACCGCAACTTCCATCCCGCCGGGCCCCAGCCAGGTCTGGAGTGATGACATCACGAACATGGCCACCGAGGAAGGCTCGTTGCTTCTGGCGGTAGTAATCGATTTGTTCAGCCGCAAGGTGGCGGGCTGGTCGATACGGCCGGACATGCACGCTGTTCGGGTCGTTGAAGGTGGAGCGACGGCACGGCGAGCGTTTTGAAACCATTCGCCAGGCCAAAGACGCGGTGCTTGCGTGGTTGCTCTGGTATAACCTGCAACGCATGCACTCAACCCTGAACTATCTCAGCCCCGTGGAGTTCGAACGCCGCCGGAAAAACGAACATTGGCCGCCGCATGATGAATGCGCCGACCGAAGCGGACGGTGGAAATGCCGGTCGATGGAAAGGCGAAAAACGATGAAAGATGTTTCCCCTTCCCACCGACCTTGGAAATCGACCAGGCCGATTTCCACATTCCCACAGTCATGACGACTACGAGGAGATCAATTAATCTCTAGAACCAACCGACCTAAGGGATACGCATTCTGAGGCTAGGTCATTAGTCGACTTCTTATGCCACTTCAAAGTCGTGAAGTTCATCTCGTCAGCCGGCCCAGGGGGGAACCTACCCTCGACAATTTTTCCTTTGCAACCGTCGATCTTCCTGACCCCGTTCCCGGCGAAGTTCTGGTCCGAAACATTTGCATGTCTGTTGATCCCTACATGCGTGGGCGGATGAATGAGGGCAAATCCTACGTGCCGCCGTTTCAAATCGGCCGTCCGATGGAGGGCGGAGCCGTAGGGAAGGTAGTGGCCTCGCAGGATCAGAAACTGCCTGTGGGGACGTTTGTGCTGAGTTTCTTCGGATGGCGCGATGCCTTTGTTGCTTCGGCGTCCAGCGTACAGATTGTGGACACAAATTTGGCGTCGCCGTCCGCATACCTTGGCATCCTGGGCGTAACAGGCCTGACGGCCTGGATCGGATTTTTTCGGATCGTAAAGCTGGAAAAGGGAGAAACCGTTTTTATCTCTGCGGGGGCTGGCGGTGTTGGCATCGCCGCATGTCAACTAGCCAAAATGCATGGTTGCCGAGTGCTTGCCAGTGCCGGTACTCCTGACAAAGTGGCTTTCCTGTGTGATGAACTCAAGGTGGATTACGCCTTCAACTACAGGGAAGGCGAACCCCTGGATCATCTGAAGCAGGGTGCTCCTGAAGGGATTCACGTCTACTTCGACAATACCGGCGGTCCCCAACTTGAATCTGCGCTCTATGTTCTGAATTCCTATGGCAGGGTTGCACTATGCGGCGGAATCGCCAGCTACAACTCTCCGGCGCCGGGCCCACGGAATATGATCCAGGCGATTGGCAAGCGTCTCCGCCTTGAGGGTTTTATTGTTTCGGATCACATGAAAGAAAGACCCGCATTTCTGGCCGAAATGATTCCAGCACTCCAATCTGGAAAACTCAAGAACCGCGAAACCTTTGTTGAAGGACTCGATGCGGCGCCTGCAGCTCTGCTCGATCTGTTGCACCCTGGCACCAGAAACATTGGAAAGCTGATCGTGAAGCTCTCTGACTAGTTACCAAATCAACCGCGAATCGCTCTTGTTCTGTGCGATTCGTGACTCCATACAACGGGGGCCAAAATGAAGTGGTACCGTATTCTCTCCTGGATCGTGTTGCTCTTGGGAATGACAGCCGGCCTTGTTTTTCATGCCGGCGCAGAGCCGCTGCCAAGGGCTCAGCAAACCGCCGAAGCAAAACCGGGTGCCAGCGACACGATCCTGCTTGACGCATGGTTCAACAGCCAGATGCGGCCCGACGCAGCCGGCAAGATAGAGTACTTCCATTACAAATGGAATGACCACACCAATTCTGGTTACTCGCTCTTCGGTCAGATTTTTCGCGATGCCGGCGCGCAGACCGAGACACTCTATACAGCGCCTACCTGGACGTCGCTGCGCAAGGCGCAGGTCTATATCATTGTCTCGCCTGACATTCCGGCGAAGAACCCAACCCCGCATTACATGCAGCCGACGGATGCTGCTCAGATTGCGAAATGGGTAAAGTCAGGCGGAGTGCTGATGATCATGGAAAACGATCCCGCCAATGCCGATCTGGACCACATCAATCCACTGACTGAGCGCTTCGGCATCCATTTCAACAACGTATTACGTAAACACGTGGAAGGATCCAACTGGGCGATGGGAAAGATAATGGTAGAAGGCGGCGGTCCCATCTTCCGCAATCCTCATACCTTCTACATGAAGGATGTTTGCACCATCTCGGTCAAGTCGCCGGCTGTTGCTCAGCTAACCGACAGCGGCGACATTCTAATGGCCGCGGAGAAGTACGGGAAAGGCACCGTGTTCGCAGCCGTCGATCCATGGCTATACAACGAATACACCGACGGTAAGATGCTGCCCGCCACCTACGACAACTATGAGGGCGGGAAAGAACTGGTCCGCTGGATACTCGCGCAGATTCCGCGTTAACGCCGCAACCAAATCAGAATCGATGCCACTCGAATTGGTTCAAGGAGAGATGTTCGAATGAAGACTTTCAGTTCCATGCGTCGGGATTTTCTGCGCACTGGCGGGGTTGGCGTAGCGGTGGCTGCCATTCCCATGGTTCATTTCCGGCCTTGGCGCAGGATGGAAGCAGTTCCGCCTCCGATGCATCTTTGAGCAGTGCCGATAACAAGACGTTGTGACGGTTCAGCGCATACGCAAAAAGAGCGGTGAAGCCAACTCTGGCCGCACCGCTCTTTTTGCTTGAACCAGCCCCGGGAGTTTAAAGCGCGTTCTAGAAGAGATTCCAGAGTGACTGGTTGTACACCTCGTGGTGATACTGCACCTCGGAGCCCTTGACGAATGTGCCCAGTTCGCGCGGTGACCGGTTGGCGGCGGCCTGCTTCAGGTCGGCATAGCGGCCCTGTACGTCGGCGCCCAGAATTCCGCAATCCACCTCGATGCCTTGAAATCGTCGATCGCCGCCTGGATGTTGTCGGGCAGATAGCGCTCCGCCTGCGCGCAGGTTGTCCATCTTAGCGTTGGTACCGTCGATTCCTGTCTTGAAGATCGAATAGAGCGTCAGGTATGGGTTCGCATCCGGGCGCCACGGAACGCACTTCGACGCGCATCGATCGTGAGTTGCCGATCGGCACGCGGACCATCGAGCCGCGATCGGTGGCCGAAGCCTTGATCTGGTTCGGCGCCTCGAAATGGGGATCTAGACGGCGGTACGCGTTCACGCTCGGGATTGAGGATCAGGCAGAGGTCGAGCGCGTGGGTCAGGATACGGTCGATGAACTCCCAGCCGAATCTGGACAGCTTCTCCTGGCCCTTCTCATCCCAGAACAGGTTTGTCTTTCCCTTGGAGACCGACACGTTGGTGTGCATGCCGCTGCCGTTCACTCCGACCACTGGCTTGGGCAGGAAGCTTGCTGTGTAGCCCATGTTGTTCGCGATCTGGCGGCTGAGCAGTTTGTAGAGCTGGATCTGGTCCGCCGCCGCCACCACTTCGCCGTAACCGTAGTTGATCTCAAACTGGCTGGGCGCCACCTCGGGGTGGTCCTTCTCGTTCTGGAAGCCCATCGCCCGCTGTACTTCAGCCGAGGTATCGATGAACTGGCGCAGCGGATCCAGCGGCAGCACGTGATAGTAGCCGCCCGTGTTGATGAACTCAAATTTGACGGTCTCATGGTATTTGCGCTCTGCGTCTTTGCCGGCGAACAGGAAGCCCTCAATCTCGTTGGCCGCATTCAGCGTGTAGCCCTTCTCCTTGCGAAGCTAGTCGGAATAGCTCTTCAAAACGCCGCGTAAATCACCTGAGTACGGCGTGCCATCTTTGTCAATGACAATGCCGAAGACCAGCACCTTTCCGTTGCCGAAGACATCGGCCGGCACCCAATAGAATGCGCTCCAATCGATACCGAGGCGCAGGTCGCTCTCTTTTTGCGCTGTAAATCCGCGAATTGACGATCCATCGAAGGTCAGGTTCTCGTAGGCACCGAGCAGGAACTTCTTGTCATAATCCAGAAGGTGAAGCCTGCCTTCAAGGTCGCTGAACAGCACCGTGACCGCCTTTATCCTGCTTCTCGTCGGTCAGGTATTTCAGCCGCTTCTCGCGGATTTCATCAACAGCCACCCGGTTCACTCGATCAGACTTCGCTTGCAGGTTCAGCTCTTCAAACTCGTCATACGGGAGAGCTAGAAAATTTCGGAACTCAGTAGACATGAATCTCCTTTTTTGACATGAGATGCGACACCCAAAGAATAACCTACCATCGCCGGGAAGCCGCCAATGAGAGATCAATCAGCCGTCAGAGTTTGCTAATGTGCGCTCATGCACGCCGGTTTTGGCTCGCCGCGAGGTCGGCGATGAGCCGCCCAAGCGAGGTCCTAGGCGCAAGTTCTGTGCCCTCAGGATGGAGATTATTCAGCTCGTTAGAATCCTAGATTCCAACGCATAAGGATTTCGTGAAGATTTGAGGGTTAGAGCCGGTCGGGAACACCGCCACCGGCCGGATCTCGCCGTACAGGCGCCGATGGAGCCGCATCAGGCCCCAACCAGTTCCTCCTGGCCAACCGTCATCACCGTCTTCAGAATGCGCGAGACGATCTGGTATGGATCCGCTTCGGAGTTCGGGCGGCGATCCTCGAGGTATCCCTTGTAACCGTTCTTGATGAAGTTAACAGGCAGCCGGATCGAAGCGCCGCGATCGGAGAGGCCATAGCTGAACTTGTCAATGGCCTGTGTTTCGTGTTGCCCCGTCAGGCGCAGATGGTTGTCTGGGCCGTATACCTCGATGTGCGCGGCGATATTGTTTTCAAAGGCCTTCATCAGGGAATCGAAATACTCTTTGCCGCCCACTTCACGGAGGTACCTGGTGGAGAAGTTGGTGTGCATGCCTGAACCGTTCCAGTCGCCCTTGATGGGTTTGCAATGCAGCATGACGTCGACCTCGTACTTTTCGCAGAGGCGCATCATCAGGTAGCGGGCGGTCCAAAGGTCATCCGCAGCCTTGGCCGATCCCTTGGCGAAGATCTGGAACTCCCATTGGCCCTTGGCAACTTCTGCGTTGATACCTTCGT
This sequence comes from uncultured Acidobacteriota bacterium, assembly GCA_963718435.1. Lineage (GTDB taxonomy): Bacteria > Acidobacteriota > Terriglobia > Terriglobales > Acidobacteriaceae > Telmatobacter. The sequence continues at coordinate 95,992 of CAVQZQ010000069.1, read as the reverse complement.
GATTGATGCCGGCGGCAAGACACAGTTCGAGGTGCTCTTCGACGATTTGCCGACCCACACTGCCCATGTATTTGTAGCCGACACCGCAGTAGTACGGGCCTTGTGGAGTCGCAGGGAGCCCGTCCGCGGGGAAGCCGAGGGGCCGCCCGTCTTTAAAGAGGAAATATTCCTGCTCAAACCCAACCCACAGGTTCGGGTCGTTCTCAATAGTTGCGCGGTAGTTGGTGGAGTGCGGTGTGCCGTCCGGGTGCATCACTTCGCTCAGAACGATATAAGCGTCTTTGCGGCTTGCGTCCGGATACATGGCCACCGGTTTTAGAATGCAGTCGGACTTGCTGCCCTCGGCCTGCATCGTGGAACTGCCGTCGAATCCCCAAAGGGGTAGATCGGCGAGAGTAGGTGGCTTCTCAAATGATTTCAGTTGAGTTTTGCCGCGAAGTTCGGGAATGGGCTTTTTGCCATCCAGCCAGATGTACTCCAATTTGTACTTTGTCATGGGTCTTCCTTTGCGGGAAAAAGATGCGGGACTAAGCGAATCGTAGGGCCTTGGGCATAAGGAACCCGTGAGGATTTTGAAGGTGCTCGATTGTGTTTGTTGGACGGTTACCGGTGCCGCGCAACCAGCATCATCAGCAATAGAATGACAACCGGAATGAGGGCGAGCGCGGAGTAGTAGAGGATCTGTCGTGGCAAGTGCGCTTTGCGCTTTTGCCAGTCGCGCATCTCGGGCCGGTCTTCGACTCCCACCTTGTCCAGGTGCTCCAAATCGTTTGCAAAATCACGTGCGCTGGCATAGCGATTCTTGGGGTCGCGTTCTAATGCCCGATACAGCACCTCTTGCAATTGCGGGGAGATCGACGGGTTGGCAACCGAGGGAGGAGTGGGATAGTTCAGCAGCCGATCGTTCATTACTTCCATGGGCGACGCGCCGGAGAAGGGCATGCCTGCCCGTCAGCATCTCGTAAAGAATCACTCCCAGGGCATAGATATCCGATCGCCCGTCGCCGCGCTTGCCCTTTATCTGCTCGGGTGAGATGTAGTCGGCGGTTCCCAGCGTTGCGGTGAAGTTAGCGTAGGTCAGTCGCCGCGCGGCCGCATCGCCGGCGATCCCGAAGTCGATGAGCTTGATTTTGTCGTTGTCATCCACCATGATGTTTTCCGGTTTCAAGTCCCGATGTACGACGCCGTTTTCGTGGATGTACTCGAGCGCCTTCCAGCACGGCGATGGCGATGCGGATAGCCCGGTCCTGCGGAAAGTCTGCCTTCGTCCGAGGATCTGCCGCAGCAGGCGACCGTCGCACCACTCCATCACCATGTAAATGCGCGACCGCTTCTCGCCGCCGATAGACGCGCATCACCATGGGATGGTTCGAGCTTTTCGCCGATTGCCGCCTCGCGCTTGAAAGCGATCAAAGAGAATGGGGTCGGCTTCCATGTCCGGATGCGGAATCTTCAGCGCCACAACGCGATTGTCGCGCGTATCGACAGCGCGAAAAATGGAGGCCATGCCGCTCCGAGCCACAGGCGCCTCAATACGATACCAGTCGATCTGCGAGCCCGCTTCTATGCTGTCAAGAAAACCCATCGTGGCGGCATGCTCCGTGGGGTAACTTCTTCTACTCTAGCGGGAAAAGGTTATGAAAACGCAATGGCTGCATAAGGCTTTTATCAGGGAGAGCATCATCCGTCAGGAAGGCAGCCGGTAGGGTCGTCCGCGGTACATGCCCACCTGCTCCACCGAGCGCACCCGAATTACCTGCGCGGTAGTATTATCGTTGCCATCGATCTCAACCGCCCGCGCCACCAGTTCGTGTGCAATCTCGTCCATGCTCTTTTGCTGCGAGACGATTTCCGAAAGGATCTGGCTTTCGTCATCTCGTCATGCAGGCCGTCAGTGCACAAAACCAGCACGTCGCCCGGCTGTAGCGTCAGTGCGGTCGTGTCGGGCGAGACAAACATCTCCGGGCCAAGTGAGCGAATCAGCACATGGCGTGACTCGGATGCCGCGACATCGCCGGCAGAAATCAGCCCCATTTTCCTTTGTTCGTTTACCCATGTGTGGTCCTGGGTGATCTGCTTGGCGCTCCCGTTGCGCACCAGGTAACAGCGCGAGTCGCCCACGTGCGACACAATGGCCTGATCGTGCCGCAGCGCGCAGGCCACCAGCGTCGTTGCCATCTTTTTCCCCCGACTCGGGGGCCAGGTGCGATCGTGCACGGCGGCAGTTGGCGTGCTGGATCAGACGCGGCAAAAGGCTGATGAGCATCGCGCCGACTGGGACTTTTCGAATTCCTCGGTCAGCACGGAAATGGCGGTGGACGGAGGCCACTTCGCCCAGGTCCATGCCGCCTACGCCGTCGGCGACCGCAAAGAGGTAACCGTGAGATCGGGCCTGGTGACGCGAACTAGGAATGAAGGATCCCATCGCGTCTTCATTGTTGGTGCGAACTTTGCCGGGATCACTTGCCTGGCCAAACTACATCCAACATGCGCGCCGCCGCCTAATGAGTCCTCGCCGTCGTCGTGGCGGGCCGCAGAGAGTCATCTCGATTCTGGAACATTCAGATTGAAAAAACCACTGGGTGGTTTCTCGTCTGCGCCGCCTCCGAAAAAGGAGAGTTGCCGACATGCCACCCAGTTTCTGCGGTCAGGTTGACTGTTAGCTCTTGATCAGCGTGCTTCGATTCGAGCAGGATCGCCTTGCCTTTGGACTTGGAAGTCCGAAGGAAGTAGATGGCTCCGTACATGCCCCAAACTCCCGAGATGCCCAGTGCCAGCAGCGGCTCCTTGTTCGTGCCCAGGCTGAAAACGGGCCGATCAGGTAGAAGGCCATGCAGACAAGGTTGGCGAGCAAACCGAACCCGGGGATGATCAGATGCAACACCGGGTTGTAGTCAGGCCGCTTGTGGAAGGCGACGATGCACAGGAAGCAGCTCAGGGCGTACAGAATAAACGTGCCGAAGTTGGAAGTGAGGGTGATCGTCAGCAGCGAGTTGGGCAGCGCGGCCAGCTTGTCGTGCGTGGTGATAGCCGAAGCTGGAGAAGATGCCATGGGGCAGCGCCGCGATGGTGGCATCCGTAGGCGCGCTGGCGTCGGCGAAGACCAGCGAGACGGCGACGACACCGATGACCGCCGAGATCACGGCCAGCGTCCAGATGGCGCGGCGCGGAGTGAGCGACTCGGCATGCAGCATGCCGAAGTGCTCGGGAGCCTCATCGTCCTTGCCCATCGCGTAGGTCACGCGAGCGCCGGTGTTCATGCAGCGCCAGCGTGGTTCCGATCAGCGCCAGGAAGACGGTGACGGCTTCGGCCAGCATGAAGTACTTGCCGTGGCCCTGGCCCAGAAGCGCGTCGCCGACAATGATCATCATGTCGCCGATGGGCGCCGCTGATCCCGCCGCGCTCTGCATCGTGTACCCCGAGTTGAGGAAGTAATTGGCTGCGAAATACTCAATCAGATAGCACACCAGTCCCTGGATCAGGAGCGATGCAATTACGGCGATGGGTATGTGTTTAGTGGGATTTTTGGCCTCGCCTCCCATCGACGTCACCGATTCAAAGCCGACCAGGATCAGGATGGCGACTGTGGCCTGAATGAACAGCTAGCTGAATTTGTGCGGCGACGACCGACTGAAGCAGCGCTGGGGTGGGTGAGAAAGTTTCCGCTGGCGTCCGCTGCGGGATAAGTGATTGTGAAGGGAACCGGCTTGCCGGCGGAGTCGAGCAGCGGCATGGGCGTGCCGCTCGCGTCGCGGATCGATCGAGCCGTCCTTGGCTTGGTCGCGAATTGGTAGGTGTAAGTTGGCCAGCGTCTGCGTGTCGTAGTTGGAACGCCGGGAGTTCCTGCAGGGTGATTGACACGATAGCCGAGCGCCAGGACGCTGAAGAGAACCAGCGCGGAAATCTGAATCGATATTGATCGCGAGGTTCACAGCGGTGGATGCGCCGGCGCCCTTCTGATGCAATCCACGCCACGAAGAAGGAGAAGACCACCGCGACCAGCCCCATGAAGACCGGCCCGGGGTTTGCTCCGCTGATGAAAGTTGGGATACAGGAATCCGACCACATAGCCGACAAAGATGCCGGTGGTGGCCACCATCACGCCAGGATACACCCAGTAGTAAAGGTGCGAGCCCCAGCCCACGATGAACTTCGCCATGCGGGCATATTTGAATGCCTTGTCTTTCGACAGCAGGGCCTGTTCAGCGTAGTAGTAGCTTGAGCCGGTGCCGGGATACAGCTTTGAAATTTCAGCGTAGGCCACGGCGGTGGCCAGGCAAAGCAGGAGCGCGCCGAAGATGCCGAACCACATGGCCGGAGCGTGGTCGTGCCCGTCGTTGCCTGGATGAAGAAGGTGAGCCATAGAAAGGCGCCGGGGGCGATAAGCGCCATTGCGTTGCTGGTCAATCCGGTAAGGCCGAGGGTGGCCTGCATCTGAGGTGCTTTTTGATCTGCCATGAGCATTCTCCTGGAAAGTTGAAGTTCGTCTGGCTATTCCCGGTTATGCAATCCGGGACTTTTGTTCGATTCACCGGTGTTGGGGCCTTCGTCCGGGCTTTCTGTTTGAGGTGCGCTCGAATTGAAGTGCGCCGGCTGACTCATCGCGCCGTTAGTGGTTTGCGAATTGTTCGGCCAGCCTGCGTACACTCTTTTGCTGGCCGGAGCAGATGGTTCAGATATGCGTCCCGGCCGGCCTCTTTGCCAGATCGAAGACGCGAACTAGCGTTTCGGTCCGAAGAAGGCCACGAATCCCGCCGTCAACGTCGATTGGTCATTCACGGTGCCGGTGTCGCCCTTGTGAAAGAACTGCTGGTTTGATTTGTCGAACCGGTATTCAAGCCTGCTGAGCAGTCCCTCGGCCCATTTGTACTCGTAGGTCGCCGTGATCTCCCACAAATCCTGCTTTGTTCCCGTTTCGAAGCCTTCGGGATCGTCGAAATACTCACCGCGCATCGCCAGCGCCTGAGTTCCCGTCATTTGCTGGCGCGCCGCAAACGCTACGCCCTGCCAGCGATTCAGAGCGCCATCGCCGCCCTTTGCGATCGAAGCATCGCGATTCTGCCCGTAGTCGTAGTTGATATAGGCGTTGAACTTCGCGCTGGGCGTCAGCAGCACCGTGGTATCGATCAGATTGCGGTAGCCGCTCTGGGTGTTGACGTTAGACGGACCGTTGTAGTAGTTCAAATTCCAGGTGTACTTGGGCTTGACCAGAGCATTGGTCAGACCGACCGTAACCCCGCCGTTGTTTGCCACTACGTTGTTCCAGCCGTTCACCACCTGAACGCCGAAGGTATCGGTTTTCGACAACGGCATGGAGGATCGGAGGCCGAAGTGGAAGTACGGAATGGCCCAGGCGAACAGGATGGAACGCGAGTAGTTCCAGTTGTCCTTGGACTCAATTACTTCCGCTCCCGCAGAGGTGACGAATTTGCCGAAGTCCAGCTCCAGGCCCTTGGCTTTCGGAGGTTTGAGACTAACGAAGGCCTGTTCGAGAAATTGAGTCTCATCCCCGGCGGTGCGTGGAACGGCCGTTGACCAAGGTATTCGCGCGGCCGAAAAATGAGGTCCACATGTGCGCCGACCGGATCCGGATCGTGATTCAGCGTGAGAACGTGCCTCGCCAGGTTGAACTGGTCTGTCTTGTCGTTGAAGTTGTAGAAGTCATTCATCTGGCCGTTGGCGAGGCTGCCGGGGCGGTTGTAGTTGTAGCTGTAGTAGCCATCGATTAAGCCGCTGATATCCATGGGCCCGACGCTCCACGTAGGCGCCGCTGCCGGTGCTGCAGCCGGAGCCGGAGCTTGGGCCGGTGCCGCCGGTGCTGGATCGGACGCAGGTGCTGGCGGTGCCGGCGCCTGTGCGCCTGCAGCCACAGCGATAGTCATCGCTGCACCGGTAAGAAACTGCAGAATGCGATTTTGGTTGACGTGCATCAGCGCTGTTCCTCCCATGAAAAAATGAATTGTGGATGACGCGGAAACATAAAGTGGCGAGAAATAGCCGTTGTTTCTGAGTGAACTCCATCTTGGCCGACCCCTTTTGGCTGCCGGAGCAGCCTGACCGTATGGAGGTCATGATCCAAGGAGCTTTGCGATGTACGCTGCTCTCTGATGTGGTCCGACATTGCGGGTTAACATCAGTAATGCAAACGGCCCGTAAAGAACAAATAAGGATTGAGAAAAGAAATTAATACGCCGTGCGCAGGGCACCAATTGCCATCTCGGGACGCTGCGGAGTCTGTTGCGACGGACGGGAAGCTGCAGCCCATACGATGAGCCGCATGAGAAAAACATGGCGAGATGCTGTTAAAATTCATTCACGAATTTCATGTTTTGAAGGGACCGCACCACTAACCCTTGGCACGCTTCGCTCGTGAAGCTTCATCGTCTGAATCGGATGGCTCATCGGTTCCCGGTTATCCACAATGCGAGTTCATCCCCGCAGTTCGATTGGAAAGGATATGAGTTTGTCTGGTACTTACATCCCCGTTCGTGCCGCCCTGAGCACCCGGCGCATCCGCGGCTCCGGGCCACGAGCGCTCCTGTTCTCGTTGGAGTGCGCGCTGGGGATAGTCTCTGTCTTTCTCGTGGTCACGTTTGCGCATTGGTTCCAATGGCTGCTACCCGTTTCTATTCTCCTCTGCCTCATGATCGTGGTCCCCATCGCTCTGTGGTGCGGCTTCTGGCAGGCTGTGGTCGTTTCCTTGTCCGCCGTGGCGGTGCAAACCTACTTCACGACGCGCCAGCCTTCGTTCAATCCGGCCACGGATGCAGCCGACTCGGTTGCACTCCTTGCCTTCGTGCTGACCGCACTGGTGGTGAGCCGGCTCTCCGCGCGCGTGACCGAACACGCCAAAGAGTCGGTCTCCTGGGGCGGCCAGATGCATGACCTCTATGAGTTCACGCGCCGCACATTGCAAATGAATCTTCATGTGGAGCCGGGCGCGCAGTTGGCTGAACTGGTGCACGAGATCTTTGCGCTGGAGGCTGTGGTCGTTTTCGATGCTGATCTGCACGAAACCTATCAAGCCGGCTTTTGGAACGACGATCCCCAGGAACTGGCGCAGAACGTCTATTACTTCGAGACCTCAGACGACGATCAGGAAACCGGTATCGGACGCCGAGTTGTTCGTCTGGGCAACGTTCCGGTCGGCAGTCTCGTGGTCCGTGGAGACACGAGCCCCCTCACCAATAACTCGATCGCCTCGCTTATCGCCATCACCTTCGACCGTTACCGCGCCTTTGCCAACGAGAGCCGCATTGAGACCGAGCGTCGCACGGAGCAGTTGCGTTCCACCGTCCTTGACAGCCTTGCTCATGCCTATAAGACCCCGCTCACAGCCATCCGCGCCGCTTCAACCGGGCTCGGCGAGATGGGCCATCTTTCGCCCGCGCAGGCCGAACTTGTTTCTCTCATCGACGAACAGGCAGGTCTGCTGAATGAGCTCACAGCCCGCTTGCTCACGACCGCGCGGCTCGACGCCGGCGAAGTCGCCATCCATGCGGTTCAAGTAGGTGTGGGCCCGCTGATTGACGAGGTGGTTGCCAGTCTCAGGGATCGCCTGGCCAGCATGAAGGTGGTCGTCGACCTGCCTGAAGACTCGCTCGTTCTATGCTGTGATCGGCAACTCATGATCATGCTGCTGACGCAATACATTGACAATGCCTGCAAATATTCCATCTTCGGCACCACCATCACCATCGGCGCAGTCCACGCGCAGGCTGAAGTCATCTTTTCCGTGCACAGCTTCGGCCCCGTCATTCCCATCGCCGACCGCGAGCGCATCTTCGACCGTTACTACCGTTCCTCCACCTCGTCCAATCGCGCAGCAGGCACGGGAATCGGTCTCTCCGTGGCCAAGCGCGTGGCGCTGATTCATGGTGGATATGTGTGGGTCACCAGTGATCAGGACGAGGGAACAACGTTTTACGCGGCGATTCCATCCCCGGTACAAAAGAGGAAATCTCAATGAGCCAGTCTGCTATTCGCGTTCTGATCGTCGACGACGAACCTGCCATCCGCAGAGCCCTGCGGCCTTCGCTGATTGAGCTCGGTTTCCAGGTCGCTGAGGCGTCTCGCGGCGAAGAAGCTCTGCAACTGCTCCACGTCGGCAACATAGACGTGGTCTTGCTTGACATCAATATGCCGGGGATCGGCGGCATTGAAACCTTGCGCCGCATCCGCGCCTTCGCGCCCAGACTACCCGTTCTCATGGTCACAGTCCGCGATGGCGAGGAAGAGAAAGTCGAGGCACTTGAACAGGGCGCGGACGACTATGTCACCAAGCCTTTCAGCATTCGCGAACTCATTGCGCGGGTTCGCACAGCCCATCGGCGGGTACACGCCCCGGTGCGCGCTGAAGATGCTCCCATCGAGATCGGAGAAATTCGCCTCACCCCGGCACGCCGCAGCGTGACCCGGCGCGGCCAGGCCATTCACCTCACGCGCAAGGAGTACGACATTCTTCACTGCCTCATGAGCCGTGCCGGGCGCGTTGTCACCTACGCCAAACTGCTTACTGCCGTGTGGGGCGCCGATTGCCGCGAAGAGGTGGAGTATCTGCGCACTTTTGCCGCCAGCTCCGCAAGAAGATTGAGGATGATCCTTCCAATCCCACTTACCTGCTCACCGACGTGTATGTTGGATATCGGTTCGCGGATGCGCAGATGCTGCAGGACGGAGCTGCCGAGCCATCCCCTGAACCAGCCGCCCCTGAGACCGTGCCGGAGAACGCGTCGTAAAACAAGAAAACAGGAAATGCGTGGGAAAGTCATCCCGCGGAGCCACCTCACCGGGTAAGCGCCTCGAAGAACGCGCGGCGGGAAATGGAGTTCAGTCAGCCATAGTGCTAACTGCTAACATACTTCTTGGCACACGGGCATTGCTGCCGAGCGACTATCTTCCCCTGGGCGCGCCGGACGCGCTTCCGGGTTGGCTGATGCTAAGTTCATGTTTTCGAAATCTGGCTGGATTTCAGAAGTGTTGGCGAGAAGTAACTGTCGGGTTGAAGGACCGCCCCCGCAAAAAGTTGTGGTCAAGAAGGCCACCGGGGAGCAACAATGCGCATCAGAGGCTGAAGGCTCCTCTTTGGGAAAATCTCGGCTTGGAAGCGAATGCACTCACAACAGCAAAGAAAGGGTGATCCATGGCGAACCGTCCTCTCCTTCTAGCAGTATTTCTAGTCTGCGCATCAATCCCAGCATTTTCCCAGGTCGAGCCGGCTGGGCGCACGGGTAAAGGGCCGCCATTGAGTGTGGGCCTCGGATATCCCAATTACAAAACCGATTAGAGCGGGTATCTAAGCGGGGGTGTGGTCTTGGCCGACTGGAATTTCTACAAGCTCCCGCCGCTGCTGGATGGCTTCGGCCTCGAAGTTGAAGGCCGCAGCCACCTGAACATCGACCGCACGGGGGGCGATCCGAAACTGCGCATGGACACCCTGGAGGGTGGCGTGATTTATACCACGCATTTCTATCGCAGATTCCATCCTTATATGAAGTTTCTGGTTGGTGATGGCAGCATCGACTTTACAGTTGCTCCAAACTATTCGCATGACACGCGCGAAATGTATGTCCCAGGCGTAGGCGCAGACACCCGTTTCTATAAGAGCTTCTGGTTGCGCGCAAACTACGAGTATCAGTTCTGGCCGCACTTTTTTAACCATCGCGCATTGATTCCAAGCGGAGTCGACATTGGAGTCGCATACGATTTCGGACGCTTCCGATGACGTCATCGGCTTGCGGGCCTTCCGCCGCCGCGTCGTTTCGGCGCGGCGTGAAATTCAACTCCTCAATGTAGTCGAGACTGCGCTGACATGGGCGGGCTCAAACGCCCGGGACCCCGACAGCTGGTCTTCGTCGCTAGGGCGAAAATGGATCCATATTCGCGGGCGGGGGCCCTCGCCAAGACGAATCAACAACTTAGCACATCGTTGGCTTTTTCGGGACCAAAGGTGGGAGGTTCTGGCGATCGTTCCGGGTCCGCAAGATTGAGGGCTTGCGTAGGATCCAATTGAATTCCTTGACATTGTCGTGAAACTCGTTCAATGTTTGCTTCGGCTTCCCCCGGGAGGCAAACATGACACGATGTTACAGGTACCGGATACTGTTTGAATCCAGCCCACGAGGATGATCCAAATGGCTTTGGAGAGATGCGAGGTCGCGTCCTATCGTCAAGCTGATCAATTCTCTAGATTCATCCGCTAGTGTCGACAAACTGGAAGAATCCAGGAAAGCGCATTTTGTTGCGGCAACCCATTCGCTGTTCATTCGGTGCAATTCGAGTGGCGATTGCAGGTGTGGCCGATTTAACCCCTGCCAACCCCACAGTACAAATTCCCATCATTGCTCATCGGTTTTTCCAACGTTTTGGAGTCCTATCGGAGGGGCCAATTTTCATTTCGGCTGTCTTCGGCAACTTCCGATGCCGGTCCCTTCTTCAATCTGCTCGACCAACTAGCAAATAAATTAAGCGGTTGGCGATTTTTCACGGTGAGCACTCCATCCGTCCATCTACGTTCGAATTTTGCTTTGAAGCAGGCGACGTTTTTCCCTGAGCGGCTGCCCTTTCTGGCGCTGGGAATGCTCTTATGGCGAGAGCATGGCGATAAGGAAGAGCTTCTTCGTCGAACTCGCTTCCGGTGAGGCTGAAGCCAAAAGACGAGTTGATCTCTTCTTTACCGCGCGATCCGGGACTTCTCAGTCAACGTGATGCGAATGGCGTCGGATATCCACGACAGCCACCTTGAACAGGCGAGTCTACTTCGACTTTGCCGGATCGTTCGAAAGTGAAAGCGACGAGCCGCTACCCAGAGAACTTCCCGTGGCCAATGTTGTGATAAAGCAGATTCGTGGTGTAGGGAAGCCCGCGTGGTCCGCACTCAACAGGCATGCCTTTCCAGATGCATGTCATTCTCTCGCCTGGCTTGGGTGCGGTCTTCAGGTCGAACTGGACATAGTTGGCAACAACAAGGTCGAGCTTTCCGTCGCGGTCGTAGTCCACGAAAGCGCAGCCCGTGCCCCACTTTGTGCCGTCTCCGGTCACTCCCGCCTGTTCAGACACATCTTTGAAGTGGCCGTTTCTCTCGTTGTGATGGAGGCGATTCTTTCTGTAGTAGGTGACAAAGAGATCATCGTATCCATCGTTGTCATAGTCACCGACGCAGACGCCTTGCGCCCAACCAGTTGTCGCCAAGCCGGCCATAGCTGTTACATCGGTGAATGTGCGGATAGGGATGGACTGCTGGCCTCAGATTCACACTGGTCTGAGCCTGTGCGCCCACAAATGCGGCGAAAAATGAAAGCAAGGCGCATCCAGTCACTCAGATTCTCATCTCGCGGGGAATTCTATCATTACTGAATGTGCGCTACTCGCAGTATGCTGGTGATGCCATGCGCACTTTGCTTCCATCCGTCCTTGCGCTTTTAATTGGATATCCGCTTTTATCTCAGGCACCGCCGGCTCAGACACAGGAAGACAGTCTTGCAAAAGCGCATGCATCGCTGGAGCGCGACAAACCAGAAGAGGCCCTTGCGATTCTGCAGTCGCTGACGACCGCTCAACCTCCAGTCAAGGGATTGCAGCACGAACTCGGGATCGTCTACTACCGAACCGGCAAACTCGTCGAGGCTCAGCATGCGTTTGCGAATGCAATCGAGCAGGATGCTGCGGATCATGAATCGGTGCAAATGGAGGGGCTGGTGCTGTATCGACTAGGCCAGCCTGGCGCAGCCATTCCTTACCTGGAACGCGTGCGGCAGTGGATGCCCAGCGCAAATGCGGATGCAACCTATGTGCTGGGTCTTTGTTACTTGAACGCGCGGCGCTATGACGATGCGCGTGCCTCTTTTGCCGCGCAATATGGCGAGGCTGCGGATTTCGGCGGCCGCTTACCTACTGCTCGGCACCATGCTTAGACATGCGAATCTACCGGAGTTGGCCGCCATCCAGGCTCAGAAGGCGCTCGAAATTGCGCCAGACCTGGCTCTCGCACACTTCATGCTGGGGGAGATCGCTCTATATAAATCGAACATCGATCAAGCAATCAGCGAATTAGAAGCGGAGAGACGTATCAATCCCGATTACGCCCCGGTCTACGACCGACTGGGCGATGCCTATCTCCATGTGGACAGACTGGATGATGCGCAGCAGGCACTGATGAAGGGTATCGCACTGGACACGACAATGACAGGGTCTTTCACCAAGATGGGAGGGTTATTACTACGCCGTCGGGATACGCAGACCGCAATTATGTATTTAAGGCATGCGGAAAAAATGGACGCGGAAGATCCGGCCGTGCATACATTGCTGGCGCAGGCGTATCACAGAACCGGGCAGGACGAGGAAGCAAAGAGAGAAAACGCGCTTGCTTCCAAACTTCATGCGGACAACCAACTGATATTGAATCCGGGGAAATAGGAGATTCCCGGTTATAGCGCGCCGACCCCTTCACCACGTGCCTCAATGGACGTGGATTGTAACCAAGTGGGTTTGCAGCGGAACGCCGCCCGCAATCGTTGTCTCAAGCACTGCCTCAAATGGCCGGATCTCTCCCTTTGGCCCTGTAATCCTTTTGAGCAATTCGCCCGCAGTCTCCGGCCAACACACATAGTCGACAGCAGCTTGGGTGCCGAAGGTTGTGAGACCGCTGAAGATCAGGATGTGCTTGCCCGGCTTGACTCCGGGAAGCAGTGCCAGGATAGCGTAGTCGGTAGTTAAAGGGTGTTCAGGCCGCGAATAGACTGGTAATTCGCCCGCCTTGGGATTGTGGTTTACCACCCCGGCCGAATCGGGAGCGGCCACCATGGTGAAGTCGGTTGTTCCCGGCAGAACACGCAGGGAGGGGTTCTGGCCCGCGAACCGATGAAGATGAGATTCCGCAACTGGGCCTCATCCCACGTTACCAGCAGGCTTCGTTTCAGAATAAAGCTGGCGCGATGCGCGTCGAACAGCCTGGTCAGGTTATATACCGAGGCCAATTCGCCAATGCCTGTGTAGGTGTCGACAAGGGAACCGTCTGAGGCCTTGTTCGAGTCCTGGAGAGTTGCATAGCGCAGCCCATTTTTCGAATCTCCCTCAAACAATGCGTTGCTAAAAATTACGATGGGCGGTTCAGTGGTCAAAAATGGACGCCAGAATGTATCGACGGCGGTTTCTGCGACGAGCGGCTTGTTCCACGGGTGCCAGAGCAGCAGACCAATAGCGAGCAGCGCTGGCAGGACCACCCAGGCGACTGCCCAATTCCATGCGCGATGCCCCGGAGCAGAATGTCCAGCCAGGGCAGAATCCTTTCGAGGAACTTCGGCAGGTTGCAGGGCAGAGGGTTTGTTCGCACTCGTCGTGCCCTCATCTCGCAGATGAAATGTAGGAAGATAATGCCCTTTCGGCACCTCCACGACGATTGGCTCTGCGATGCCTTCTTCGGCAAAATAGGCGGCAAGCTTTTGCCGTAGCAACCGGGCGTGGGTTCGTACAATGCTGTCTTCGCTGGAATTGTAGCCGGGAGGGCGGCCAAAAACGCGGATCCCGATCTGCTGCTCGGTGGCTTCTTCCGGTACTTCCCGGATCGCACATTCAGCCACATAAAACAGAAACTGGCAAAGCCGGGACGAGGGCTTCAGGTGCGGGCTTCCGGCGATCCGCTCCACGAGGGCCCATCGAGGGTCACCATGTAACGGGGAGTCGAGTTGGGCGGCTGCATTACCAGTCAGAGGCACAACGCACCTCGACGAACTGTATTATCTCCTGATTTGACGTGTCAAATGGCTGCGGGGATAACCCAGTCGACCGTCAAAATCACCGTAAAAAACGTTGCCGGGATATGAGTGGAAGGAATACGCTTCCCGGCAACTAGGGGATGCTTCCTCGCATCGAACTGGTACTCCAAGTGCTGTATTTTCCTCAACGTTGCGATTGGGCAAAGCGTCCGAAATTCCATTTTCAGTATTTCTGGCAAGCATTAGAAAGCCCGGGAGGTCGTCGCGGGAAGCCGCACGGTCAAACTCTGGTGCGAAGAATTACACTTTGCCCTTCCTCGCGGGAAGCGAGGGAGGTTGTCTGCAATTCAGGAGCCAGTACCCAATGAAAAGCATACCGAACGACAGTTCGAAAAGGCGCATTGGTCTCAGCGTAGTCATGATGACGCTGGGTGTCACGCTGCTCTGGTCGATTGTGGGCAGTTTGCCGGCAAGAGCCCAGGCAGTCTACGGAGCGGTTTTTGGAACAGTAACCGACAAGTCGGGAGCCGTGGTCCCAAACGCCACGATCACCGTGACGGATGTTTCCAAGGGGACCTCAGTTACAGTCACGACAAATGAGACCGGGGCGTACCGAGTGCAGCACCTGATCCCAGACACGTACAGCGTCCAGGCCGAAGCGTCAGGCTTCAGCAAGGCCGTGGTTGACAGCGTAGTGGTCTACGCCGACACCGCCCCCGAGGTAAACCTTCAGATGGCTGTGGGCGCTGTCTCGAACAGTGTGACGGTTTCTGGGGGTTCGACCCTGCTGGAAGTAGATCGGGCCGAGGTCACCACGATTCTCGACGAGCGGGCGGTGGAGAATCTGCCCAACATGGATCGCAATTTCACTGAATTTGAGTTGCTGACGCCCGGCACTTCGTATATTGGCTGGGGTCCCGGGGAGGGTGGGGGCAACCCGCAACGCAGCGGGTCGATTGAAGTCGATGGCCAACTGCCCTTTGCTACTGGATATGAGTTGGACGGCACTGACAACCAGGAGCCGATCAACGGGGTAGCCGTCATTAACCCCAACCTCGATTCAGTCTCCGAAATGAAAGTAACCGCGCAGAATTATGACGCCGAGTTCGGGAAAGCCGTCGCCGGCCTCGTGACTGCGCAGACAAAGTCCGGCAGCAACTCGTTCCATGGCACCGCATTTGAATATCGCCGGTCTGATGCTCAACAGGCGCGCGATCCATTTGCCAATGCGCCGCCGAACGACCACCTCCCTCCGACCTTGCACAACCAATTCGGCGGATCGGTTGGCGGACCTATCCTGCGGGAAAAACTGTTCTTCTTTGGCGACTACCAGGGACTTCGTGAGAAGACAGGTTCCTCGACTTTGACCACCGTGCCCACCCTTACTGCGAAACAAAGCTGCGTCACCGGCGGAACCGTCTGCAACCTAAGCGACTACATTGCAGGCTCCAATGCATTTCAGGCTTACCAGCCGAATTCTCTGAACGACCTTACCAACGCGGGGCGTACTCCGTATGTGGGCAACATGATTCCGGTAAGCGCCCTTTCAACTGCGTCGCTGAGTTTCTTCGCGCTTCTACCGCCACCGAACGCTGGAGCAGCCAACGCGATTGAGAACAACTTTGCCGCGAGCGGCTCAGGAATCTTCGACACGAATCAGAGCGATGTGCGTATTGATGACAAACTAGGTCAGAAGCTCCATCTGTTTGGACGTTACACATATTTCACTGGAGCTTTGTCGGGCGCACCCTACTTCGGGCAAGCCGGTGGATTGGGCTTTGGTCCCGGCGGATTTGCGGGAACCGATGCATTCCACTATTCGAGCCTGGCCTCGGGCGGCGACTACATCGTTTCCGCCAAGTGGCTCACGGACTTCCGATTCGGTTACTACAACATTTACAACAACACCAAGGGGCCTGACGGAAATCAGCCGCTTGGCAATAACCTCGGCATTCCCAACGCCAACATTCCTCCCCTGTCGCTGAACGGAGGAATGCCGCAATTCAACATCGATATTCCGGCTAACGGCGCTAACGGCGGACAGAACGTTGAATATGGTACATCCGCCGCGGAGAGCTTGCAGCAGACCAGCCAGTATCAATTTGTGAACAACTGGTCTCACACCATGGGCAACCACAACATCAAGTTTGGTGTCGACTATCGCTTTGGCAAGAACAACTCACTCGCCGAAAGCGGCAGCGGCAATGTCAACTTTAACGGCACCTACTTCTTCCATTCGTCCCGCACATCTGGCGGAGCCTCCTCCGGCCTCGGTTTCGCGACGTTCCTGTTGGGAGATGCGACAAACTACTGGCGCACAGTTTCGAATAGCTTCACCGGGCAGACGACCCAGAATCGCTTCTTTGCTTACGCCCAGGACCAATGGCGCGCGACTCCGAAACTGTCGCTCACCTATGGTCTGCGCTGGGAACTGTATACGCCCGAATCCGTGACGAAAACGGCAACCGGCGGTCTGCTGAATCTGGAAACCGGTGACGTGGATATCGCCGGGGTTGGGCCATTCAACCACTCTCTCAACGTCCAGCAGAATTACCGGGAGTTTGCGCCGCGCCTGGGCGCATCGTACCAGGTGTTTCAAAGCACGGTGGTTCGCGCAGGGTATGGCATTGTGTATGGCCAAGGCTGGGCGGGCAACACCTTTGGTACCACCCTTACCGGCTCAATTCCGGTCCAGGTCCAACAGGACCAGGAACCACTTTCGAACGCAGGCGCAGTTTTCAACCTCACCTCAATCGAGGACGGGGTTCCCCCGGGGCCTCCGGGTTTCACTTTGCCTGCGATTCCCAGCAACGGTGCATTTCCTCTGCCGAATGGGATTTCACAGAACACCCGTCCTTCCGTAGTCCGGCTGCCAACTGTGCAAGGCTGGAACCTCACGGTCGAACACCAGGTTTCGCCGACATTGGCTGTCCAGGCCTCCTATTTAGGCAGCGAAGCCTACCACAACATGTTCGACTCTTCCAACCAGTTTCAATCAAACCAGCAAACGGTTGCGGGTTTCAACCAGATCAATCCCAATACCGGCGTAAACTACACCGTGTGCGAACGTGAACCTTTATGCGGTGACGCGGGGGGCACGGCTCAATCGCTGTTCGGCACCAGGTTCGGCGTGCCGCACGGCTGGACTCAGCAAATCGACGACAATTACAACGAGGCGACTGAGAGCTACAACGCGCTGCAAGTGGTGGTGAACAAGCGTATCAGTGCCGGCTTGTCGTTCCTGTCGCACTACACCTGGTCACATGCCCTCGCCCATGAATCTTACGAGTTTGCGTTCGATCCAAGGATCGGCAAGGGCAACAGCTACTACAACCGCCGTCAGGCATTTGTCTTTGCCGGCGACTATGATTTGCCCTTCGGCAAAGGCAAGCAGCTCGCCGCCGGTATTCCGGGATGGGCGAATGAAGTCATTGGTGGCTGGCAATTGAATGGAACACTGACCTGGGATGGCGGCTTGCCGTTTACACCAACCTATAACGAGTGCTCTGCGGATGAAGACGCAGGAGTCTGTTTCTTGAATCGGACTGGTGCGGGCTTCGGTATTCACAAAGGCAAGTTCGATCCCGCTTCTCTGAGCGTGCCGTACCTTCCGACCTCGCCGAATCCATTAACGCCTGCCGGAACGCCCGGGAGTTCGTTCGGCTGCCTATGCCCGTCCAGCGGTTGCGACAGTCGGCAACATTGGCCGCGATTCTTTGTGGGGGCCGGGCATCGTCGATGTGGATTCCTCGCTGGCGAAGAATTTTTCTCTCTGGGAAGGCGTCAAGATGCAGGTGATTGTGCAAGCCTTCAACCTTTTCAACCACGTTAACTATGGGGGGCCTAATAACTGTATCGACTGCGGAGGCCTTGCCGGAACGATTCAAGGAACGCTGTCGAGTCAATATGGAACGTCGTTGCGCTTCATGCAGTTCGGTGCGCGCTTCAACTTCTAAATATCAACCAACCAGCATGGATGGTGGGTCAGCTGGCTCGCCATCCTTGCATTTCTCGGTAACCCCGGCAAAACCTAATACCTCGACGATAGTACCGACGATCCAAGCGGTGGACGATGCGTGCGGCTAAACACAGATTGATTCTGGGAACAACTCTTTGTCTGCTCTTGCTCCGCGGATTCGCGCAGGATGACCTCACGAGCTGGGGAGCGAACGAGAATCTCACGCTTGGAATGAATGCAGAGACGCCTGCGCGCTTCATTGCGGTGCATGGCCGCCGCGCTCTCATTCAAGGGTATGCGGCGCGAAGCCTGGAAGCATGGGTCTATCCATTTCAGATTCTTAGCAACTATCGGGTTGCGTTTCGTCCGCGAGGGGCCACGACTGCGATCGAGGGACAGGACATTTTGAGCCGCGTCGACTATGAGCCGGATTCGGTTACGCGGATCTATTTAGGTCCAGCCTTCATCGTTCGGGAAAAACTGTTCGTGCCTTTGAATCAACCCGGCTCGATTCTCACCTATTCAATCGGGAGTAGGGTTCCAATTGAGATTGATGTCCATGCAAAACCGGTACTCAACCTAATGTGGCCCGCGGCTCTGGGCGGACAAAGTGTTTCCTGGAGCCCTTCCAGTTCTGCGTTTATCTTGTCTGAGCCTGCCCTTGGATTCACTGCCGTCGTCGGCTCGCCGGACATCGTGGCTCACGACGAGATTGGCAACCGCACGATGCGCGGCGTAGGTGACGCAGAACTCGGCTTCACGCTTCATCCCGGCGCCACCGGCATCGCCAGCGTTTTCGTCGCACTCAATCCTCCGCATGCAACAGATCCAGGCGCGCTACTCCGCATGCTTACCCGCGAACGCGAGGCCCTAGAGAAAGAAACCGCTGCGCATCTCGATGAGTTCAGAGAAAGTGTTTTGGGGGTGGAGACGCCTGACGATGAGGCGAATCGAGCTATCGCATGGGCAGAAATCGCGCTCGATCAAGCCTGGGTCTGCAACCCGGATCTTGGCTGCGGATATGTTGCGGGCTACGGCCCTTCGCGAGATGCGCGGCGGCCGCAATACGACTGGTTCTTCGCCGGCGACGGTCTGATCGCCGCCGAAGCGGCGCTCGCTGCCGGCGACCGCGTCCATGCACGCGATGAACTCGACTTCATTCTCCACTATCAAGACAACAAAACGGGAATGATCTGGCATGAACTGTCGCAGAGCGCCGGGATGGTTGACTGGGTTGGCAAATACCCCTATATGTTTGTCCACGTGGATATCACGTTTCAATTTCTCGGCACGGTAGGACGCTACGTTGGGGCAACCGGAGATACCGCGTTTGCCCGCGAGCACTGGCAGGCGATTGAGGCGGCCTACCGGTATTGCCTTTCTGTCATCGACTCGGCAACCGCGCTACCGCGTATTCCAGCCGATAAGGAAGGCGGTAATGAGCAGGACCGCATGGCAGACGACCTGGGCCTCTCCACAAGCTGGGTCGACGCGAGCGCGGCGTTCGCGCAATTGGCCGGCGTTACTGGACACAGCGATTTGGCCAGTGAAGCTGCGCGCGCCAACAGGATTGCTCGCAACGCGATTCCTGGCCGTTATTGGGATGCAAATCAATCATTCTGGATAAGCGGACACACACAGACGGGACAACCGATGACGATGCGGCGCAGCGGGCCGAGCGAAGCGCTCACAATGCATATCTTTGACCCAAAGCAAAACGTGCTTATGCTCGATGAGCTGGCTTCTTCTTCCTTTCAAACGGACTGGGGCACACGCGGGATCGGCGCAGGATCGGCGGACTTTGATCCTGAGTCCTACGCCAAAGGCAGCGTATGGCCCGTAGGTACGGCCGCACTGGCTGAAACATTCTGGTCAGAACATCGCCCCGTGACGGCGCTGAGCCTGTGGCGCTCGCTGATTCCATTGGCTTCGATCGACTCTCCCGGCCACATGGATGAAGTTCTACAGGGAAACGTCTTTCACCCGCAGGATGAGTCGGTGCCCGAACAGACCTGGTCGTCCGCAGGGTTTGTTGAAGCTACGATGCATGGGCTACTTGGTTTGCAGGTAGACCAGGCAGCCAACCGTCTCGTGTTTGCGCCGCGTATGCCGGCCACGTGGAGCAATCTCTCTGTCGCACATATCCGGTTGTCCGGCCCCCCTATCTCTCTGGCATTGCACTTGGACGCCGATGAGCTTACGTTGCACATCGAGAACCCAGGTGCTCCCTTTCAATTAGATTTCGCCCCCAATGTTCCCCTAGGAGCCAAGCTTCGCCGCGCCATTTTCAACGATCATGCAATCGCCTGTACCTTTGAGAATTATCCAGAGCAGACCGATGCCAAGGCCTTGCTGGGGGTTCCGCATGGGAGAAGCGAGTTGCGCGTGGCATATTCAGGGGGAATCTCGATTGTCGCGGATGCTCCCCGGCCGATGCTGGGAGACCCGAGTACTGACATCCACATTGTCGATGTTGACTTGACTGGAACTCTTCTGACCATCGATGCGGATGTTCCGACGGGCCGCGCATCGCACTTGCACCTCAAGACCGATTGGAAGATGGCAAACGCTGCCGGGGTCACCGTGCAACAGATCGAACCGGGCCGCATGGAACTGACGTTTGCCGAGAGTCCTGGCGCCTCCGGGCCCTATCGCCGCACCCAGGCAACGCTCAAGCTGGACGTCGAAAAATAGCATTGAAGGCCGCTTCATGCCATTACAGGAATGCTCGAGAGAAGGTGTATATCGCACGTCAATTGCTTATCCATTGGTCAACGATATGCGGTGGTAGGCGTGTTTCGTAATCGGCGTTGCGTTCTCCTGCTGCGCACCCACACACAGCGGGACGGTGAGCGCGTCGATCACAGTACGCTCGGGCGGCGCTGCTCCCTCTCGAGTTTTGGAATTCCTTCACGTTCCTTTCATCGACCTTTAACATTTTGCATTTCCCATAGCGTCAGAGCGTCGGGTCGAGCTGCATGCACGTAATCGACCTATCCCCAAACAACGCTTGGCCCGCCCACAATTGAGAGGAATTCCCAATGTTGCGTTCCCCGTTCCCAAGAATTCTCTTTCTCCTTCTGGCATTATCAGGAAGAGCAATCGTTCATGCGCAGGTGAATACCGCCAGCCTGTCCGGTCTGGCAACCGACCGGACAGGCGCCGCAATTCCGCAGGTCACGGTGACCGCAAAGGATGAGGCCAATGGGTACACGCGCACGGTGCAAACCGATTCGGCGGGTGCCTACTCGTTCCAGGATCTCCCCATCGGCCAGTACGACGTAACCGTCAGCGCTTCTGGATTCGACTCCATCGTTGAGGAAGTCACTCTCTCTGTGGGCCAGAGGTCGCGCGAAGACTTTCATCTTCAGGTAGGCGCCGCGCAGCAATCGATTGAAGTGACCGCGGGGGCAAGTCTGCTATCCCCCGACGATGCATCAATCAGCACCGTCGTGGACTCGACGACCATCAGGGAGACGCCGCTCTCCCTACGCAACTGGGATGACTTGCTTCGCGCCGTCCCTGGAGTTCAGATCAGCCGCTTCACTCAGCAAAGCGGTGCCACCTCCGCGGGCCGCGTGGGAGATTTCAACGTCAACGGAATCCATTCGCTGCAAAACAACTTCATTCTGGATGGCATCGATAACAATACTTTTTCTGAGAATGTGCAGGAACTCAGCACGGAGTCCGCTCATCCATCCCTTGACACCATTGCCCAATTCAACGTCATCAAAATCCCTACTCGGCCGAATATGGCCGTAGCCCGGGCGGCATCGTCTCAGTCAACACCATGAGCGGCTCGAACAAGTTCCATGGCCTGGGCTATGAATACGTCCGCAACAACTACTTCGATTCGAATGATTTCTTTTCCGATCGCCACCAGCTAGCCAAGCCGAAATATAACCAGAATCAGTTCGGCGGCAACCTCGGTGGACCTATCCTTACCAATCGCCTCTTCTTCTTCTTCGATTACGAGGGCACACGCATCAAGCAGGGGGTCCTTCGCACGGCTACGGTTCCATTGCCGAATGAGCGGACAGGTGACTTCAGCCCCGCCACTGCCGCTGCCGTCGGGGTGAAGTATCCCACCATCTACGATCCGACGACGTGCCAACCCGCATTCTCCGGTTCCAACTGTCAGCCTTTCGCGAACAACTCAATTCCTTCGGGAAGCCTCGACACCACCGTGCAGGCCCTCATGGCCCTCTTCCCACAACCCAACACCACGACCGCCGGCAGTCCACCCAACGTCAACAACTACATCCGCAACGCGCTCCTCACCGACTTCGACGACAACTACGACGGCCGAGGGGATTGGACTCCCTCTTCTGGCGATACAGTTTTCGTCCGCTACAACTACTCCAACCGAACGCGCGATATCCCCGGTTATCTCGGCGGACTCGCGGATGGCACGTCCACGTCGGCTTGGGGTAATCAGATTCTCAAATCGCACAGTGCCGTACTGGGATGGACGCACATTCTCAATCAGAGTATGGTCAACGAGTTTCGCTTTGGTTGGGTCCGCGATTTCTCATATGCGCAGCAGCAGCCTTTCACGCTGAGTCAAACGGCCGGTAGTTTCGTTCCCGGAATTCCCGATAACCCTGCCATCGGCGGCGGCGTACCTCTTACCACCTTCACAAACTTCGCTTTTGAGGGATCGCCTGACTTCCTCCCCAAAAGACAGATTCCACAGCAGTACCAATACAACGACACTTTTTCGATCGTGCACGGCAAACAGACGCTGAAATTCGGGGCCAGCATCTATCTGCCCATGCGCAATATCTTCCAGGACGAACCGGGCACACGCGGCGACCTGGGCTTCACCGGCGTCTTCACCTGTCAGCACAGCGCGCCGGGCAAGTGCGTCTCTGGAACTGGGCTCTCTTACGCGGATGGACTTCTTGGCTATACGCAGAGCACCCAGCTGACAAACGTATTCTTTGTTGACCAGCGTCTGTGGATGGCCTCGGGATTCTTTGAGGATGATTGGAAAGTTGCGCCGAAACTGACCCTGAATCTTGGCTTGCGTTATGATTTCGCCACGCCGCCACTGGAGGCGGATAACCGGATGGCGGACTTCGATCCAACCTCGGGAGCCCTCGTTTTTGCCAAGAGCGGCTCTCTCAAAAGCCGCGCCATCGTGGACACCAACAAAAAGAACTTCGGCCCACGCGTCGGGTTTGCCTTTTCGCCTGATACCAAAACTGTGGTCCGCGGCGGCTATGGCATCTACTATTCGCTCTTCGAGCGCTTTGGCAGCGAGGACGAGCTCGCCCTGAATCCGCCTTTCCTCATCAATAAAACGCTCACCAGCAACACTGCGCCGGTATTGCAACCGTCGCTCGGATTTCCATCCAATTTCCTCGATCCGAGCACCGTCAATCTTGGCGAGCTCAACGCATTTCACATCCGTGCCATGGCACTGCATGACCCATTGCCTTACGTGCAGCAATGGAGCTTCGGTGTGCAGCGGCAGGTCGGCCAGAAATGGACCGGCGAGGTGGATTATGTTGGCACCAAGTCCACCCATCTCGACGTAATTCGCGATTACAACCAGCCGATCATCTCTGGCGGAGTAAGCACCGGAACTGTGCCGTACACCAACTTCGGACAGATCGAATACACCTCGTCCGTTGGCTTTGGAAACTACCACGGCCTCCAGGCCAGCCTCACTCACCGGTTTACCGACGGCTTTCAACTGAGTGCCGCGTTTACCCACTCGCGAAGCCTCGATAACACCCCCGAGGAGCTGGAGTCCAACTCGGGTGATCCACCGGACGGTCGCAATTATGCTGCATGGTATGGGCTCAGCGATTTCGACTTTCCCAATCGCGTCGCCGCCAACTACCGCTATGTCTTTCCCTTCGGTCGAGGCAAGACCATGCTGCAGCATGGGGCTTTGGCATGGATCCTTGGCAACTGGGAAACCTCCGGCATTTACACCTACTACAGCGGCCATCCCTTCCAGGTGAACGAGAATGATGGCAATCACAACTCCATCCTCGATCCATACGGGTACACGACCGCAACCCCGAACCTTGTCGGCAAACCGCACGTTGTGGGTGATCCCGACTGCTGGTTCTATGCCAGCAAAGACTCTGTCTGCGGATCCAAAGCGCCTTCGGTAACCTCTGACGCGTATGCCGTCACGGCCGTCGGCGCAGTCGGCAACGTCGGCCGGAACACGCTTCGCGGGCCTCACGTCGATGTCTTCGATGCCGCACTCTTGCGTGAATTCCCGATCGCCGAGGGTTGGAACGTCGAAGCCCGATGGGAGGTTTTCAATCTGACCAACACGCCGGAGTTCGGTCAGCCCAACGGTAATATCACCAGCGGCGGCGTCGCCAGCATAACTTCGCTCTCCGGCGACCCACGCGTGATGCAGTTCGCGCTGCGGATTTCCTTCTGATTCCGTTCTGGCTCCTGGAGCCAGGCCAGATACGGCCTGGCTTCAGGGCAAATTTTGGAGAGATGATTACCGATGCATTCACGATGGTGTCGGCCATCGATCTTGTTGGTCGTTCTTGCACAGATAGCAGCTGCACAATCTCTTTCCATGGACCCGATGCAAACAGTTCGCCTGCATGCGGTGGGTAACTAACTCCATCTATTTCGGCTAGGGTTCGAATAGAGCCAATTAGGATAGGAACATCATGCGCCGTGCACTTTTCCTGGCCGTGCTCGCTTGCTGGGCGCTTTCCGCGGCTGCACAGCGTGCGCCGGGCAATCAGTCACTTCCCGGCAGTCGCACCGTAATGGATGCGCACAACTGCTATCCCTATTACGAATGGTGGTACGACCGTATTGACCGCGCGCTCTCCGCCGGCACACCGCTTGCAATCGAGCAGGATCTGTACTGGCACACTGACGCAAAATCCGGCAAATCCTGGTCCATCGTCGCCCACGCGGCGCCGTTCAGCGGCGAGGAGCCGACGATGGAGCACTACTTTTTTGACCATGTGCGTCCCATCGTTGAACACGCGCTGCAACAAGGTAATCGTGGCGACTGGCCGCTGATCACGCTGAATCTCGATTTTAAGACCGAGGAACCTGTACACCTTCAGGCGGTATGGGCGCTTCTCACGAAATACCAGGACTGGCTTACTCAAGCGCCAAAAACATCCGATCCCGACAAGGTCCAGCCACTCACCGTGCGACCCATTCTCGTGCTTACCGGCGAGTCAGACGCGCAGCAGGATGTGTTCTTCAACGATGTCCCAACCGCCGGTCGCTTGCTCGTTTTTGGCGCCGTGCATACCCATACTAAAAATCCGATGGCGCCGCCTGAAATCCTAGAGCCCTCCGCTGCAACCAACTACCGGCGCTGGTGGAACAATCCCTGGAGTGTAGTCGAGAAGGGCGGGCAGCCGCATGCCGGTGACTGGACCTCTGCGAACGATGAGCGACTTCGTCAACTTGTGAGTCGCGCGCATTCTCGTGGACTCTGGATTCGCTTCTATACCCTCGACGGCGCGACCGATAAGGAAGAAAGCTGTAACGGCTGGTTTCGAAACTACAACTTCGGGTCGCTTGCAGCTGCGCAGTTGCGATGGCGTGCAGCGCAGAAGGCCGGCGTGGACTATATTGCCAGCGATCAATATGAGCTGTTGGGAGAGTTTCTTCGCAGCTCATCCAGCAGCACATCAACATCGGAAGGTATCCTCCCTTTCAAGTTGGCTCAGTGCCAAGTGGAAGACAATGAACTCGCACTGGGCAGGTATATTTAGTCGATTAGTAGGTGAAGGCAGGCGTTCGCGACGGGAGCCGCCAGCCTCGCGGACGACCCGATATCGTAGTCGCCGTGCCGACATATCGGTATGAGTCTGGCCTCATCCCGGGCAATAGCGAAGCGGGCACAGCTCCACGTATTCGCCGTTTCAGCTCACATCATTTCCGGGGCGATGATGCCGTATCACGATGCACGGCTTGCATCAAGAATTGCAAGGAGAACAAGAAACACCACTAGACGCAATGAACGCACATAGCCGCCATGGATTGCCAAGCTGACCTCGTCTCTCTCTAAGCTAAAAAAGGGAAATACCAGCGCCCAGTCCATATGACCTGCGCGGTATTCCGGGCTTGAATCGAAGGATCGATGAGACTCTTTGGTTGTTTGGCGAGTCCCCGATGGTCGCTCTCAGGCGCTTGTGGTAGACGCAGGCTTAAGTGTGTGCGTGATACACGGGCGGTGGTTTCGCTCATCACCCGTCCAGTGTTGTTCGCGCTCGCACGCGTGCTGAGTGAGACCCTGACCGGCGACGTTGCGTGATGCGATCTCGCGTGTAGAATGGCGGAACCTCGAAGTCGAGGCAGGAAACAAGCCTGGAAATCCCTGGCAGGCCGGTCTGATCTTGTGATGCTGCCAAACCGTGAGCCGGCCGCTCAGTTAGCATCTCGCGCGAGTAGCGCACCGAGAGGGGACGCATGGCCAGCGATATCTTTGTCAGCCACAGCAGCCAAGATCGTGCCGAGGCCGAAGGGATAGCTCAATGGCTGAGGCAGGAGGGGCGCGAGGGCTATTTTCTTGATTTCGATCCGGACCAGGGACTGACTGCGGGAACAAGGTGGGAGGATGCAGCTTTATCGTCGCCTTCACTTCTGCCGTGCGGTCCTGGCCGTGGTCACTCCGAACTGGCTGCAATCTAAATGGTGCTTCGCCGAAGTGACCCTGGCGCGCGCGGAAGGGAAGCCCGTCTTCTTCGTGAAGGTCGCGACTTGCGATAGCCGCTCTCTCTTTTCGGATACTCAAGCGGTCGATGCCACCGGAGATCGCCGGGAGGCGTATCGTCTCCTTGCACGGAGCCTGAAGGATGTGGGTATCGATCGGAAGAGACCTTCCCATTCGACCCTTCGCGCCCCGTGTTCCCGGTCTCTCACACTACAGCGAACAGGACGCGGTAGTCTTCTTCGGTCGTGGTCCGGAAATCCAATCCGGGCTCGAACTGCTCGAAGTTATGAGAAAGCCGGGCCGTCCGAAAGTGCTGCTGATCCTTGGTGCCTCCGGCAGCGGCAAGTCTTCCCTGATGCGTGCCGGACTGCTGCCACGGCTTTCGAAGACGCCACGATCGCAATTCTGGCTGCCGGTCCCCGCGTTTGAGCCTGGAAGCGATCCCTTCCAGGATCTGGCTGTTCGGCTGGCGCGTGCTTTCGAGCGCGCAGATGGACGGCCAGG
Organism: uncultured Acidobacteriota bacterium; assembly: GCA_963718435.1. Taxonomy (GTDB): domain Bacteria; phylum Acidobacteriota; class Terriglobia; order Terriglobales; family Acidobacteriaceae; genus Telmatobacter. Next base: position 69,146 of record CAVQZQ010000069.1, on the reverse strand, counting down.
CGATCGCACCGCCATTCTCGCCCGTATTCGGCCAACTCCGTTCGATCCGGTGGCGGCTGGGGCCGGACTTCTCCAGGTCGCCCGGGACCTGCGCTTCTTTGCCAAGCAGGATGATGCCACAGTTGTGATTGCCATCGATCAAGCAGAGCAGCTTTTGCGATCACCCGAGGAGGGAATCGTTGTACGGGAATTCGTCCAATGTCTTCGCCACTCGTCGCACTGGCGTCATTGACGGCAATGGCTGCCAGGATCATAATTCCCAACCTGCTGCCGTTCTCAGATAGGACGGGCGCAGTCGCCACATTCAATACTGCCGGGGGAATTGATGAATCCGGTCTGTTCTTTCAGAGCCTGGGTACGAACGGGCGCAGTTGCGGGAGCTGTCACCGTGCGGATCAGGCAATGAGTCTCAGCGGTGCAGGGGCGCGCGCGATATACGAGCAGACGCATGGTACAGATCCGCTGTTTGCTACCGTTGATGGTGCAAACTGCCCAACGGACGACGGGCGCGAACGATCGTCGCACAGCCTGTTGCTGTCTCGCGGATTGATTCGGGTCGGGCTGACTTTGCCCGGGAATCCTGAATTCACAATCTCAGCTGTGCACGATCCCTATGGGTGCGCGATTACGTACAACACAGACACAGGAGCCCAGACGATTTCGGTCTATCGACGCCCACTGCCAACAACCAATCTGCGTTTCCTCAGTACGATCATGTTCGATGGACGGGATACGATCTTGCCACTGAGTGCAGCAGGAACATTTACGAATAACTTGACGTCCGATCTGAAACAACAAGCCTTAGAGGCAATTCAAATTCATGCGCAGGCCGCCGCGCCGCCACGAGCAGCCAGTTGGCCGACATTGTGAACTTCGAATTGGGACTCAGTACTGCGCAGATCTACAGTGTGCGAGCGGGATCACTGTCTCGGTACGGCGTCGCGGGCGGCCCGTTGGCTCTGTCGAGTGAACGCTATTACCCCGGTATCAACGACTCGCTGGGCGCTGGCCCGACTGGGAATGTATTCAATTCTTCTTCAATGACGCTTTTCTCCGCGTGGGATAAGGATGACGCTGCGGCGCAACATCCCGGCGAGCGAATGTCGGAAGAGATGCGCGAGAGGATTGCAGCCGGAGAAAAGCTGTTCAATACTGCGGTCGCTACCATCACTGACGTTCGCGGCTTGAATGACAACCCCACGCTTGGCAATCCCGCCGTGATCACGGGCACCTGCACAACTTCCCACGATACACCGAATATTGGCAATCATTCTCTGTCTCTTCCACTGGACATTGGCAGCAGCAGGCAGCAGGCCTACAAATCGAATTCGAATATTGTTGCCGGACTCGGCAAACTCAGCGCGCCGGACCTGCCTGTCTATGAGATCAGGGGTTGCACCGACCCGCAAAATCCATCCAGGGCGCTCGTCTTTTACACTTCTGATCCCGGAAAAGCGCTTGTTTCGGGCAAGTGCAGCGACGTGAATCGCGGAAAAGGGCCGATTCTGCGCGGACTGGCTGCAAGGGCTCCGTATTTTCACAACGGCGCCGCGGCTAATCTGAACCAGCTTGTCGACTTTCACAACGAGCGATTCCAAATGAACTTCACTGACGAGCAAAAGGAAGATATCATTGCCTTCTTGAATTCGCTGTAGTTTCAGCCTGAGAGTGAAGAAGAGCTGGGTGGGTCATTTGCCATCAAGGTTGGTCCAGTTTCCAATCTGGATGAAGCTGGCCCAATAGAACGGATGGGCTCGCCCTTTGCGGTTAAACATGGTGAGTTTTGCCTTGCGCAGCGCCTCTCCGCGTCCTTCGCCTCGCTTCAAGCCGGCATAGTAGTCCGTCATCAGTTCGCGCGTTGCGAAGTCGCTCACCGACCAGAGGCTTGTAACTATAGCCTGAGCGCCCGCAAGGATGAAAGCACGCCGCAGGCCGTACACGCCTTCGCCGTTCTTCACCTCGCCCACTCCCGTGTCGCAAGCCGAGAGTGTCACCAGCTTTGTGCCCCACAAATCCAGATTCGAGGCTTCAAGTGCTGTGAGAATGCCATTGTCTTTGCCGGCGGAATCCAGATTGGCTCCTGCAAGCGCCAGGCCCGAGCGTAGAAGAGGATTGTTGACTTTCACTCCGGCCGTGATTCCGCGTTGATTCGTAGCTGCTGCTGCATCTTCGAGCGCGTCGGAATTCTCAATGTCGTTCAGAAAGAAACCGTGCGTTGCAATGTGCAGGATTTCCGGAGCGTTCACCTTGATGAGTTCGGCCTTTGAGACCCGCGATCCGCTGAGAACGCGAGCGCCGGGAAACAGAATGTGCAAGCGTTTCGCTTCTTGCGTGCTACCGATTAGGGGCGCGAAATAGATGTCGGAGCGGTCGCTGGCAACGGTCGCGTTGCGCCGCGGACCCATGGACGCGATGGATCTGGTATTTGGACTTCCTGACGAGGCGATCTGTCTGGACGGCTCCCCGAAGAGCGGGTTGGCAATCAGCAGCGGCGATGATCGGCTGGGATTGGTGACCTGCATGCGCAACAGATCGCGTCCGGTGATCACATAGCAGATGGATTGGCTGGCCAGAAGGAAATGTCCACTCACTTCGACGAGCGCTTCGAAGGGGACAAAGTTCAGCTGACCATCGGGCGAGATGATCCAGCGTCGTGCCGATGGACAATTCACGAACCGGACGGAAGATTCGTTCGTCCAACAATCGCGTGAGTTTTCGTGAATCGGTCGTGGTGGGATCCTGCAATGCCTTTCGGAAGGCTCGCACTGCCTCGTCAATCTCGCGTTCGGTGCCCAGTTCCTTCCACTCGACGCCATGATTCCTCGAGAGGACATAGACGATGTAGCGGCCTTCGCCTTCTGGCGCATCGACTGCTGCGATACATTCAACGAGATGATGGAGTTGATTACATCGGAGTACTTATCGATATATGCAAGGCGTTCGTGCTCGGAGCCAACAATCAGATTGAAGGATACGGTTTGTTCGACACCCTCGCTTTGTTGTCGCATGCACTCCACAGCGTGGGCCACATCTCCCAACTGATAATAGACGCGCGCCATGTCTCCGAGGGGCATGTTGACCTGCAGAAAGATTCACACAAAACGAATCGGCACCGCCTTTTGCGAGAGTGCGGGCAAGCGGCTTGCCGAGATCGAGTGAAGGCGCATCCTTCGCGGTCTTGGAATGCATCTCCGGCGAGGTACACGGAAACGCCACCGGGGTTAGGGGCACCTGTCCAAGCGCTCCTGAAACGCCCGGGAGAGTAGCGATTAGGAATGCCAAGGCTGCCACTTCGGGACTCTTCGAAGATGGTGACGAAAGGGTACGGAATGCAGCTTGAATCACTCCGTTTGGCCCGTTCAGCGTGAGGCCATCTTTGCAATTTTGAACACATAACCGCTCAGGAGTTCGGTCTTCCCATTCGCTCCGATGCCTGAGACTTCGGCAGAGTAGTTGCGCGACTCGACCGATCCTGCCGGCAACAGGACGGACAACGCCGGATTGCGGCCCGCGCTCTCGCTCTTGACGGCTTCGATACGCCAAACGCTCTGATTGCTTGCCAGGTCTTTCACGTCGACCTCGTATTGACGAAAATCGTGCAAGAGCCCAGGCGAGACAGACACCCTCGTACACGAGGCCAGCGTTTACGTCTTGCTGCAACAGATTGGCGGCAATTCATCGCTTCTGCGCTATCTGCCGCAAGTCGTGAAGTACGATGCGAAGGAGAAAGTGCTCAATTCTCGAACTGCTGCGCAATGCGCAAGATCTTCGTGAGCTCAGCCAGCGAAACAATCGCATCTCAAACTGGATCAAGGTTGCCTTGGCCCGCGCTCTTAGCTCTCTCCACCGAGTCTCGGGTTCTACGATCCCTGCCGCTCAAGAAATCGGACTGAGAAACCACTGCCCATGGGTGCCTCTCCATTCATCGGCCAAGTCTCGGCATCTTTCGTGATACCAGTAGCGCGAACCTCCAGATCATCCGGATCGTGCAAAACACACCGGGTTTCGGGACCTTGCTGGATGAATTGCGAGAGAGTTGGCGCGTCGACGCCGTAATTCACAACGACATGAAATGGGATAACTGCCTCGTGTTGCCCGCCAAGAGCCTGAATGCCGAACCGATCTTGAAGATAGTCGACTGGGAGTTTGCTAATCTCGGCGACTCCTGCTGGGATGTCGGTGCCGTTTTCAGCGGGTTCCTGAGCTCGTGGGTTCTTTCGGTACCGACCTCCGGCGAAGAGTCCGCGGCCATTTCCTTGAACTTGCGAAAATTTCGCTTGCCCGCATGCATCCAGCGATTCGCATGTTTTGGGAAGCGTACAGCGATGGCAGATGATTTAGCCAAATCCAATCTGGCGATTTTCTTCTGCGTGCCCTGCGCTTTGGCGCGGCACGGCTGCTGCAGGCCGCGTTTGAGCAGATGCAAGGCTCTTCCGTTCTGACCGGCAACGTAATCTGTCTCCTCCAACTCAGCCTCAACATCCAGCAAAGACCCAATGAACCCCTTGTCCAACTGCTCGGGCTATCCGCGCAATTGTGAAGCGATGAAACTCCGCCATGAATGACCACCTGCAAAATGTAGCCAACTCGATTCGCGAAACCGTCTTCCATTCGCCGACAAGCTTTTCCTGTCTCGGCCAGCTGTGCGATCGGCTGGCGGCTCGGGTCACTTGCAATGACGCCGGCGATGTCGCGTAACTACCTTGCTATCACCTTCGGTCGCGCCTATACAGAGATTTCTACATTCGCGGCGGCTCGGCTAATCCCAATTTGGGGCAACGGAGCGACTGCGGCTGACCCGGTGCAGTTCGTGAATGCTCTCGCTCAAGCGAATGCGGGTGCCGGCTGCCACGAGCCCGGCTGGAGGCTGGTGGATCGAATGCAATGGAATGCGTAGTCTGGAAGGATGGGCTGACGCTTTTCGTTCGACCCGATGAATGCAGGACTGAAGTCGATGGAGGTTTCGAGGCCGGCTCGAGAGTGTGTTTGCTTTTGCCCAAGGAATTGCTGATGTCTCCCCCGGCTACTATATGGCCCTCAGTAATTTTTGCGATCGCACGACGGAGTGCCCCCTGGTGCGTATCTATTGGAATCTCAAGGCAGAGGGCGAAGCACAGTTTGTGGGTGCCTTACGAGTCTCGCTCACGAGGCCCGCATCTTCTTCCGGCTCAAGGTCCTGGACGATCCCGACGCTTACGTGCGCTGCGACGCGGGAGTTATCTTACCGCAAATCCGATCACCAGAAGATGTCCGCAGCCTTGGCGGACGCTTATCCAGGCATCGCGCCCTGCCTGAAGTCGGCTGTGCCTATGTTTACGAGACGGATCGCTTCCGGTGTGGGATTAGCCGAAGATCCGGACACGCAGGAGAGCTTTGGTCAGCACCGGTGCCGCATCCTCGCCGATGGAAATCCACGCGGTATGAGCAGCGCGTGAAATCGCTCGATGAGCGGTTGAGACTCGTTGAGAGCAGATTCTGTGCGAAAGGGATTCGAATGAAGAACCTCATCTGAATCCCGATTCCATCGACACGTATTCATTTCAGAAATTCGGGCTGGCATGATCACGTCCAACACCTCCCAGTTGAATTGCCTTGAAGCCTCGAGCTGATCGCTGCGCGCATTGTGAATCAGGCCGTCTGGCACGGACAGTTCTGTAACTGGGTCGGCGCGCAGCCCCTTGAGCGTCCGCATCCAGGACACCGTGGAACTGACTTATCGTGCGCTTGGTCCAGAGCTTTACTCGGGCACCAGCGGCGTGGCACCGTTTCTCGCGGAGTTCTTCGCGGTTACTGGCGATCCGGAGTTGCGCAAGACGGCGCTGAGTGCGATCGGCCATTCGCACGACCGATTGGAATCGATTGCGCGCCCATCACGCCTAGGACTCTTCACGGGATGGACCGATATCGCATTGGGGATTCGGCGCGCGTCGCCCTCAACCTGAACGATGCATCGCTTCTCCACGACGCCCAGAAACTTGCTTGTCGAGCTATCTCAGACGAATACCAACGAAATGAATTCGACATCATCTCCGGGCGATCGGGCGCCATCACTGCGCTGGTGATCCTGCATGCAATCTTGAACGATTCTTTGCTGCTCGAGGCTGCTGCCCGGCTGGGAGAGGAGATGATAGACGCCGCAGATCAGAACGACGATGAGTGTTCCTGGGAATTGCCGGGGATCAAGAGCCACCGTAATCTCACGGGCTTTTCGCACGGGACCGCGGGTGCTGCCGTCGCTCTTCTGGAGTTGTATGCAGAGACCGGAGCCGACAGCTACAGGGATGTGGCCCTGCGCGCATTCCAATACGAGCGCCGTCATTTCAACGCAGAGCGCGGAAACTGGCCTGATTTCCGCAAAGATCCCGGCTCTGGTTCGCGCAGACCGCGAACATTCCCTTGCATTTCTTATTGGTGCCATGGAGCTCCTGGGATCGCGCTTTCGCGCCTGTGTGCATACGAAATACTAGGTGACAAGAAATGTAAGGCTGAAGCCATCGTTGCGCTGGGCACGACTAGGTCTTCAATTTCCTCGGCAGTCGAGACGTCAACAGGAAACTACTCTTTGTGTCATGGGTTGGCCGGGAATGGCGAAGCGATGCTCTATGGCAGCCAGGTCCTCGATGACCCTTTGTCTCATGACCTGAGAATCGTGCTCGATGCTATGGATTCGGCCACTGAGCGATATTCCGCGCCGGGAAATATTTGGCCATGTGGCACGCATACCGGGGAAACTCCGGGTCTGATGCTTGGCCTTGCCGGGATCGGTCATCATTTCCTGCGCCTATGGAAGCGGTCTGTTCCCTCCATCGCGATTCTGAGGAAGCAGGAATGGATTCGAGTCTAAGAAACAGCGAGTAAAGCCTATCGGGCAATCGAGCGACGAGCGGGATGTGAAACGGACCATGGCCGGGATAATGAGGCACCAGCAGACGAAAGAGCCGGAAACCAGATAGGCCAGACCTGACCCACCGCGTCACATCTCGACTCTACGAGTGGTAAGGAAGAGCAGGCGACAACCTCGAAATGGCCCGTCTGCGCCGCTGTGGCGCTATTTCAACCACTCGAGCAAGCAGAATCATCACCTCGTACCCACAGGAAACGCAGCGAAACAAACAGCTCCCGACAACAGAAGATATATCCTCTGCGTCTAATTGACAGGTGGTGGTCTGGTGTGGGGGACGACGACGCTGGCATGTGAGCGCCTGCATGCCGGGTTCGCACATTTTCATTGGCGGGAGTGTTCATCGTTGGCTCTGCAAGGAGCTACGTGACGAGTGTTAGTAGAACCGTTCTCTCGTTGATCTGCCGGAAGTGTGATCACAGTACTGTGCGCTCAACGGCCTTCCGCGAATATCCATCGGTGAGTACGGCGAATCATTTTCTCTGCCATCCGATTGGAACCAGCCTGCGGAGTGGACGTTCGCCCGTCTGATGTCCCCCCCGGCCCGCTGGATGGTTATCGCGGCCGGTTTGATGGACCGTGGTGGCAGGGGCTTTCGCTGTGGACCCAAGACTATCCCCGCTCGGACCGCTCATTCGCAAACGCGGTGCGGCGCCTGACGCGCGTGGATGCCCGGTCGGTTGAGCAATCGGTAAACCTGGAAGACGGTGACGAGGTCTACAACTGGCCCTGGCTTTATGCAGTGCAGGTGGGTGAGTGGGGGCTGACCGAAGCTCAGGCGAAGAAGCTGCGCGATTATCTAATGCGCGGAGGCTTTTTTATGGCAGACGACTGCCATGGAACACACGAGCAGGCCTACTTCGAGAAGACAATGAAGATGGTCTTTCCGGATCGCGAACTGGTGGACATTCCGAATGACGATCCGATCTTTCATACATTCTTCGATCTCGACGAGCGTTTCCAGATCCCCGGAGCAGAGCACTTGGCCACCGGCCAAAAGAAGGACGGCTACGTCGCCCACTGGAAGGGAATCTACGATGACAAGGGGCGGATCATGGTCGCCTTCTCGCTTAACTCCGATATCGGAGACTCCTGGGAGTTTCTGGACGACCCGGCCTATCCCAGCAAGTTTTCCCTGCTTGGCACGAAAATCGGCGTGATGCTACGTGGGGATGAGAGCTTCAGGAGTGCACAGGCTGAGCTGAGTACGATTTCCGACAGATTACGTACATCCTACGCGAAGGAGAACCGCAGCAAAGAGATGATGGTGCAGCCTCTGAAAGAGGCGCTGACGGGAGACTCACGGCCAACACTGATGTTTCTTTGGGCATCGGCGGGGCTCATTCTGCTGATTGCTTGTGTGAACGTAATGCACTTGGAACTCGTGCGATCGATGGAGCGACAGAGAGAGCTGGCGATACGGAGGGCGCTGGGGTCTTCGCGCTGGCGGGTGATGCAGCCGGTGTTTCTGGAAAGCATACTGGTGGCAATCATTGGCGGCGCGGCAGGAGTGCTGCTAGCGTTTCCAACGGTGCAGGTGCTGGTTGCGATGGCCCCGCAGGAGCTGCCAAGGACAAACGAGATTCATTTGAATTTGCGTGTATTGGGGTTTGCGCTGGGGCTATCGGTGGTTACGGCGGTGTTGTCGGCGATGTTGCCTGCAATGCGCGCCGCGAAAGTTGATCCGGCAGAGGCGCTAAAGAGCGATTCTTCGAGAGGAATGACGCGACATAGCGCGGGATTTTTCCGTGGCGGGCTGGTTGCGGCGGAGGTAGCGGCGACGTTTGTGCTGGCGGTGGGCGCGGGACTGCTGCTGCGGACGATGATGACGCTGAATGCTCGGGACATGGGGTACGACACGCGGCAAATACTGGTAGTGGATGCGGATGCTCCGGCACAGGGGAAATCTGATGCACGAAGGGCTGTGCAGCAGTTCAACGATCTGTTTACGCAATTGAGTCACCTGCCGGGTGTGGAGCGTGTGGGGGGAGTGATGGGGTTGCCGACAGGAATCTACGGATCGAACGGGTATTACGAGACAAGAGAAGGGCTGCCGGTAGATGCGGATCATCCTGCGTGGTCTAACTTCAGCGTGGCCAGCCCTGGGTACTTCAGAACCATGGGAATTCCGCTGAAACGGGGACGGGATTTTGGGTCGGAGGACACCCAGGAGAGCGAGATGGTGGCGGTAATCAGCGAGTCGCTGGCACGCCAGAGCTTTGGCGATGCGGACCCGGTAGGGAAACAGATTCGCTGCGGGCTGGATTCGGACAAATGGATGATGGTGGTGGGCGTGGTGGGCGATGTGCGGCAAGACTCTCCAGCCGAGAAGCCAGGGGCGACGCTGTACATGCCGATGACCCAGCATCCATTTTATGCGAACCAGATTAATGTGGTGCTGCGTACGCAAGTGAAACCGCTAAGGCTAATGAGCGCCGTAGATGAAAAGATTGCATGGGTGGACCCGCTGATTGCGCGACGGTACACGACGATGGATGCGATGGTGGACAAATCGATATCGACCGAGAGATTTCGCGCGGCATTGATCTCATCGTTTGCTGGAGTGGGGCTGCTGCTCGCAATGCTCGGCGTGTACGGGACGGTGGCGTACTCGGTAGCGCAGCGAAGGTTTGAGTTTGGAGTAAGGATGGCGTTCGGTGCGGAGCGCGGTACGCTTCTGCGGTCGGTACTAGTCTCCTGAGTCATTGATTTCTTACATAAGTATCAGGTGCGTGAGCGGCGAGGGTGGAAGTGGCGAAGCGGGCGATGGAAGCCAATATCTGGTTTGCCGATTTAGTCCAGCGGAAGGGCTTTGGCTGTTGGTTATGGATGGTGATGAACTCCCGGATCGCTGCTTCCAATTCCTCAACTCTGGTGTGTGAGCCGCGCTTGATCTGTCGCTGTGTGAGTAGAGCGAACCAGCGTTCGACCTGATTGAGCCAGGAGGCATGGGTAGGAGTGAAGTGGAGATGGTATCTTGGTTGTTTCTGCAGCCAGCGGTGGACCAGTGCAGTCTTGTGCGTGCCGTAGTTGTCCAGCACAAGGTGGATGTCGAGATCGGCGGGAACAGCAGCATCGATCTTCTTCAGAAAATCCAAAAACTCGACCGAACGGTGGCGTCGATAGCACTTGCCGAGAACGTTGCCGGTGGCGATATCAAGAGCGGCAAACAGGCTTGTGACGCCATGTCTCTTGTAGTCGTGGGTGCGCCGTTCCAACTGCCCGACCCGCATGGGTAGTACCGGCTGCGTCCGGCTCAGCGCCTGGATCTGCGACTTCTCATCCACGCATAACACCAATGCGTGATGGGGTGGATCGAGATACAGTCCGACAATATCCCGTACCTTGTCGACAAGCAGCGGATCGCTGGAAAGCTGAAACCCTTCCGTGCGATGCGGTTTCAGTCCGAAGGCCCTCCAGACCCGGCTGATGGTGGATTGGCTCAATCCAGTTCTGGCCGCCAGCATGCGGCTGGACCAATGGGTAGCGCCCTTCGGGGTTTTCTCCAGTGTCAGTCGTACCACCCGCTCAATCTTCTCGTCGCCGATCTCCCGCGGCGCTCCCGGACGCGGCTCATCCCCCAGTCCTGCAATGCCGTCGACAATGAAACGGTTGCGCCACAGGCCGACCGTGAAACCGTAGTGCGCAACCTCCCGGCAACCGCTGCGTTACTCGCTCCCCCGGCGCACTCCAGAACGATCCGGGCGCGAAAAGACGCTGATCTGGAACTGCGCGACTGCCGCGCTATACGCTCCAACTCACTTCTCTGCGCAGGGCTCACCACAAGTTGATGCTTCTTGGGACGTCCACGACGAGGCTCCATACCCCACCTTAAAACACACAACATATTATTGCAATCTATTTATGACTCAGAGAGACTAGGGCATGAGACGAGGATGGCCTGTCTGGGGATTGTGATTGGGGTGGCGTTGAGCATGGCGTTGGCACGGTTGGTGGAGAGCATGCTTGTGGGCGTGAGCCCTACCGATCCGGTGAGCTTGGTTCTGGTGTCGGTAGTACTGCTGATCACGGCGCTGGGAGCGGCATTGGGGCCGGGGTGGAGCGCAACCCGGGTGAGTCCGATGGCGGCTCTGCGAGCAGAATGAAGGTGAACAGGTAATTCAAACTCGGGAAAGCGGAAAGAAATCACCACACCCAGAACCGAGACCAAATCGAACATAAGTTCTGTGGGCTCGATCATCGCGTTCCCGTTGTACATGAAGTTCCTCTGATCCAGAAAGCTTCGTTTTAAACCGGAGCAGATGAGAAGATTGCCTTGCTAAGTGGAGGCATCTCTTCTTATGGGTTACATCAAAGGTGAGGGACGAGATCAAGCAACCCTGTTTCCTGTGGCGTTAGACGACTTGGTGCCAGCAGATCATGTGGGCCGCGTGATTGACGCGTTCGTGGAGAAACTTGCGATGTCGGAGCTTGGCTTCGATCGCGCTCAGGCTGTTGAGACAGGACGGCCCGGCTACGATCCACGCGACTTATTGAAGTTGTATCTATACGGCTATCTCAACCAAATCCGATCGTCACGCCGCCTGGAAGCTGAATGCCGTCGAAACGTCGAGTTGCTGTGGCTTCTAGGGCGCTTGTATCCAGACCACAAAAGCATCGCTGAGTTCCGCCGAATGCACCGCGACGCTGTAACGGCGGCAGGTGCGGAGCTAGTCCGCTTTGCAAAGAGTTGCGGTCTGATCCGTGGTGAGTGGATCGCCATCGACGGCTCAAAGTTCCGCGCCGTGGCCAGTATTGACACAGTCGCGAAAGACTCGCTTTACAACGCTATCTCGACAGCCTAGAGAAGGCCGATGATGAGGAGCGAACGCACATCGATCAATCTGCTGTGCAAGCCGCGCTTGAGAAGCTCAAGCAAAATCCAGAGCCGGAAGCGGGTTTCATGCTGCTACGACAGCAAGCTCTCCCGGCCTACAACATTCAGACTGCCGTTGACACGGAACATGCCTTGATCGTCACACACGCTGTCGTGCTTGATGCCTCTGATATTCGGTGCCTCCAACCAATGGCTGAGGCTGCAAAGGGCGCGCTTGGGGTAGATAATTTCAAATTGTGGCGGACGCCGGTTACTCCAATGGAGAACAGGTCGCTCACTGCGAAGCGGCAGGTATGATCCCGCATGTTCCCGTCATGCGCACAGTCAATAATCAAGGCGGTGGCAAACTATTCGGGCGCGAGGATTTTCGCTATGAACCTGATAGTGATACGTATGTTTGCCCTGGAACAAGAGGCTGCTGCGGAAGAGCACTAATCACAAAGATCGTTACATCATGTACAAGGCTTCAACTGGCGACTGCGGCGCCTGTTCGCTAAAGTCACGCTGCACACAAGCCCCGAGACGCGGCTTGGCCCGGCACCTGTATGAAGAAGCGTTGAATCGGATGCAAAAGAGAGTGACCCCAGAAGCGATGAGACTACGCCGATCCACGGTCGAGCATCCCTTCGCCACGATCAAGTACCGTATCTTCGGACATCCGCGTTTCCTGTTGCGCGGGTTGTCCGGTGCACGGGTCGAAATCGGACTCGCGACGATGGCGTATAACCTGAAGCGCATCACAAACGTGCTCGGCGCAACCAAATTGACGGAAGCGCTGCACCACTCCTGATGATGTGCAGCGACGGAACGCACTCTCCCAAGTCCGAAAATCGATAACGAGTTCAATCCAGTCCCGTCTACTATCTCCCAACCTGAGTTTCGTAACGACCTCGTAAGGCGCCCGCAGGGCCCGTACAGAGACGGGTCAAGCTGAGGTAAGCCGCGCTGGCTCACGATGACAGCGTGCCTTCACTGGCAGGTGAAGGAGGTACAGGGTTGAATACGAGGCCATCCAGTGAATCGGAATGGCAGCCTGAAGCGACGGCAACTCGGATGACCCGAAGGCCCGACACCCACACAGCGGGGAACTGGATTCCCACTCTGCCAGCTCACTACAGGTTGATGAGTCTCAGAACAGAGAGAGCCGCTTGTCAACAGGTAAGAAGGAAGGAGCAACATTCTTCCCTCTCGCCCACACTGTAGAAGGCGCTCTGCTCTAGGGAGATCGTGTATCCACTCACTGACGGTTAGTTCTGCGGGTCTTGACATCCAGCTCGTAAGGGTGATTGCTAGCAGAGCAATCGTGCACGCCACTGGCCCAGTCCACAACTCTCACCAAGCTGCGCGGATTGGTAGTGGCCGGATCGAAGCTGATGAATTTATCGACGATCGTGAATTGAGTGCCAGCATCCACGCCATTGCTAAGGGCCAGCTCCCTGTCACTCTCTTCTCATTTACGAAATGAACGGCCCTCTCAACGTCAAACCAGTCAGATAGTTGGCCCAAAGGCTGTTACCTGATTTGACCGCTTTTAGGCTAGCCCTTCGAAAAAACCGATCCAAGTTCAACGGATTTGACGGATTCCGAAGTTCAATCCCTCCAGGCAGGGCAAACATTTGTCGCGAAGACCGCTGTTGTAGAGGCAGCTAGTGAAGCAGGTCATCCTGTAGGTTTTGGGGTATAGGTCAGTGCCCCGCGAACAGGTGGATTACCTCGTAGAGAATGAAACCCAGAACCGCAATTGAGATTAACAGCTTAATGTACCTCAGCAAGATGTAAGAGGCTGCAAAGGTAACGACGAACGCCGTTGCCTCACCTAAGCCCGATGTCACGCCGTGGCTTGCCACAAAAACCACGCTAATTACGCCCGCCACCACGCAAAGGATATACGAAAGCAAGTGCTTCGATTCCCCGGTCGTTCCAAGCGGTTTCGGTACCGCCGCTTGCTGGTTGGATCGCCCTCTGCGAAAGATTGTCGCCGACGGCAGTTTGCTGGTTGAAGCAAAATTGGAGATGGAGGGAGAAGGCCGAGGCATATCAGCCTTCATTCGCTGCGCCTCCATTCGGCCCCCGAGTGTGGAAGTGGTAGCATTCGGCCCTCGCATCCGAAGAGCCCAGCTGTCTGCAATTCGCTGCTTCTTGAGATCATCTGAATAGCTCATGCGCGTCATCGTACAGCACGCGCTCAATCCTGAACAGCTTTACTTTTGCCCCTGTCGGCTGTTCAACTCCGTTCCCTGCTCACCGCCGACTTCTTTAACGGATTTGACGGATTGTGAAGTTCAAACACTCCAGGCAGGGCAAACATTCGTCGCGAAGTTCGCCGCTGGGGACCATAATTTCAGGCTGTGGATTACAGGCAGAAACGCCGGCTGGCCACTTCATGTCTGGCCCAAGTTGCAGTGGTGCGATTTGCCGCCAGGGCCTCTGCGGGTGAACGCGGAGTTTTGTTAGACGTTCTTATGGATCTTATTAGTTCCGATGGAGATCGCATTCGGACGCGACTGGGACATAACTAGCACGATAGAATAGCTATTAGTTCAATGCTGACCGGATTGGTCCCGATGAAGCCACAATCGAGCACAATCGATCTGGTCATGAGGCTCCAATATGCCGAGTTGCTCCGTGTTGGTCTGTCGCTCGGATCGAATGCGCCGGTGCAGTTATGTAACCTTCATTTGCCAGCCTGTTCGTCTGTTTGTTTCCTGAGGCGATTGCGCTAGGTTACCGTATGATGTTGGCAATGATTGGATCTGGACTCACGAAGATCCTTGAATGCCGGAGAACTCGTCGTCGTTGATGGAGAGCAAACCGAAGAATCTAGGCCGGGCCTATCTAGTTGGGAAGTTGCAGGCTCAGGGCCTGTCGCGCCGCCAGTCGGTGCTGATCGTGAACACAATACTGGAGCGGATGATCCGCGCCTTGAAGCGCGGCTGGGAAGTGGAGTTTCCGTTCGGCAAGTTGAAGCGGGTGAAGCGGCACTTCAGCAATTGGTGGGACGCCATCGACGATTGGCCGGCGAATCGGGATCCGCACACGATCGTGCACGAACTAGACGAGGCCGGAGATCGGGCACCCTTGGGCGTGGCCGACAACCGGTGCCGCAGACGCGCGATCTCGACGCTCGATGAATTCCAGCTCCCGCGCTCGGAGAAAGAGTATGGAAGTGAAGGCTTGGTAGTGTCCTAATTTCGATCTCCAGTGCGATGAACGGCTTCTTGATTGGCAATAGACCGAAATAGTATGATTTTGGGCGATTTCAGTAGTGTCAGTCTGATGATCACCAGCATCCACACCCTGATTTATTCCGACGATGCCCCCGCAACGCGCGCATTCCTTCGCGACGTCCTCGGCTGGCCCTACGTCGAGGATGCGGCGGCCGGAGGCGCGGGTTGGTTGATCTTCAAGACCGGGCGGAGTGAGATGGGCGTGCACCCAACCCACAGCATCTACGATGGCAAGACGTACGAATCGCCGCGTCACCATCTGATCTCCCTGATGTGCGACGACGTCTCACACACGGTCGCTGAACTGAAGGGCAAAGGAGCGGAGTTCCGCGGCGAAGTTCAGGATCACGGGTACGGGCTCGTGGTCATGATGGCCGTACCTGGCGCGGACGACATCATGCTTTACGAGCCCAAGCATCCGCTGGCGTATAGCCTTTGACCGATTGAAAGGGCAACTAACTCACTCCCACCTTTCACCCTTCGCAAGGCATCCTCAAATTAGGACACTACCGAAGGCTTTGCGATTCCTGGCACAGCCTGGAATGGGTAACGACGCTGATGGTGAAATCTTGGGGGGAGCGTCGATGGAAAGCAAGGGGAAGATCCTGAACAAAGGATATATAGTCCGTAAGTTGCGGGAGCGGGGGTTGTCTCGCCGCCGATCGGTGCAGCTTCTCAATTTCATCCTCCATGAAGTGTCCGCGGCGCTCGCGCGTGGCGAGGACGTGGAGTTTCCATTCGGGTCCCTGAGAAGGATCCATCATCCGCACAAGAAGAAGGACGGCTGGTTCCTGGGCAAGACCACGACCATTTACAAGAAGCCCTATACCGTGGCTCTTCAGGTCGACGCCGACGTTGTCAACGGCCGAAATAGCCCACGATAATGTCCTTTATCGTTCATATCCTTGGTGGATGTTGAATGCAATCAATTCTGCCAACCGTGACAATTATCCAATGCTGCCACCCGATCCACGCTTCCAACACCGGCGAAGCCTCGAAACGCGCTTCGGCGATTTGCACAAGCCACTAGCGAGAGAAATGTGGAAATGGGCGACGCCTGACTGTCTCGGGCGATATGTCCCGGGACTGCAAGGCCGCCCGTCCTTTGTGCCTCAGAATCTGTGGCCAATTGTTCGTCCAGCTGGGGGAGAGTAGTTCGTCAACGCGCAGTCCAGGCCTTGGGCCGCACCAGGAGTGGGCACGGCGCCGTCGATAAGAATTTCTTTGGCGATCACCCTGCGCCCATACAGCCTTTGGTTACTCTCCCTATCTTGCTTGTACACGGCCCCGTCAAGCGACGCCCCGCCAAACAAGCCCCGTGAGCGCGAGTAGCTAAGAATCTCCGCATGAAGTTGAATGTCGGTCGCGCCTTCAACGGAACGACCTACCGGGCCGGCCGTTGTGGATACTTCCGTCCCGAGCTTGACGCTGTCTTGAACGAGCTTTTTCATGCCTTCGGTGTTCATCACGAGAAAGATGACGTCCGTCGCTTTACCACCGATCTGCCACCCGACGCTCACGCCACCCATGGAGAACATGGAGGGAGCGCCCCACTCGCCGTTCACGCCCGTGCGGCACACTATCAAACCACGTCCATACGTCCCGCCAAATACCCAGGCGACCTTCACCTCGGAAGGAACGATGCCCACACACACGGCCTTGTCCAGCAGATTGTGAGGAATGCTCTTGTCGGGAGTTCCCATAATCTCGTTGACAACGTTGGTTGCCTTTTGCAGTTGGCTTTCACGCGCAAAAGCTGTCGCACAGGACGTCAACAATAGAAGAATCAATGTGAGTCTTTTCATTCAGAGCTCCATTTTCCCCGGCTATGTCACCTACCAGTGACGTGCGATGCCTGCGTCTGGGTTGGTGGAATCCGAATAGACGCGAATCTGAGAGGTCAAGAGGAGCACGCTCGACAGAGAGCGTCTCGGGCTGGGCAGTGCGTCGCATTCCGGATAGCCCAGCCGAAACGGCATCACCGCTTGCCAACTGTTGTCTTGCTGCAACTCGGCGAGAGCGTTGGCATACGTCGGCGGCAAGCCCAATTGGCGCTCTCGATCTCGCCTTTCGATGGGCTGACTGAGAGGCTGCATTGCAACGCCACGCAGGGTGCCCAACAGTTGCATCCTCTGCCACAGGCGCCCGACCTCAACGAGAGAGTGCAGCTTCTTCGAGTCACAGACCGCGATCATCCCGAACATGCACGCTGTAGCGACCTGTGTTTCTCTCCTGCAGTTCCCAGCGCATAATCTCGCGGGTGATCGGACGGCGCCGTATCGCGTGACCGAAGCCGAGAATGAGGATCTTGGCGCGTTCGGCGGGCGGAAGATTGGGCAGTTCGGGTAGACGCCCTTCAGCGGGTTCTTCCAAAGCCCGATCATGATATAAAGAGCATCCGCCGGACGGCTCTCCACCAGCGGTTCCTGGTTGGGGAGGTGTGCGCTGGAGAGCGCCCCGATATTCTCGCTTTGGGATAAAGGTTGTGAAACTCGGCTAGCTGCATTGTGCCCTCTTACCCCTCGGGTGGTATTGGTGGTACACACTGCTAGCGCAACAAATCGGGTCGAAGACGCTATATTGGCGAGTTGGCAAATCGGCAGAGCTGACGAAAGTCCACGAGATGCTTCTCCGAAGGCTTTTTGGGTAGAGCAAGCCCACCAGATGCCCAAAGTTCCATCGAACAGGACTAAATAGGAAATTGGGTGTCCCAGTTCTCGATTTGGAGACCCGGGATCGGAACCGCCACCACCCCCTACCCGGCAAGAGACCGATGTCGGATTATGCTGAGTCCCCGAGTTAGCGACCGCTCAATGCGGGTACAAAATGACCAAGGTTCCGTATTGTGGGCGGATTACGGGCGACCCGGAGGTTATCGGTCAAATGTTGGTAACAGACCTTAGCACGTTTCCAGATCGTAGTTCAGATGGATCCATAAAAATGGGCGATCTGGCGCAAACCGGGTGTTAGGATGTCCCTTGCTCGGCAGAGTTCTGGCGTGGAAAGCCGCGGATGCTGCCATCGCGGCGCTAAGCTCGCGCGTGTGGGCTGAGGCAGGCAACGCGACAGGCGGGTATGTTGCCTACACGCTGTAAACCGGGGAGGGCTATCGCGCTGCTGCTGCGGCTGGCTATGCGCGCCGTCGAGTTGCAGATGCAAGAGCCGCGAGTGGGCGCTCTCACCCCCGTGCAGGCATTTGGTTCAAGCTTCGCCTTGCTCGTGCGCGGGACACGCATACAGGAGATCTAACAATCATGCCGATCACCGATAGTGTGAAGCTAGAAATTAACGGTTCTGCCCAAAGGGTCTGCACGTGCGCCGAACGTACCGGGCTGCCTCCGCTCCTCATCGTCCAGGCTGGGCCAGGTTTGCCCCTGCTTCACGAAGTAAGAAGTTTCAGCAACGCTTGCAATTGAAAAAAGGATTTCCTCGTGAACTACTGGGAACAACGAGGCTGTGGCAACGCCTCGCAGCAAGATGCCAGAAGTGTCTCTTTGGTGCAGCAGGTCGATGATCTCCGCGCGATCCTGCAGTGGCTACACCATGAGACAAAGCACACCGTTATAGTGTTCGGCATTTCTCTGGGCGCAACTATTGCCCTGCGGGCCGCGGAAAATGAGCCCGACAAGGTGAAGTCGGTCATCGCTATTTCCCCTGATGCAGATACGGCCGGAAGTGACGCGTCCGTTTACTCATTTCTCCAAGACCAAAGCGTTATTGCAAGAGATGGCCGATTGAATGGACGTGTAAAGAAACTCGGCATGCCACCTTATACGGATTCAGCAGCGTTCCAAGGCCGCGCCAGCCTGTTGGCCGACCTGGGCACGATCGAACAAGGCAAGAACTTCAATGCGATCTTGAGAGAGACGCTTTTTGCCGTGATCCGTACCTATGGCTTGTTTGGCACCGCCAGAGCCCTGCGCAATATGAGCCTAATCCAGCGCAAGCTGCTGCCGGAGCTGGTGTCATTAGATTTGATTGCCAATCCTCCACGGTTAGCAGTCCCTGTTCATTACGTTTTCGGTGAGCAAGACGCTCTGACCCCTAGCGCAATTGTGAAGCGATTGCCGGCAGCCATTGCAGCTCCAGCGTGCACGGCAATTCTAGTGCCCAAGGCCGGCCACATGGTGCGTTTCGATCAGCCGGAGATCGTGCGATCGATCGCGGTGAGCGCATGAAGCTACACGCCATCCAAACCGGCTCCGTTCGGATCAAAAGCGCGCAAGTCAAGGGGCACGGACGCGGGCTGCAACGCCGGCTCGGTGTGTTCGCGGACCGACAGTGGACTGGATGGCTCCCCACGTATGCGTGGGTCATCGACCATCCCGAAGGCGTGATCGTGGTGGACACGGGCCAAGGGGCGCACCTTCTCGAGACCGGTAAATCTCTCCATCCTTACATTCGATGGGAAGTGGCGTTTCGCATCGACCGTGACGAGGAGATCGGTCCGCAGTTGCGCGCGCTCGGCATCGGGCCCCGTGATGTAAGATGTGTCGTCCTGACCCATCTGCACATCGACCACGACGGTGGCCTTGCACATTTTCCCCAAACCGAGATTCTTGTGGCTCGAGGCGAACTCCGGACGGCAAGCGGTTGGATGGGCCGTGTGCGCGGATACCTCCCGAATCGCTGGCCCTCGTGGTTTGATCCTGTGCCCCTCGATCTCACGTTCGAACCATTCGGCCCCTTTGCCGCCAGCACGCGACTAACCAACGCCGGGGACGTGATCGCGGTGGCAACTCCAGGTCATACGGCGGATCATCTCTCCGTTTTGGTTCGCGACGAAGGCATCACATACTTTCTCGCTGGCGACACTTCGTATGATGAGAAACTGATGCTGTCGGGTGTAATCGACGGCGTCAGCGCCGGTGACGACGTCGCCAGCGCAACGCTCGGCGCAATCAGGCAGTTCGGTCGCGATCGCGAGACCGTCTATCTGCCGACACACGATCCCGAATCTTCCGCGCGTCTTGCCAGCCGCCGGCTGGTGAATGTGAAGGGCCCGGCGGCGTCGCAGATTGCGACGACCCTGTGAGAAAGAGGAGCCTGATGGTTGGGTCCTGAGATGCGCCAGAGTCCCGGAATGCCAATGGGGCGCATTTCGTGGCGGCAATTCATTTAAGTGATTGGTCGCCATATCGGACAAATGACCCCAATCCTGTTGTGGGTTTGCCGCCAATCCAAGTAGTGAATGATAAAGGACGCTATCGCCAACTTGCTTAGGACTCTGAATGTGGTTCGCCCAACCGCCCCCAGCGTTTCGATTTCGCAGGGAGTTGAGCCCATTTGAGCCCTTGTTGGCACTGAGCTTTCGATCGTAGAGTTCCTTGACCTTAATGTCCATTATCACTGAGTATCGCTATCCACGACGTGTAGTTGTTCGAGCTGAGCAGTCACAGCCGCACCTACTCACTCAGGGCTCGCGTTGCCTGAAGGCTGCTGACTTCGGATCGAGATCGACGGCCTCCGAACGATCCGATCGCCCTCAATGGACGCGTGCCACTCACCGGCGCACGCGCGTAGGCAAGCGCTCCGAATCCGCTTCACCGGGTGCGATCTACGAGTTCAATTCGCTCAGCTTCTTACCAACCGCGTCTTCGGATTCCCCGTGAGATTGAGCTTGAGCGCAACGGTCTTCCCGCGCACCAACTTCTCGATGCCGCCGATCTGATCGAACGCCCTCGAGAGTTGCCGCGCATACTGCGCGTAATCGCGGCAACGCACGATCGCAACCTGGCTCGCTGGAGCCTCGGCCTTTACCAGCTTCGGCATGCAAAGTGCCGCAAGCGTCGCAGCACTCGTGGTGGCTAGCATCTCTCGTCTGTTCATGTCTTCCGCGTCCCCAACGCCATGCTACTCGGATATGATCGATTGCGCGTGTCTTATTCGATATCCAGACGATCACTTGGTAAGCTCCTCGTCGCAGCCCCGCTCGCCAGAGCTTTCGCCGACGAGCGCAACCTGTTCCTCTCCTTGAACAGCGTCCTGTTGCAAGGTCGTGTTCACTGGCCTGACTTCGCGCGCTTAGCCGCGCAAATTGGCTTTCCCGGCACGGACATCATGCTGCGCCCTGCCATGCAAGCCGGCGTCAGCGCAACAAACGACCTACTTGCCGGCCTTAAGACCAGACCAGCCGTCATCGATTTTCCAGTCGAATTCCGGAAAGACGACGCGACCTTCCATGCCTCGCTCACCCAGCTCGACGCAGCCGCCCAGTTCGCTGCTGCTATCCACTGCCCGCGCATGATCACGTACGTCATGCCGTCGAGCGATACGCCAAAAGACGAACTGCGCCAGACCTATAAGCAGCGGTTTACAGAAAGCGCCCGCATCTTGGCGCGCTCCAACGTCCGCCTCGGCCTCGAGTTTCTAGGTCCGCTCGAACTGCGCAAAGCGCACAAATACGAATTCATTTGGCGCATGAACGATATGCTCGTGTTCGCCAAGGAATGTGGTCCCAACGTCGGACTGCTGCTCGATTCCTGGCACTGGCACCACGCAGGAGCCACCACAGAGGACATCATTGCCGCCGGCCGCGATCGCATCGTGCACGTCCATTTCAATGACTCGCCGAACTTGCCTCCAGAGCAGATCCACGATGATCAGCGTCTGCGAAGGTGTCATCAACTTGACCGGCTTCTTGCAGGCGCTCCAAAGCATCCACTACAACGATGCGCTCAGCGTAGAAGTCTTCGGGCGAACGAAAGACATGACACCGGAAGCATCCGCGAAAGCCGGCCTCGATAGCTCACTTGCTGTCCTTCGTAAGGCCGGGGTTCCCGAAGGCTGAAGGGACAAACAGCGAAAGCTGAGTCGTTCTCGGAGTCGGTCGTTTCTTCTTCCTGTCATCGAATACCGAACGGCCCTCTAGGCTCGATTAGATCGCGTCTCGTGCTGCACGACGCGATTCAAGTCCGGTAATGCGGGGTGGAAGCGGGTGATAATGTCCCTTATCATTCACAGTCTTTATTGCCACGCTTTAAGAGGTTTTGGGGCAGTTGAATTACGGGGAGTAATCCAAGGAGAAACTGTGACCAGGCTGTCGGGTAATGTACAAGTGGTAACTGAAGGGTAGGCGGATCCATCCGGAAGTTTCAACTTTGACAACCGTTAACGCCTTCTCGTTGACGCGCACTATCCCGGCGCGTAAACTTCGTGCCAGTCAGGCGGGCCGGTGTCGATTGTCCCCTCTGCCGTTGGTTCCACCCTGGAGGATTCACCGATGCTCCCCCGCGTAAAGCGCGCAGCATTCTGGCTCGTGCTCTCCCTTCCCGCCGTTCTGAATGCAACTGACTACACCTACCAGCAAACTACGCAACTGACCGGCGGCTCATTGCTGAATATGGTCAAGTCCGTCGGCTTCCTTAGTTCACAGGCGCGCCATGTCGGCGACCCCGTCTTCTCGACGATCTACCTCAAGGACAACAGGCTGGCCAACGTGTCGCCGGAATCAATAGAGATTATCGATCTCGACAAGGAGACCATCACGCAGATCGATGTTCAAAGAAAGACCTACACGGTGGTGACCTTCGACCAGATTAAGGAGCAAGTGGAGAATGCACGCCAACAGATAGAGAAGCAGCCGCCCTCACAGCCTGCCGCTGCTCAACCAGCCGCCGATCCCAACGTGAAAATGAGTTTTGACGTCAAGGTGCGCAAAACCGGCGCGCAAAAAGAGATCAGCGGATTGCATAGCAACGAAGCCATTCTCACCATGACCATGACTGCCACTACCTCCGCTACTGCTCAGCAGACCCAGCAATCCGGTGCGATGGCTATCACCAACGACATGTGGATGGTCCCGGCAATTCCCGGCTACGATCAGGTGCGTGACTTCTACCGGCGCATGGCGGGAAAGATGTCCGACGCGAGCCAAGGGTTGGGCTACGACTTTAGCAAGATGCTGGCCCAGAATCCCGGGGCCAGCGCAGCTCTTGGCGACATGGTCAAAGAGATGCAGAAGTTGGATGGCGTGCCAATCATGCAGGTAATGCGCATGGGCACCACGTTGAACGGCCAGCCTCTTCCGGCAGCATCCGAAGCGCCCACGCCCACGTCTCCCGCAGGACCGACCGGTGGCGACGTGGCAAAACAAGGAATGACTTCTGCCCTCGCCAGCCACATTCCGGGCTTTGGCGGTTTCGGCAAGAAGAAGCAGCAGGCTCCGCCGCCGGATCAGGATCAGAACGCAGGCCAGGCACCAGCAGCGAATTCCATATTGATGGAGACGCAGATCACGACTTCCAATTTCTCGTCGGCGCCGGTCGATCCTTCCCACTTCGACATCCCGGCAGGCTATAAGCAGGCGCAGCCCCACAACCAGGCCCCCGCTGACAGCGGTCGTGACTGACTGCATCAGGCTGGCGAGGCTGATACTGAAGAGTGTTGTCCGCTAATGCCATGGCTTGGTCATGATCGAGAAGGAGTGCATGGCGATCTTTGCGATGAACCGTGTTCGTGGGCGCAATTCTAGTATAGAGGCAATTGCCCGCCTTTCGAGGTGTACCCCACCGGGGGTACGGAACTGTGTTGCTCACGAACGCGGGTGGAACTCCCAACAAGCCCAGTACTCATGAGTTAGAGACGGTTGGGCGGTGTCGGTCGGGCGGTGATCCGCCCAGAACTGCAAAACTCGAAGTCTCAAGAGTTGGTGCTGAAGCAAATTTCAGGATTCGGCACCCGCGGTATAGACTGTTGCGGATCTTTGGAGGCACGACCATGTCCAAACGAACTCTCGCACTTTTATCGCTTATGGTGGCGTTGAGATTCGCCGCTCTTGCTGCGGATCTTCCCGGCTCGAAAGACCCGCCGGGAATGAGGCGCTACGAGGGTAGCGAAATTATCGGGTACAGAGAGCCAAGGTTCGACGAATTCCTGCTGCCGATGGGTCCGCCTACATCGCAAGATCCTCCGAAATATGCAAAGAGCCTCAAGATCGAGGGCTTGGTCAGTAGATACACGTATGTGGCTCCCGCGGGCAGAACTCCAACGGAACTTCTTCGTAATTACAAGCTCGAATTTCAGCGATTGGACCTGGTGCCGCTCTACGAAAAAGATGCGGGCGAGAGGGGCTGGTTTGGACCGACCCTAAGCCCGATAGCTGTGGAAGACAAGATTGGCGACATTCTGTCCTACAACCAAGCGCAGGAACGCGTCCTGGTGGGCCGGTCGAAGGATGCTTCGCCTACGTATTACTACGTCTTTGTCACTTCCTATCGAGACGGAAATATGCCGGATCGGCTTCAGTCAAGGGTGACGAAGGATAGCGCGCTTGCGGAACTAGTGGTGGTAACGCCTCAGCAGATGGAAAAGAAGATGGCCTTCGTGAATGCCGGAGACATGTCGCGTTCGCTTGCGGATTCCGGCAAGATCGCACTGTACGGAATCTATTTCGATACAGACAAAGATTCCTTTCGGCCTGATTCGCAGGCTACCTTACAGGAGATTGCGAAGCTGCTCGCCGCCGACCGAAGCCTTAAAGTTTCGGTGGTAGGGCATACGGACAATCAAGGAAAGCCGGACTACAACCTCGACCTGAGCCGCCGCAGAGCTGCAGCAGTGGTTCGCGAGCTGACTTTGAAATACGGTATTGCGGCCGATCGGCTGAGTTCGTTTGGCTGCGGTTTCTACGCGCCCGTCGCATCAAATGACACTGAGGATGGCAAAGCGAAGAACCGGCGCGTGGAGCTGGTGAAGTGGTAGCGTGCTGGGCTTTCCTCGGCTTGCCTCCGAAATCGCGTTCGAGGCCAATCCCAACCCCTTCCCAGAACAGGTGCTCATTTCTGCCGCTGGCATATAGCGCATTAGTACCCAAAAGTCGAAC
The DNA here is from genome assembly GCA_963718435.1 of uncultured Acidobacteriota bacterium. Taxonomy (GTDB): domain Bacteria; phylum Acidobacteriota; class Terriglobia; order Terriglobales; family Acidobacteriaceae; genus Telmatobacter. The sequence continues at coordinate 44,358 of CAVQZQ010000069.1, read as the reverse complement.
CGGTCGCAGTCGCCTTGCGCCTTTCCCGGTAGAAATCCGCCTAGCCGCGATTTCTCACGAGGCTAGGCGGGTGAGTAAAGGAAGGGAGAAGAAATAAATAGCAAAAGGCCGCTGTTTTTGTGGCATAACTGCGTTGTCTATGCGTAGTTGAATGCCGAGAAAGGGGCGGCCTTTGATGACAGAGTGTATCCAAGAAACGTTCTCATTTACAGCCCATTTTTCGCGTTGTGTGCAGGACGAGTTCACAGTCGGGCGAGTATCTAGTGACGGCGGAGCGTTACTGCTTCGGGAGGCGGACCGCAAGAGTCAACCTTCTGGGCCGGGTGGCGGGCTGTTTCATTGATGGCCGCGCGCCGTTGCTGGTTAAGCATCGTTTGTCGGAGATGCTGGCGCAGCGCATCTACGGTCTGGCGCTGGGCTACGAAGACCTGAACGATCACGAGCAGCTGTGCTGGATCCGTTGCTGGGGTTGCTCAGCGGCAAGCGGGAACTGGATGAGCCGCTGGCCGGGAAGAGCACGCTGAACCGGTTGGAGCTGACTGGCCGCAGCCTGCGTTATCACAAGATCAGCTACTCGGCGGATTCGATGGACCGGCTGCTGACCGACCTCTATATCGAATCGCCGGCCACGGCTCCGGAACAGATCGTGCTCGATCTGGATGCGACCGACATCCCGCTCTACGGCCATCAGCCGGAGCGCTTCTTCCACGGTTATTACGACAGCTACTGCTATCTGCCGCTGTACATCTTCGCCGGCGACCAGTTGTTGTGCGCGCGGCTGAGGCCTGCCAACCGGGATGCGGCTGCCGGCGCGGTTGAAGAAGTCAGTCGCATCGTGACACAGTTGCGAGAGCGCTGGCCCGAGGTAAGTATCGTGCTGAGAGCTGACTCCGCCTTCTGCCGCGAAGAACTGATGGGCTGGTGCGAGCGAGAACCAGGTCGACTATGTGTTCGGCCTGGCGCGGAACCAGCGGCTGGCAAAATCATCGGCGCCCAGATGCACCAGGCTCGTGTCCTTCATCAGACCACCGGCAAGGCCGCGCGGGTCTTCACCGAGTTCACTATCAGACCCGCAAGAGCTGGTCCTGCGCACGCCGCGTGGTGCCCAAAGCGGAGTATCTCGATAAGGGCGAGAACCCACGCTTCGTCGTCACTTCGTTAACCGCTGAGCAGTGGACCGCGCAGGACTTATACGAGAAGTTCTACTGCGCCCGCGGAGAGATGGAGAACCGCATCAAAGAGCAGATGTGCCTGTTCGCCGACCGGCTCTCCACCGACGAGATGAAAGGCAACCAGCTGCGTCTCTACTTCTCCGCCTTGGCTTACACCCTGATGGAGGCACTGCGCCGGCTGGGACTGAAAGGTACCGCCTGGGCCGAGGTGCAGGTGGATACGATCCACCTGAAGCTGCTCAAAATCGGCGCTATCGTGCGGCTCAGCGTGCGCCGCGTGCTGCTCCAACTCAGCTCCGCCTACCCCTGGAAAGACATCTACGCCCACGCCTTCCACGCTCTGCGCTGCTGAACACCGCTCCCCACACACAAAACTCCACTTCCCCCCTTCGCTGAACTCAGCGACAGGCTGGGCTATGCGCCAATTCTCGCTCAAACATCCAAAACACAATGCACTGGGCTGAATCCGAGCTTGATGAAACCACCCAACTTCACAAAATCTACACAAAGGCTCAAATATCGACCGCCCCCCACTGAAATCTGCACCCGTGAGAAATCGCGGCAGTACCGAGTTGCATAAGTTAGCGTATAGTGATTTGGGATGTTTCTGGAAGACAACTTGCTTCTTCCATTCGAACGGGTGTGCGGTCTGGTTGTAGGCGGCAATGAAGTCGTCCATGTGTTTGCGGAGTTGGCCTGAGCTGGTGAAGCTGGCCCCGCTCAGCGACTGACTGTGCAGAATGGAAAACCAGATTTCCACCTGATTCATCCACGATGCGTGTGTGGGCGTGAAATGGAAATGGACGTTTTTGTGCCGGGCCAGCCAACGGTCGCGTTTGGGTTTATGAGTGTTGAGGTTGTCGAGGGTCACATGGATTTCGCGGTCGGGGTGTTCGGCTACGATGCCGTTCATGAAGTCGAGAAACTCCATGCGGCGGCGACGCTTGTAATGGTCGCCTTTCACCAGCTCGGTAGCCACCTCCAGAGCCGCAAACAGAGTGGTGGTGCCGTGCCGCTTGTAGTCATGCTGAAAGCCCGTGAGCGCCTTGCCGTTGGGCAACTTCAGCCAACCCTGAGCCCGTTCCAGGGCTTGAATATGAGGCTTTTCGTCCACGCTCAGCACCAGCGCGTGTTCCGGCGGGTTCAGATAAAGCCCGACCACATCGGCGGCTTTCTGAGCAAAACAGGGATCGGTCGAGACACACCAACTGTGACGCCGCTCGAGCGAAATCCCATGCTTGCGCAAAACGCGCCAAATCTGGTCGTCGGAAATATCCTTCAGCGCCTCAGCCAGCAAGACTCCATTCCAACGCGCATAGCCTTTGGGCGGCGATTGATCCAGTTGCACCAGGATGCGCCGTTCGCTCTCCAGATCGTAGGTCGCGGGTTTGCCCGGCCGCGGTGCATCCTGCAACCCGTTCATCCGGTCGCGCAGAAAACGGCCGCGCCACTTGCTCGCCGTTGCCGGCCGCGTCTTCATGGCCGCTGCGATTTGCTCGTTGCTGGCCCCAGAGGCTGCCCGCAAAATCACACCGGCCCGAAACACCTCCCGCGCCGCACTGGTCGTGCGACGCACGACCAACTCCAAATCCGACTGCTCTTCCGATGTCAGTGCTATGCTCCGGGCCTTCATGTGTTGCACTATACACCATTCGCTCATTTATGCAACTAGATACTAGTCTCCTGAGTCATAAATAGCTTGCAATAATATGCTGTGTGTTTTAAGGAGCCAAAGCCCTTCCGCTGGACTAAATCGGCAAACCAGATATTGGCTTCCATCGCCCGCTTCGCCACTTCCATCCTCGCCGCTCACGCACCTGATACTTATGCAAGAAATCAATGACTCAGGAGACTAGTGCTTCTTCCGAAGATACTCGACTACAACCAACCCAAACAGCGCTGAGCATATTGCGACAACGAAACTAGCCTTCGTGAGGATGTCGTTCAGGGCGACGGCCAAACTCTTTCCTCGCCCATTGGCTACCGTGAATTCCCCCATTAGACGAATTGAATAGAAGAGAAACAACAGGAGCGCAACTTCGATGATGGCCCGCCAAATCTGAGCGAAGTAGCGGCGACTGTTCTGATCCTGATCCATCTCTGAATGATACCAACAGTTCGCATTGGAAGTGGAAGAACACCATCGACCATGGCCTCACGGCGCCGTGAGCCAGCAGAGGACCCGCCTTAGCGCGGGATCTCGCCCATCCTTCGCAAAAACGGAACCATAGTCAGGCCTTGAACAAAGACGGAGAAGGCGACGACAGCAAAACTGATTGAGATGATCTGCTCGCGCAACGGAACTGCCGCAGGGAGACCGAGCGCCAGAGCCAGCGCTAATGCCCCTCGCAGTCCGCCCCAAAACAGGACATGTTGATGCTTCGAGGCGATGCGAATCCTGGAGCGCGAGAATAGAAGGCAACAAGGATAAATTGCGACCGCCCTTCCGAGCGTGACCAGCGCAATTGCTGTAACGGCAGGAAGCCATATCGCGAGGAAGTTCTGATGCGCCTCGTGCATTCCAATCAAGAGGAACACCAAGGAGTTAGAGACAAAGGCGGCGTATTCCCAGAATGCCTGGGCGGCCTCCTTTCCACGTTCGGAGATGGCGTTCAGCGACTTGAAATTGCCCATCACGAGGCCTGCTGTGATAGTTGCCAGGACTCCAGACAGGCCAAAATGATCCGCAAGGAGGAAAGAACCATAGGCGGCGACGGTCGTGAATGTAGTCTCAACGAGATGATCTTCCGTTCGGCCTGCAAGAAGAAGTGCACCCAGTGCAACAAGCGCGCCGCAAAGTACGCCTCCAACGATTGTTTTCAGAATCAGAGAGGTAATCTCAATCGGGGCGAGGCGCAGCCCCGACGCAATGGCGACCACAACACCGAATGCGACGGCAGCTGTGCCATCGTTCAAGAGGCTCTCCGCTTCAATGAGCACCAGCAGACGGCCGCGGGCCTTTGCCTCCCTGAAAGTCGAGATGACTGAAACTGGGTCGGTTGCTGCGATGAGAGCACCGAATACTAGAGCGTCGATCCATTGCCAATTCGCCAGAAAATGCATTCCCGTTGCAGTGACGGTTGCAGAGAGAATCACGCCGAGTGTCGCTAAAACGGAGATTACTGGAAAATCCCGGCGCAACTGGTTCCAATGCAGGTAAAACGCGGCTTCAAAAAGGAGCGGCGGCAGTAGAGCAGTGAAGATCAAGTCCTTAGTCAGGACGACTCTGGGTGCAAATGGCAAGATTGCGAGGACGACACCCGCCACCACCAATCCGACGCTGTAAGGGAGCCGAAGGCGTCGCGTCAGCATCGCCACGACGGCGGCGATCAACAACAGAAGAGTTCCGGTTTGGAAATGGAGTTCCACGTATGGCCGTGCTCCGCCATCAATGTCGGATTAGGGTGTCAGTTTAGAATCTACAATAACGTGCACACCACATAAACTATCGCAGTCGATTTCGGCTTGCCAGCCATCTCGCAACGTGGTTCGGGAATGTACTTCTTGAACCTGACCTGACCACCTCAATTTGTCAATGGCGGAATACAAATTGGACAGATAATGGGGTCAAGTCAGTGTCTGGATTGAATTCTGGTCAGGCAAAGCTGCTATCTGTGATGTGTTGCCAACATCATCAAGACAAAAAGAACGACGGGAATCGCTGCCAACACAATATAAAAGAGAAAATTCTTGTTCCAGGCGGCAGTCGTTCTATAACTCTTGCGCGATTCGCCACTTTCATCTACGACCACATCCTGCATATGGGTCAGATCCTGCGCCAGTTCATGAGCGCTCGCATAGCGATACTTGGGCGTCTGGTCCATAGCGCGAAGGACAATTTGCTGCATTTGTGGGGTGATCGATGGCTCAAGCTTTCGAGGCGGGGTGGGCTCCTTGAGCAGACGGTCGTTCATGTGGGCGAGGAGGTAATTATTCTCGAAGGGCAGCCTGCCGGTAAGCATTTCATATAGGATCACGCCGATGGAGTAGACATCACTGCGGGCATCGCAATTGTGGCCTCTGATCTCCTCAGGTGAGGCGTAGCTCACCGTTTTCAGCTCGCGTGCCAGGCTGACAAACGTAATACGTTTGGCTGCAACCTGCGATGCGAGCCCGAAATTGATGAGCTTGATGTGGTCGTGGCTATCGACGAAGATATGTTCGGGCCGGAGATCACGATGGACGACACCGTGCGAATTGATATAAGCCACAGCATCGCCAATGCCGATGGCAATATAAGTTGCGCGTTCCTGCGGAAGCCTACCCTTTTGTAAGGATCTCACGAAGCGGAATCCCATCGACCCACTCCATGACAATGTAGTCCCGGCTATGGTGCTCACTCGGCAGCACCCTCATGACCTTCGGGTGATTTAGTTTCTGGCCGATTTCCTGTTCGCGGCGGAATCGTTCGTAAAACACCGGGTCCAATTCCAGTTCAATATGCGGCACTTTGATGGCCACAACTGCGCCATTCTTCAGATCGACTGCCCGAAAGATCGAGGCATGGATGCCTGTTGCGACAAGTGCATCGACCCGGTAGTGATCGAGTTGGTCGCCAATAGATACCTCTTTCATACGTTGAGCCAATCAGCGGCAGTTCCGCGATTCTTAGTCATTAGGACCAAATACTCGGGAGACACCAGACATTTCGCGCCGCTCATCCTCTTACACTCCTTTGTCAAATCTTCAGAATAAAACGGACCATGGTGACATCTCACGGCGACTGGCCCATTCCCGAGGGAGTTGAACCATTGGCGGGCGACGGGAGCAGAGCTTCATACACAGCAAGCTCTTCAATCTCTTCGTCTTCTATGCACCTGATGTGAAATGCTCCACGCAACGCAAGCGGTGTAAGCAGCGTTGTAAAGAGGACGACGGAAACCATGACCGCAACCTCCGGCTCTCGAAAGACGCCGGATGCGGCCCCCATCGCGGTTACGATCAAACCAACCTCGCCGCGAGAGACCATGCCGCAGCCAACGCGGAAGCTTCGAACCAGCCCCATGCCGCGCGCCAGGGCAGCCACGCCGCATCCCAGCAATTTGCTGACAACGGCGATCAAGAAAATAGCCCCAAGCAGCAGCCAATGTCCACCAAGAGAGCGGAAATTACTCGACAGCCCAATAGAAACAAAGAACAGCGGAATCAGAAGGCCGTGTCCAATTGCATAAAAGGTCCGCTCAATGTCGGCCTTATATTCGGATCCTGCGAAGACATATCCAAGTAAGTAGGCACCAGTAATTCCTGCAACGCTTCCAAGCCATTCCGCTGCGATGGCGTAAACCAGAACCAGAGCCAGAACGCAGCTAGTTACGGACTCATTGGCGGAAAGCCTTCGCAATTGCAGGATGAGCGGATCGAGCCAGCGCTTTGCCGCACCATATGAAATCGTAAAAAAGATGGCCACGCAAACCGCGATGAGCGACATTTGAGCCAAGAGGGGATGGTGCGCCGCTGTGTCTGAATGCAACCTCAACCAATTGGAGGCCAAGGCGGCCAAACCAAAGGAATCGGTTGTGCCAGTTGTCGAGGATGCCGCCAGGAACGCAAGGACAAACAGGCCCATCACGTCGTCGATGACCGCAGCGCCGAGAATGACTGAGGCCTCGGGTGACGACATCTTTCCAGCGTCCATCAGGGTTCTGGCTGAAATGGAAACGCTGGTGGCCGTCAATGCGCCTCCGAGGAAGAGTGCGCTGTTCCAGGGCAGGCCGAGAGCGTGCGCAGCGCCGGCTCCCAGGAAGAAGGGCCAGATGACCCCTGACAAAGCCACCAGGAATGCAGTGACACTTGCCTCGCGCATCCGTTCTATATCGGTTTCCAGGCCGGCAATGAACATCAAAACCAGGCCGCCGACCTGCGCCAACATCAGGAAGGCCTTTGTGGCCTGTCCCCCCTGGAAAAGGCTGAGGTGCATCAGATCGAATGCGCCTGGACCGGCGACTACACCAACCAGAAGTTCCCCTAGAATCGCGGGAATACCGAAGCGCGTGCAGAGGGAAGCCGCAAGCTTGCTTGCAGGAAGAAGTATGGCGATTAGAAGCGCCAATTGCAGAGTTGCGGGCATCCCGTCCTACTTGGTAGCGGCCAGAACGGGCTGAGAGTCCTGTTGTTTGGATTTTCGGCTGCGGGGAATCAGCCGGGAGCGCAGACTGTTGAATCCTCCACGTTCGATTCCTTCCCTGCGCATAGTGCGAATCGTGGCCGCCTGACGGCGCGCCAAATCGGACTGCACATCGTTGCTGGCGAGTTCGGCTGCCTTCTGCGTATGTTCGGCGGCCTGGTCGCAAATGCGCAGACGCATGAGCAACTCGCCAAACTTGAGTCGGGCAATGAAGCTATCCGGCGCCTGTTTAACGGCCTCACGCATTTGCTCCATGGCTTCCTGCGCCTGCAGATCGACGCAAAGCGCCATGCCTAGCATCACTCTGATTTCAGGAACTTGGGGCGCCAATTCGACAGCCTCGCGGAGTCGGGCGATCAAGTCGCGGCGCTCGTTCGGCTCCAGTACGCGTGGATCGCGGAACATGCGTTGCAACTCGTCAGAAGCTTCTCGGCCCAGCAGGGCGAGCAGAGCCAGATGGGAGCGGCGGCACGGAGGGATCGAGATTCATGATAGATCTAACTGCGGGAAAGCTCTTCATGTTGAGCTCCATGACGCGGAAATCGTGCAGCATTTTCATTTTGGCAGATCTCCTTGTCGAAGAGAATGCCATGGGCAAACTGAAAAGTCGTGCAGCAAGGCCATGGCAGATGAAGCGAACCTTGCTGCACATGGAGAATGCAGTAATGCGAACTAGGCTACCGCCACCCGTTCGGCAGCCTGGATGAAGTCCGGCTCTGGTCGAAACACGAATTCCGGATACCCGAGTTGTCCCATCTCAGGAAGGTCGAGGCCGGCAACTTCGGTTTCGATGGAAACGCGTTGTCCAAGAATGATGTCGAGAATCCAGTTTAGGACAAAGCTGAATGTGAAGACGAAGCCGACCAGAGTCGCGATGCCAACGATTTGCGCCACAAGTTGGCTGGCATCTCCATAGAACAATCCGGTGACGGAGCCGGTAACGCCGTTCCATGAGCCGCCATAGTTGCTGGTTCCGTCTGCAAACAAACCGACTGAGAGCACACCCCACAGGCCGCAGGTCCCGTGCACCGAGATCGCGCCGACTGGATCGTCGACTTTGAGGAAGTTCTCAACAAAGACGACGCTGAAGCAGACCAGAACGCCTGCGACAAAGCCAATGATGGCGGCGCCAGAGGTGCTGACGAAGCCGCTGGGCGCAGTGATCGCGACCAGGCCCGCCAGCAGCCCGTTGCCGCTCATCGAAGCATCCGGTTTGCCCTTCATTGCCCACATGTAGAGCAGCGCGCCGAAGGTGCCGGTGCAACCAGCCAGCATGGTGTCGACGGCGATTGAGCCGATGCGCAGGTTGCCCGCGGCGGAGGCGCCAAGGGTGCTGCCGGGATTGAATCCGAACCATCCGAAGGCCAGAATGAAGCATCCGATAAGAACTGCCGAGATGTCGTGGCCGATGATGGCGTTGCTCGATCCATCGCGGTTGAACTTGCCGATGCGGGGACCGACGATCATCGCCACTGCCAGAGCCGTCATTCCACCGACCGCATGGACAACGCCCGATCCGGCAAAGTCGCAATAGCCCTTTCCGAGCCCCATGTTGACGCCCATCTGCGAAAGCCACCCACCGCCCCAGGCCCAGTTGCCATACAGCGGATAGGTAAATGCGCCCATCAGTACCGAGGAAACTGCAAACGCGAGAAACTTCCACCGTTCCGCAGCAGCCCCAGTCACAATGGTGAGAGCCGTATCCATGAACACCATCTCGAACAGAAAGATGACCATGACGCCTACGTCATAGGTATGCCCGGCGAGGAACATGCCGCATTGGCCGAAGATGCCCCAATTGGTGCCAAAGAGCGCCAACGTATGTTCGGAGTTCAGCGACTGCAAACCTCCGAGATTTCCGTTTCCGGCCGCACCGCCCATCTGAATGGCGAAGCCTATGATCCAGTAGGCGAACAGCCCGCACGCATACACGAAGAAATTCATCATGTAAGTGTGGTTTGCGTTTTTGACGCGGCACAAACCTGCCTCGACCATCGCGAATCCGGCCTGCATAAACATGACCAGGAAGCCCGTAACGAGGGTCCAAACGAAGTTAATCGCGATTTTGTTTTGGCCCACTTGATTGCCAACGTCGCCCAGGGTGAGGCCAACCTTGGCATCGCCCACAGGCACGTCGCTGACGGTACCAGTAAGGGTGCCTCCAGGATCGCCATTCGCTAGGGTTGAAGTGGTGGGCGCCTTTGAGAGGGCGTCCTTCAACTCGGCAGCCGACGCCGATGGTGCAGCGTCAGCCCGAGCTACGGTCGCTGCGCCTGCCATAAGTACAACTGCCAGGGCGCAAGTCCAAGCTGCAAAGCGTGCAATTCTCATCAGATTTCGCTCCATGACTGGGTTGATGATCGCCGAGGACAATTAGGGAAGAGCATTCAAGCCTTCCAGATGGCGTTCTTGCTGACTGCCGGCGCCAGAACGAAGAAGATTCCAGCAAGTGAGATAGCCAGGCCCAAAACCGACGTCACCATCCGCCCGCTAACGACTGCCGTCATGTGCAATCCAAATAGCACCGTCAGCCAGCCCAGCAGCACAACCGCCACGCCGATCAGTTTCATCACGGCGGGTTGCGGGCCGATCCCGGTTTTGCCCTCTAGGGGCTTGATCTTGAAAAACCCCCAAAGAGCTACAACGACGGCGACCGCGCCGAGCACAAGCGCGAACTTACCCGCGCCCGATGTGGAGAATGCGATTCCGGCGCAAACTGCCGTCAGCCCCGCCATGAATAGCGTGAGATCCTTGCCTTGCGATTTTGTTGCCGCCATTGCTGCCCTCCTTGATTCAAGTTTGGAATCCCGAATGCCAACTGCGTATACGAATAGACCACCAATCAGACCACTCTTGACCGCCAGACCCGCATGCAACTCAACTTCTGAGCTGTGCGAAAAAACCAGGCAAGATTACTAACAACTCAGTGAGATCGAAGTCAGGCTCCCCATTGCGCCTGCTTCCAAAGTGAAGTGGAAGCCGCAAAGCCTGGCGCGCATGGCCACTGAAGCAACGCGCTCAAAAGCGTCGCTATCTCGGTTCACCCTGCCAGTCATCACCAGTTCCAACCGATGTTCAGCATCGGCGCGGAACATTCGCAATTCGGCATTGTTCACGGCCGGAAACGACTCAAAAATAAGTTCGCGCAAGGTCAACGCATCTCTCAGCGCCTGGAGTGTCTGGTTCTCCTTGGCCACATGAGCCGGAAGATCTTTGTCCCACGGATCGGGAGGACGCATCATCCAGTCGCATTCCATTGAGTCTCCCCTCCACTCGAACCGCAGCAATAGCAGTGGTTCCCGAGACAGGGCTCCGTAACGCAGTCTTCTTCGCACCCTGCCTAGAAAGTCCGCACCATGCAGCAACTCTTTCATGAGCGGCGCAGAACCTCCCGTAAAGGCTTTCTTGATTGGACTGTTTGCGACGAAGACTTTTGTGACGGCAAAGCCAGAAAGACTACGAACTGCAATAGGACGGTGAGCTCTGCAACCATTGGGGCGCCGTGCTGCAAACGCACCAGGAGCAACAGCACGACCATGGAGCACCATTGCCAGCGCGAAATTCTCAGTCGCTCTATCCGGTCAGTCAGGACAAAGAGTCTCTTTGGTGCAAGCCCTCGAACATCGGAAGAACCGGAGCGCGCACGAAAGCACGCTATTGCAAAGAATGCTGAGAGTAGAACTTCGACCAAAAGCGCTTGAGTGCTCATTTCACCTCCGCGAGATCGATAACCTGATCACCAGCTAAGTGCAGATGAGCCGGTGCGCATTGTTGCAGCGCGGCTGCAGCAGACGTTCGGACCAATGATGAATTCAAGTGCAGACCCGGAAAATGGTCGCAGAAGCGGAAGAACAATTGGGCGGTAAACCTGCGATGGTACCGGCGAGACTCAATTCTGGACCATTTCCCAACAGCTATGGAGCGAGGGTAGTAGTCGTCATGCGATAATTCAATCTATCCTTTGGTATAGTTAAATGAACTCGAAATAAGGATCATATAAGGAATTGGCTTTGAAAACCCTTCCGCTCAATCAAGCGGACGCATCAAGATGGCTCCTTTGCGCACTCCGAGATCCTATCCAGCTCGGCCACTTCCGGAACAATCAAAGAAACCCTAAATCGACAGGCGCTTTGGCGCAGTTTCTGAGAGTACCGTGTTCAAGCAGTTCGAGCCAGCGTCAGTTCTCGTCTGTAAAGCAGCCTTTGCCGACGGAAATCCAGCTGAGAATTACGGCCACCGCGCAGCCCAACAGTCCTGTGAAGAACATGACTTCGACGACGCGCATCGCGAATACCGCCAATCTAAAAGCCATGATTGGACCTTTCTATTCGGCGCCGAGCCGCTCGAACCCTGCCGCTATCCATCGATGTTGACCGTCCAACGCGAATCGAGACCGGAGCTGGTCGTGGGGTTGTTTGCCGTGAATCAGGAGCACTCCTATGCTTCGAATGCCGCTTCGCCCGTGCACTGACAGCAGTGTTGCCGAAGTCGCGGCCCGTGCATGGAGCCAGCATGTCGACGGAAGTTTAGTCCTCGCGAACAGTACGACGGAACAATAGATCCCACGTAGCGGAGATACAACCTATACTTTGGTATAGTCAGCTGTGCTTTTTCAGGGAGGCGTGACAGGCCTATGACGCGTATATGGGCGCTTGCTGATTTGGCCGAGCCGCTTGATCACAAAGGCAGTCTGACCCGCTCGCATAACTTTACGAGTCGCCAGCGAGCCTGCTCGCATCTTTTCCATGACCTGGCGCCGATGCATCTTGACGGTGATCTCGCTCAGATTCAGTTCGCCGGCGATCTGCTTGTTTAAAAGGCCCCCGGTCACCAACGCCATCACTTCGCGCTCGCGCGGAGTAAGCGAGTCGATGCGCTCTCGGATTGAGTCGAGAATTGCTTGCTCATACGGAGACCCCGGTCTGACGCGAATGCCTGCTCGATCGCATGGATCAGTTCTTCCTTTTGAAACGGCTTAGTGAGGAATTCCACCGCGCCTGCCTTCATCACCTTGCGTACCATCGGGATGTCCCCATGCGCAGTCATGAAGATCACTGGGATTCTAACCCCTGACTTCCGCAGTCGCTCCTGGAACTCAACGCCGCCTATTCCGGGAAGCCGCGCATCCAAAAGCAGGCAACCCGCCATTACATCGGACCATTGAGCGCTAAATCCCTCCGCAGTGGAATAGCACTTCGCGTTGATTCCCACCGATTCGAGAAAATTAGAAAGTCCCTCGCGAATCGATTCATCATCGTCGACGATAAAGACCGTTTCTCTCGGGTCGAATGCTGCAATTGGCTCTTCTCTCATGATTGCGCTCGTAGTGTGAATTGTAAGATGGCGCCACCCGTACGGAATTCTCCGCCCAAAGCCGTCCATCATGGGCCTCGATAATGCTGCGACATATTGCGAGCCCCATGCCTGTTCCCTGCGGTTTGGTGCTGAAGAAAGGCTCGAACATTCTTGTCGCAATTTCGGATGCAATGCCCGAACCATGGTCTTTGACCGCTACCAGGATTCCGCCATCGCAATACTTCTCTGTCCGGACAATGAGTACACGCGGGCTGGCAACCTGCATCATGGCGTCCATACCGTTCATAGCCAGATTCAGGACCACCTCTTGGATCTGAACCGGGTCCATCTCCAATTGCGGAAGATCGTTTGCCAACTCAAGCTAATGGATACATCGCGCCGGATAGCCTCGTCTCGCACCAGACGTGCCAGTTCCCGGATCAATCGGTTCATGCTGGTCAATTCGCGAACTGGCGCTTCTTTGCGGAACAGTGCGCGCACGCGCTTTACAACAATGCTGGCTCTCATGCTTTCCTGGATGATCTTCTCCGCCGTCTCCGAGACCTTCTCAAGGTTGGCGGGCTTAGCCCGCAGCCATTCCCTGCAGGCGTACGCATGCGTCACGACAGCCGTCAGAGGCTGGTTGAGCTCGTGTGCAATGGATGCGGCCATCTCTGCCATACTCAACGAGCGCAGCAGGCGCGTGAAATCGTCCTGCGCCTGCAACAAGCTCTGCTGCGCTCGGTGCTGCTGCTCGATGTCGAGGCGGATACCGTACCAACGTGCGATTTGGCCTTCCTCCGAACGTTGCGGAATGCTGCGTACCAGAAACCAGCGATAGGCCCCATCCCCACCGCGCACCCGCGCTTCGATCTCGAACCTGTCGCCACTTGTCAGAGCCTCCTGCCAACCTTGGCGAAAGAGCGGCTTGTCTTCAGGATGAACCACGTTGAAGAAGGCTTCACCTCTTAACACCTCAGTGCGTTGACCGGAGTAGTCACACAAATGGTGGTTGCAGTATTCGATTGAGCCCGCAACATCGCTGCGCCATATCTGCTGAGGAATGGCCTCGGTAAGCATGCGTAGTCGAGCTCGCTTTCCTGTATCTTGCGATTGAGCGCTGCAACTCAACCGTTCGTTCTTGCACCTTCGTCTCCAGCTGATCGCGAGCAATCTGAATCGCATTCTCCGCTCGCTTCCTCGACGAACTCACAACGGTGATGGCGATGAAGCGCATAATGAATGCGGCGAAGAAGCTCTGTGATTCTTTTGCTACTGAAATTGAAAAGCGGGGGAACAAAGAAATAATCGATAACGAGCGACGACATCAGTACCGCCGCGAAGCGGGCGATAAAGCCGCCAAACCACGCGCTCCCCATCACTGCGCCGAAGAAGAGAAAGACAAACGGGTAAGCGATGACCTGCTGGAGGACCAACGTCCACAGGGACGCCACCAGCAGAAAAAAGCCCGCGATTGCGCAAGGCCGCACAGTACTCCATGGGCTATTTGGAGAGCCGCATTTCCGTTGTGGCTGTCATGGTCGCATCATAAACCGAATTAGCCGGATTCCATGAAGTCGTTAGGAAACAACGGCGACTTTATGCTCTGCCTCGACCAAACGCCAACTGGGAGGAGGTCGGGAGACCAAGGGAAACCCGGACTAAAATGCCGTCGCGAGATTGAATTGGCAAACAGTATCTTACCGGCGACAAGACCCCGCGCTTCGCTTTCGACGGGACTCCCTCACACCTGAAATGTCCCAAGAATGACGCTTGATCGATGACTCGATGACAACTTGTGGCTACAGAGATGACAACTTATGCTTCAAATCACATCGGGCTATGTGCATCCGGAGGAGATGACCTTGCCGCTGTTGTTTTTCACGCAGGGTGCGATCTCGCTGGAAGAGCAGGCGAAGGACTTTACGAGCAAGGACAACGAGGGGCCGAACGTGCTAAACGCATGGACGCATGGAGACTTGATTACAGTGGATGATATGGCGTTGGTGCATGTGGAACACAGCTCGATGTATCAACGGAATGAAGAGATATGGAAGCACTACCCGGAAAATCGCAAAGGAGATTATTCACGGGCAGATGGGATGGTTGGGTGTGGGTGGGTAGCTCGATACAGTCTTGAGTTTCTGGATGCGTATTTGAAGCGTGATGCCGCGGCGATGGGGTTTCTGAAGAAGACGCCGGCGGAGAATGACGTGCCGCCGCACCTGATGACGGTGAACTTCCGCGCGGCGAAGGGAGCGCCAGCGACGTTTGAGGCACTACGCGTAGAGGCGGGAGAAAAGGGGTTTGATCATCTGGCTGAGGTATATGCAGCATGAAGAAGGAGAAGCCGGATTTCAAGATCGGAGAGACGGCGATGTATGTCTGGGCGACCGAGCTGAAGGATGATGACCATCTGGCGGAGGCGATCGATGTGCTGAAGCTGGAACTGCAAATATATCCCGACTCGAGCGATGCGTACGAGAGGTTGGGGAGAGACGTATCAGAAGTCTGGGGAGAAGCAGCTTGCAGTCGAGAGCTATAAAAAGGCGCTGGAAAAGAACCCCAGGAACTCTGAAGCCAAGGAGAAGCTGGCGGTGCTGGAGGCGTTGCCGGCGACGAAGTGAGGAGGACGACTTCGCCGAAGGTGTAGCGGAATTCCACTTTGGAGGTGACGAGAACAACGGCAGACTACCGCGGAGGTTCTGTCGTCCACTATCGTCACCTTGAGCCGCGATATTCCTGATGGCGACCGCAAACCGGTAGTACTATGTCGCTGAAGCCGGAGGCGAACCGCTGACCAGTTTCAAAGATCCGGTGGGGACCCGAGCATGGAAGGGCCAAGACTGGGACACGATAGAGCGACTTCACGCAAAGGGCTTCATCTCAGATCCCAAGAGCAAAGCCCAATCGGTTGTCTTGAGCGAAGAAGACGAAAAACGGTCTCAGGAACTATTTGACAAACACTTCGCGCTGAAACGCTAGGTTTTACGGCTCCGACAAAGGGGAGGCGCAGCCAATTCCCGGTTAGGGAAGGGTTGGCCCACAACCCAACCGGAGCACCGCTACAGTGCGAGATTCACCATTTAATGCCTACTGCAAAAGGCGATGCAAACAGCGTTCGGCTACTCTCTACTCGACCTTGACCGGCCCGTCTCGCCTGAATTAGAAGTCTTGGATGGAATCCCAACTCGACGCGCTAAGACTCAAATCTTTGGAAGAGCGGCTTCGCACATCGGAGCGATGGACCAAGCTTAGTATGTTTGGCTGGGTCGTGGCCCTGATTTTGATGCTAGCGCTGATGTCGACCGGCAATGTACACGCCCGAGACGCGCAACCAGACAAGTTGCGTGTTCGCGAATTAACCATCGTCGACGGAGAGGGCCGCGAGCGCATCGTGATTGCCGCCCCGCTCCCCGATCCGGTGATGAACGGTAAAGTTCAGAAGCGGATCAGGGTCGTTGCAGCGGGTGTTCAATTTAAAGGTACAGAGAACGAGGCGGCATCGCAGCCTCGGACGACGGCTCGTTTATGTTCGGTATCGACGACGAAACCGGTCGAGAACGCGCGCATTCGTACTACATACCAACGCGTGGATCGGGAGTTTATCTTCAGGGTGAGAACAATAAAGAGATTGTGTCTCCACTGATCCCGACCGGAAGTCGCTCAAGACGGTCTTGGCAATGTGCACCCGGCATTCTGAGACCGTCTCTCCAACTCAACAAAGTGAAGGGGCTTATCACCCAGCCCCTACATTCTCAACACCTTGCTTGCACTCGAAATTCGATTCAATTTCGCGAACCCAGTTGCAGGCGCTTCCGGATGCTATCGAGCAGTGCGGTTCCGCGTGCCGCAGGGCCGAACCCATTGATCGGTGAGACCAAAACCGCATGAACTTCCAAGGTGTTCAGATTCACAGCCGTCGCCGCAATTTCGCCTGTATTCGTAATTCCACCAGGGACCTGCAGATACCAGGGCGAGTCTGCGGGGATCAGCGTATTGAGATCTACGGGCGCCTGATCCTTGGTCCGCCACAGCAGCGCACGCGGCATAAAGCTCGAATCGACCGAGAAGCCGACAATCTGTCCGACATCATTGATGTTGTTACAACAAGGCGCGACTGTAACAAAAGCATCGGCGGGATACGTACCGAGGTCCTGCGGCATGCCGTTTGTGACTACAAAGGCATGGATCGTGCCATCCGACATGTAGGAGTTCATCGTCACCTGGCCCCGATTGTTGATTCCGACAGCCACGTTATTCCCCGCGCCTCCCGCAGGGTTGCCCAGATCATGCGGTGTGCGTCCTGATCCCAGAGCACTGCGTGCGGGGCACCTGGGCCTCCAGCAACGAACGGGGGGAGAATGACGTTCGAGCACAGGCCGGAGAAGCCAACAACCTGGCCACGGTCATTGTTGGTGAAGGCGAAGGAAACAGTGTCGCCCCGCAGAGGAGACAGCGGCGTTGGCGTACCGTCAGGCGCCCACTTGACACCCGCAAAGCGACGAACCTGATACGGTGTCGCACAGGTCGCATCGGGGATGCCGGTCTCGGAAACGCCGACCGTTTCGCCTCTCTTATTCACGAAGAAGGCCGCTGCGTTTTTGCCGCCTCGCAGGGTGGGAAGGGCTGTGAGGTTCCCGTTTCTCCAAATCGCTGCCAGACACTGGTGATTGGTACGGGCCGGCCGATTGACATTAAACTCACAGAAATCTTCCCCGCTCGGATCGGCCATCGCGGTCTCGGAGAGCAGAGCTACGGCACCGTTGGCGCTCACTGCCGAGCCCTCACTGCTGCAGTCAGGACACGCCGTTCCGCCTAATGTCCCAAGGCTGATCGGCCGCCGGCCATACCAGACGAATCCCGTCTGCGCGACAGAGTCGTTCACGCCGGTAGTGTTGGATCCTCCGGCAACCATTCCTGATTCGTTGATCGAATAAGCGAAGCTGTTGGCCCCTCCCAGGGTGCCCAGGTCTGTTACCCGGTAGCGCGCCCGCATCCGGCCTTGTGCCTTGGCGTTGCTTCCTGCCATCATTGCAAGAAGAAGAAGCAAGCCCATCGGAACAAAAACGAGTCTGGATTTCATATTCTCTCCTTTTCCGTGTTCGGCAACCGCGGGAAGCCGAAGTTAGTTGTTTTGGTGGCCTGCACGCGGGCCAGCACAGCGTTCAGACAAATCAGCGCCGTGCCATCGGGAGCCTCGGATCGATGCACATCCTCGGACTTGAGCCATTGGTCGAACGTGGATAGTTCTTCCTTAGATAGGCTGATCATCTCCCCTTCGACACCGCACAGCGGGCACATCGCACGTCTGGAGTGCCGGCTCTGGAGAATCAAAAGGGAACTGGTCTCGATGGTGATCGTCGTCTGCTTTGCCATGACATCTGCTCCAGTCGATTTCGTGTTACAAATCTCAGCGCAGCTTCCCCCCTGGGCGCCTCCCACGTCCTTCGGATTCCGATTGGTTCTTCTTGGAATTTCTTACGGGCTTCTAAGTGATTGATTCCGAACCGCTTGTTCGATCGCTTCGCCGGCGCAAATCCCAGGGTTGGAATCGCGAGCATGCTAGAATCGCGATACTTTCTCCCCGACTCCCTCCAAACCGAGTTGCTCTTCAATGTCGACCAGCGACACCCAGATCGGTAAGGAACTCTACGAATTTGGGCCCTTCCGCATGGACTCCGCCCGACAAACTCTCCTTCGTGATGGAGAGCTCGTTCCTCTCGCTCCCAAGGTGTTTCAACTCCTCCTGGTTCTGGTTCGCCACTGTCACGAAACCGTCACAAAAGATGAACTGATGAAGGCCGTCTGGCCCGACACCTTCGTCGAGGAAACAAACCTGACGCGCAACATCTTCGACCTCCGCAAAGCACTCGGAGAGAGAGAAGAAAGCCGCTTCATCATCACGATTCCGGGTCGGGGATATCGATTCGCTGAGGACGTGCACCTGGTATCGGAACCCGAACTCCGGGTCGTCGCTGCAAGCCGCTCCAAGGTTCAGATTCAAGTCAAGGAAACAAAGCCGTGGGCATGGATCTTGCTGGCCGCGGCCGTTGTGCTCGCCATTGCAGTCGGCCTGATGAGCCTTTTGAAGCCCCGTCGTAGTGTTCTCACTGAGAAAGACACGGTTGTTCTGGCCGACTTTGCCAACTCCACCGGCGACCCCGTCTTTGACGGAACCCTGCGGCAAGGCATGGAGGTGCAACTGGAGCAGTCACCTTTTCTGAGCCTTATTTCCGAACAACGGATTCATCAGACACTGGCGATGATGGGCCAGCCTGCCGACGCGCGGCTGTCAGGAGAAACCGCGCGCGAAGTTTGCCAGCGCACCGGCGCTGCAGTAGTGATCGATGGCTCCATTGGCACCCTCGGCAGTGCGTACGTGTTGGGCCTGCGAGCGCGGAATTGCCGTACGGGAACTACGGTGGACGAAGAACAGCAGCAAGTGCCACGGAAAGAGGACGTGCTGAATGCGCTCAGCCGGATCGCGAGCAATTTCAGAGCTCATTTAGGAGAATCCCTCACAACCGTCCATGAGTATTCCACCCCTTTGGTGGAGGCAAGCACACCTTCTCTGGAGGCGCTGAAGGCCTATAGTACCGGCTGGCAGGTTCATGCGCTGCACGGCGCATCGGCATCTCTGCCTTTTTTTCAGCGCGCTACCGAAATTGACCCGCAATTCGCGATGGCGCATGCCTCGCTCGGTCGCATGTATGCCGATCTGGATCAATTGGGCCTGGCGGATGCTAGCGTTGCCCGGGCGTGGCAATTGCGTGAGCGTGCAAGCTACCACGAGAAATTCTTCATCACCGCCAGCTACGAACTTCTGGTGACTGGAAATCTGGATGCGGCGCAACAGACGTGCGAAGCCTGGGCTCGCGCTTATCCGCGGGAGGCGTCCCCCCACTTCGCGCTATCAGGAATCATTCACAAGGGTCGCGGCCGCTACGAACAGGCCATTGTCGAGGCCCGGAAGGCGATCGAACTCGATCCCTATTTCTTCGTTGGGTACTACAGCCTCGGC
The DNA here is from genome assembly GCA_963718435.1 of uncultured Acidobacteriota bacterium. Lineage (GTDB taxonomy): Bacteria > Acidobacteriota > Terriglobia > Terriglobales > Acidobacteriaceae > Telmatobacter. Next base: position 24,743 of record CAVQZQ010000069.1, on the reverse strand, counting down.
GTTCTCAATGTCTATCTCGGGGGCTTGGAGGATGGCGAGACGGCTCTGCGCGCCGCCGCAGACCATGGTCTCGATGCCGACGAGTTCATAATGCTGGCCTATGACATCGACTTTCTGAAGGGTGATGTTGCCGCCATGTCGCGCGAAGCGGCTCGTGCCCGGGCACGGGCCGGCGGTGAGAATTGGATGTCGGCACGCGAAGCATCCGTAGCTGCCTATTCGGGTCACTTGCAGGATGCGCGAATCATTTCGCGCCGCGCTGTTGCCCAGGCGCAGCAAGCGGGCCAGCCGGAGCGTGCCGCCCTGTGGGCGGCCGGAGCCGCCGTTCGCGAAGCTCTTTTCGGAAAGAGAAAAGAGGCAATCGAGTGGGCGCACACCGCGATCCAGCTCTCGAACGATCGAGAGGTCGAGTACGGCGTCGCCCTGGCCTCTGTCCTTGCGGGCGATTCCGCGAAGGCTGGCGCGATTGCAGACGAAATGGAAAAGCGCTTCTCCGAGGACTCCTCGGTAAAGTTCAATTATCTACCCACCATCCGAGCCATCCTTGCCCTCAATCGGGCCGAGCCCAAAAACTCTCTGGAAACGCTTCAGGTCGCCACGCCTCATGAACTCGGGATTCCGGCCAGCGCTGTCTCTGGCCTGTTCGGCGCCTTGTATCCGGTCTACTTTCGCGGACAGGCCTATCTTGCTGCTAAAGAGCCTGCCAAGGCGGCTTCTGAATTCCAGAAAATCATCGATCATCGCGGAATTGTTGTCAGCGATCCGATCGGCGCAATGGCGCATTTGCAATTGGGAAGAGCATATGCAAGCTCCGGTGAACTGACCAAGGCAAGATCCGAGTACCATGATTTCCTCGTGCTCTGGAAAGATGCCGATCGCGACATCCCCGTCCTTCGACAGGCCGAAGCCGAATACGCAAAACTGCAACAAACTCAGCCCCTCGTGGCTGGGAGCGGGTACTGAAACTGGTGCCGATACAGGAGTAACCTCGAACCCGGCCCCCGGGCGTTTATTAGCAGTGATTCGCGGAGCGAGACGCAACGCAGCTCAATTACCGTTTTGGGCTTTTCCCTACGTTTACTTCGCTGGCATACAGAAGCAGAGATTGTTCCCATCTGGATCAGTCACCGCGAATTCTCGCAGTCCCCACGTCTGATCAACGGGCGCGGTGTGAATCGGAGACTCAGGTCGCTGCGTCGTATCCAAACCCCGCGCGCGAAAGGTCATGAAAACGCTCATCAACGTCGTCCACAAACACTCGGTTGACCGAACCGAAAACGCCGTCTCCCGAATGACGTGAAAGCTGTAGCTCAGCCGTCTCGAACCAGATCAACGACTCCGTTGGCCATCTCGCGATCTTCACATCCGGGCCACTTGCGCTCGAAGTCGAGAACTTCAGTGTAGAAAATGTATCGATCTTTCCAAATCGCCAGACTTGATCACAGGAACTATCTTCATGACCGCCGAGTAATTAAATTAAGATACTTTCTCGCCACCCTAAGACGCCACTGGGCTGCCAGATCAATCCTGTGAAGTCTACTTCTTCCCGATTGCTTTTCGTGACTTCCGGGCTCTGGTCGCGGTAGGGACGATCCTCATGGATCGCGCCCCGCACAGATCCGAACGAGCGCGTTCTACGCATACGGCTCTTCTGAAGGATGAATGGCGTTAGGGAACCCAGACCGCAGTTTGCGTCACGCACACCGTCCAAACGCTGGGACATGCATATTCCTGCTCAGAGTCAGGAGCATGTGCGCCTGAATGATGTTCTCCTCCAGCTGCCTCTTCCCACACTGCAGGATTTTGCTCTTCGAAGCGAACCAGCCAGCAGGCGTGTCCAACTGCTTCATTCCCCATTTGGAGAAGACCCGCCTGGCGCTAGGGCGTGGTCGCGAAGTGGGCAGCATTGGTGGCGGTGGAGCTGCCGCCTATGTAGACGGTATAGTCGGCTGGTTCCACAACCTGCTGAACCCTGGCGTTGTAGAAGGACAACTCGTTGAAGCCGAGTGGAAACCGCACTGTTTGAGTCTGGCCGGGGTCGAGAGTGATGCGAGTAAAGCCCTTGAGATTGCGTACCGGCTGCTCTGTACTGGCCCCTCGGATATTGATATAACACTGAACAATCTCGGTGGCACGGCGCTTGCCTGTATTGGTGACTGCGGCGGTTGCGACGATGGGCTGGCTCTTCTGATCGCGCATCAGCGAGGATGAGCTTATGGATTGCGTCGAAAGCGAAATACTGGAATAGCCAAACGTCGAATATGAAAGGCCATGCCCGAAGGGGAAGAGCGCGTCGTTAGGCACGTCCAGATAGCGTGAGACGAACTTCATCTCAACGTAGCCAGGGTGAACCGGATCGGCACGCTGGATTGGGCGACCAGTGGGAAGCTGATTGTAGTAGAGCGGTTCCTGGCCCACAGCGCGTGGGAAACTCATGGTGAGCTTGCCGCTCGGAGCGACATCGCCGAAAAGGGTGTCGGCAATTGCGGGACCGGCTTCGACACCAGGGTACCAAACCTCCATGATGGCGGAGACGTGCTGAGCGGCCCAGTCGAGCACGAGCGGGCGACCGGAAAAGACGAGCAGAACGACTGGCTTGCCGGTTGCAACCACAGCCTCAAGTAATTGCTGTTGGTTACCGGGCAGATCCAGGAACGCGCGCGACGCAGCTTCACCGGTCATGTCGCTCGATTCTCCAAGGGCGAGGATGGCGACGTCGGAATTCTGTGCGGCGGCAGCAGCTGCGGCGAATCCGGAGTTCGACGTGTCGGAGATTTCGGTTCCCTTTGTGTACGTGAATGTCGCGCTGCTTTGCTGGGCTCGTTCCGCCATGGTCGCGTACAACGTACGCACGTCGCCGAAGTTGTTGGCCCCGGACCAGGCGCCAATCATGTCGCTCGCATCGTCGGCGAGCGGGCCGATGAGAGCGATCCTCTTCGTGGTCTTAGCGAGGGGCAGGAGGGTCTCTTCAGGCGCTGGTTTGTTCTGCAGCAGGACGAAGGACTCCTCCGCGGCTCTGCGGACGAGCGGGCGGTGCTCGGCGACGGCTCCTGTCACCTCTGTACCATCGGCGAAGGGATGATCGAAGAGGCCGAGAGCAAACTTGACGCGTAGAACTCGGCGCACTGCTTCGTCAACGACAGCCATTGGCACTCGACCTGCCTTGACGAGCGCGGGGAGCTCAGTGTCGTAGTAGTGCGACATCATGTCGATGTCGACGCCGGCGGTGATAGCTTTCTCGGTGGCCATGGCCGGATCGAGTGCAATGCCATGATGCATGAGCTCCATGACGGCTGTGTAGTCGGAGACAACGAGACCGTCGAAGCCCCACTCGTTGCGCAGGATGGTTTGTAGCAGGAACGGGTTGGCGCTCGCGGGGACGCCGTTAAGCGAGTTGAAGGCGGACATGACAGTAGACGCGCCGGCCTCAACAGCTGCCTGGTAAGGCGGCAGGTAGACCTGACGGAGCTGCAGCTCGCTCATGTCGGTGGTGTTGTATTCACGACCGGCCTCAGCTGCACCATAGGCGGCGAAGTGTTTGACGGATGCGGCGACGGAGTCTGGAGCGGACAGGCTGTCACCCTGATAGCCCCGAATATATGCACGAGCAATGGCAGAGCCAAGGTAGGGATCCTCACCTGCGCCCTCGGTGCAGCGACCCCATCGGGCATCGCGCGCGATGTCCACCATGGGCGAGTAGAACCAGTTGACGCCGGCGGTGCGGGCCTCAAGAGCGGCCATGTGCGCGAGGTCAGTGACAAGAGCGGGATCCCAACTGGACGCGGTGGCGAGCGGCACTGGGAAGATAGTGCGGAAGCCGTGGATGACGTCGGCGCCGAAGAGCAACGGTATATGAAGGCGCGTATTGTCAACAGCAGCGTGCTGGAAATGGTTGGTAAGGCTCTGCCCGACCGTGTTGAGCATGGAGCCGAGTTCACCCTTTTGCGCGAGGGCGTAGCTGTCGATTCCGCCAGGGCCGGGAGGGTTGACATTGAGAGCGGCGGTAGTGGGCCCGGAGAGTCTTGCGGGGTGCGCTTCCGTGGCGCTGTATTGGACCAACTGGCCTATCTTCTCGTCGAATGTCATTCGCTTTAGTAGCGTGTCGACCTTCTGCTCAATCTCCGGGCTGGCAAGCTGCGCGTTGGAAGCTGCGTCGCGGGATGCCTGCGCGAAAGCTAGGGAGAATACAAAGCCGAGGGAGAAACCGACGAGCACGGTGGATCGACAGTAACTCATTGGGAATCCTCAAAGGCTACTTTACCTCTGTCCCGGCAACTGAGCACAAGACAAGTTGGTGCATAGTTGCCTGCTCGGCAATCACACATTGGCAATCTAATCCACTTGGTCGTAAAGTCGCCTTCACGGACCGGTCGCTTTCGCGCGGAAAAATGGCCAAGATATGCTTCATATCTGGCCAAATATGCTTTAAATCACAACACTCAGAAGACGCAGTCTGAAGGACCGCTCCGAAACCCAATCAATTTCGACCCATGGAGACTAATTGGAGGCTCATGTGATGGCCAGATTGATCTGCATCAGCAAGTTGGGCTGTTCTCGTCAACCGAGGATCGTGCGCAGGCAGATCGGCGAAGCCTTGTCGACTTTCGAGGAGTAATCGGCGTCGGTGAGTGCCTTGGCGGAGATAACCGGCCAAACTTCTTTAGCCCAATTCAAGATACCGATTGACGATCAACATCACGAGCAGCTCGCGGATGGTGATCTCCCAGTAGGTATCGAACATACTGACTTCACAAAAAGTTATAGGCTTTCGAAACTCAGTATTTCCTTCTGCCGATCTTGGGGTAGAAAGGATACTGATTACCCCCCAACTGCAGCGCCCATGCGCACGAGGAATCCGACATCTGGTCGTGTTCTGATTTAGTAAGGGCCGTTGGCGGAAATTCAGAAATCGTGAGGAACGTGTGACGCCAGTTAAGTGTCCATATTGCCGATCAATGGATGTGCGGCCGTCCCAGGCACGAACAGTACAGGATTTGATTCACTTCATTTCCTCAAGCGCCCGGTTCGATGCCGCAGCTGTCAGGCTCGGTTCCATTGTTGGTCTTGGAACAAGCTTCAGCCCCCAAAAAAGATTCCAATTAGGACTCGACTCAACATCGTGCCCACATCGCGTAAACAGCCCCACGCTCTTGTCGTCGATGCCAAGGGTCACATTGCATCGAGCGTCGCAATGACTCTGCGCCATCAAGGTTTCGATGCTAAATCCTTCAATAACACTTTTGAAGCCTTGCAGGCCGCTCGCTGTGAGGCTCCAGATCTTCTCATTTCCGACGTATTGATGCCACGGCTATCGGAATCGATCTGGCGATTCAAGTGCACGAGTGCTGCCCGAATTGCAGAATACTTCTGTTGTCCGGACAAGCAACCAACATCAAAATGCTTAAGACCGCCGAAACTAAGGGGCACAAATTTGAGGTGCTGAATAAGCCAATTGACCTGGCAGTGCTGCTGAAGAAAATCCAGATGACGCCCGACACTCCCTACGTTCCCTTATGAGCAGCGCCTAAAGGATATGAAACTTGGGGAGTTGAGATTGTTTGGCACCAAACCGCGTAAGGAATCTAAATGGCTGAACAAGAGAAACAGAGAGCCTAAAGTCTTTTGGAAACTGGTGCCGGCCGCACTTATCGTCCCTCGGTGCGCGTCCGGCTTGGCATTTGCGCTAGCTTCGGATAGGCTCTTGAGCTCGGGCCTTCCAAGGACCACGCAAAGTCACTAAGGAGTCCTGAGCTCGGTATCTTTCGTGGGCACATTGTGACCCAAATTGTTTGGCTCGCTGCCCGCTGGCCAGATATAAAAACCACTTGGATTGGGAGCTGCTTCGTCTCTCCGTCCCAATATGGATTGGCGTTATACCAGCGTTGGACGACCTTGGGTTCCACTTGGGCGAGAAAGATTTTGGGAGCTACCTCCACGCATTCGGCGACTTCTGCCCCATTGTCCAATTGGTTGGCAATCTCTATTCGAAGCAATGTGACGGCTGGGTCGGAGAGAGTGAAGGACAAAATCAGGGGCTCGCTCATTCTGCCTTGCGCCGCCACGGTCATTGACAGCCGTTCGGCAAGAACCGGAAGGATTTCTTGTTCTGCCTTGGTGGGATTGCCTCTGGCTTGGGGGGCAACGTCCATTAATGCAATTGCACCGACCACGACAGCAATTGTGCCTATCGCGCCTAGTAGAAGTGCCTCCACTACGACTGGGTCGATGCTGACTTGAATCAGTGCCATCAACTTCCCCATTCGCCCAACTGGTGAGTGGTTCAATCATAGTCGTAAATTGGCGTCGAGTGTACCCCAGAGCCGGTGGCCACCATGACCTTGCCCCCGCAAAACGTGCCCCTTAGCTGGCTGCTTTAATAGCGAAGGGAAACGAAGATGAGGAATGGGAAGCGGGGCAGGTTTACGCTTGAGTTCAAGCAGGAGGCGGTTCGGCTTGTGGAGTCGGGCCAGACACTTGCGGCAGCTGCACGGAGCTTGGGAGTGGTTGAGCAGACCCTGGGCAACTGGGTCAAGTTACATGGAGCCGGAAAGCTAACAGGCGTCATCGGGAAAAGCGCATTGACAGCCGAGCAAATGGAGATCAGTCGTTTGCGTGCCGAGTTGGCACGGGTGACGATGGAGCGCGACATCCTGGGAAAAGCGACGGCATTCTTCGCAAAGGGCCAGAAGTGAAGTATGCCTTTATTCAACGCCACAAGCGGATCTGGCCGATCCGGGTGCAATGCCGCGTGCTCGGCGTAAGCGTATCCGGATATCACCAACACCTGGCGCGGCGCAGAGAGATAACCCGACGCCGCCATCTGAGCGACGAGGCACTGCTGGCCCACATCCGCGCGGCATATGCAGAAAACCGGGGAGCCTACGGCTGGCCGCGCATCTGGCGGCAGCTTCGAGCTCAAGGCATTCGCGTGGGCAAGCAGCTTGTGCAACGGCTGATGCAGCAGCACGGCATTCGCGCCTGCGGCAAGCGGCGCTTTCGCGTTGCTCTGGTATAACCAAACACGAATGCACTCGACGCTGCACTATGCAAGCCCAATGCAATTCGAGAGAGACTGGATGGATGCAACGATGACGATCGCCGCCTGAGAGTTCGCGGCGATCGAGGCAGGCTGTGGAAATGACGGTTTATGGAAAGCCCGGAAAACGATAGTGCTGTTTTCCGCTCTTTCCACAAACCTTGGAAATCGATGACGCCGATTCCCACATTCCCACCGCCACGACGACGACGGGGATGGATCTAATCCTCAAAACCCGGCCGGTTAAGAGATACGCATTCTGAGGGCAAGGTCAAACCGCCTTTCGGCGGCTGTGGACAAAAGCCATGGTCGTGAGCGCGGAAGGAAAAGGCCCAGCGAGGACTGGGTCAGGTGTCAGGCAAGAAGACTGCAAGGAAACCACTATTGAAGTGTCGAAACCCATTAGCCCGGATGTCTCACACGCACGGAGCGTTTGAGGTAGAAGGTTCGGAGTGGGTGTTTTTGAGGCATTCGAGCTAGATGGAGAGGCGGTGCGCTTGTTGGCGCGGCCTGGGTAAGCGAGTGAGGGTGGATTTTGCGCAGAGCTCGGCCGGTCGAAGGGTTCAGCGCAGGTGGAAATACATTTTGATGGAGTCGATGTCAGGTTTCAGCAGCGCAGTGCGTGGAAGGCTTGCGCGTAGATGTCTTTCCAAGGATAGGCCGAGCTCATCTGGAGCAGGATGCGGCGTACGCTCACCCGAACGATGGCACCGATCTTGAACAGCTTGAGGCGGATGGTATCGACTTGAGCCTGGGCCCAGTCGGTGTCTTTCAGTCCCAGCCGACGCAAGGCTTCCATCAGGGTGTAAGCCAGTGCGGAGAAGTACAGGCGCAGCTGATTGCCTTTCATCTCGTCGGTCGAGAGCCGGTCGGCAAACAGGCACATCTGTTCCTTGATGCGATTCTCCATCTCCCCGCGAGCACAGTAAAACTTCTCGTATAGTTGCTGCGCTGCCCATTGCTGGGCAGACAGGGAGGTAACGACGAAGCGCGGGTTCTCGCCCTTGTCGAGGTACTCGGCTTTTGCCACCACCCGGCGGGAGCGTGACCAGCTCTTGTGTGTTTGATAGTCGAACTCGGCGAAGACGCGCGCGGCCTTAGCCGTCGACTGGTGTTCGAGGTGCGCCTGGTGCATCTGTTTGCCGATGATCCTGCGTAGCCGCTGATTGCGGGCCAGACCGAACAGGTAATCAACACGATTGTTCTCGCACCAGGCCATCAACGCTTCGCGGCAGAAGCCGGAGTCGGCGCGGAGCACGATCTTCACTTCCGGCCAGCGCTGGCGCAACTGCGCCACGATGCGGCCAACCTCATCAACCGAACCGGCCGCCGCGTCCTGGTTGGCCGCACGCAGCCGCGCACAGAGCAACTGATCGCCGGCGAAGATGTACAGAGGCAGATAGCAGTAGCTGTCGTAATAGCCGTGGAAGAACCGCTCCGGCTGATGACCGTACAGCGGGACGTCGGTCGCATCCAGATCGAGCACGATCTGAGCCGGCGGCACAGCATGCGATTCGATATAAAGATCGGTCAGCAAGCGGTCGATGGACTCGGCTGAGTAGCCGATCTTGTGGTAACGCCTGGTCCGGCCCACCAGTTCCAGCCGGTTCAGCGTGCTCTTGCCCGCCAGCGGTTCCTCCAGCTGGCGCTTGCCGCTGAGCAGTCCAAGCAGCGGATCGGATCGCAACTGCTCGTGATCGTTCAGGTCCTCATAGCCCAGGGCCAGCCCGTAGATCCGCTGCGACAGCATCTCCGATAAACGGTGCCTGATCAGAAACGGCGACCGGCCATCCACGAAACAACCGGCCACACGATCCAGCAACTTGATCTTGCGATCTGCCTGGCGCAACAGCAACGACCCGCCGTCACTCGATACTTGACCAGCCGTGAACCCTGCCTCCACACGACGTGAAAAATGGGCTGCAAAACAGAACCGTTCTTGGATACACTCTGTCATCAAAGGCCGCTCCGTCTCAGGGCATTTAACTACGATTCGACAACGCAGTTATGCCATGAAAACAGCGGCCTTTTGCCACTTTCTTTTTCCCTGAGCTTTACTTCTTGCCTACTCCCCGGTGAGAAATGCAGGTTAGACGATGTCAAAACCGCGGCGTGATTACTACTGCGGGACAGAGCTTCGACGGTACCTGGTTACGGGCGGAGCGGCATCCGGCATGAGAGGTGGCCTGAGCTTGCCAAGGAGGCGGTTAGGCGGAACATGGGAAGTCTTCAAGTGATGATAAGAGAAAAGCTATAAGTGCGACCCACGAAAAGGGAAATATCGATGCACTTGAAGATAACGGATCATCCTGCAGTAGCGTTGAAGCGTCTGTAATGGACGGGGCGAAAAGGATGACATAGCTCGACGGAGGGCTTGGCCAACTGGGCAACCAGGAGGAGCCTTTACTTCCAGAGACGGTTTGTTCTCGCAAGAACAAACTACTGCTATGAAGAGCCGTGTGAATCGAGAGGTTCACGCACGGTTCTGTGAGGGCCTCGGGGTGAAATTCCCCGGGGCTACTCGACCGACAACAACTGGGCATGTGCCTGCACCTCGTTCGTTAACTCCGATGGGGTTTTGGGCGTCAAACCCGGAGAATCTGCTTCGCGATTCGTTGGAACGATGGCATTCGCAGATCAAGATCAGACTCGTCGAACGGCCCGAACACATTCAGATAGGGTGCCCGAGCAAAAAGGACCGCCGTCAGAAAGTTAACTTGCCGCCCAGTTCGAACACACGCGGATCGAATGTGCCAGTGACCTGGCCGAAGGTGTTGCCCTGGTTGAGGGTCGTGCTGAGGGGGCCGTTTTGAGGCGCATAGCTGGTGTTGAGGCCGTTGGGCTGGCCGTGGTTGAAAGTGTTGAAGGACTCGAAACGCAGTTCGAAGCGTGTGCGCTCGGTGAAGGCGAGTGACTTATAGACGGAGGTAGTGAAGTTGGCGCGGCCGGGGCTGACGACCGCGTCTTTGCCAACGTTGCCGAAGCCCATGTTGGGACCGCCCTGCCATACGGGGACTACGTTGGAGAACATGGCGGTGTTGAACCACTGGCCCCATTTCTTCGGGTAGATCATGCGTCCGCTGACGTTGGGGCGGACCGTGTATCCGCCGCCGAGTCCAACAGGGTCGTAGGTGTCGGCGCTGTTTGGGACGCCGCCGGCGCCGGTGACGGTCTGGACGGGACCAGATTCGGCGATGACGGTTCCGGCAATGACCCATCCACCGGCGAGTGAGTTTTGGAGGCTTTTGCCCTTCGCAAAGAACGGGAGCTTGTAGACGTAGTCGATGCTGAGGATGTTGCGGCGGTCGAGTGCGCCGGAGCCCTTGTCGTATTTGAGGTTCCATGGGTTGTTGACGCAACAGTCGTTGTCGTAGGACTGAATGTCGATTTCGTGCGACCAGGTGTAGTCGACTTCGCCGCTGAGGCCCCATTTCTTTTGCAAGCGGACGCCGGTCTGAAAGCCGTTGTAGGTTGTGTTGGTGGCCATCTCCTGTTGCTGGATTGGGCCGTAACCCTGGAACGTGAGGAACTGGTTCATTCCGCCGGGAAAGGACTGGAAGCCCGGCTGGCAGAGTGAGTCATCGCCGAAGGGCGAATAGTTGCCGGGATTTCCTGCGAGACATGTGACAGGGACCGAGGCGGTGGTTCCGTCAGGCTGGGGAATGGTGGCGCTGCCGATGGTGTTGAGGATGTTGTTGATCTGGCGATCGTCCCACTGGTGCCACGCTGCGTTGCCCACGTACTGCAATATCCAGATGACAGAAGGCGCGAGCTCGCGCTGCAGTCCGAGGCTGTACATGGCCACGGCGGGCGGGGCGTAGTTGTGAGGTGCGAGGGTCATGAGGCTTGTCGCGAAGATGGGGAAGCCCTGTGCGGCCGTGCTCTGCCCGGTTTGCCAGTTAGTTCCGGGAGAACTGAAGTAGGTGGTGTGGATGCTCAGGTTGTAAGCGAAGGGGGAGTTGCTGGCTGCGCTGTAAATGTCGTTGCCCTGGGTGCGCTCGTAGAAGGTGCCAAAGCCGCCGCGAAGGACAGTCTTGCCGTTGCCGTAGATGTCGTCAGAGAATCCGACGCGTGGTTGAAACGTGTTGTAGTTGTTGTGGACGAGGCCGCGTGGGACGCCATTCACTCCGGCGAGGTCCATTCCGTTGAGGTAGTACGGGACTGTGTCGACGACTGAGATGCTCGGGCTTGCGGGATCAATGGTGCCGGCGGGTGTCCAGATGGGAACGGCTAAGGTGTTGTAGGCGGCGGGATCGAAGTTGGCTATCTGGTTGTTGCGCTCCCATGCGCGTGGCAGTGCGTCATAGCGTAGTCCAAGCTGGAGGCTGAGGCGCGGCGTGACGTGCCAGTTGTCCATTACACAAAGGGATAGCGTCTGGTTGACGTAGTGGCGAATGGGAGTCGACTGGAATTGCGCGTAGCTGGCAGTTAGGCCGAGCAGGATATCCATAAGGCTGTCGTTTGTAGTGTTGCTCGGGGTGTATGCGCCTTGTTGGGGGCCGATGATCTGCTGGTTCTTGGTGTAACGGTTGTAGCTGAAGCCGAACTTCACGGCGTGGCGGGCGCGGGTCCATGAGATGTCGACTTTGGGCTCGTAGTCTTCGGCGGCGTTGTGCCAGGAGGGTATGCCAACCTGCTCTGCCACGCCGTAGGGCAGCCTGAGGTTCACGCTTGGGAGCGAGTTGATCGTGAACTTGAATGCGGGAGATACAGGGGTGACGCTCCATCCGGCTGGGGCCTGGCTGTTGGAAGAGTTGGCGATGTCAACGATGTCGCCGTCGAAGTTAAAACTGGCTTCGACGAGCAAATTGGGATTGATGATGCCGCTCAGCTTGATGGCTGCTGAATTCGAGGGATTCGCGAGTGTGCTGGTGATGGTGTTGTAGCTTGCAAAGGCGAAGCCGAAGAACGGCAGGGCGGAATCCTGCGTGACCGTGTCGTGTATGTAGTGGCAGAGGATGGTCCACTTGTCGCTGAACTTGTGGTCGATGCGAACGATGTCGTCGCGGACGTCGATGGGGGTAGAGATGTTGGTGATGTTCCTGTCTTGCCCGGCAACGTTGGGTCGTGGGAAGACAGGCGAATTCAGGTAGAGAATGCCATTGTTGTCAAAGAGCGATGCAGGAATCACCTGCGGTTGCTGGCATCCGCTGACGTTGCCTTTGGAGTCGAAGAGTGCGGGTCCGTTCCAGCAGAGGCCGGGAGTCAGACCCAGAGGTTGCAGTTTCGTCTTGTAGTAGGACGTCGAGGTGGAGATGTTCGGGACTACGCTGAAGGCGCCCGCGTCGAATCCGGGAGGCACATAGGAAAGATTCTGGCCGGCTTTGGGAATATCGGCTGGATCGATGGTGTTCTGGACATTGGTGCCAGCGCTGTTCAGGATCTTGCGCCATTCCTCGTTCCAGAAGAAAAACGTCTTCTGCTTTCTTGTGTTGTAGACGTGGGGAATGAACAGCGGTCCACCGATGTTGCCGCCGAAGATGTTGTAGTTGACGACTGCGCGGGGTGTGACCGGGGTAGACAGCTTGTTGAAGTAGCTGTTCGCGTCGTAGGCGGTGTTGCGATTGAATTCGAAGAGCCTGCCATGAAAGTTGCGTGTGCCGCTCTTGAGGGACAGGCTCATGGTTGCGCCGGAGGAGATGCCGTAGTCCGGCGGGTAGTTCGATGCAAGCACGGTGAATTCGGCAATCGCGTCCTGGGAAGGCATGATGGACATGCCACCGCCGCCGCCACGATCATCGGCTTCGCCGCCATCAATCAGCCAGATATTATGGCTCGGACGCAATCCGTTCACGCTGAAGTTAAAGCTGGAGGAGACGGAGGTCGGCGTGTTGTTGTCGGGAAGGTCCGAACTGACTCCTGGGGCGAGCGCAGCCAGCGCTGCGAAGTTGCGATTCTCGGTGGCGATTTCGGTGATCTGGTCGGAGCTGATCACAGTGCTGATCACATTTGAGTCGGTCTGGATGGTGAGGGAATTGGCCTCTACGGTGACTGTTTGCGACTCGGCACCAACGGTGAGCTTGACGTTAACTCGGGCGGTTGAGGAAACGTTGACGGCGATGCCGTTTTGAACGAACGACTCGAAGCCGTTTGCAGTGACTTTGAGCTTGTAGTTTGCGGGGTTCAGGCCACTGAAGTCGTAGAGGCCAGTCGAGCCGCTTTTTGATGTCTTTGAGATTCCGGTTGCAGGATCAGTGAGGATGATCTTTGCTCCCGCGACAACAGCTCCGGTTTGATCTGTCACGATGCCGGAGAGCTCAGAGTTGGCCTGCGCGAGTGCTCCCACACGCGCCAAGACAAGGATTGAGGTTAGGAGGAATGGCCAATGTCTTCTTGGACCCGCATGGATCATCGGACATTCCCCGTAGCCTACCGAGCATATTAGCAACAATCGAGATCTTTTCAATTGCGGTTTCTGCGCGCTACCGACAGGATAACAACGGCTTTGACGGCAAGAATCCTTTGACCAACGTGCAAACTACCTGCTTCGCGCAGCAGTGAGGGGTCGGAAGCCGACCGCGGACGATCACTTGACCTCAAGGGTCAGGGCGTAGATTTCCTGGACGCTGCGATCTCGCATCAGGAGGATTTTGCCGTCCTTGGTCAGTCCGTACCAAGCGGCGAAAGGATCAACCAGCGAGGGAAAGTCCTTCAGGCTCAGCACGTCCTCCTGAACCCGGTCCTTGATTCTTAAGCGAACAATCCTTGCGAATCCTCCGCCACTTTCGCGTGCGTAGACATATTTCCCGTCGGGCGACCACTCGTTGAAGCCGAAGCCCCCTCCTTCGGCCAAGGTCGACCAGGTATTCGTGTTCTGGTCGAGAAGCATCAGCTTTTTCGCACCCCCGGCTGTAAGCGCCACGATATACCGCCCATCGGGAGACAGCCTGGGTGAGAAAAGCCCCTCGGACCCCGGAATCTCTGTAAGATTCCCGCTGCCGAGGTCTACACGATAGATCGCCTGCTTGCCCTCGCCGCCAGAAACGGTTCTTGCGAAGATGATCGACTTTCCGTCCGGCGTCCACATCGGGTCAGTATCGACGGCGTCGGCATCGGACGGCTCGACCGGCTTTGGGCTGTCTCCTCCCGAAGCTGAGACCAAATAGACCTTAAACAGTCGATGGAACTGCGCGTCCCCAAACGCAATTTGAGAGCTGTCCGGCGACCATCGGGGCGCGAACGCTCTTACAGGTGGGAAGGTGAGCTGCATTTTATCGCTGAGGTCCGTTCGGCTTTTCCATAGAGTCATCTCCGGATAGGAGACGTAGGTTACCCACTTTCCATCAGGCGAGAAAGCGACCGGACCCGCGGAAAGCCCACCCAAATAGGAATCGAATCGTTGAGCGTGCGGGTCATAGCTGAAAAGCTCCACGCGGCTCTCGTCCCCCACCGCGAATATTCTTTTCCCGTCGCTGCTGGGCGTCGGAGCACCGAAACGCAATGGCCCGGTGGTCAGGCGTGTGGGTGCGATGTCCTGGCGGAAAATGGAGCGGTGTTCTGGCATAACCCAGATTCCCTGCGAGGGTCCGCCGCCTCCCAAAAAGAAGGCGCCTGTGAGGAAGTAGTAGTAGTTGCCGTCCGGAGACCACCTTCCGCAGCATTGGTCCAGCGACTCCTTCCAGTTCGGCAAAAGTTGGTGAAGATTTGTCCCATCCGCACGCATTTCCCAAAGGGAACTGGAATTCCCCGAATTCTGCAGAAGCGAAAAACGAATCAGCCGGCCGTCCGGCGAATACCGGAACCAGCGTGCTGAACCAGGAATCTCCGCAATTGTATGGGGATCGCTTCCGTCTTCGTTCACGATCGCAATCTTGTGCTGATAGGAGTAGATGATGTGAGACCCATCGGGCGTCCAGCCCGGACCGAAAGCCTTAAGGTTTCCCACGCGGCGTGGTGTTCCCGCCGGCAGCGGCTGCACCCAGAATCCGTCTGAATCGCTGTCACCCACGCCGGCCACCAGAAGAAGCTTCGATTTATCGGGCGAGATGTCGAGAATTGCCAGAGCGTCCTTCAGGCTTGTCGTGATCCATGTTGTCTCGCCCCCCATCGCCGATACCTGCGCGATCCCGGAACCCGATCCCGTAGGCTCCCCTTCCATGAAGTAAAGGTGCAATCCGTCTGTCACGGCGCCGTTGATGGGGATTTTCGCCTTTCGATCATTCGTAAGACGAACGATATTGGAGACCACAGGAAGTTTGGGCTGCATGTGCCGGATGGTCAAAGAAATCAACAGCAGTCCCACGATGGCCGCCATTGCGATTCCAAGCTTCAGGTTGACCTTGGGTTGACGATCGGCCTGCGTCTCGACTATCTTGCTCGTGGCTACGGCAGCGTCGAGCTGTTCCGCCTGGACGCCGGCTGTTTCCAGCTTTCCCGCGACGTCTTCTGAGACCTCCACTTTGCAAAGGAACCGGTATCCGACCGTAGCTATGGTTTCGATGTAGCGCGGGTTGCGGATTTCATCCCCAAGCAGGCGCCGAAGCTGAGCGATGGTGCGCGTCAGGGAGCTGTCGGTAACGACCGCGTCGCCCCACACCGCATTCAGCAGATCTTCCTTCGCAATCAGCTTCTGAGGATTACGCAACAAGTACAAGAGCACGCGAAATGTCTTCGGTTCGACCGGCAGCTCCTCACCAGCCTTGACGAGACAGAACTCCCGTTCGCGAACCTCTACGTCAGCGAATTTGAAAACAATGGACTTGTCCCTTGTCACAAAGCTCCCTGATCCGCTCTCTGAAATTCATCCTCATGCTCCGAAAATGATCCTGAGTCCATCAGGACCGTGCAGAGCCACGCGCCCAGAGTTCCTTCAGCCAAACCGGCACAGGAGCTCTCGCAATGGCAACTTTCAAGTGGTTCGCTTCCTTCCTTCTTGCGGCAACCATGGTCCACACGCTTCCGGCAGAAACCCGTTGCCCAGGGAATGTGGCAAGTTTACCCTTCCGCACGGTCAACGGCCATCAGATGATCGTTCCCGTATCCATTAATCATGCCGGCCCCTTCAGCTTCCTCCTCGACACCGGCACGCAGATGACCATGGTTGACCCCGCCCTGGCCGCCGCCCTCCACCTGGAAACCACGGGCAAGGCCGAGGTGGCCAGCGTCGGCATGCAGGCCGCCGCCTCCTTCGCGCAGGCTGACCTGGTCGAAGCCGGCTCCCATTCCGTCGCCAACCAGAAAGTGCTCGTGTATGACCTCGCCAACCTTCAGGCCACGGGGCTCAATATCCAGGGTGTCCTGGGCGAGGATTTTCTGGAGCAGTTCGACATGCTCATCGACAATGGCCACAGCCTGCTCTGCCTCGACGACTCAGCCGCGATGCGCACGGAAGTAAAAGGATCGCGCATTCCGCTCCTGGCCCAGGCGGCCGACGGATCGCAGCTCGCCAGCTCGCTCATCGTTGTGGCCCGCCTGTCCGACGGCATGCGCCCCGTTCGCCTCAAGCTGGACTCCGGCTCCAACGTCCCCTTCCTTTACAACACATCTGGGTACATGGCGTTGGGAATGTTCCAAGGTGTGTCGCTGCATGGGGGCTCAGGGGGAGCACAGAGGAACTTTATGGCCCTGCCGCCGCAGAATGTGAAGATTGGCTCTGCCGAGTTGAACAAGGTCCCGTTCATCACGCTCGCCGGCGCCCAGAAGGATTCCCGCACATCGGACTTCGATGGACTGCTGACCATGGGGCTCTTCAAGCGCGTCTTCATCGACCACGCCGATCATGATGTTGTGCTAGACCCTTGGTAGGGCAGAGTAGGCAACCCGGGCGGATGGCCGATCCGGACGTAACCCCGATTCCCGGGTTCTGTCCGAGTCGGCCGCGACACGTCTGGAACTGGGAGAGTTGGATTCCAGGCTAGCCGGGCCCGGAATGATGCCCAACTCGAAGCTTGTGGCTGGCTGCACTCAAGGTCGTCCATATACGTGGGCACGAGCGAGAACAACGCTCGCAGCTAAAATGGATCATGAGTTCAATGGATCGTTCTGCGATCGCATCGCCTGCAACCACTATCTCCGATTGCCATGCCCTCCGATTCAACTTCCAAAATTCCTATGTGCAACTGCCGGAGCGTTTCTACTGCCGCCTGGACCCTACACCGGTAGCAGCCCCCCGCTTGGTCAAGGTGAATGTGGACCTGGCCGGGGCCTTAGGGCTGGATCCAGACGCGCTGGCGAGCGAGCGAGGTGTAGAGATACTTTCCGGCAATGGCGTCGCCGAGGGATCCCAGCCTCTGGCTATTGCATATGCCGGACACCAGTTTGGACATTTCGTGCCTCAACTCGGCGATGGCCGCGCCAACCTGCTGGGCGAGGTGACGGCGCGTGACGGTGTACGCTACGACATCCAACTCAAAGGCTCCGGACCTACCCCGTTTTCCCGCGGCGGCGACGGTAGAGCCGCGCTTGGTCCAGTCTTGCGCGAATACATCGTAAGCGAAGCCATGTCGGCGCTGGGCGTGCCAACTACCCGGGTACTGGCGGCGGTAGCTACTGGCGAACGAGTACTGCGCGAAAGAGTCTTGCCTGGAGCCGTTCTCACTCGGGTGGCGACAAGCCACCTTCGCGTGGGAACCTTCGAGTACTTCGCCGCACAGCGCGACACGGAAGGCGTTCGTATACTCGCCGATTATGCGATCGCGAGGCACTATCCTGACGCGGCGCACGCGAAGAATCCGTACCGTGCTCTGCTCGATGCGGTGATCACCCGACAGGCAAAGCTGGTGGCGCACTGGATGCGCCTCGGCTTCATCCATGGCGTAATGAACACCGATAATACTTCCATCTCAGGGGAGACAATCGATTACGGCCCCTGCGCTTTCATGGAAGCATACGATCCGGCCACGGTGTTCAGCTCGATTGACCATCAGGGGCGCTACGCATACGGCAATCAGCCCCGAATCGCACTCTGGAACCTGACGCGGCTCGCCGAAGCGTTGCTCCCCGTTTTGGTGCGGGAGGAAGGAAGCGAAGAGGTCGCGCTAGCCTCCGCTAACGAGGCGCTCGCCGCCTTTCCCGGGGCGTTTGAGATCTCTCGACTCGTTGGCCTGCGCCGCAAGCTAGGCCTCTTCACGGAACGAGATGGCGATGCTGCTCTGGCTGAAGACCTGTTGGAGCGCATGACCGCCAATCGCGCCGACTTTACCTTGACTTTCCGTCGACTCTGCGATGCCGCGGCCGGCTCTGGATACGACTCGGGAGTATGCGCGCTGTTCACCGATCCTGGCACGTATGACTCTTGGGCTACCGGATGGCGCGAGCGGTTGGAAGAAGAGTTGGTTTCCGGGGAGGAGCGCGCTACAGCGATGCGTAAGGTCAATCCTGCATTCATCCCGCGTAACCACCTGATCGAGACCGCGCTCAACGAAGCCGTCGAGCGGCAGGACTTTCAGCCATTTGAAGAGTTGTTGGATGTCGTGTCACGCCCATACGAGGACAGACCGGGCTCAGAGCGGTACGGCATGCCAGCCAGCCCTGAAGAAAGCGTTACCCGAACTTTCTGCGGGACCTAAGCGGCGCGATCATGTAGATTCGGGCCTGCAGCAGAGGTCGTCTCGAAGCCCAAGGTGAAGGCCACTTAGAAACGTGTCAAGGGCGGAGTAAAAGGAAACCAGTGGGGCGGAGCAAAAGGGAACCACTAATAAGGATAGGCCGGGGTTGTTTTCGAGGAAGAAGGGGCTCTGGAGCGTAGCGGAAGAGGCCCTTCTTCCTCGAAGCCGCGTTGGGAGTGGAAGGTCTCAGTGGTCTGAGGGTGGGTTTCGTTTGCGGCGGCTCTGTTTGAGCCGGTAGCTATCGCCGTTCATCTCCAGGATGTGGACGTGGTGGGTGATGCGGTCGAGCAGAGCGCCGGTGAGGCGTTCGGAGCCGAAGACCTCTGTCCATTCCTCGAATGGCAAGTTGCTGGTTACCAGCGTTGATGCTCGTTCATATCGTTGACTGAAGGTCTCGAACAGCAGTTCAGCGCCGCTCTTGGACAGCGGGACGTATCCCAGTTCATCGACGATGAGAAGCTCATAGCTGGCCAGCAGCTTCTGGAAGCGCAGCAGGTGTTTGTCATCGCGAGCTTCGATCAGCTCGCTGACCAGCGCGGCGGCGGTAGTGAAGCGCACCCGATGACCGCGCTGGCAGGCGGACAGGCCGAGAGCCAAGGCGATGTGAGTCTTGCCCGTGCCACTGTTGCCTAAAAGTAAAAGATTTTCCTTGCGCGACAGGAACTCGCATCGAGCCAGCTCCAGGACCAGCGCTTTGTTAAGCGATGGAATGGCGAGGAATTCGAAACTGTCCAGGCTCTTGACCACCGGGAACTTGGCCTGGCGGATGCGGCGCTCAATGGCGCGGCGATCGCGGTCGAGCAGTTCCAGTTCGGTCAGGCGCAGCAGGTAGCGCGGATAATCGACCTGCTCGGCGGCGCACTGCCTGGCTACCTTGTCGTACTCACTCAAGATAGTGGGCAGTCGTAAGGCCTTGAGGTGATGTTCGAGCAGCACCTGCGGCGTATCGGGAGTGGGCATCTCAGGCTTGTCGTTCATCACGCCACCTCCATGTCAGAAGGCGCCGGGGATGTCGAGATGCCTGCGAGCAAGGTCATGTAATCTGCAGCCGCGGTGGTTCGTACTCTGGGCAGAGGAAGATGCGGCCAGTTCTGAAGGTCCAGTCGTGGCGGCCTGCGTTCGATGCGGCAGAGCACGATGTGGCGTACAGCATCGAAGCTGATGGTGTTCATGCGCAGAGCGTCTTCTATGGCGCCGGATACTTCTTCCAGAGCGAAGGTCTCCAGCAGCCGCAGCACCTGGATAAACTCCCGGCGTCCGTGCTTCTTCAGGCGCAGCTCCAGCAGTCTGCGCAAATGCAGGAAGCAATCGGGCAACTGCCAGCCGGCCAGGGGAGCCGCTTGTTCCAACGCCCGGCTCTTGTGCTCCAGCAGTCTGAGATAGTGCAGCGGATCGAAGACGGCCGACTCGCGTTCATAACTTCGCTCATGACGGGCGATGACTTCGCTTCCGCAGATGATCACCACATGATGCACGTAGCCCTTCACCAGCACCTGCCGGTGTCCGTACTCGGTGGGTACGGAGTAATCGTTGGATCGATACCGCACCAGCGACAGCGAAGTGACCCGGGTGGTGATCTTCTCGCAGGCTTCATAGGGCACAGCGGGCAGGGGCAGCAGCACTGCGCGGTCACGCTCGAAGCGTTCCGCGATGGTCTCCCTGTGGCCACGCAAACGACGCTGCCGTCGCTTCAAGCATGCGGCCTCCAGATGCAGGTTCAGCTCTTCCCAGCTCGATGCGCGTGGAATCGGAACCATGAAGTTGCGCCGTGCATAGCCAACCAGACCTTCGACCTTGCCCTTGTCATTACCCTTGGCCGGACGGCCGAACTTCTCCGCGAACAGGTAATGACTCTGCAACTCGGAGAAGGCTCTGGTCTTCAGCCGCTCGCCGTCGCCGAGGATCCGCGCCACCGCCAGCGTGGTGTTGTCATAGTTATGTGCCGCAGCCCGTTTTGTGGCCGAGGAAGAAAGCGGCCCCGTCACTGTTGGCGGTCCACGTTCTGAGGGGCACATAACTCTTACAGCGAACTGAGCCATTTCATGAGTTCCTCGTCTTTACGCCATCCATTGTTGGGGCGGAGTGCTTCCGAGGTATCTACGGGAGGGAGACATGCTGCAACGGCCGCTTGCTTTGTCCGCAGAGTAATTTCGGCGTAGCGGTTGGTTGTATCGAGGCTGACGTGCCCGAGCCATGCCCGGATGACATTGACCTCCACGCCCTGTTCCAGTAGACCGACGGCAGTCGAGTGTCTCATCACATGAGGAGATATGCCGTCGCACTTCTTGCCCGGAAAATGGCAGCGCAAGCTGGAGGTGTGGCGCTTCACGATCTTGTAGATGCCGAATCGCGTCAGTGGCTTTCGCTGGCGTGATATGAACAGCGGGCCGGACTGGTTTCCACGACTGCCTCCTATCAGTTCCTTCAACAGTTCGGCAGTCTCCGGCCAGAGCGGGCAACTGCGCCATTTGTCTCCCTTTCCATGCAACCGGACCCGCTGTGGGCCATTGAGATCGATATCGGCTACGCTCAGGTCTGCAACCTCCTGCACCCTGGCTCCGGTGTTATAGAGGACCATGAAGAGAGCTCGATCACGAAGCGCCATCACTCCCTGTTTGGGCAGGGCATGAAAGAGATCCTCTATTTCATCGCGCTCCAGATAGTGGGTTTGCGGAGGCGGAGTGCGCTTTGACGGGATCGCCTCCACACGCTCGGCTTCAGCCAGCATCTCCGGATGATGAACGGCAAGATACCGGTAGAAGGTATGTAGGGCAGCAAGCCGCTGATTTCGTGTACTCACATGGTTCTTGCGTGTGGTCTCGATCGTGCGCAGGAAGTCCAGGACTCGTTCCGAGGACAGGTCTTCAAGGATCAACCGCGTAATCGGTCGTCTACGAGTGGTCGCGACGTGAATAAGGAAGAGCTTCAGCGTGTCCCGATAGCTTCGAATGGAGCCAGGCCTGAGCCCCTTCTGTGTCTTGAGGTAATCCTCGAAAAACGCGAAAATCGTCTGACCAACACTGGTCATTGCATACCTCCCTTCGGAGCCATGACTTGGAAGCGCTGAGCAGCTTCATGAAGCAAGTCCTCGGTGATAGTCAGATACACGGCTGTCGAATTGGGATCGACATGACCAAGAAAAGTGGAGAGGTGGATCAGTCGGCAGTTCGGATCGATTCCCTCACGGTACCAGCGCAGCAACGTAGCCACAGCAAACGCGTGACGAAGATCATGCACCCTGGGCGACGATACTCCCGGTGGAATATGAAGATTCAGTCTTGGGAGGAGATGGTGGAACGTTCGGCTGATCGTCCCTTCATGGATGCAGCCTCTTTTCGTGAAGGAGAACAGTGGCATGTCTGGCCCCTTGGCACTACCATGACATTTCTCGATGTAGCATTTGAGGCGTTCCGCCAGTTTGGGGCCCATCGGCACGATCCGACTCTTGCTGAACTTCGTATCGCGGATGAACAGCGTGTCGCAGATGAGATCGGCGTCGCCCAGTTTAAGGCGGGCGACTTCGCCGACGCGCATGCCGAGCCCATAAAGAAGAGCGAATACCATTTCATAAACCAAGCCTCGTAGTGGCGCCCGAGGTTTGTCTGGCAGGCCGCACGCTACCGCAAGCAAGCGTTTAGCATCGCGAAGATCAAATAGATATGGAATCCGGTTCCCTGTATTGCGGCGCGGTCTCGCGATCACGGGATTCTGTCGAGTCCATTGCTGCATGATCGCGAAGGCGAAGAAGCGATGCAGCACACCGAGTAGATGGTTATAGCTCCGTGGTCTCGTACGGGGCCTGGATTTCAGAAAGTCGTCGATCATGGCGCTGTCGATGGCTTTCCAGTCGGCGACGTTATGTTCGCAGAGGTAGCCATCGAAGAGGCGCAACGCAGCGCCTTCAGTCTGGTACTTGCGATTCAGCGCCTGCTTGAACTGCAGAAACTGACGGAGATGATCTGCCAGTGAACTTCGGAAGTCTGGGAGACTCATAACGCCTCCCCATCACCCATGGCTACTTCCCGCAGCGAAGCGATGGCGACTTTGGTGTAGATCTGGGTGGACTGTGAGGACCGATGTCCCACATAATCGCCGATCGTTTTCAACGGAAACTCGGCATCAATGAGGCGTTGTACGCAAGTGTGCCGGAGTGTATGGGCGCCTGGTCGATGCACCTGGATGCCAGCGCCATGAAGATAATGCGCAACGCTGGAGGACACGGCCGCGGCGCAGATCGGAACACGCGGAGCCAGAACCCGAAAAAACAGATGACGGTCCGTCGTCTCTGGACGACCGCGTTTGATGTATTCGATTAATGCTTCGCCCACAACTCCGGCTAGAGGATATGCTGTCGCATGCCCTGCCTTACGTTCCGGAACCTGAAGTCGATCGCGCTTCCAGTCAACATCGTCCAGCGTGAGCCTCGCGACCTCGTGGGCGCGCAGTCCATAGGTCACTAAGAGAAGCAGGATGGCGTAGTCTCGGCGCCCACGAATCGTTCTTCGATCCACTACATCCAGAAGCCGCCGAACTTCATCCCAGGTGATGGAACGTGGCACATTGGCCAAACGGTAGGTCTTCGGCGTTTCCACCGCCCCGCTGAGATCTTGAGTTGTAATTTGCTCACGATGGCAGAACCGCAGAAATACCCGCAATCGACCGCTGAGATCTCTGCGGCCGCTGGGTGACATCTGCGGCGCCTGGTCGACAACGAAGGATGCAAGAAGCGGCGGCGACAGTTCACTGAGAGCAGCCACTTCGACCCTGCTGAGATACTTGGCAAAGCGCTTCAGATCGTGATGGTACAGGTAAATCGTGCTTTCCTGAAGTCCACGTTCACCTCGCAAATACTCAATAAACCCCGGAACTGCATCTTTAAACGGAAATGGATGAGGATGGCGAGTTTTCGTAACACGCCCTTCCATGGCTAGTCGTAGCATCTGACGCACTGGATTCCCTGCATCACCTTCCAGCTTTTTCAGAGATGCCGTTGTACTCTTGTTCATCCCGTGTCGAGAAACCCAAAAGGAAACGAACGCCTCAACGCAGAAAGAAGCAGAAGCGAGATCCATACAACCACGCTGTTGTGTGAAATCAGAGAAGTGACAAAGAATTGGTACCCGGCGAAAGAAGTTGCGTTGATGGTAGCCCTGAGCTTCCATCCACTCTACATACTGCTCAATCTGGGGAGCCAGCCAATTGGCTCGAATCCTGTCGATGGTTGAGGGCCTTACAAAATAGCGTTCCAGCATGACAACCTCACATCGGAAATGTCCGATGGAAATTCATCATGCGCCTAAATCAAACGTTATGTGCCCTTCAGAACGTGGACCGCCAACAGTGACGGGGCCGCTCTCTTCCTCGGCCACAAAACGGGCTGCGGCACATAACTATGATTTTGTTCCCGGGAACAAAATCATAGAGAATGCGCGTGGGTACGCCGCCAAAATAGGTGAAGGCATGTACATGGCCTTCGAGGAAAGCTTCGGTGGTTTCGGCGGGAAATGCCACCACGAAGCAATCGTCGGAATGGGGCAGGTCGAAAGCCAGATAGTGCGCCTCGCACTCCACGCCAGCAATCACGACCAAGGCTTCCCCGAAGTCGGCCTGTGCTTCACCTGGCGCGTGGCTCAGGGGCACGAACATCTCCCGGGCGCCGAGCTTCGACTGGCGCACGTAGTCCTTCACGATCGTGTAGCCGCCTGTGTACCCGTGCTCTTCTCGTAATCTCTCGAAGATCCGCTTCGCGGTGTGCCGCTGCCTTCGCGGCCGGTTCTTGTCCTCTTCCAGAATGGCGTCGATGGCGCCTTTCCACGGACCCAGCTTGGGGCGCCACACCGGCTTCTGTCGCTGATACCCGGGCGGCACCGGATACTCCAGCATCTTCCGCACCGTCTTACGGGCCAGCCCGAACTCCCGTGCCACTTCCCGCTGGCTCCGTCCCTCCACATGAACTGCCCGTCGCACTCTTGCATACAGTTCCACTGTGTACATACCTCCGGTGTCCCACGAAACACACGTCTCGCAATGGCGCCGAACCTTGTTCGTCACCCCTGGAAGCTTCCGTTGTCCGTGGAACTAAAATGCGGCGGCTGGTCTACTTTTACTCCGCCACGTCACGCCGCTCACGCGGCGCGATGTGGTCTATTTTTACTCCGGCG
>CAVQZQ010000068.1:0-18034 GCA_963718435.1 uncultured Acidobacteriota bacterium | reverse complement strand
ATTCGACGGGAACTAGCTCTAACCAAGTATTGCCTGGAGGGGCCGCTCCCCGTTCGTGATCTGCGCGGTTGGGCCGCACTATCAAACAGATTTCTAATATTCGAGCACCACCCCGGCATGCATTGCAAAGGTCGGTACGGCAACTTTCACTGTGCCGTTCTCCTGCGAAAATGTGAGCGTCTCGCCGTCAGGAATCATCCGAACCTTATTGGCGCGCTCGGGGACGCGCAACTCCAGCGTTATGCCGGAAATGGACGGAAAATCTTCGATCACCCTGCAATCTCCGCGCTGCAACGCCGGGCTGTAGAGCAGATGTGCCACATAGCGATTGATTGCCTCCTGGTGCAGCAGGCTCACTCGGCCGCTACTGGGCAATCCCATCACCTTGAGAACCGGCTCGGCGCCGACCATGTCAATCGCGCTCTTGAACAATTCGCGATGGAGACGCACACCGTTGGCATAATAAAGCCGGTCCAGCGGATGTGCGAAGAAGACGACGTTCCCATT
Source organism: uncultured Acidobacteriota bacterium (assembly GCA_963718435.1). Lineage (GTDB taxonomy): Bacteria > Acidobacteriota > Terriglobia > Terriglobales > Acidobacteriaceae > Telmatobacter. The sequence continues at coordinate 17,527 of CAVQZQ010000068.1, read as the reverse complement.
CCGCACCACCGCCGGAAACGCGGAGTCGGTTAGCTGATAGGGCGTGTTCGCGTGCCCGTTATAGTGCGCGTAGGTTCGGCTGAAATATGGCTCGCGAATGACCGCAAGCGGCTGCCCCGTCGTACATTTCGTGTGCAGTCCTGGCGAATAGTTCAGGAACGGCGTGGAAACGACGCGAGCGCCGAAATCCGTCTTCACCAACGTGTAGTCGCAGTCATACTCCGAAGCGCCCAAATAGTCTGCTCCCACGTCGAGAAGAAAGTGAGTGTTCCGTAGGTCCAATGCGCCCGATTCGAAAACCAGCAGCTTGCCGCCGTGCCGCACCCATGCCGAAATCGCCGCCGCTTGCGCGTTCGAAAGGCACGGCTGGCTCGGGATGATGAGCGTGGTGAGGCGATCGAGGTTCTTCTCATTCGCCGGCACGAAATCATAGTGCATCTCAAGCAGCATGTTCACGGTGCCGCGGTCCGCTTCGTCACTCAAGGTCAACCACACTCCTAGTTTCGAATAAGGAATTCCGCCGGGGCCGTAATCCTCGATCTTTTCAACGTAAGCGTAGGCTTCGCCAATGTTGCGGTAGGTCTCCCTGTCCATCTCGCCGCACGGATGCAACTGGTCGCCAAAGTTGCACGCGGCGCCATTTGCGATCATTGCAGCCGCTTCGTATTTGATGGCATCCGCGGACTTGAAGCCGCCGAATTCACCCCAGGATTTGTGGAACTTGCCACTCATCGCCACCACGCGCGAGCCTTCACCGAGATGATATTTCGCCTCGATTGGCAATTTGTCATAGCCGCCCCAGGTGGTCGGCAAATCTTCCAATTCTTGCTGGGTGTTCAAGTCGAAAAGACGTTCCTTGAAGAGGAAGGTGTCGCCTGGGTGGGTCGCAGAATTGAAGTAAACTGTTGCATTCGGATGGAAGCGGGCGACCAATTCCCGCAATTGGCGCATATGTTCTCTAATTGACGAGACGTAGCTTCTGGTGACAGCGTCCTTGTCTTCCAGATTAACGCCCTCCTGCTTCATGCGCGCCACACAGAAGTTACAGTGGCAATCGTGGTCATGATAGATGTCGAACCAGAACCCATCCACGGGATACTTCTGGCAGATCTCCTCGACCTGCCGCATGATATTTGCATGGTAGCTTCCACTGGCGGCCGCACAGAGGTACTTCCAAGCGGTGTGTGGCTTAACGTCAGTGGGTTTCGCATTCAGATTCAGACCTCCACTTGCAACAATTGTCGTGTCCTTGTCGCGCACACACCATTCCGGATGTGTTTCTGCATCGTGGGCCGACCAGCCAACCGTGTAGTAGATCGGACAGAAAACGCCGATCTCGTGGCAGGCAGCGATCTGAGCACCGAGTAAATCGAACTTCAAATTGGGGTGTGTGTTCCCAATCTTGGTTGGATAGTAGCTCCAACTATGGTGGCACTTGGCGAAGATGTTGATATGGTTCACATGCCCGGCGCGAAGCGCATCTTGCCATTGCAGCTTGTTAAACTCCGCGCCGATGCCAGGGATAAGTTCCGACGTGTGAAAGTCTAGATGCACTTGCCGCATGCGGAGAACTGGACGATTGGGCAACCAGGCATCGGCTTTCGCGTCTGCGATACCAATCATTGGCACGGCAGCGGCAACAATTCCTGTTTTGATGAAATCACGACGGTTGATGCTTGTGTCCATTGATTGATTCCTTTCCCTGTTGCGCTGAATCCTAAGTTCAGCAATTTCAAGACTAATCCGCCAGAATGAAGAACCAGCAAGACGAACTGTTTCTTTCCTAACAGCCACTCTCTTGCACCTGGATCACTTCGTCTATGGCACCCCACGATCCGATCGACAGGTCTCTCCGGTCGAACTGACAAGGCAACGAACTCAAGCCCCCAACGGAATCGACCTGTCAAGACCCGCTCCCCCACTCACCCCGCTCAGACCCTTGAAAACAAAGCCAAAATGCCTACTCCTCCGATTGCAGATTCATTCCCCATATCGCATTACCCTGAAGACACTTAAGGCAAAGCCGCAGAGCCCAAGCGGTCTCAACCTCGCTCCGCGTTTGGGCAATCACATGAGAAACACGCCTCAGCCGTCGGCTCTCTCGCGGCAAATGAGACCAAATGCGCATAAAAGTGCAGTAAAACGCACTCAAATGCGACCAAATCGAAGCAAATTTACCAGCGCGAAAAGGCTAACTTATTGCCAGTGAGTGAGATGGACGGAAAAATTTCTTCGATCTCGAAAAGAGGCTGTGAAGCTGTAAAACTGTAACGTTGCAAGGCTGTCATGAGGGCAAACGCAAAAAAGAGGCAAACCTCGAAAGACTGCCAGCTAAACTCTTTTGCAGCAGGATTTTGCCTCTAACCCTAGTCTCATGAGGGTTTTGCGACGACGAATCGCCATAAACTCTTTGATCAGACGATTTTACCCAAAACGGTAGGGGGGAGGGGTACCGTGACACACATCACTACGCCAGCAAAAAACGATCTGTCATCCTGAGCGACCGGAGCGCAGCGCAGGGAGTCGAAGGACCTGCATTTCGGGAGCTTACCTTTGAGCTTATCCCGTGTGCTCCCAGGCCGCTCCAGTGGGACTTGGAAAAGCAACGAACCCGAGCCACCGGCGAAACCGATTTCTAACCCGGAATAACCTATCCCTCGGAGAACTCCCATGCGCCGAATCCGCTACAGCGTCGCCATGAGCCTCGACGGCTTCATTGCCGGCCCCAAGGGCGAGTACGACTGGATCACGCCCAACTCCGGCATCGATTTCGCCGCGCACTATCGCCAGTTCGATACGCTGCTCATGGGCCGTCTGACCTACGACGCCATGCGCGCCAAAGGCATGTCGCCCAAAGGCATGGGCATGAAAGCCTTCGTCGTATCCACCACCCTCAAGCCCGAACAGCACCCCGACGTCACCATCATCGCCAACGATGTCCCCGCCGCCGTCAGCGCGATCAAAGCCGAACCCGGCCCGAATAAAGACATCTGGCTCTGCGGCGGGGGCGCGCTCTTTCGCTGCCTGCTCGATGCCGGCCTCGTCGATGCTGTTGATGTCTCGGTGTTCCCGGTATTGCTGGGCAGCGGCGTTCCGTTGCTCCCGGTGGGCCGCCGCGCCACCTTGCGCCTTGAGGAAAGTAAAACATTGCCGAGCGGCATCCTGATGCTCAAGTACGCTGCGGCGCCAAAACCACTCAGTTCAGCCAAACCAAAATCAGCCAAATCAACATCGGCAAAACCAAAGTCAGACAGACGAAAATCGGCCTGAAAGTTGAGACCACCCGGTCACGCATCTGCTCGCAACACAAGAAAAAAAGCGAACGCCGCAGCATCCGCCTCTCTCGCCTAAACCGCCGGGTGCCCCATGTCTCGCTTCAGAGACATGGGATTGAAACACCCACGCGACGCACAGCAAAAAGGCGAACGCCGCAGCATCCGCCTCTCTTGCTTAAACCGCTTTTCGCTTCAGAACTTGTACACCACGCCAACCGAAGCACGCGCGTTGAATCGCCTGTGCGGCGAGTCTCCCGCCTGAAACGGTACCAGGGTGAAAGACGAGCCGATATCGTCGCCATAAAGACGCAGGCCGAGGTGCGCAGTCTTGTCGTACTGAACCCCGAGGCCCACCCCGCCGGCAAACGATTCGCTCGGCGAAATGCTCACGCCGCCGGTGTGAACGGCTCCCAGAAGCCCATGAACCATGATGCTGAGACGGCCATATAGGGGCGCATGCAGCGCAGGCCCGATCAGGTACATATCCACTGTCGGCTTGCCGACGGAAGCATTCGACGAGTTAAGGCTCCACGCATAGTGCCCGCCTTCCGCCGTAATCCCGAAGTACTTGCCCCAGTGCGGGTCACTGACAAGCTGACACCCTGCAAACCGCTGCGCGACTGGTTCACCTGGTTAAGACTGGTGTAACCCCATCCCGCGAATACCTCGTACTTGTAGGTCGGTTCGCTCGCGGTGGCGGGGGCCTTGTCCGGCTCGACCTGCCCAATAGCCGCAAGGGGCAAAAACGCGGCCGGAATTGTGGCCAGGATCAAAAGCAACAACTTTCTCTTCAATTCAAACTCCTCAATAAACGCTGTGGCGAGCGGGCCGCATCAGGGCTATTCCCCTTCCTGGCGGCGTCCTAACGATGAATCGGTACCTTCATAGACTAACCTCTACCCCCTGCTTCGATGAAGCGGCATCAACGCGCTTGAACCACGACCGGCTCGGGCAAATGCATCAACGTCCCTGAGTTGCCCCCTACTGTGACGGCCACGCCTTTCTTAAGGTAGCGGGCGAGCGCCTCCGGCCCGGCGCGATCCAGGTCCCAGGCGTTCTCGATCGCCACCAAGGTGTACTGTCCGGGGGCCACGTGGGGCAAAGCAAAGCTGCCGTCGGAGTTGGATTGATCGCGGCGAACAAGGCTGTTCAACCCCGCCGCGTTCTTGGGTACGAGCACCACCAGGGCGCCGGCCTGCCCCTTTCCGTCCTTGCGCACCATCCCCTCGATCCGCTTTTCCTCCGATGCGGTCGTAACCGTGAGCGCGAGGGCCCGATCCGCCACCGTGAAAGTTCCGCCAGCGAATGTCGCGCCATTGGCTGAGACCGAAAGAATCGGCACAGGAACATCCGAGTTCGACGCAGTCAACTCCCACGTCCCCGACGGAACGCTCTCGAAACGGAATTGCCCCTTGCGCGCCAGGCGCTGCATCGGGCTCCGGTGCAGCGCACCGTCCATCGGATAAAGAAACACGTCCACATCGTCCGGCAGCGCTTTGCCGGCGTCCGAGCGCAACATGCCTGCAATCGGCACCGTCGGCGTGCCGGCCGTCGCATCTACCTGTTCGCTCGCCATGGCATCCAGTTCCACCGCTCGCGGAGGATCACCCTGCCATAGCTCATAGTGACCGGGAGCAATGCCTGTGAACTCAACCGCCCCTGTCTGCAGAGCGTCGAGAAACCCCGCGCTCTCCGCCGACACCTGCGTGCCAAAAATCGTCTGGCGCAATTCCGGCTGCGCGATGCCCCCGGTCTGTTTTCGTGGCACTGCAACGGAAAGATGCAATGCCGCAACCGCATGCAGGTTGATGTCGGCCTCCTCCCGGCTGCCGCCCGTCAGCACAATCGGCGTTGCGCCGGACTCCTCGGTCGTCGAGTCGTAATACGTCACCGGATACGCTACGTGAGTTGTGTGTCATTTCCGTTTCGTTGTTCCGCTGCCGTACTTGCGCCCGATTTGTGCAGGGCATACCACGGTTCCGCCTTCACTGCCAACACGTACTCGCCCGCGTCCAGGTTGCCGAACTCATAGGCGCCTCGATCGTCTGTAACGGTTGAGTCCGCCTCGGTGATGCTCTCTTCCGGTCCGCGCGCCTTTGCAAAGTCGCGGCCAATCCCGCGCGGCAGCAGAAACAGCATTACCCCCGCGCTTTCCACCGGGTCTCCTCCGTCGCCTGTAACGACTCCACGCAAACTGGCGCTCGGCGTCAGCCGAAACGTCAGGTGCTCCGTATCCTGCCCCGGCCCGGTCACGACCGCCGAGTTGAATTCATCGTGCTGATCATAGAATCCAGTTCGATAACCGCGCTTCGAAGCCGTCAACTGATACTTGGCGGCCGCCAGCATGCCAAGCGCGAAACGGCCCTCGCCGTCCGATACAACCGACGCAACTGTGTGGCCATCCTTTTCATCCAGCACCGCCACCGCGGCCTGCCGCAGCGGCTCGCCAGTGACTGAATTCAGCACCGTCCCGGCAATGCGGTAAGCGCCCGCGGATACTGTTGCTGCCGCACCAACTTGCGCCAAAGCCGGTGCCGCCGCAAGCGTCATCAGGAAGATGAGCTTTGTAACCGGGCACGACTTCAGAGTCTTTGTGAAAGCGCGGGTGCCCCAGATCTCGTTTCTGAGACCTGGGAAACCCAGAACTTGAACGGCAGGATTGGTAAGATGGCACGACTTCAGTCGTGTCGAAGACGGCGAAAAAACTGAGGGCTTTACCGCTTGCGGAAGAACTCGATTCTTTTGAAAGGGCACGACTTTAGTCGTGCCGCAAACGCTGCAAAATGACTCCGGCTTTAGATGGGATGAGACGGCTGGTCTCGCGGAGCAGCTAAGCTGACCGCAGCGCACTCGAGGTGCTAGAGGAGACCAGCCGATGAAGAAGGTTAACAAAGTGTTACTGCAAATGGAAATCGCGAAGGACAAGCCATCGATGACCGTGGGTTTGGATATTGGCGACCGGTACAGCCATTACTGTTTGTTGAACGATATGGGCGAGGTGGTCGAGGAAGGGCGCATTCAGAGCACCGAGACCGCCTTTCGGCGGCATTTCGAGGGCGAGCCACGCCAGCGGATCGCGTTGGAGTGCGGCACACATTCGCCCTGGGTCAGCCGGCTGCTCGAGACCTTGGGCCACCAACTGATCGTAGCCAACGCGCGCAAGATTTCCGCTATCACCGCCAGCGAATCAAAGAACGACCGCAACGACGCCGAACTGTTGGCCCGGTTTGCGGCCCACGATCCCAAGCTGCTCTCGCCGGTCCAGCACCGCAGCCTGGAGCGGCAGCAAGACCTGAACCTGATCCAGGCGCGTGCCACGCTGGTGCGTGCGCGGACCATGATCGTCAACGCGCTGCGCGGCCTGGTCAAGAGCTCCGGCGGTCGCTTGCCGGCCTGTTCCACCGAATCGCTCCCCGTCCGCGTGCGGCCATCGATTCCACCTGCTCTGGCGGCAGTAGCCCTCCCGCTGCTCAAGCAGATCGCCCTGCTCAACGTCCAGATCGGCGCTATGGATCGGCAGATCGAAAGGCTGGCAGCCAAGTATCCGGAGATCGGAGTCCTGCGCACCGCGCCGGGAGTAGGGCCGCTGGTTGCGGCCGCCTATGTGCTCACTCTGGATCGGCCGGATGCGGCCAGTAACCGCTCTGCGGGCGCGTTTCTGGGCCTGCGTCCCGGGCAAAGCCAGTCGGGCGACTCGGACCCGCAGAAGCGTATCTCCAAGACCGGTGACAGTTACCTGCGCAGTCTGCTGGTGCAGTCGGCGCAATACATCTTGGGCCGCTTCGGTCCTGACTCGGCACTGCGCCGCTGGGGCTTGAGGCTGGCTGCCAGCGGAGGCAAACGAGGTAAAAAACGCGCCATCGTGGCCGTGGCCCGCAAACTCGCGGTGATGCTGCACAGTATGTGGCGCAGCGGCGAAAGATTCCAATCCTTTCCACAACCGGCAACGACTGCAACCGTAGCCTGAAGCAAAGCTCGATCCGAAACGCCAAGGAAGGCAAACAGGTTTAGCAACAGGTGGTCAAGGCAAAACAATCTCGCGTCCGGGTGACTGCGTTCAGTGGCTTGGCCGTCACAGGCCGTGCTTTAGATAGCAGCCCCAATTCATCACCATCGGGTCCCAACAGGCACCGAGCCCACAGCGGCTCAATTCGAGTGCGCATAGAAGCCCGAGATGAATTCCAAAGACAATTGCAACCGCAAAAGCAAAAACGCCAATGAATGAAAAAGCAAAAACACCTTGACTCAACCAGCCGTCTCATAGAAGCCGCTGAGGGATGGTCTTCTTCTTCTCGAGATGGTTTTTCCGCAGCCTGTTTAGCCCCTGAAGAATGCTTTCCCCAAGCGATAAACCACTGCGTAGCTCCTGAAGCCGCTTCATCAATGCTCCGGTACCCCCAGCACAAGATTGCCCTCGTCTCCCGGCGAAAGAGTCACCGCCTGACCCGGATCAGGCAGCGCCTCAAGCGCAGCCGCATCGCGATACGCCAGCACCACAGGTTTGTCGAAGCTGTAGACGTGATAGCTCCCCGGCGTCAGCCCCGTCAGAGTGACTCTCCCGCCTGTTGACGGGCGCAATGTCAGAGGCACCACATCTGTCGTTGAATCGAAATCAGGAACCGCATAGACGGTATAGAACGGCTCCTTTCCGGCGATCGGAACTGTTTTTTCTGCAGGCAATGTGATCGTCATTGACGCGCAATCGCCCCGCAACGTGAGGCTCAGTGGCGCTGAAGAACCCGTAAGTCCCAGCGTCAGCGGTTCGCGGCCCAGGTTCGCTGCTCCTGCTGTGAGTGATCCCTCGCAGAATCGCCTGTCTGCGATGCTCGTATGCGCCCAGTAAGCCCCTGGCAGCGTGAACTGCGATTCGAGCGGCCCGCTCAACGAGCCTTCGGCATAGTTGCCCATCATCCCGTCGCCAATCCATCCTCCGGCCTGGCTCACGCTGATCATCACGCCCCGCGCGCGGTCTTCGCTTGTGCCGGCTTGTACCCCGGTCGATGCGCTTCCAATCAGATTCACTTGAATCAAATTGTCGACAATGCTTACCAGGGGAACGCGAAGTTTGGTCACCGCGCGCCCATCGACAGAGAAATCCACTGAGCCTGCGAAAGCGTTTCTTCCCATGGGAGACGAGGAGACAACTCCCCCGCTTTCCAATCCGCTGCGAGGGACAACACTCAGCACCATCGTGTAGTTTCCGTCCGGTAGCAGCGCCTGCACCGTGTGCGTCGCCTCGTCATATTGCGCGCCATAAGGCAATTGATGACCCTGCGCATCCATCACCTGCACCGAGAAATTCATTCCCGTCCCATTCAAAGCGCCGTCACGGTCCAGCTTCGCGCCCGGCAACAACACGCTTGCTGTAACGGATTGGAACGGCTCCAGTATCAGCGCGAGATTGGCTTCGGCTTGCTCACCGCCCGAGAGTCGAATCTTGGCTGCACCGGCAAGGTCGCGCGCCTCAGGGTAGAACTGGCTCCGATAGCCGCTGCGGGTCACGTTGGCCGCGCTGCCCGTTTCCACCAGGTTCGAGGCCGGCTCGCTGTCCATCGCCGGATCGTTATAAAGCGCATAAAAGCCGTCAGCCAGTCCACCAAAGCGATAGGCTCCCTCGGTATTGGTTTTGGTTTTCGCTGCCACCTCCCAAACCATTCGGCCATTCTGCACCGCGTGCCGCAGCAGCACGACACCGATACCTTGTGCAGGATCGCCGGTTGAAAGCTGGAGCAGCCCGTGAAGGTCATTGGTCGGATACATCGTGAACTCCACGTCAGGCATCTCCGACTCGATCATCACATTGTGCGCATAATCATGTGAGTTCTCCCACATGCCTTGAGCGGCAACTTCCGCAGTCTCATCCAGAAACCCCGGCTTGATCACTTCAATCTCCTGCGGCCCCACCGGTACATCAGGAATTTCAAAGCGTCCATCGCCGTCGGTCAATGCGCCGGAACTGGCATCGCCATCGATCCGCACCAGCGCGCGCGGCAAGGATTCGCCTGCGGCGTTGTGTACCACTCCGTGCAATGCAGCCCTCGCGCCGGAGACTCCCCGCGCTCCTGAACTCTGGTCAATCTGCTGGCCTTGATTCTGGGCCGGCTCTTGTCCTGGGAGAAAAGCTGGAACTGCCAATCCCACCCAAAGAAGAAAACACGCCTGCCCGACGCATCGGAGAAGCTCTACCGGTGAGCCGCTGTTCCTGCTCCCATGCCAATGGATTGTTCGAGGGTCCACTCTCCATTTTGACCGTTCGAAGCGGGGAAGGGAATCAAACCTGCGGGAATCTGTGCTCTAAGTACTGGATGGAAATCCTGGCGTGCTCCGGGTTAAGATTTGACCACTGCCTGTACCGCCATGGTCCGCAAGCGCAAGATCATCGTCTACATCGCCGCCAGCGCCGATGGCTTTATTGCCCGATCGGACGGCTCGGTCGACTGGCTCGACGATCCGCGTTTGAAGGGGCATCACGGCATGGGTGCGTTCTACAAATCGATCGACACGATTCTGTGGGGCAGGAAGACATGCGATATGGCGCTCGACTTTCAAGAGAAAGGCGTGCCCGGATCGGCCTTCGATACAAAAGTGAAAAACTATGTCTTCACACGGGGTCCGCAACCATCAGCAGCGCCTGCCGGCGTGGAGTTCGTGAGCGAACCCATCAAAACCTTCGCAACCCGTCTGCGGAAGAAAAAGGGGAAAAACATCTGGATGATGGGTGGCGCCGGCATCATTGCGTCGTTTCTCGATGAAGGAGAGATCGATGAGTTCATGATTCACGTGATTCCCACGTTAATAGGCGAAGGCATTCCGTTGATCGCGCCCGGCCGCCGCACCGTGCCGCTAAAACTGATCTCCTGCACGAAGTTCCCAGACGGCGTCGTCAAGCTGCACTATACCGTCCGCAGGTAATCTTCCCATCGGGCAGCGTTGCCCGTCTGGATCCCGAAGAAGAAGAAGAAGAAGAAGAAGGGCTTTTGTCTCATAGCGATGGTGCGCAGGAATGCGCGCATAGCTAGTGCCGTGAGCTACTGATTTTGTAATCGTGCCCACGAACTCGGGTCCCCCAGGTCTCGATTTTGAGACCGGGGAAAACGCCTATCTACTCGGTCTTGCTACTAGTCCAGGTACCAGGGGATATTGATCACGATGATGCGTCGGTTGCCGCGCACCAGCAGGATTACCTTCAGCAGATCGGCGCGCCGGTTGTGCAGCAGGTTCTCCCACCAGTGGCGCACAACCAGTTCCGGAACCAACACACAGACCTTGCGGACGCTGGATTCTTTCTCTACACCCAGAACGTAGTCGACCACCGGATATACAACATAGCGATAGGGCGATTTCAGAATTTCCAGTTTGGGAACGCACTTTCCGGCCTCCCGCAGAGGCCCGGCGATCTTGTCTTCCCATTCCTTGCAGATATCGTCGGGCTCATCCGCAATTTGTACATGCAGGCAGCGAATGTCGTTTGACATGGAGAGCGCAAACGAAAGCGCCTTCTCCGTGATCCGGCTCCAGCGGTCAATGGGGACCACCACGATGGGCTCGATTACTTCGGCGGGCACAATCGGCCGACGCAGAGCCGTCGCGCGGTCCACCCGCACATAGTGGCGCTTCACCGCGCGCATCAACAGGATCATGCACCCCACCAGCAGCGCCGTGATCCAGGCCCCCTCCGCAAACTTGGCCACCAGCACCACCAACGTCGTTGCGCCGGTAGCCAATGCGCCCAGTCCGTTAAAAAACATCTTTGCCACGGAGCGTTTTTTGCGCCACCAGTGCATCACCATCCCCGCCTGCGAAAGCGTGAACGCCATGAATGCGCCGATGGCGTAAAGGGGAATCAGCCTGTCCGTGATGCCGCGGAAGATGATCAGCAGTAGCGCGGTCAGTGCCACCAGCACATAAATTCCCCAGGAGTAGAGCAGCCGCCGGCCCCGCAGCAGAAAGACATGCGGCAAATAGTTGTTGCCCGCAATGGCCCGTGTAAGGCGCGGAAAGTCGGCAAAAGCTGTGTTCGCCGAGAGCGCCAGTACTACCAGCACTGACCCGATAGTGAGGTAATAGAACCAGCCCTGGCCCATCACCGCCCGCGTCAGCATCGAGAGCACGCTCTCGTAGTGGGAGCCGTTCGGGTCGGTTGCGCCAACCCCATACGCGCGGCACAGCACGGCAATGCCGATCAGTAACGTAGCCAGCAGAAAGATGATGATCGTCAGCGTAATCTTTGCGTTCTCGCGCCTCGGTTCGCGAAAAGCCATCACGCCGTTGCTCACCGCTTCAACGCCGGTCATCGCCGTGCAGCCCGAAGAAAACACCTTGAGCATGAGCCACAGGGTCATCGTGGCCGACGCCGCCGGCAGCGAGGGCAGCGGCGTCACCGGATGCGGATGTCCCCCTGCCTGCAAAACATCCCACAATCCCGCAACGATCACGATCAGCAAAGTTCCCGTGAACAAATAAGTGGGAACCATGAACGCAACGCCGGTGTCGTGCACTCCGCGCATGTTGATGAGGGTGAGAATGGCCAGTACGCCGAGGCATATCTGCAATGTGTGCGGTTGCAAACTTGGTACGGCGGAAATCAGCGCGCCCACCCCCGCCGAGATTCCCACGGCAGCGGTCAGAATGTAGTCGATCATCAGCGCCGCCGCGGCCAGCAGTCCCGCGCCATCTCCCAGGTTCTCAGTGGCTACCGTGTACGAGCCGCCGCCATTCGGATAGGCATCGATCGTCTGCCGATAGCTCATGTAGACGATGAAGAGCAGGCAGACAATCGCCGCGCTGACCGGAACGATATAGTGCACGCCGGCAAGGCTCAGCGGAATCAACAGCGTCAGCGCGGCTTCTGGTCCGTACGCCGCGGAGCTAAGCGCATCCAGGCCGAAGATCGGTATCCCCCCAATGGGGCCGATGTGTTCTGCGCGCTCTTCGCTGGTGGCCAGGGGCCGCCCAAAGAGCAGGTCGATCACTTTTGTGGGACTCGCCATTTGGTATTGTCGGGCCGCCAACGGCCACAAAGGGGAAGACCGCTGAGAAAATTCTCTCATGGCGCGGAAATCGAGAGATGAATGTTGCATGACCCTTCTTCTCTCCCTGTATGTCGCCACTGCTGAGTGAGCAACTCCAGTTCCGGGCCAGCCATCCTACCTTACTTGAGAGGCGCGGAGTTTGGGTTTGCGCACTTTACAACGAAAGGTCAAATGATACGAGAAATCTGCAGATGTCAGGATTCAGGTCGCTATCTATTTGAGAGAACCAGCTACTCAACCTATCAAACTTATTGAAGGGAACAGGTGATGTCGTGGATCAATTGAGAACAGAGGACCGGGAGCTTACAACGGCTGATCTGGCCGGCCAAACGGTTGCGCCAACACGCCCGAATGGACGTGATCGCGAGATAAACCGAGAGTCCGAAACCATCGAAGGAGAACTAGCAGAAGACCGGATGCCTGCAGAAGACCGGATACCTGCCGAAGAAAGAGCAGCGCGTACAGGGTCGAAGCCCATGCCGCTGTTTACTGAGGTGGAGATGGAAGAATTCCGTGCGCAGTGGAGCACCCTGCAGACAGGTTTTGTCGATGAACCTCGCCGCGCAGTCGAGAACGCGGACAAGCTCGTCGCATCGGTAATGCAGCGTCTCGCGGAGGGTTTTGCCAACGAGCGCTCAGGCTTGGAGAAGCAATGGGATCGCGGCGATAACGTGTCCACCGAAGATCTTCGTGTTGCCTTGCAACGCTATCGCTCGTTCTTCGACAGACTGCTCAACCTGTAGATCACCCGTCAACGAGGGCGCGCAAGAGCGAGTAAACGATCTCGTTCTCTGCGCGTCACTCTTTCTTTGTCTGGCAGTTTGTTTCAATTGCCCGCAGGCGGCAGCTTGCAGCAGTCGCCCGCTCCTGCCGGCTCGTTGGCGCCAGCATCCAGCGCGACTTTCCACGTGCCGTCAGGCTGCTTGCGCCAGATCGTGATGTAGCGCCCGCTGGTGGTCACGGGATTGCCTGCCGCGTCCTTGCTGTGCCCCTCGAAGTGACCCCAGGTGTATCCCACGTCCGCCGAAGGTCCCATCACCGCATCCGTCGGAGTCCAGGTAAGTTGGTAACTTTGCGGCGTCCACGTGGCGGATTTCACAATAGCTACTCTGCCCACCACCGGCGCCACGCCATTTCCCAGAGCCACGCCATCCTCTGCAAACCAGTCCGCGAACGCCGCCCCTCCGCGTTGGGCCACATCCTTGGCGAACCGCGCCTCCAGATCGAAGAGCAGCATCTTGCCCGGCTTCATCGTCGTGTCCACCAGTGGGTTGGGCGACACTGATTGCGAGTTCGGCTCAAGCTGGCCAAACGCGGGCGATGCCATCCCCATTGAAAGCAAAAAAAGTGCCAAAACAGCAGTTTTCAGGCCGTTGCGCACGTCGATTCCTCCTCATGGTTCCTTATCGCCATCCTACAACGCCAGGTCCTTCGTCCCGATTCGATCTCAACCCCTTTTGCTGCAACGTTGCCGCCCGCAACCCGTCAAAACATAGGGCCCCGCGCGATCCCGTGGATTGCTATACTTGAGTGATGCATTACCGCGGTCCGCGGTGATATGGCTTGGCTTCGCCCCCGAAGGACCGTGACAGTTTCGAAGTCCTGCTGTGGGTCAGCGCGGCTTGTTGTTGGGGTACCCGGCTTTTTCCCGGGGGAAGGAAGAAGATGGGAACGTTGCTGGAATCCATTCATTCGCCCGCTGATGTGAAACGGCTGAATTTTGCTCAACTGGCTGAATTGGCGGAGGAAATCCGCGAATTCCTCATCCAGACGCTCTCGAAGACCGGCGGACACCTCGGGCCCAATCTTGGGCGTCGTCGAACTGACCCTTGCGCTCCACTCCGTCTTCAATACTCCTGAAGACAAGATTCTCTTCGACGTCAGCCACCAGGCCTACATGCACAAGATCCTTACCGGCCGTCTCGACCGCTTCGAGACCATACGGCAGCCGGGCGGTCTCAACGGCTTCATGCTCCGCACCGAGAGCGAGCACGACTGTTACGGCGCAGGTCACGCCGGCACCGCGCTTTCCGCAGCCCTGGGAATGGCCGTCGGCGCGCGATCTCGCCGGCGGCAACGAGCACGTGGTCGCCGTTGCCGGAGACGCCGCTTTCACCAACGGCATCTCCTTTGAAGCGCTCAACAACATCGCCGACCAGACCAAGCGCCTGATCGTCGTCCTCAACGACAACGAGTGGTCCATCGACCGCAACGTGGGCGCCATCGCCCGCTACTTCCACCGCATCGTGACCAACGAGCACTACCGCAGCCTCCACGACTCGGCAGCCGCGTTGTCGAGAAGTTCGGTGGCAAGACCGCCGTCGACGTGGTGCGTCGCGCCGAAGAAGCCGCGAAGAGCATGCTGTGGCCGTCCATCCTGTTTGAGGAATTCGGCCTGCAGTATTTCGGCCCCATCGATGGGCACAATCTTCCCCTGCTGATCGAGACCTTCAAGTTTCTCAAGGCTGAGAATCGGCCCGTCGCTGCTGCACGTCCTCACCCAGAAGGGCCGCGGCTTCCAGCCCGCTCTCGACGGCCAAAAGAAGTTCCACGGCCTCGGCCCCTACGATCCCGGAAACCGGCAAGACCGCGCCACCGGCCAGACCACCTACTGCCGAATCTTTCGCCAACACGCTCGTCGAATTGGCCGACAAGCGACGATCGCATTGTCGCCATCACCGCAGCCATGCCCAATGGCACGGGCCTCGATCTCTTCCGGCCCCACCATCCCAAGCGCTACTTCGATGTGGGCATTGCTGAGGAGCACGCAGTCGTCTTTGCCGCCGGTATGGCCACGCGCGGGCTTCCGTCCCGTCTGCGCCATCTACTCCACGTTCCTGCAGCGCGCCTTCGATCCCATCGTGCACGACGTCTGCCTGCAAAAACTCCCTGTCGTTTTCTGCATGGATCGCGCCGGCCTCTCCGGCGACGACGGCCCCACGCACCACGGACTATTCGATATCGGCTACCTGCGCGGCATTCCCGAGATGGTGTTGATGGCTCCCAAGGACGAAGACGAACTCGCCGACATGATGAAGACCGCTCTCCAGCTTCCCGGCCCCAGCGCCATCCGCTATCCGCGCGGCGCGGTCGCCGGCGTCGCTCGCAAAGCCGTAGCCGCAAGTGCTCCCAGCTCGGCAAAGCCGAAGTGCTCACCGACGGCGCCGACGTTGCCATTCTTGGTCTCGGCCCCATGATCGCTCTGGCGCAGGAACTTGGCGCGCCTCGAGCGCGACGGCTTCTCCGCCGCTGTCATCAATCCGCGCTTCGTCAAACCGCTCGACCGCGAGATGCTTGAGCTATATGCCCGCCGCGTCAACGCGTTTGTCACCTTTGAAGACCATGTGAAGATGGGCGGCTTTGGATCCGCCGTCATCGAGGCTCTCGAGGATTTGGGCATCACCGATCCCGGTTGTGCGCATCGGCTGGCCCGACCAATTCATTGAGCACGGAAAAGTCGAGTCGCTTCGCGCCAAATATGGCCTCACTGTAGAAGACGCATCGGCCAGGTGCTGCCGCTGCTGCTCTCGCGCAAACGCCGCACGTTGGTGGCCAGTTGAAACTTTCTCGCATTGAACCGATGCAGCCATCACCGGCACAATTGCAGTCTTGATCCCTGGCATCTCATCGACTGCGGCTCGTTCTCACCGGGATGAATCGTTTGAGTCCTTGCCCCGGACCCGTGTGCGACAATCCACAACATAACGTTTTCATTATGCGACTTTGCCGTTTCTTTCGGCGCAGATTGCGTGGATGGTCTGGCGGATTGCTTCTGGCTGGCAGTTCTCGCGCGGGCGCAGAGCCCCGCCTCCGGCGAATCCCGCTCCTCCCGTTCCCGCGCCGCTCGTGCTCGCCGGCGGAACTCTCATCGACGTCACCGACTGGGGCCGCTCCGCAAGAGACCAGCAGAACTCAATCGTCATCGTGCAGCACGGCCGCATCGCCGCAGTCGGCTCCCGTACCGATCTGCCCATCCCTCCCGGTGCGCGCGTCATCGATTGCACCGGAAAATTTCTTATCCCCGGCCTCGTCGATGGCTTTGCCGGCATGAACAGCCAGGGACAGGCCAACGCCAATCTCTACATGGGTGTCACCACCGTGGTGGCCCGCGCCGACGATCATCACGGCCATGTCGACTTCGCTGCCAATCCGACACCCAATTCTACTATGCATCGACTCAGTCGGCTCGACAGACAACTGGAGCCTGCTCAATGGGCACGGGCATTGGACCGCAAAAGCTCAGAGAAGGCGCGCACCCCGCGGAACTGAGTCCCGAAGACACCGCGCGCCAGATCAACGAAACTCGCGCACCTGGGAACGCGAGTGCTGTGGCTCGGTCCTGACCTCACCGCCGCCAACACGCAGTGGATCATTACACGCGCTCATCAGTTAGGCCTGGTCACCTATGGCGAGTTCGTCTCCACGCCCTATACCGTCGGCATCGAGGCCGGGGTCGACGCGCTGCTGCACATGGGCCGCTATTGAATTGGGCATCATTCCCGACGAATTGCAGCGTCCGCTGGTGGACGACCCTTACGGCGCAGCGGCCGCCACGGCGTATGACTACGCCGAACACCTGCCGCCCACCGATCCGCACTTGCGCGACTATGCGCCGCTTCATCGCCTCGCACCATGCTGCATTGATGCCCACGTTCAGCATTTACTATCCTGAGCCTGCCAGGGCATCGCAACCTGTGGAAGGAGCCTGCCGCTTCGCTTCTCGATCCGGCCAATATGTTCAATCCGCCAGACCGCGCCACAGGCGAAACTGAACTACCCGCTCCCTTCCTGGACGCGCCATCTGCCCGGCATGGCGCTGAGATGGATGGAAGAAAGCCAGCGCAAGAAAGCCGATCAGGCCGCCATGCGCCTGTGGCGCATCAACGAGACATTTTTGCCCCCGCCCCTCACTATCTCGCGGGTTCCGGTGCACCCGTGATGGGCACCCTGCCCGGCATCGGCATGCACACCGAACTCGAAATGCTGGTGCGCCTCGGGCTCTCGCCCCGCGAAGCCCTCGCCTCCGCAACCAACAACTACTCGCTTCAATTCGGCTGGAACGAACTCGGCCAGATCGCGCCCGGCCGCCGCGCCGACATCCTCGTTCTCGATGGCGACCCTACTGAAAATCTGGAACGCTCGCCGCATCTCCACGCTTATTGTTAACGGCAATGTGATGGACCGTGATGCCCTCCTGAATGTGCGCAGATAAACCTAACT
>CAVQZQ010000067.1:0-119541 GCA_963718435.1 uncultured Acidobacteriota bacterium | reverse complement strand
TTCGCCATGCAGCCAGTGCCACAAGCGTTCGCCCCAGACGGAGCCCCAGAGTTGGCCGGACTGTTCGCAGTCGAGGGCGAGAAGTTGATCCATGGTCTGGATGCCCTTGGCGTTCAGGCGCTTCTCGGTGCGGGCGCCGATGCCGGGCAGATCGCGCAGGGTGAGCTGGCGAAGAGCCTCAGGCAGAATGTCGAGCGGCAGCGCGACCAGGCCATCCGGCTTTTCCATGTCGCTGGCGATCTTGGCAAGGTAGCGGTTGGTGGCGAGGCCCACGGAACTGCGCAAACAAGGTCCGACCTGTTCGCGGATGCGCGCCTTGACCTTGCGGCCGAGCTCAAGGGCGGCGAGGAGAGGGCGTTCGCGACCCATGAGGCGGCAAGCCATTTCGTCGATGGAGAGCACGGCCGAGACGGGCAGGCAGGTTTCGACAGCTTCGACGATGCGGTGGTGGTATTCGACGTAGAGCTCGTGGCGGCCCTCCACGAGGATGAGGCCGGGACACATGCGCTTGGCGTCGGCAACGATAGTGCCGGTTTTGACGCCGTGCGCCTTGGCCTCGTAACTGGCTGCAATGCAGCAGGTTGTGTCGGCCATCATGGGCACGACAGCGACCGGGCGACCGCGCAGTTCGGGGCGGGTTTCCTGTTCCACAGAGGCGAAGTAGGAATTGAGGTCGACGAAAAGCCAGTTGAGACAGGGGCTGGAATCGGTGGCCTGCGACGCGGGAGGAGGAGGCTCGGAGCGAGTCATCTGGAGGTCCGCCTGCCACTGTTCGGGCAGGTCGGAAGGCAAGTCGGAAGGCAGGTCAAGAGCCGTCGGAATGGAGTTTGTGGCCATTCGCAATCATCTTCGCCTTTTCTTCCCTATTACGCAAGAGAAATCCACTGTAGCGCCTCCTCTGCGGCAGTGCTAGACTTATTTCCGCATACTTATCAGACACATATGTCCGGGGGACAACCTTGCGCCACGTCGAGGACGTCCAATCAGAATAGATGTAAATGCGAGTAGGTATTATATGCACAGTATGGTCCATTGGTTGATGACGAACGCAAATCTCCTTGCCATCCTGGTGACGGTGGGAGTTGCGGTTCTTCTTGTCTGCTGCCTGGAATGCACGAAGTGCCCCTGCCGCGAGAAGGACGATATTTCACCCATCACGAAGTGTGACCGCGTCGTTTCAGGCGGCGTGCGTACCCTGGTGGAAGCGCAGGCGCCATCCCCAAGGCCCCATCGACCAGATTGAACTTCGCAAGGTGATAGTGCGCGCCCCTGTTGAGGGGGCAGTGAGCACGGCCTGGTAGGTTACCAGCGCAACATCTGGGGCAATCTGCCAGACATTCGAAGCTTTCGATGGTGCGCGGCTGGTAATCCTCGGTCGCGAGCAGGGCGTAGGATCTCTTTACGCGTCCATATTCTGCCGGATGAGCCGAACTCAAAAAAATCATCGGCGAGAAGAGCGGCCACTCGGGCGCGATCGCGGCGTACCGCGGGATCGAGAAGGGCTTCTTCGCATTCGCGGAGCTGTGCACCGAGCGGGGCGATTGGGTCTGTATTCGATGGATCGATGCTCATTGGACTGGACTCAAGAGATGGGAGTCTATTGCACGGGCGGCATCAGATACTGCTCGAAATGCGCGAGGATGCGGTTGAACAGATGCGTCCGCACATCGGGGCCCGCGATGGAGTGGGTCTTGCGGGGGTAAATCTGCAGATCATACGGGATGCCGGCTTCGATCAGCTTCTGAATGAACTGGACGGAGTTCTGAATGTGAACGTTGTCGTCGCCCGTTCCATGGACCAGCAGCAAACGGCCCTTCAGATTGGCTGCGGAGTTGACGACTGAGAAGTCCTTATATCCTTCGGGAAATTCCGCCGGCAGGCTCATGTAGCGCTCGGTGTAGATGGAGTCGTAGTTGCGCCAGTCGGTGACGGGAGCAACGGCAACGCCGGCACGAAATCGATCTGAATGGGTCATGGCGTAGAGGGTGAAGGTACCGCCCCAGCTCCAGCCCCACCAGCCCAGGCGATTCGTGTCGAGTTGCGGATATTTGGCCAGCACTGCGTCGAGCGCGGTGAGCTGATCTTCGAGCTGCAAGGGGCCGAAGTTGTGCTAGGCCGCCTGCGCAAAGTCGCGTCCGCGCGCGCCGGTTCCGCGGTTGTCGGCGTGGAGCACGGCAAAACCATGCTCCGCCAGGATTCATCGAAGAGCAAGGAGTCGTCCCACCGATCTGCGCACCTCTGCGGGCCGGGTCCTCCATAGGGATTCACGATCAGCGGCACAGAGGCTGCGCTCTTGTCGCCCGCGGGCAGGAGCAGGGTGGCATAGAGGGTTGTACCGTCGTTCGCCTTGACCTCAAGCTTTTCGGGGGCCTGCAGGTGGTAGGCATTCAGCGCGTGAGTGGTCCAGTAGACGTTGCACTTGCCTCCGGGGCGACAAAGCTGAAAGGCGGGGGCATTCATGAGCGAAGAATACTTGTCGCTGAAGTTGTCGCTGGTTGGCGCGAACTCCGGTTGATGACTGCCTGCGCCGGTACTCAGCCGCTTGCGTTCGCCGTCAAAACTCACCTGCCAGACCTGCTGCTCGAGCGGATTCCTTCATTGGAGGCGTAGTAGACCAGCTTGCGCGCGTGGTCGACGCGGGAGATGCCGGCCACTTCAAAGTCGCCCTTGGTGAGTTGGCGCTCCAGCTTCGCCGTAGTGGAATCGGGGTTGCCCTGGTCATAACTGTAGAGATAGAGATGGTTGTGGCCATCACTCCAACTGGTAAGAACGATGTTTCCAGCGGCGACGGAGGCATCGTAGTTTTCGTCGAGGAACTTCTCGTCGGTGATTCCGAGCACGGAGTGCGACTGGCCGGTGGCGGCATCGGCAAAGTAGATGGACCGGTGCTTGTGATCGCGAGTGAGGGTTTCGATCCACAGCGTCTTGATGGTCAACCCATCCGAAGCGGGGGATGTAATCCTGTCCAGGCTGTATGGGCAGCTTGATCCACATCGTCTTGCCGCCTCCGGCGCCGACTACGCCCACACGCACATCGGGATTGGGATCGCCGGGCTGCGGGTAGCGCTGGGAGGTAGGTGGTGGGATGGACCGGGATCCAGTCTGGGATGGGATAGTGCGGCACCTCGGTCTCGTTCATTTGGAGAAACGCGAGAAATTTCGAATCGGGAGACCAGAAGTAGTTGCTGCGCATGTCGAGTTCTTCTTCGTAGACCCAATCCACTTCACCATTGAGGATGGTCTCGTTGGGAGATCGTGCCACGATCGTGGTGGGTGTTCCCGGCTCACGCAAATGCAACACGGCGAGGCTGTGACTGCGCACGAAGGAGATGGATTCGCCGTTGGGCGCGAAAACTTGGGATCATCGCCGGAACCCTCGCCGGTAAAGCCGATTTGAAGCCCGGTTCCGTTGCCCAGGTCGTACATCCACAGGCGGCCGTTGGAGTCGAAGAGAGATGCCGGGAGTCGGGCGCCCACTGGTAGGCAGGCCTCCGTAGCGAGCGCGATGATCACGGTCGCTGTTCCGTGGCGCGGTTCTCATTGAGGGAGGCCATTTTGGCGCGGCTGACCAACACATGCGGCTTGCCTGAACCGGGATCGAGGTCGATGAGTTCGCCGCCATCCATATAACTGAGGTGCTGACTATCGGGCGACCAGCTGAGATCTTCGGGGAGGTCTCCAATGAGGGGGCCGTGGGCAAAAATCGCTTCGACAGTGAGCGGCTTTGCTGGAGCCTGGGCGGCAATTGGGAGAATCGAGAATGATAAGGCAAGAAGGGTGGAAAGTGACAAGGCGGCTGCGCGCTGCAAAGGATATTCCTCCGAGGCAAGAACCCTTCATGCGGCTTTGAGGCTGGGTGAAGAGACGAGCGTTCAGGAAGCAGTGTAAATCATGGGGTTGGCGGCGAGGCTTGGATCCTCGTAGTGGAGCATTTTGGGATAACGCAATTTGGGGCAGTTCATCGCGGAGTTGCTTCGCGTCGCTCCCGAGTTGCTTCGCAGAGGGATGAGCGAGTATGGTGCGGGCATGCACTGGGCAACTCCGGAAGAGCGTCGCAAATTTGGCCAGGCGCGGCGCAAACAGGTAGGACGTCAGCATCACGACCAACTCAACATCAAGGCGCGGCAATCGACAGCACTGGCTCTGCTGGAGCGGGTAGAGCGCGGGCGCATTCCGTCGCTGCTGAAGCTGAAACACCAATTGATGGCGCAGTCGCCTCTCAGTTATTTTCGCGGCGCGGCCCCAGTGATGGCGGCGGACCTGGCTGTGCTGCCTAACACAGGAATCATCAGCCAACTGTGCGGCGATGCGCATGTGCGGAACGTAGGGGCGTTTGCGGCGCCGGACGGCAGACTGGTTTTCGACATCAACGATTTCGACGAGACGATTCGCGGCCCGTTTGAGTGGGACCTGCAGCGCATGGCGACTTCGCTGGTGCTTGCCGGGCGCGAATCGGGACACAAGGAGACCGCGGCCTGCTGCGCCGTTGAGAATTTTATCGAGCGCTATACCGCCCAGATGCGCGCCTTCGGCGCGATGCCTCTTATCGAGGTGGGGCGCTTCCAGGTGCATCGTCTCGACTCAGTAGAACCTATACATGATGCGCTGCTGAAGGCGGAGCGAGCCACGCCTTTGCATACAATGGCGGTGCTCACCGAGCCTGTGGGCGGCAAAGCTGGAACAACTCGCCGCTTCAAAGAATGCAAGCCGATGCTGAGGCGGGTGACCGGTGCGCAGGCGACGGCCGTACTGGCGTCTCTCAGGCCATATAGCGAAATGCTGGAGCCGCAGCGCAAACATCTGTTATCGCTTTACCGGCCGGTGGATGTGGCGTTCAAGGTGGTGGGGACGGGGTCGGTGGGGCTGCGCGACTACTGCATTTACTTTGAGGGCAACGGGCCCAATGATCCTCTGTTTCTGCAGATAAAAGAAGAAGCGCTCTCGGCGTATTCGCCGTACCTTCCCGACGCGCATCCGGCGCGGCACAACGGCCAGCGAACCGTGGAAGGCCAGCGAGCCATGCAGGTGCAGTCTGATCCATTCCTGGGATGGACGCACATGGGAGGGCGCGACTACTTAGTGCGCCAGCTCAACGACCACAAAGGATCGATCGAAATCCCGGATCTGGCCGGAGGAGGCTTGAATGCGTTTGCGGAGATTTGCGGCGAGCTGCTGGCGCGCGGGCACGCGCGTTCGGGCGACCCGCTGGTGATTAGCGGCTATCTCGGCGCGGGCGGCGGGTTTGCGCATTCGCTGGGGCGTTTTGGTTCGCTCTACGCGGATCAAACAGAGAAAGACTGGCAGGCCCTGCGGCGTTCCCCCAAGGTCAAAAGCTCAACAACCAAGGTGAATCAAAGGAGAATCGCATGAATCGCCGTACGTTTACGCAAGCCCTGGCCACGGCCGCCCTGAGCGTCGCTGCGCCGCCGCTCAAATCCCGAGCCAGCAGTGTGGCAGCCGAACCGGATGCACAGTCGTCACCGTTTCCTCTTTCCGTGATGCTGTGGACGGTGTTTACGAATTTGCCATTTGAGGAGCGACTGGCAAAAGTGGCCGAGGCAGGCTACAGCAATGTCGAGCTGGTGGGCGAGTATGCGAAGTGGTCCGCCGACGATTTTGCGAAGGCCAACGCGGCACGCAAACAGCACGGCATTCGATTTGATGCAACTGCGGGGTTGCATAACGGAATTGCCAATCCATCGACGCAGGATGCATTTCTGGCGGAGTTGAAAGAGGGCTTGGTTCCGATGGAGACGCTGGGCTGTCCGGCGATGATCGTGCTTTCGGGCAATGTCATCCCGGGCGTTACGCGCGAGGCGCAACATCAAAGCGCTGTTGAGACGCTGAAGAGAGCGGCGGGGATGGTCGAGGGCAAGCAGATCGATGGGCAGCCGGTGCAACTGCTGCTGGAATGCATCGATCCGGAAGAGAATCCGCACTACTATTTGCAATCGGCGGCCGAGGGCATTGAGATTGTGCGCGCGGTGAACCATCCGCAGGTGCATTTTCTTTACGACCTGTTCCATGAACAGATCGCTGAAGGGAATTTGATTGAAAAACTGGACAAGCACATCGACGTGATTGCGCTGATTCACATTGCCGATGTGCCAGGAAGGCATGAGCCGGGCACGGGCGAAATCAATTACGCCAACATCTATCGCAAGCTGGCGCAACTAAATTACCGGGGCATGGTGGCGATGGAGTTTCATCCCACCGGCGAGCCGGTGGCTGCGCTGAGGGCGGCGAGGGAGATGCTGGTGCGCACGGCGCGGGCGTGAGCTGGAACACGCGCTGGGTTAGGGCCACGACCGCATAGGTGTGTAGCTTCCCAGGTCTCAACGGCGAGACCTGGGGCACCCAGAGTTATGTGCACGATTACAAAACTACGCGGTATCAGGCCGCGAAGGGCGAGGGGCCAATGAGCTCCATCTCGTAGCGGCGGAAGAACGCTGCATCCTGGAGGGGTGGATTGGGAATCGCGGTGGCGCGGAAGAATTCCTCCATCTTGCCTGCGGGAGCGAAGGCGATCAGCATGCGGCCGGGTCTTTCGCCGATCGCCGAGAAGGTGTGCGGGATACCGCGCGGGCCAACGATCGAATCTCCTCCATGAAGTTTCATTTGCTTATCGCCAACCTGAAACAGAACCTCTCCCTCCATTAGGTAGAAATATTCATCCTGATAAGGGTGGAGGTGGAGCCGTGGACCGCCTTTGACCAAGTTCGCGTGTTCGATGATAAAAAGACCGCCGTTTGTATCGCGTGTTGCAACCTTGAACAGAATCCGGCTGAATCCGAGCGAATGGGATTCACCAGAGCGGTCCTGGCCGGCCAGGACCGGGTGGGGCTCAGAGGAGGCCGGTTCCGAAGCCGCGGCGAGGGCGAAGGCCTGCAATCCCGCGACGGGAAAGGCGGCGGCTGTTGTTTTGAGAAAGGAACGGCGTTGCATGGTTTCTCCGATCGTGAGAGGAACATGGGACGGGCTTATGGCTCTGTAGCCATGAATCGTATGGACGAGGGGGAAGGAACGAAGTAAATCTATCTCACGGTAGAGAAGTCTGCAACAGCGGTGTTGGAAGGCACGGTCGGGCTCTGCCGCGATGCCGGGGTCGATTGGCTCATTAGCCCACCGGCACGAGGGCGGCGTCTGCCGGTCTCAGGGGTGGCGCGTTCTCCATGCGAATGGTGGTGGGCGCGGCGTCAAGGTGGAATGACTTGCGCGACGCGTCGAGGCGCATCAGGCGGTTTCGCTGGTCGAAGGTGATGGCGAAGTTCTGCATGGGGCATGCGCCGAAGTTGGCCAGTGGAAAGGCCGGATTGATCTCAACAGAAGGGTGGTTGAAGGAATAGCGACCGATGTGAACATCGGTGCCGAGCCTTCCCACCTTGATCTGGAATCGCGTGGAAAGGGATTGGCCGTTTCCAAAAAGGACGGGGTCAGAGGCGAACCTGAAGAGAGGCACAAGGTGCTGGGGCAGGCTGAGGCCAGCGCCGCCGGAGTCGAATTGTGCGTCGACGCGTACGCCGTCGATCCGCAGGGAGGCGATGGGCACTCCGTCGGGCATGCGAATCGGCAGGACGGACCGCTCCCCATCGGACTGGAGCGTGTCGGAAGAAAGGGTCAGGAGGTGGTTTGGGTAGTCGAGCTTGAGCAGGTAATCGTGAAAGAGCGTGAATCCCAGGAGACCCTGGCAAGTGTCGTCTTCGGATGCCAGGTTGTGGCGGATGCCCTTGACGGCGGTGAACTCCACCCCGGCGATTTTGAGGGAATCGATGAGGAAGATCTGGGCTCGCTGCTCTCCCTTGCCGGTGGGGTCAACGAGCCGGGCCTGGCCGACGACGGGAAGCTGAAGCTGGTCGGCGAGCTGAGAGGTGATGATGGCCTGGCCACCGGTTCCGGTGTCGACGACGAAGCGGAAGGGGCCGCGGCCGTTGATCATGACCATCACATATGGCTTGCTGTTGACGACCTCCATTCGCGTTGTGTGCGGAGAGATTTGCGCAGAGGCAGGAACAACAGACAGCGCTAGCAAGATGGCGCAGGCGCTACCGATTCTGATCAGGAACGGCATGTGCCCTCCTTTCGCGCGTCGGGGAAGAGCAAACGATTGCTACGCGGAACCCAGGGCCTGCTTGCACTTGAATTCTACGGCTGGGGCGAGGGATTTGTTCCTTCAAATCAGCATTTTGTGCGATGCGGACCGGAAAAGCGGCCGGGCGGGGCGGCTCTACAATGGTCGGGTATGCCGACCACTGTTCGTTCGCACGCAAAGATCAACCTGGGACTGGGGATCGGTGCGCCTCGGGCGGATGGGTTTCACGCGCTGACGACGGTGTACCAAACGCTGGAAATCCATGACCTGGTGACGGTTACGGCGTCACCTGCGATGGGGCCAACTTCGATTCACATTACTTCGAACGATAGACGGGTGCCTACGGATGGGCGCAATACCGCCTGGAATATGGTGGAGCTTGCTTTAAAGACGGTCGGCATCACGGCCGCGGTGAAGATCGACATTGACAAGCGGTTGCCGGTGCAGGGCGGGCTGGGTGCGGGATCGGCGAACGCGGTGGCGGCGCTGGTGGGGTTGGAAAAAGAGCTGGGAAGGCAGGGATCAGGAGCCAGGGAACACGGAAGAGGGGCTTCGAGCACGTGGGGAGCGTGGTTTCCCAGGTCTGAAAATCCAGACTTGGGGCACCCAGGGTTGGTGGGGCTCGAAGCGGAGCTTAATACAGGGGTCCGGGGTCAGGGGTCAGGGATCAGAGTACCGAATTCGCCATGGTTGGAGATTGCGGCGCAGGTGGGGTCGGACGTGCCGCTGTTTCTGGTTGGCGGGACGGTGCTGGGAGTGGATCGGGGGCAGGAGGTGTATCCGCTGCCGGACATTGAACCGGTGTGGTGCGTGGTGGCTACGCCGGAGGTGGGTGTGTCAACGCCGCAGGCCTTTCGCGACTGGGACGCATTATGCGCCAGGGAAGGTTTGACCGCTGCAGCCAGTGCAGATAAACTAAGTGAGTTGAGCCGCGCTTACGCCAGCGCCTTTGGAGTGACAATTTCCGAAGGACGGCAGGGAGCAGGCTCCTCCGGTGTTCTCTTTGATGAGGAGAACCTGGCCGGACCCGTAGAGTCCGCGCTTGTCCGCACCGGGATCACGAGCTGGATTCAGAACGACTTTGAACGCGTCGTCTTTCCCCAGTATCCCTCCCTTGCAGAAATCAAGCGCATTCTTGCGGCTTCGGGCACCCCGGAGGCAGCCCTCTTTGCTTCGCTGTCGGGGTCCGGTTCGGCGCTTTTCGGGTTGTACTTGAGCCGGGGAGATGCGGAAAAGGCTCTCGTCCGGCTTCAAAAGCCGCTCCAAGGGCTGGAAGTGCGGAGCACGTTAACGCGTACCTTGCCGCGCTCGGTCTATTGGGATGAAATGCTTAAGTCTTAAGTGATGTTGACAGCCGTCCTTTGCGCGAGAGAGACTCGCAAACGGCTGTCGATGAAGCGGCTTTTGATGAGGAATCGGGGCCGCATGCTGGGCGATCGTCTAATGGTAGGACAGTGCCCTTTGGAGGCACTTGTCCAGGTTCGAATCCTGGTCGCCCAGCCAAGTTTTTTGAACGCGTGAAAACCGGTAGCAGCCAAAGCCAACCAGCTTGGAGGTACCTCGGAGATGGAAGTAGGAACGGTGACGGTCACGGCGGACGAGAAGCAACAGGAAAGCGGACTGAAAGAGACCCGCGAAATCGCAGCACTTGACGGCGTTCCGAAGGCCAAGGATGCCAAGCCCGCTCCCGAACGCAAGCGGACCCGCAACCTGAGCGAGGACAAACGGTTCAAACTGTTCTCAGGCTCGGCCAACCGGGCGTTGGCTGAGGAGATCGGCCTGCATATCGGGGTCAAAGTAGGCGAGGCCAAGCTGCAGCGCTTCGCCGACGGCGAGGTTTACTTCCAACTGCTCGAGAACGTGCGTGGGGTGGATGTATTCGTGGTGCAGCCCACGTGCTATCCGGTCGACCAGCACCTGGTTGAGCTTCTGGTGATCATTGACGCGCTCAAGCGGGCTTCAGCGGCAAGAATTACGGTGGTGGTGCCCTACTACGGGTACGCGCGCCAGGACCGCAAAGACCGCCCTCGCGTGGCGATCAGCGCCAAACTGATTGCCGATCTGCTGACGACGGCCGGTGCGAATCGCGCCTTGTTTGTCGACCTGCACGCCGCGCAGATCCAGGGCTTCTTCAACATTCCCGTCGATCACCTGTTTGCCAGCCCGGTGCTGGTGAGCTACTTCCGCGAGTTGAACCTGCCAAATCTGACTGTGGTTTCACCAGATGCGGGCGGCGTGGAGCGGGCGCGGTTTTTCGCACAGAAAGTGGGTGCTCCGCTGGCCATTGTGGATAAGCGGCGCACGGACATTAACGTCGCTGAAGTGATGAATGTTGTCGGCGATGTGGCCGGCAAGAACTGCCTGATCATCGACGACATTATTGATACAGCAGGGACCCTGGTCAAGACCGTGGATGCCTTGTTTGCAAGCGGCGCACTGGCGGTATACGCCTGCGCCAGCCATGCCGTGCTTTCGGGCCCGGCGATCGATCGGATTGCCAACTCGCGGCTTGAGCAGTTGATTGTTACGAATACGATTCCGCTGCGCGAGGCGGCACAGAAGTTACCCAAGATCAAAGTACTCTCAATCGCCGGCCTGTTGGGCGCGGCGATCGAAAGCATTCATATGGAGACCAGCGTGAGTACGCTGTTTTCGTGAGGGAATAGTGGACAGTGATCAGTGATCAGTGTTCAGCGTAAAAACGAGCCGGTCGGCTTTAGCCAGTTTCTGGTCTTTCTGACCACTGAAAATTGACCACCGACCACTGGCACAACAAAGGGAGCGGCGCCGATGAGGCCTGTGCCCGAGAACAGAAACGAGAGACTGAATGCCTGAAGTAGTCGTAGCGAAGCCCCGAGTGGGCAAGTTCAACAAAAATGCCGCGCGCCGAGTGCGCGTCGCGGGCAAGATTCCTGCCGTGCTGTATGGCGCCGGACATGAGGCCGTGGCCATTGAGGTAGATCCCAAGCAGATTTCCCGGATTCTTTTTTCCGAGAGCGGCCATAACACTATTTTCGATGTTGAGGTAGCCGGTAATCCGGCGGCCAAGGCGATGATTGTCGACTGGCAGCGGGAGCCGCTGAAGGATCAGTTGATCCACATCGACATGAAACGCATTGCGCTGGACAAGCTGCTGCGGGTGAGCGTGCGTGTGAAGCTGCTGGGGGTTCCGGTGGGCGTGAAGGCGGCCGGCGGCCTTCTCGACCAGGTACTGCGCGAGGTGGAAATCGAGTGCCTGCCAGGGAACATCCCGAGCCACATCGACGCGGATGTGAGTGGCCTCGAGATGCATGGGGCATTGCGTGTGAGCGACCTGCCCCGCTCGGACAACTTCAAGTATCTGAATTCAGAAGATGCGACCGTGGCCCACGTAGTCACGATCCGTGAAGAAGCGCCAACTGCTGCTGAAGTCGAAGCAGCGGCAACTGCCGAAGCGGCGGCTGCAGCGGCTGCGGTTGAGCCTGAGGTGGCGAAGAAGGGCAAGACTGAGCCGGAAGCGGCGGGCAAGAAGCCCGAAGCCGGGGCGAAGAAGTAAGCATTGGCCGAGGAGAGCGAGTCCCATCAACCCGGCGAGCTTCCGCAACGGCGGACGCTCGCCGGGGACACTGAATCGGGCGGGAGCCGGGGTTCCATTTCGTCCGGCCCCTTTCTTGTGGTGGGACTTGGCAATCCGGGGCCCGATTATGTGTGGACGCCGCATAACGCGGGGTTCATGGCGATTGACCGCATCGCCCAGCAAGAGGGTGTTGTGGTCCAGAACCGGCGATGCCGGGCTATCACCGCAACCTGCCGGATGGCGGGGCGGACGGTAATCCTGGCGAAACCGGAAACCTTCATGAACCTGAGCGGGCTGGCAGTGGCCGCTTTGGTGAAGGAATTTGAGGCGGACCCGGCGCAGGACCTGCTCGTGATTTATGACGAGTTGGACCTGGTGCTGGGGACACTGAAGATCAGGGAGCGCGGTTCGCCGGCGGGCCACAACGGAGCTCGCAGCGTGACTTCGGCCCTGGGCAGCCAGGAATGGTTGCGATTGCGGATTGGCGTCGGATTGGATTTGCCCCCTGAAGCTCGCGAGGCTGTTGGTGGCAGGAGGCCGGGCAGGGATTACCTGCTGTCGCCGATGCGCAAGGCGGATTTGACGGTGATGGACGAGGTGCTGGACCGGGTGGCGAAGGCTGCGCGGCGCATTATCGAAAGTGGCCCAGGACCCGCGATGAACGAGTTCAACAGGAAAGACAGGGACGAGGGAACAGGGAACAGGGAATAGAACCTGCAAACTTGGGACTGTGAACTGTTCGATGTGATCTGTAAGTTGTGAGTTGGAGCGGAGCGCTTCAGCGGAAAAGGAAACCGGATGTCACGTTTGTATGAGGTTATGTTTATCGTTCGGCCCGATACGGTCGAAGAGGATGTCGACAAGCTGATTGCCGGCTTTAACACCTCCGTCACGAATGGCGGCGGGGTGGTAAAGAACGTGGACAAGATGGGCCGACGCAAGCTCGCCTACATGGTGCGGAAGTTCAACGACGGCAATTATGTTCTGATGACCATCGAAGCCAATGGCGCCGTGGTGCTGGAACTGGAGCGGCGCTTGCGCGTTTCAGAGCCGGTGATCAAGTTCATCACCGTGCGCATGGACGAGGAAGAGAAGCGGCTGGCCAAGGTGAAAGCGCTGCGCGGCGTGCGCAGAAGGCTGAGTCCGGATCCGACGACGGCGACGGCGCCGACACCGGCTGCCGCCGCACCGGTTACCGCCGCGCCTGTTGCGGCTGAAGCCTCCGAGACGGTTCAGGCAGGCGTCTGAGCGTCTGTCACCCATTTGCCGTCGCCGGCTCGCGAGATTGAGCCAGCCACGGTCTGATCCTGCCTTCCGCGCCCTCGATGGACAAAGGAAGCAATGAGAGTAAAGAGGAAACACGATGTCTGAAGAAAGCACTGGAAGGGCGCCCGAGACGGGCGCATCGGCAGCACCCCAAGAATCAAGCTCCGGCCCGAGCACGGGTCCGAGCTCAGCGCCACCGCGTGCGGGCGGACGTCCCGGCGGTCCCGGCGGACGGCCTTCGGGCGGTCCGGGCGGCCGCGGCAAGTTTTTCCGCCGCAAGAAGGTGTGCAAGTTCTGCACCGAGAAGATCGACGCGATTCCTTACCGCGATGTTCGCCTGCTGCAAGGGTTTGTGGCGGAGCGCGGCAAGATTGTGCCACGGCGGCTTACCGGGGTATGCACCACGCACCAACGGCGTTTGACCCGCGCCATCAAGCAGGCGCGGAACATCGCCCTGTTGCCTTTTGCGACTCGGCATTAGGGAGCGGTTGTTGCTTTTTCACCTGCGTTAACACTTAAGTTGTATAAGTTAACCGGGTTCCACGGGCGACAACGGTTTCAGAGCCGATGTAAAATCCTGCGCGGTGCAACCCATGGCGAGCTTTTGTGTCTAACACAAGGGCAGTCGACCTGGGCGCCGCCTGCAACACTGGAGAGTTTGAAATGGAAGTCATTCTGAAAGAAGACGTAGCCAACCTGGGCCACCGTGGCGATGTCGTCAAGGTGGCCGACGGCTACGGCCGCAATTTTCTGCTGCCCCGCAAGTTGGCGCTGCAGGCCACGCTGGCCAACAAGGCCGTAATTGAACAGATGAAGACCGCAGCCGCGCGCCGCTCTGCCACGGAGAAGGTTCAAGCGGAGGAACTTGTCGCGAAGCTCGAGTTGGTCGCGCTCAGCTTTACCCGCAGGTCGGGTGAGAACGGCCAGCTCTTCGGATCCGTCACTTCGGTCGATATTGCGAGCGGACTGGAAGCGAAGGGCTTTGAGGTGGATCGTCGCAAGATTCAACTGAACGAGCCGCTCAAGACCGTGGGTGAATACACGGTGGCGATCAAGTTGCACCGGGAAGTCACGGCGCACGTGAAGGTGCAGGTGCTGACCGAAGCTCATGAGGAATTGGGTGAGCCGGTCGCAGAAGCTGCCGCAGCGGAGTAATCAAAGCTGATGCTGTCAGGCCGCCTCCGGGTTTGCGCTCGGAGGCGGTCGTGTCTCTGGTCCGCGCGCCGCTTGGCACAAACCGCAAATGCGCGAGATGTTAGAAGATGTTCTTCTCAGGAGCCCCGCCGCTGAACACGATGAGCTGTTTGAAGGCTTTGGCCAGGTTCTCTTGAAACTTTGGCACTGGGTCGGTCATGGCTAACGAAAACAGAAGACGGGCGCGGTTGGCAACCATGGTTGCATCCGCACGGTTCTGTTTGTCGTAGCAGGTTCTCGCCGGTTTGCCCGGAGTCGAGACGGCCGTGAGGCGCAGAAGCCTGTCCCGGGGCTGAACGGGATCGCTCGGGTCAAAGACATCCCAGACCAACGTATTTGAGTCGAGCGAACTCAGGGCAACATCGCAGTGGCCACCGGGTGCCGTGATCGTAAGGATTGTGGCGGTGGAATTGATGGTGACCTCCACGTTGTCGTTAATTCCATCATTGGGGCTATAGGAGAGAAGCGAACCGCGAATGTATTCGAAGAGCTCCGGAGCAGTGGGCTGCGGCTTGGGGTCCGGCGCTTTCCTGTGACTGCGGGTTTGTGCGGGGCACACGGGGAGAATTGCGATGAGTGCCGCGGTGCAAATGCGCGCCAGATGCGTCATAGATCGCCTTCCTCTTGCGGAGCGTTTCGGTTATTCACTGCATTCATCGACAGCGGCGATTTGCGGTGTCCACGGATCGTCTCGCGTTGAATCACGATGGACCGGATGCGCGTTGACTCGCCAGGCAATGAATGTTTGTGTGAAGAAAAGTATAGCCCTAGTCGGGCTGTAAATCCCCAACCATGGCAAGGGGCTTGGAACGATCGGTTCGCAGGGTGGGCACCGCGGCCAGCAAGCTGCGCGTGTAGGGATGTTGGGGTGCGGTGAGCAAGCGCAAGGTTGGCCCTGTTTCGACAACCACTCCGGCGCGCATCACGGCGACGCGGCCGGCTACCTGGCCAACCACGGCCAGATCATGCGAAATGAACAGCATTCCCAGGCCATGCTCGCGTTGCAGATCGGCAAGCAGAGCCAGAATCTGTGCCTGCACGGTGACATCGAGGGCCGTAGTCGGTTCATCGGCGATCAGCAGTTTGGGCCGGTTGATGAGCGCCATGGCGATGAGAATTCGCTGACGTTGTCCACCTGAAAACTGGTGCGGGAAATCGCTGTAGCGGCGGGCAGCTTCGGGTATCGCGACTTCTTCGAGTGCGGCGATGGCGCGCCGTTTGGCTTCCTGCCCAGTCCAGGAGGACAAGTGCGCTTCAGCACACTCAGCCACCTGGCGGCCGATGGACATGACGGGGTTGAGCGCGGTCATCGGTTCCTGAAAGATCATGGCGATCTCGCGGCCGCGGAGTTTGCGCAGCGCGTCCGCAGACTGGCGGAGCAAGTCGACGGCGTCGGCGCCATTGCGCCAGATAATCTGCCCCGTGACCTGCGCGGCAGTGCCCAGCAGCCCGAGGATTGCGAGCGCGGTGGCGCTTTTGCCTGATCCCGATTCGCCGACCAGGCCGAGCACCTCGCCCTCGTCGAGCTGGAGGTTAATGCCGCGCACGGCCTCGGTTGCTCCGAAGCGAATTTGCAGGTCGCGGATATCGAGAAGCGGCATGAGGCAATCGTAGCGGATTATTTTGCCGCAATACTGAACCCATTGGTAGGGAATGAGTTATGCGCCTCGAGACGGCTTGAGATTCCTCCGGTCTTCTTCAATTTTAAGAGCTGGTGGGCAACATTCGGCCTCATAAGGCCATCTGAACGGCTTGGAACGGAGGTTTATTAAACGATGAAGCTAAAATGGATTGCTCCTTCAGCGCTCGCCTTTTCGTTGGTATTGGTGAGCCCGGCCTTAGTGAAGGCGCACGCGGCGCCGTTGGGTACGGCCGCCGTCGGCGCTGTGCAAGATAGAGATGATTGGGATCGGCCCCCGGAGGATTTTCGCGATGTTCAGCGGCAAGGCTATCATGACGGCATCGAAGCGGCCCGCCATGACTTCGAACATCATCGTCACGCGGACGCCGATGATCATGACGCGTACCGCCATCCCCATGTTCCGCACGATGACCGCGATGCCTATCGGGAGGGTTTCCGCCGGGGTTACGAGCGGGCAATGGCTCACCTCTCAGGAGATCACGACCACTAATCGTGGACTGAGGCTTTCGGAAAGTGGGCGGGAAGCCTTCAAAAGAAAACCCGGCCGCTCAGCGGTCGGGTTTTTCTTGTCTGCCATGCTTCCGCGGGCAGATGGCTCACAATTCGCAACTTCGAGCGATGGAGCCGGCTCCCGCGAAATATTGAATGGCCGCATTCCAGAACGCCGCATACAATCGAGTTGCTTGCGGGCCGGCTTACTGCCCCAGAGGTTGACGGCACCGCCCCAAAAGAGACCCGCAAGCCAAAGGGAAAGGAGATCGAATGCTGAAACCAAGTTGGTATGCAATTCCGGCACTCGCGCTATTGATTGGAGCGACCGGTTTGGTGACAACGAAGACGTACGCTTCTCCAGCCGCTGCCGCCATCAGTCAGGATCGGGATCATGATCGGGATTGGGATGCGCCACCGCAGGAACTGAACGATATCGAGCGTCGCGGCTTTCACGATGGACTTGAAGGGGCTCACCGCGATTACGACAACCATCGCCGTCCTGACGTAGAGAATCGCGACGAATACCGTCACCCGCATGGTCCGCCCGAGGAGCGGGAAGCTTATCGTGAGGGATTCCGGCGCGGCTACCGCGTTGCGGTACACCACCTGTGGGGCGATCGCGACCACGGCGATCACGACCGTTAACGGACCTTGCAATGACAAGGAGACCCGGCTGAGCGCCGTGTCTTCCTCAGACTGTCGCCCATTAAGCAATGCCTCAAGGCTAAAAAGCCCTGGTTATATTGGGCATTTTTGGCACGGCTAAAGTCGTGCCCTTTCAAAACCAGAACTTTCTCACCAACCTGGTTAGACCCGGCTATAAATGGTGGGTCTTCTGGCTTTTGAGTGCTTCATCGCTTGCCCTCAAAGTGCGCGTCCTACACAAGTGCAGGTTGTGCAATGGCCAGTTCAATTTTGACTGTCGGCGCAGACAGCAATGTCTGGTGGATGAGGCAGTGATGTACGGAGCGCAGGAGGCCCTCGGTATGCTCTTCACTTAGTGCAACTGGGCATAGGACCTGAAATGTGGAACTCGCCGAGCCGGGCGGGTTGCTTCAGCTTCTCAGCGGTGACCGAGACTTCAACGCCGGTGTCCGCGAGGCTGCGGGCTTTGAGATATTGCACGGCATAAAAGGCCGCGCACGAACCCAACGACGCGAGCATCAGCTCAGGAGGCGTCATGCCGGAATCCTCGCCCCCGTTTTCGGCGGGCTGGTCGCAGATGATGGAATGGGAGCGGGAATGAATGGCGAATTTAAGATGATCGAGATGCGTAACTTTCACTTCCATGAGGATCCTCAGCTTTCAGAGGAATAAAGACACGCGCGCGATGATTCGTTACACGGCTGCAGCAACTTTTTTCGAAACGGAAGATCCCAGCATGCGCAGGTATTCGCGGGTGAGCAGGGAGCGCAGACGGGATGCGAGGGTCGGATCGCAAGGGACTTCGAGGCTACGGCAGCGATCGATCGCGGCGCGCAGGTCGCGAAGGAAAGCCACGCAGGACGGACATCCCTCAATATGCTCGCGCATCTGTTCACAGGTGCGAGGCTCAACACGTCCGTCCAAATACTCTGAAAGGTCGGCGAATAACTCCCGGCAGACGGCGGGGCGATTTGCGGTCCTGGGTCTGGCTGTCGGCGGCTTCTGTTCGGGAACTGGAGTGCCGTCGGGCCGCCGGGGCATGCCATCGAGTGAGAGGCTCATCTCTTTCCGTACGGTCAGCCTCGCACGATGAAGCCTGACCCGCACGGTTCCGGGTTGCAGCTCAAGCACCTGAGCAACCTGATCAGTTGTGAGCTCTTCCATATCGTGAAGCACAAGAACAATACGTAGAGGTGCGGGGATGCGCAACACGGCCTGATGCAGCAGATGGTGCTGCTCGGCGTGGAGCAGGTTGTCTTCGGGGCTAAGTGCGGCATCCTGCAACAGTCGACCCAACTCCGCGTCGTCGGGCATCAACTCGTCAAGCGAGAAGGTACGCGCGGGAGCGTGAGCGGGCTTACGGCGCATGCGCCAGCAGCGATTGCGTGTGACGGTATAGAGCCATACGGCCAGCGCTTGCGGGGCGTGGATTTTTGCGAGGTGGCCGAGCGAACGATAGAGGACCTCCTGCATGGTATCTTCGGCGTCTTCAGGATGCCCGCAGACCTTCATGCTGAAGGAGTAGACCGTCTCCTGGAGCAGGCCGATGGCTTCTTCGATGGATTCGGGGGTATCGCGCTGCAGAAGTTCCGCGGCTCGGATCAGTTCAGGTCGCATGGCCGGAGGAGGATTACACAGCCAGTATAGTCTTCCCTGAGATTCAGCCAGGTTGACGCGGACAGGTTGCTTCAGTGCACGGCAGCAGTTTTTTTGCCGGGCCTGACTTTGCGGAAGAGCCAGACCAGCGGAACACATCCGAAGCAGAGGAGCGCCATCCAGCGGAAGACATCAACAAACGCCCATAGTTGCGCCTGCTGCACCAGGTCGCGGTAGAGGGTTGCCAAGGCACCCCGCATGGCGTTAGCGGGGTTGAAGTACTGGGCAAGCGGTCTGCTCAGGTTCGATGTTTGTTGCTGCAACCAGATCTGTGTTTGCGGAACATAATTGGCGATCTGGCTCTGGTGATAGTCTGAGCGGCGCGTGAGCAGAGTTTGTGTCACGGAAATGCCGATGGATCCTCCAATGTTACGAACCAGATTGAAGATTCCGCTGGCATTGCCGATCTGTTCGTTGCGCAGCGTGCCATAGGACTGTGTCGTAATCGGAACAAAAACAAAACTCAGGGCAAAACCGGTGATGATGATGGGCCACAGTAACGTTGTGGGACCGATGCTGAGGTCGACGTTTCCAAAGATGAGTGAAGTGACGCCGAAGACCATAAAGCCGAAGGTGAGCAGGACGCGGGCATCGAGCTTTTGACCGAGAAAGCCAATGACCGGCATGCCGATGATGGAGCCAATTCCGCGCGGTCCCACGACAAGGCCCGCACTGAATGCGGTGTATCCGAGCAACTCCTGATAGAAGAGCGGCAGGACCGTGATCATGGAGTAGATCGCGACTCCGAACATGGTAATGAGGAAGCATCCGACGGCGAAGTTTCTATCCTTAAAGATGCGCAGGTTGACCAGAGGAGTCTTGGAACGAAACGAATGGATGACGAACCACACGAAGGCGATGGCAAGCGCGGTGACGGCGACACGAATCCATGTCGCTCCAAACCAATCATCTTCCTGCCCCTTGTCGAGGACGACCTGTAGACAGCCGGTCCATACGATCAGAAGGCCAAAGCCGAGGTTGTCGAATTTGCTGACTTTTGCATTCTTGATATAGGGCGGGTCCTTGACGAACCGGCCAATCATAAAGGCGGCAAGAATTCCGATGGGGATATTGATGTAGAACGCATAGCGCCAACTGTAGGCGTCGGTGAGCCATCCGCCGAGGGTGGGGCCGAGCACTGGCGCAACGACCACTCCAAAGGCAAATACAGCCATTGCGATGCCGCGCTTTTGGGGCGGAAAGCTCTCGAGCAGGATGGCCTGGGAGAGGGGCTGAAGCGCTCCGCCGCCCGCGCCCTGCACGATGCGCGCAATGAGAATGAACACCAGTGATGGAGCTGCACCGCAGAAGAAAGAAGCTGTGGTAAAGATGAGTACGCAGATCACCAGGAACCGCTTGCGTCCGAAGCGAAGCGAGAACCAGTTGCTCGCCGGGAGGATCACCGCATTGGCAACAAGATAGCTGGTGAGGACCCAGGTGGCTTCATCGGTGGTCGCAGAAAGCGAGCCTGCAATGTAGGGCAAGGCGACCGATGCGATGGCGGTGTCAAGCACCTCCATGAACGTCGCGAGCATGACGGAGACCGCGACAAGCCAAGGCGACACTTCGGAGGTTTTCGCTTGGCCGTTGGAGTCCGCCATGCAATTCTGCCACCCATGTGAGATGAGGATCTAACTGCCGAGATGCAATTTTCAGGCGCTGCCGTGAGGCTGCGGCTTTACCGAGCGGTTTTTGCTGCACTTTTTGCATGGCGGGATAACGCTGAATGGCTTGCAGTGCTTCTGGACTCCTGCTTCATAGCTTTGAGACGGGCTTTGCCTCTTGGCGAAACGCCTTCTTCGTGCGTCTGCGGCGAGGCTTTGCCCTTCTTGAGGTCCTGTTTGGCTTTTTTTCGTGTTTCGGAACTGGTCGTGCCGGGCGCGGGAGGTTCGAGGGGTATTCCCGCTCTGCGAGCCTTGCTGAGGCCGATGGCGATGGCCTGCTGTGGTGAGCGAACTCCGTGCTTGCCTTCGCGGACATGCTCGATCTCTTCACGCACGAATTCGCCTGCCGCAGTGGATGGCGCCTTGCCTTCGTTCAGGTCCTGCCTGGCTTTTTCAACTGTCTCTTCGTCCGGCATGGCTTTGACTCCTCATCGTGTATTCGATTCATCCCTTCGGATGCCGGCGCGAACTGAGTGGATGCCTTGCGCAGGAGGCGGCAAAGAGGCCGGGGTCGCGGGTTGACGCGACTGCTCCGTTCCGCACGCCTAAATGCTCAGTGGCCGCTGTCCGTCAGTGTCTTTTGAAGTACTGCACTTCGCGTTCATGCTGCTTGGCCTGCTCGAGCGTTGAGAACGTGCCCAGATTGCGGCGCTTGCCGGTTGAGGGACTTTTCTTTCGCGAGTAGAGACGAAATTGGCCTGACTTCAGTTTTCGTATCATGCCGGAGATAGATGCATCTGAACGCTTCGATGTCGCCTTGGAATGAGGGGCGATGCGGTCTATGGAACGGTTGTGCTGTGCTTGAATTCGGGGGGCGCCGATTTATTCGCCTGGATCGCCTGACTGCACTCGTGCGCGATCTGTAAAGTCTCTTCCTCGGGAATTACGTAGGCCTGGATGGGAGAGTTCTTTGTCGAAAGCCGGCCCTCGACATCGATGACCGTGCGATTCTGCTCTTCATCTATTTCAAGGCCGCACCAGCGGAGGCCTTCGCAGATTCTTTGACGGACCAGGGGCGTGTTCTCGGCGATGCCGCCTCCGAAGATCACGGCGTCGGCGCCGTGCAGGGCGCACAGGTAGGCCCCGACGGCTTTCAGAACCCGGTACGAAAACATTTCCATGGCGAGCCAGACCCTCTCATCGGTGTCGTATTCACGTATCAGGACGCGTGTATCGAGAGACTTGCCGGAGACCCCGAGCAGCCCCGACTTTTTCTCGAGGATGGTCATGACTTCGGATAGCTCGAGATGCTCCTCCTGGGCGAGAAAGGGGAGCAGTGCTGGATCGACATCGCCGGAGCGGGTTCCCATCATCAGGCCCTCAAGCGGCGTGAGTCCCATGGTGTTGTCGACCGATTGTCCATGAGAAATTGCCGTGACCGAGCAGCCGCTTTCGAGATGCATGGTGACGAGATTCAGTTCGCTTGGGCTCTTGTGGACGATGGTAGCGTACCGCTCGAGCAGGTAGCGATGCGAGATGCCATGAAAACCGTAGCGGCGAATGGAGTGTTTCCGCGAGAGCTCGAGAGGGATTGCATAGAGGCTTGCCTTTTCCGGGATGGTGCCATGGAATGAAGTGTCGAAGACCGCGTAGAAGGGAATTCCGGGGAAGCGGTTGCGGATTGGAGGGAGAATCTCAACCGAACGCGGGTTATGCAGTGGCGCCCATTTTGCGAGGTCGGAGATCTCGCGCTCAACCTCGGCGATGATTTCGACGGGCTGGTTGAAACGAGGACCCCCATGCACCACACGAATGCCCACGCAGCCCATCTGGCTCATTTGCCAGCCGCGATTGTGCGCCGCGCCTCCCTCAAGCCAGCGAAGAATGCTGGCGGCAGCTTCACCGAAATCGCGAGCCTGGAGCGGCTCTGAATGCGCAATGGTTTTTCCGCGATAAACAGACAGCATGGGGTCTTTGCCGATTCCTTCGACGATGAGTTCGACTAGTTTCGTTCCCGCCGAGGCGGACGGTTGGGCCGCGGAACAACGAACGATTCCGGCCTTGAGAGAGTTGCTTCCCGGGTTGAAGACAAGCACATCCATGCGCACTCCTTTTGGAGGGATTCCAGGCCCGTTGTTTCGCGCCTTTGCGGTGACCAGACAGCAGGTTGGAAGCAGCGACGGGTTTCGGAGTTTCCTGCGGATTTGAGATCCCAGGGGAAGACGACGAGCCGAATCGGAGCGTAAAGTGCGGCCAACTCTCGTGCGGGGCGGCGCATCACACGAAAACGTCTGCGACTGAAGGACATGCTTGCCCTTTGGAAGCCAATTGTCTGGAGGGGATATGGCTGCACGCCCGTATTGGTCGGGTCAATTGAAAATCTCGCTCGTGTCCTTCGGGATCCAGTTATTTCCTGCGACCGCCGCCAATCCTGGAGTTCGATTTCATGAGATCGATCGGGCCAGCGGGAAGAGGATTCACCATTTGAATGTTGTGAATGAAGATAAGCCCGTCGATGACTCGGAAATAGTAAAAGGATTTGAGTATAGTAAAGGCGACTATCTGATAGTGGAGCCGAAGGAGATTGCGAAGCTGCGCATTGAGACAAAGAAGGCGATTGAGGTGAGCCAGTTCGTCGATATGACAGAACTGTATCCGGTTCTCTTCGAGAAGCCGTATTTCGTTGTGCCGCAGCCGAAGGAATCCCCCGATGCGTTCGTCGTGGTGAGGAAGGCAATGGAGGAGACCGGCAAGGCTGCGATCGGCGAGATTGCGTTTGGGGGTCGAGAGCACCTTATCGCGATTGCGGTGCCCCCGGACAAGAAGCTGCGCGGGCTCATGGGCTATACGCTTCGCTACGCTGAGGAGTTGCGCGAGCCGGAGGAGTATTTTTCTAAGATTCCAGGAGCCGTGGCTGACAAGAAACAACTGGCGATGGCTACCGAACTCATCAACAGCTATTCGGCGCCCTTCAAGCTCAATGTGTTTAAAGACGACTATGAAGAGGCTTTGCGCAAGTTGCTTGAAGCTAAGCGGAAGAACAAGCCGTTGCTGCTGGAGGAAGAAAAACCGGCGAGACCCAAGGTCGTGAATCTGATGGATGCTTTGCGCCGCAGCGTGACGGAGGCCAAGCGTCCCTCGGTAAGCGAGAAACCCGCAGCACGGCGCGCATCGAAAAAGGGTCCCGTGCTTGTGAAGCCAAAACGCAAGCGTAGGGCCGCTTGAGAATGGTGACACGAGCCAAATCGGGGGCCCAGGCATCACGGGCAGTTGACCGGCAGCTTGAGCGCTACCGCGAAATGCGCGACTTCAAAATTACGCAGGAGCCCAGCGGAACCAGCCACAAGCCTTCGAATAACAAGAATGCGCTTCCGTTCGTGGTGCAAAAGCATGCGGCGACGAGGTTGCACTATGACTTTCGGCTGGGATGGAATGGGGTGCTGAAAAGCTGGGCAGTTACAAAGGGGCCGAGTTACTATCCGGACGACAAGCGGCTGGCAGTGCAGGTAGAGGATCATCCGATAGAGTATGGAGGGTTTGAAGGCACGATCCCCAAGGGACAATACGGCGGGGGAACCGTGATGGTGTGGGACTACGGCGATTGGACGCCGCTTGTGGATGTGGATAAAGGATTGGCAGAGGGCAATCTGAAGTTTGAGCTGCATGGGAAGAAACTCAAAGGTAAGTGGGTCCTGGTGCGAATGCGCGGCCATGGCGAGCGGCCGGATAAGCCAAACTGGCTTTTGATCAAGGAGAACGATTCGCTGGTGCAGCCGGCGTCCGAACCTGCGATTACCGAGGAAGCGCCCGACAGCGCGATCACGCAGCGCAGCATTGAGCAGATCGCCAAGAGCGAGGACCATGTCTGGAACTCGAATCGTGGAGATGGCAATGGGGCTGCGCAGAACGCGCGTGGGGCGACAACAGTGGATCGGGCATCAGCCGGGAGGGCGAAAAGCACAAACGCCAGGCGATCTGCCCTGCTGAAGTCTGCACCGCGTAAGGCGTTTCCGGAATTTGTTCCACCGCAACTGGCGCAGCAGGCGACCAAGCCGCCCAGTGGGAAGGATTGGGTGCATGAACTGAAACTGGATGGTTACAGAATCCAGATTCAGGTACCACCTACCCAGGGGCGAGGAAAGGAGCGCGAGGCAAAACTGCTGACGCGCAAGGGTCTGGATTGGACGGCGCGCATGCCGGACATCGCGCGCGCAGCCGCACAACTGCCGGTGGAAAGTGCGATTCTCGACGGCGAGGTTGTGGCGCTTGACGAGAAGGGGCGCACCAATTTTGCCGATCTGCAGGCTACTTTCCAGGAAGGCAAACAGAGCTATCTTCGATACTTTGCATTCGATCTTCTCTATCTGGATGGGCACAATGTTTGCGAACTTGGCCTGCTTGAACGCAAGGAGTTATTGGCGGGGGTGTTCAGCCACTTAGACCGGGATTCGCCTCTCCGACTGAGCGAACATCTTGAAGCGAACGGCGAAGAAGTCTTCAAAGAAGCGTGCGCACTGGGCGCCGAGGGCATTGTTTCAAAGCTTGCAACTGCAAAATACACGCAGGGGCGGGGGAGCTCATGGCTCAAGGCAAAGTGCATTCTGGAGCAGGAGTTTGTGATTGGGGGATTCACGTATATATCAACCGGCGGGCATGGTGTCGGGGCTCTGTTGCTGGGTTACTACGAAGGAGGAAAACTCCGGTACGCGGGACGGACGGGGACAGGGTTCACGCAGGCAACCCAACGGATGCTGCGCACAAAACTGGATGCATTAGAGCAAAAGCAGCCGCCATTTGTTGAGATACCGCGGGAAGCGCGACAAAATGCCCATTGGGTGAAGCCGGAACTGGTGGCGCAGGTCGCTTTCACGACATGGACGAGAGACAACCTGGTGAGACAGGCAGCATTCAAGGGACTTCGCGAAGATAAGCCGGCGAAGGAAGTGGTGCGCGAGATGGCAGTCGATCCGGAGAAAGCTTCGGCTGGCACCCCTGCTGCGGGAAAGGGAACAGCCACTGCGGGAAAGGGGACAGCCCATCGGACGCGCCCGAGCGAAAGTGAGGCGAGGCGAATCACCAGGGTCCCGGCCAAGCTTCCGATTACCCATCCCGACAAAGTTCTGGACCCAGAAAGCGGAATGACAAAGCAACAGCTTGCCGAGTACTACCTGGCGGTCGCGGAACGAATGTTGCCGCATGTGGCGGACCGCCCGCTCAGCGTGGTTCGGTGCCCGGAAGGGAGCGGCAAGCAGTGCTTCTTTCAGAAACATATTGGACTAGGACTGTCGAAAGACGTGCACAGCGTCTCAATTCCCAATCCGAAGACCGGGGGCAAGGAAGACTATCTTACTGTGAGCACCGCCGAAGGATTGGTGGGCTTGGCGCAGATGAGTGTTTTTGAACTGCACACCTGGGGCTCGCGTAACGAGTCACTGGAAAAGCCGGATCGGATTGTATTCGACCTGGATCCGGATGCAGCCATCGCGTGGAAGACCTTGACGGCGAGTGCACAGGAAATCCGCGATCGGCTTCAAAAGCTGGGCTTGCAAAGCTTCCTGAAGAGTACCGGCGGAAAGGGGCTGCACGTCGTGGCTCCGATCAAGGCAGAGTACGAGTGGCCGGTGGTGAAGGAGTTTGCGCACCGCCTGGTTCTGAGCATGGAAAAAGATAATCCGAAGTTATATATCACCAAGATGACGAAAGCGGCGCGCAAGGACCTAATCTATCTCGACTATCTGCGCAACGATCGGGGATCCACATCGATCGCGCCGTTTTCTCCCCGGGCGCGCAGTGACGTCCCAGTCGCGATGACTCTGGATTGGAAGGAATTGAAGTCCGACAAGAGGCCGGTGTTTCACGTGACCCACTTTGAGACCTGGAAGGCGAGGCTGCGGCGTGATCCGTGGAAGGAGATGGAGATCGTCAAGCAACGCTTGTCCGCGGAAACCCTACGCACCATGGGGGTGCAGGAGCGAGGGAAGGGCCGCAGAGGCTGACGCGTCAAGCGGTCTTACTGCGCTCTTGCTCTTTTCGCGCCTTCTCAACGCGCGCGGATAACAGTTTCTTCGCTTTTTCAAGATTGCGCATTCTGGAGGCGCTGATTCCCCTGCCGGCACGATTGATATAGAAGGTAAGCATTCTCATGCCAGAGGCTGGTCCCTTTGGAGAGACTTCCTTCGATGCAAGCGATTCGGCGATGGTCTCGGGATCTTTTGTGAACAGGGAAACCGGCGGATGGGTGGAATTTGTATGCACGTCCTTGCTCCATTGTTCCTTGCGGGTAGGCATTCGATTCTCTCGTTTCCGATTGCTTTGAAAGATAAGGGCCCACTTTCCTTCGGCGATAATGCCGAACTTACATTCAGATATTTGGGGTCCGTTCGCCCCGGCTTCTTTCTTAAAGTGATTATCCCGACAGCATGCGCTTTGCGCCAAGGCGGGCAAGGCTCGAAGCTTCGGATACGGGCTTGCTCAGCGCGAAATACCCCGTGATCTTCGGACCGCGTGTTGCTTTAATCTACGGCCATGACCCTGTGATGCCCAGCCGCGGGCGAGCGTTGCATTTTTTCTGAACAAAGCGGCATTGTGTCACGTTCGGGTCTTCGCAATCTCGTCTGTGTTTGACGTGGCATGATTGAATGGGACCAAAGAGAAAAATATGTCTGCGTGAAGCGCCCGGGTTGGGAGCAGCGCCTCGAAGAGCATCCGCAGGATCGCCGGTGTGAGAGGAACGACGCATGGGGCTGAACTCCCTGGATATCGCGGTCATCGTCGCCTATCTCGCGGGAGTTACGCTCTTTGGTTTGCGCTTTCGTGGCAAGCAGCGCACTCTGAAGGATTATTTCCTCGCGGACAACGCCGCTCCCTGGTGGGCGATTTCGCTGTCGATCGTGGCAGCGGAGACCAGCACCCTTACCATTGTCAGCGTTCCCGCCCTCGCTTACGAGAAGGACTTTCAGTTTCTGCAACTGGTGATGGGATACCTGGTTGGGCGCGTCATCGTCGCTTTCCTTTTCGTCCCTCATTATTTCAGCGGCGAGCTTGTCACGGCGTACCAGTTGATCGAGCGCCGTTTTGGGCAGAGGCTCAGATCCTTGACAGCCGGAGTATTCCTCGTCACGCGGGCAGCCGCGGAAGGAGTGCGCGTGTTCGCAGTCGCGATTGTGGTTCGGGCTGCGTTCGCGAACCTGCTGCCGGGAACGACCAGCTTTGGACGCGATGTCTCAGCCATCGCTATCGTGACGCTATTGACCCTGGCCTACACGTTCAAAGGCGGAATGGCCGCGGTGATCTGGACCGATGTGGTGCAG
Organism: uncultured Acidobacteriota bacterium; assembly: GCA_963718435.1. Classification (GTDB taxonomy): domain Bacteria; phylum Acidobacteriota; class Terriglobia; order Terriglobales; family Acidobacteriaceae; genus Telmatobacter. The sequence goes on along the minus strand of CAVQZQ010000067.1, from coordinate 92,087 downwards.
CTGATTGTCTATCTGGCCGGGACCTTCGTGGCTCTTCTTGTGATCCTGCATTCAGTGCCGGGCGGATGGGCGGCCGCTTCCGCTATTGCTGCTCATGCTGACAAATTCAAAGTGTTTGATATGTCGTGGAATTTCTCCACTACTTATACGTTCTGGTCGGGGCTCATCGGCGGCGCATTCCTGATTACCGCCAGTCATGGAACCGACCAACTTTTCGTGCAGCGCCTTCTTTCTGCACGCAGCGAACGGCAGGCCAAGATCGCGCTGCTGGCAAGCGGAGTGGCGATCTTTTTTCAGTTCTCGTTATTCCTTCTGATCGGCGCGATGCTTTTTGCTTACTACAAACTCTTCGCGCCCAACATGGTCTTTGGCCGAACGGACACCCTATTTCCGACCTTCATTGTGACGCACATGCCGCATGGCGCGAGCGGCCTGCTGATTGCCGCGATCGTGGCAGCGGCGATGTCGAATCTGAGCGCTGCGCTGAATTCGCTCTCCTCCACAACGATTGTCGATTTCTATGCGCGGATCCGGCCAGAGTCGACGGAAGAGCGGCGCGTCCAGCTTTCCCGCCTGGCAACAATTGGCTGGGGAGTGGCTCTCTTTGGATTGGCGCTGCTGGCCACGCACGGAGGTAAGGTGCTGGAGATGGGGCTGTCGATCGCTTCGGTTGCCTATGGGTCGTTGCTGGGGGTGTTTCTGCTGGGCGTACTGACAAAAATCGTCACAGAGCGCGGCGCGATTACGGGCATGTTTTTCGGATTGATGCTAAACCTCTACTTATGGCGGTTTACCAGCGTTCCATTTACCTGGTATGTCGTTTTTGGGAGTATCGCAACGTTCGTTACAGGTTATGGAGCCAGCTTTCTGATGCCCCGCGCAGGTATCTCACGACCGAATGCGGATGTCGCCCTAGTGCCGCCGACGGCATTGCGTTGACGAGCGTTTCTGGGGCGACGGCTATAAGCTGGAACTCAGGAGATCTTGAGCTGCTATCGACGCCGCAACCCCGCTACCTTGCTCTCGACGTCGGGTCCAGGCGGATCGGTGTGGCCGTTTCAGACGAATTGGGACTGACAGCTCAGCCGGTTCTGACCTTGGAGCGGCGGCGGAACACGCGTGAAGACCTGCGTTCGCTGGCGCGGCTCTGCCGGCGTTTCGGTGTGGTGGGGATCGTGGTGGGCAACCCGCTGCACCTTTCTGGAGAACTGAGCCCGCAGGCCGCAAAAACCCAGGCGTTTGCGGCGGAGTTGGGTGCGCTGGCGGGGCTGCCGATTCATCTCTGGGACGAGCGGCTGACCACCAGGGAAGCCCACCAGATGCTTTATGAAGCCGGGCGTGCCCGCGAGGAGCACCGCCGCGTCGTCGACCAGGTTGCGGCAATGCTGATTCTGCAGTCGTTCCTGGATGAGAAGACGAGGCTCGAGGGGGAGAAGACGGAGATGGGGAAAAGTACCGCTGAGGAGTGAGGAGAAATCCGCAGCTCTGGCAGCGAACCTTGCTCTTCGGAGAGGGCAGGTGCGATTGACCCGGCGAGTGGTGGGTCAGTTTGAAAGAGCCTGACCTCCAGGGCCCTTTTAGCCCCCGAGGCATGCTTTTCGAGGATTTCGCTCGAAATCAGGCCTTTTCTGCAGCCTGCTAGGAACGAAGCGCTGCCGCCGTCGCCTCTGGAACTATTCTTGACACCCGGTTCCTGTAACTCGCCGCAATAAACTCCCGGAACAGCGGATGTGGTTCCAGCGGCTTCGATTTGAACTCCGGATGGAACTGGCAACCCAGGAAATAAGGATGCCCCGGCAACTCGATAATCTCCACATAGGTTGCGTCGGGAGTCGTGCCGCTGATCTGCAACCCGCCACCGATCAGCAGCGCCTCGTACTCGCGGTTGAACTCATAGCGATGCCGGTGCCGCTCGCTGATCTCCGATGCGCCGTAAACCTGGTGAGCCAGCGTTCCCTCCTGCAGAATGCAGGTCCATGCGCCCAGCCGCATGGTGCCGCCCATCTCTTCCACCCCCAGCAACTCGCGCAGCTTGTAAATCACGCGGTGCTGTGTCGCCGGGTCAAACTCGCTCGAATTCGCATCCCGCAGCCCGCACACATTCCGCGCAAACTCGATGCACGCCGTCTGCATCCCCAGGCAGATCCCAAAATAAGGCACCTGTTTCTCGCGCGCATAGCGAATCGCATTCAACATGCCCTCGATGCCGCGCTTGCCAAACCCGCCGGGTACAAGAATGCCATCGAATCCTTCTAACTGCGACTCATAACTTATGTCATCGGGAGTCTTCGATTCCAGCCCTTCCGCCTCTATCCATGTAATGTTAAGTTTCAGGCTCTTCGCCACCGCTCCATGAGTTAGCGCTTCCTTCAGCGACTTATAACTATCCTCGTACTCCACATACTTACCTACGATCGCGATGGAGACTTCATCCACAGGGTGATAGCAGCGGTCCACCAGGTCCTTCCACTTGCTCAGATCGGCCTCCGGCGCCTCTTTGTGCAGGTATTTAAGGATGAGCGTGTCCACGCCCTCCTGCGCGAACCCAAGCGGCACCTCATAAATCGTCGGAACCGTCTTCGCCCCGATCACAGCGCGCTCTTCCACATTACAAAACAAGGCGATCTTCTGCTTCATATCGCGGCTCAGCGTGCGGTCCGACCGGCACAGCAGTATATCTGCCTGAATCCCAATCGAAAGCAGTTCCTTCACCGAGTGCTGCGTCGGCTTGGTCTTCAGTTCCTGCGCCGCCGCAATCCATGGCACCAGCGTCAGGTGAACAAACACCGTATTCTCGCGTCCCAGTTCCTGTCGCATCTGGCGGATGGCCTCAAGAAACGGCAGCGACTCGATATCGCCAACCGTGCCGCCAATCTCCACAATCGTCACGTCCGCGCCGTTCGCCGAAACCTTGCGCATCGCGTTCTTGATCTCGTTTGTCACGTGCGGAATCACCTGGACCGTCTTTCCCAGGTAGTCGCCGCGCCGCTCCTTCAAAATGATCTGCTCGTAAATCCGCCCGGTGGTCAGGTTGTTGTCGCGCGATAGCGGCGCATGCGTAAATCGCTCGTAGTGGCCCAGGTCCAGATCCGTCTCCGCGCCGTCGTCGGTCACAAACACTTCGCCGTGTTGAAAGGGCGACATCGTTCCCGGATCGACGTTCAAATACGGATCGAACTTCATCAGGTTGACGCGCAGGCCGCGGCTCTCAAGCAGGCAGCCGATCGATGCCGCCGCCAAACCTTTACCTAAACTGGACACGACTCCGCCCGTCACAAAGACATACTTTGCCGACATCGGTGCAACCTCATTCTTGAATTGTTGTGATTGGACGTACCTGGTGGGCACAGACAAGTATCGCAGACAACCGCCCCCAAATAAAGTCGAAATGTGAAGAATGCACCGGCCGCGGTGGAAATTCCGCCACTTAAACCCATTTGGCTCAGCCCATTGTCAGTCGTTTTGCAAACTCGCATTTGCTCCAGCAACCCCGAAAAACCGCGAGCTTTTAAGCACCCGCGGGCCCCCACTTGCCGTCCTCTTCCGCCGGGCCTACGATGCTGCATTGAGGGAGCCAACCATGACCACAACCACCACCGCGCAACGGCGCAAACTGGGCCTCGACGGCCCCGAAGTTTTCCCCATCGCCCTAGGCTGCATGGGCATGAGCGGAATGTATGGCGCCACCGACGATGGCGAGAGCATCGCCACCATCCACTCCGCCATCGATGCAGGCATCAACCTGCTCGATACCGGAGATTTCTACGGCATGGGCCATAATGAGATGCTCATCGGGCGCGCCCTGCGCTTCGTCCGCGAGCAGCTACTGGTCTCCGTCAAGTTCGGCGCGCAGCGTGGCCCCGACGGCGCCTGGCTCGGTTACGATTCCCGCCCCGCAGCCGTCAAAACCGCCCTTGCCTACTCCCTCAAGCGCCTCGGCCTCGACTACATCGACATCTACCGCCCAGCCCGTCTCGACCCCAATGTGCCCATCGAAGACACAGTCGGCGCCATCGCGGAGATGATCCAGGCCGGCTATGTGCGCTACATCGGCCTCTCCGAAGTAGGTCCGGAAACCATCCGTCGCGCCGTTGCCATCCATCCCGTCACCGATCTCCAGATCGAATATTCCCTCGTCAGTCGCGGACCCGAAGCGAAGATCTTCCCCGTTCTCGATGAACTCGGCATCGGCGTCACGGCCTACGGTGTGCTCTCCCGCGGCCTGCTCTCCGCCTCGCAACCCGCCGCCTCCAACGACTTTCGCATCCGCCTCCCACGCTTCAGCGGAGACAACCTCGTCCGCAATCAGCAGCTCGTGGCCAAGCTCAAGCAAATCGCCGACGCCAAGGGCATCACGACCGCCCAGTTGGCCGTGGCCTGGGTGCTCGCAAAAGGCTCCCACATCGTGCCTGCCATGGGTTCCCGCACCCGCAGCCAGCTCCATGAAACTCTGCACGCCCTCGAGGTCCGCCTCACGCCCGAAGACCTGGCACAGATCGAAGCAGCCGTCCCACTCGACGCCGTCGCCGGAACCCGCTACGACGAACACCAGATGCGCGTGCTCGACAGCGAAAAATGACAAAGGCAAAATGACGATGGTCGAGCGACAATGGCAAAGTGACGTGGGCCACGCCCACTGACAATTTAAAGCCGCTGTCATCCCGGAGCGGAGCTCACAAAGAGCCGCTGTTATCTTGAGCGGAGGTCGCCTCAGCGACCGAAGTCGAAAGATCTGCGGCTGCTCTTAGGAAATGCCGCCCACAACTTCCCGCGCTCACATTCCGCTAAGACACAAGAGTGATATCCTAACGCGGCATTTCATAAGCTCAAGGAGGATGACGTGAGAAAGGGCATCATACTGGCCATCAGCGCAATGGCGTTCTTGGCGGGGTGTGGAAACCAGGGAGACAAGGCCTCCAACATTCCCGCTACGCCCAAATGGAAGGGGGCTCCCTACCGCATCGCTGTTGACACACAGGCGGCCAAGCCGAACCCGGCGGGCATCACCATTCCGGGCATCAAGTACACGGCGAATCCTGACGCGCTCGAGACGAGAGCCAGCCTCGTGGTGCGATTCGACACTTCGGGAGCCAGCAAACAGGGGCCGAAGATGGACCAGATGATTATGGCCCCGGTCGATATCCATGGCGCGGAGGGCGCCCTTCCCGCCGACTATATGGATGCCGCGGATAAGGGGCTGTCGAGGATCATCGGGGCTTACTGCATGAAGGGAAAGATAATGATGTCCGTGGCGCTTGCCAGATCGTCGCTCTCCCCCCAGGCCGGAGATGCTGAAGTCAATTCAAAGCGCCTGTCGGACTGGATGCCAATCGAAGTTGTGTTCAAGAACCCCCATCCGAAGTGCTAGTTCTGCATCGTGAGCGAAAGGTAGCCCCGGTCCCGCAGCGTAGCGGAAAGCCTGCTCGCCGTGGCGGGATCTGCCGCTACCTTGAGGAACCCCAACGCGCTGTCAATCGCTTATTCATCATCACCGCGCATAAGCCTCTGAAACTTAAAGCCAAATCCGCCCCCACCCCATTGCACATAATCTCCCCCGATCCCGCTACACTGAAGACTTCCGGGGAAAGGGACCGAATGGCCTTCACAACTCCGGGGACTTGAAGCTGATTCACCACGCTCTCTTCGCTGCACATTCTCCTCAGGCAAATACGGGCAAATGCAAGCAAGTGTCATCAAAATGCACCTAGCCTGCATTTCTCACCGGGGAGTAGGCAAGAAGTAAAGCTCAGGGAAAAAGAAAGTGGCAAAAGGCCGCTGTTTTCATGGCATAACTGCGTTGTCGAATCGTAGTTAAATGCCCTGAGACGGAGCGGCCTTTGATGACAGAGTGTATCCAAGAACGGTTCTGTTTTGCAGCCCATTTTTCACGTCGTGTGGAGGCAGGGTTCACGGCTGGTCAAGTATCGAGTGACGGCGGGTCGTTGCTGTTGCGCCAGGCAGATCGCAAGATCAAGTTGCTGGATCGTGTGGCCGGTTGTTTCGTGGATGGCCGGTCGCCGTTTCTGATCAGGCACCGTTTATCGGAGATGCTGTCGCAGCGGATCTACGGGCTGGCCCTGGGCTATGAGGACCTGAACGATCACGAGCAGTTGCGATCCGATCCGCTGCTTGGACTGCTCAGCGGCAAGCGCCAGCTGGAGGAACCGCTGGCGGGCAAGAGCACGCTGAACCGGCTGGAACTGGTGGGCCGGACCAGGCGTTACCACAAGATCGGCTACTCAGCCGAGTCCATCGACCGCTTGCTGACCGATCTTTATATCGAATCGCATGCTGTGCCGCCGGCTCAGATCGTGCTCGATCTGGATGCGACCGACGTCCCGCTGTACGGTCATCAGCCGGAGCGGTTCTTCCACGGCTATTACGACAGCTACTGCTATCTGCCTCTGTACATCTTCGCCGGCGATCAGTTGCTCTGTGCGCGGCTGCGTGCGGCCAACCAGGACGCGGCGGCCGGTTCGGTTGATGAGGTTGGCCGCATCGTGGCGCAGTTGCGCCAGCGCTGGCCGGAAGTGAAGATCGTGCTCCGCGCCGACTCCGGCTTCTGCCGCGAAGCGTTGATGGCCTGGTGCGAGAGCCACCAGGTTGATTACCTGTTCGGTCTGGCCCGCAATCAGCGGCTACGCAGGATCATCGGCAAACAGATACACCAGGCGCACCTCGAACACCAGTCGACGGCTAAGGCCGCGCGCGTCTTCGCCGAGTTCGACTATCAAACACACAAGAGCTGGTCACGCTCCCGCCGGGTGGTGGCAAAAGCCGAGTACCTCGACAAGGGCGAGAACCCGCGCTTCGTCGTTACCTCCCTGTCTGCCCAGCAATGGGCAGCGCAGCAACTATACGAGAAGTTTTACTGTGCTCGCGGGGAGATGGAGAATCGCATCAAGGAACAGATGTGCCTGTTTGCCGACCGGCTCTCGACCGACGAGATGAAAGGCAATCAGCTGCGCCTGTACTTCTCCGCACTGGCTTACACCCTGATGGAAGCCTTGCGTCGGCTGGGACTGAAAGACACCGACTGGGCCCAGGCTCAAGTCGATACCATCCGCCTCAAGCTGTTCAAGATCGGTGCCATCGTTCGGGTGAGCGTACGCCGCATCCTGCTCCAGATGAGCTCGGCCTATCCTTGGAAAAACATCTACGCGCAAGCCTTCCACGCACTGCGCTGCTGAAACCTGACATCGACTCCATCAAAATGTATTTCCACCTGCGCTGAACCCTTCGACCGGCCGAGCTCTGCGCAAAATCCACCCTCACTCGCTTACCCAGGCCGCGCCAACAAGCGCACCGCCTCTCCATCTAGCTCGAATGCCTCAAAAACACCCACTCCGAACCTTCTACCTCAAACGCTCCGTGCGTGTGAGACATCCGGGCTAAAAGCCAGGCAAAACGCATCAAATTTGCCCTTTTCCGAGAGCTAAGTTGATGTGTCTAAAACATATGCGCCCCTCGCATCCAAAAGCATGGCTGTGAAACTGCGAAGCTGTAATCGCCCGACGGCTCCGGAAGACGCTCTTCTAGAAATTGAACGTGATCTTCGCCGTCAACGCCCGTGGAGTCAAATAGTGCGTTCCGCTGAACGTCGACAGGAAGTTATACAGAGCGTACTTGTTGGTTAAATTGATCGCCGTCAAATCAAGGTCCACCTTGTATCGATCGGCATGAAAGATGTTGTTCTTGCCCACCGTGGCGTCGAACAGGTTGCGCGGCGCGATGCGCTGCGGATTCTTGTCGTTGTCGCCAGTGTTCGGTCCCGGTATGCTGATCAGGCTCGAAGAGAACTGGGAAGCCAGGCAGATGCTTGGCAGGGCGATCGTGGGAGTGGCCTTGGCGCCGTTGCAAGTGAAGCCCGCCTGGAACTCCTCATCGGCGGTCAGTGGGCTCCCGGTCGCATCTACCATCGCGATCGCCGGCTGCCCGTTGAGCGTTGTTGAGGAAGCACCACAAGGGCTATTGGGGTCTGTAATGCCATAGCAGGGTGCATTGCCCGCCACAAGGCCTGAATCATAGCGCCAGTTGAAACCGCCCCACAGACCACCCAGATAGCGGTGATCGGAGATCGTGTATTGCAGGTGGCTCGTCTGGTTGAACTTCTCATCGTGGTCGATGCGGAATGGGAGGCCTGTCTGGCCCACGGTCGCACCGGCTCCCGCGACCTGCGGCGGGAAGAAGCGGGCCGAAACGGATGACATGACCGAGTAAGCACTGAAGTTGTGGAACTGAGGAACCTCAACATGCAATGCATAGCCCGGTATCTTCGAGTTATGCCAGTCAATCGGAAACGTGATTGGCGTGTTACCCAGAATGCTGAAGTCGAATGCGTTGTGGGTGTACTTCCAGATGTATTCCCCGCTCACCACCACGTTCTTTCCCAGTGCCTGTTGCAGACCGGCGTGAAACTCGTTGCGGAAACCTGGATTGAGCGTACCCGATACACCCGCAGTGCAGGCGAGCAGCGGTGCAAGCAATGCGTTCGAGCATCCGTTACTTGAAAGCACCAGGTTTTCATTAAATGGCGTCTCCAGCGTGCGCGCGTAGGAGACGCTCAACACCGTTGAAGTGGGTTTGATGTTATAGGCGACCCCCAGGCGTGGCTCCGTTTGGTTAGCAGCCGTCAGCCCGTTGTAAAGGTCCTCGCGCACACCAAGGTTGAAGTTCCAGTTCCCTGCCTTGATCTGGTCTTCGAGGTAGAGCGCAACTTCCTTTACATCGGCATGCCCGAAGAAATTGTAATAACTTCCACCACGTGTAAGATCGTAAGGCGCCAGGACTGAAAGGTAGTTAGGATTCTCGAGCGCCACCACCCCATCGCAAGCCGACGGATCGGAGTAACCCGGCAACGGATTGCCATTCACGTCCATGCATGGGGCACTTAGGGCGTAACTGGGATCCACCACCCCAAGGTTATCGTGCTCACGCAGGAAAGTCTGCCCATAGACCACTCCCGCCTTGATGTTGTTTCTTCCGCGCGCATAGGTAAAGTCAGAGTGAATGCCCGCATTGGTCAGGGTGCGGTTCTGTGAAATGGATGAAGTTTGCAGATTAGCCGGCCCAAGATCGGCCAGCGGGTTGCCGCTCGGGTAGTAATTATAAAGATCCTTTCTTACATACGCCCCCAGGTTGAGCACCGCATGACCGCTCACCACCCGCGTATAAGTCGGCGAAATATTGAAAGTATCGATCTTCGACCGCTGATCCGTGTCTCCCACATTCGTAAAGGTCGGATTGGCGCTCGTGCCGTTCACAACATTCTGTACGTTCAGATTTTGGAACGCATTGGGTGTCTGAAACCACGACCGCGAGTAGTTCAGATCCAGGTGCACTGAATCGGCCGGCGTGAAGCTATAGTCCACGCGGTCGAACACATTCTCTTCGTTCCCCTTGTCGTGAAACACTGTAAACTCCGGGGGGTCGAGAAAGCGTCCGCTGTTCAGCCCATCGGCTTCAACAAAATTGCCCCAACTTTTGCCGCCATATGACAGATCGAAACCGGCCGTCGCTGAACCGAAAGCTCCATACGAAGCATTGATGTTGCCGGTCGGCTTGGTTATGCCCTGGCCGGAACGCGTGGTCGCTACGATCACCAGGCTGGTCTTGTCGCCATACTCTGCCGGCGGCGCTCCCGAGATCACCTCGATGGATTGGATCGAGTTCGCCGGAAGCTGGTTTGAGAAAACCTTGCTCTGCTGGTCTGTAATCGCCTGCCCATCCACTGAGAACGAGTTGGAAGCATGATCGCCCAGGCCGTGGAAGAGTCCGTTCGAATCGGCCGAAACGCCCGGAGTGGTCAGGGTGATCAGGGAACTGAGAGTCGAAGACTGGCTCTCCAGCGGCACTTTGGTAAAGGCATCTCGGTCCACATCAGTATGAAAGGTTGGGTCGTCCTCGATCAGGTCTCCGCTGGCTTCGACTGTAACAGTCTGGCTCGCGCTGGAAATCTGCAGAGTCAGCTTCAGGTCTTCTCCAACTACCGAGCGAATCTCGATTTGTTTGCTCAGTGGCGCAAAGCCCGGCGCGGAAACCGAAATCCGGTAAGGATTGAAGGGGACGTTGGAGAACCCGAAGTGCCCGGTGGCATCGCCGGTTGTGGTGCGGTCCAGACCGCTCATCGTATTGGTCAGGTGAACCGTGGCGCCCGGAATCACTGCGCCGGAAGGGTCCGTGACTGTGCCGCGTACGGTGCCTGCGTTGCCGCTCTGCGCGGACGCACTCAGCACTGCAAAGAACAAAGCGAATGTTGCAGGAATGGAAAGAATCGTGCCGAATTTGAACGGCATGGAGTGCCTCCGAATCATGGCTGAAATGCGAGAAGGAACACACCGCGGTGAGTCCACGGCATCTTCAATGCAATCTGGACATCGATCCGAATCGAGCCTCATCCAATGCAGATACGCCGCTCCGTTCGCCTGTTTTAGGCGAACAAAGTCAGAGATCGAGACAGGAATGGCGTCGGAAGGATGTCTAGCAGCAGGCGGGCGGAGGACGGGTGAAAAGCTGCGGGTGCCAGTACCGAGTCACCGCTCTTAGCTCGAGGACAGGCGCGGCAACTTCCGCTTCAACCAGGATGATCGCAGCGACGCTCGCTACAACCGGCACAGCCGCGTGCAGCACAATGCACAGCGGGCAGCGATCGGCATCGCTGGCGTTCGCGTGAACGTGCGCCACCTGGGCCACCGTCAGAATGGCCAGCAGCGCCAGACACACCAGCAGCAACATCGCGTAGGCGCTCGGCCTCGCGCGGCGATCACTGCGGTAACGTGTCTCGATTCCGGGGAACAAGAACAGTCCTCTCCCTCAAGAATACATGGCTTTTCGATGCGGCTGAGGACGAAAGGTTATGACTAACCCGGATGTCTCACACGCACGGAGCGTTTGAGGTAGAAGGTTCGGAGTGGGTGTTTTTGAGGCATTCGAGCTAGATGGAGAGGCGGTGCGCTTGTTGGCGCGGCCTGGGTAAGCGAGTGAGGGTGGATTTTGCGCAGAGCTCGGCCGGTCGAAGGGTTCAGCGCAGGTGGAAATACATTTTGATGGAGTCGATGTCAGGTTTCAGCAGCGCAGTGCGTGGAAGGCTTGCGCGTAGATGTCTTTCCAAGGATAGGCCGAGCTCATCTGGAGCAGGATGCGGCGTACGCTCACCCGAACGATGGCACCGATCTTGAACAGCTTGAGGCGGATGGTATCGACTTGAGCCTGGGCCCAGTCGGTGTCTTTCAGTCCCAGCCGACGCAAGGCTTCCATCAGGGTGTAAGCCAGTGCGGAGAAGTACAGGCGCAGCTGATTGCCTTTCATCTCGTCGGTCGAGAGCCGGTCGGCAAACAGGCACATCTGTTCCTTGATGCGATTCTCCATCTCCCCGCGAGCACAGTAAAACTTCTCGTATAGTTGCTGCGCTGCCCATTGCTGGGCAGACAGGGAGGTAACGACGAAGCGCGGGTTCTCGCCCTTGTCGAGGTACTCGGCTTTTGCCACCACCCGGCGGGAGCGTGACCAGCTCTTGTGTGTTTGATAGTCGAACTCGGCGAAGACGCGCGCGGCCTTAGCCGTCGACTGGTGTTCGAGGTGCGCCTGGTGTATCTGTTTGCCGATGATCCTGCGTAGCCGCTGATTGCGGGCCAGACCGAACAGGTAATCAACCTGGTGGCTCTCGCACCAGGCCATCAACGCTTCGCGGCAGAAGCCGGAGTCGGCGCGGAGCACGATCTTCACTTCCGGCCAGCGCTGGCGCAACTGCGCCACGATGCGGCCAACCTCATCAACCGAACCGGCCGCCGCGTCCTGGTTGGCCGCACGCAGCCGCGCACAGAGCAACTGATCGCCGGCGAAGATGTACAGAGGCAGATAGCAGTAGCTGTCGTAATAGCCGTGGAAGAACCGCTCCGGCTGATGACCGTACAGCGGGACGTCGGTCGCATCCAGATCGAGCACGATCTGAGCCGGCGGCACAGCATGCGATTCGATATAAAGATCGGTCAGCAAGCGGTCGATGGACTCGGCTGAGTAGCCGATCTTGTGGTAACGCCTGGTCCGGCCCACCAGTTCCAGCCGGTTCAGCGTGCTCTTGCCCGCCAGCGGTTCCTCCAGCTGGCGCTTGCCGCTGAGCAGTCCAAGCAGCGGATCGGATCGCAACTGCTCGTGATCGTTCAGGTCCTCATAGCCCAGGGCCAGCCCGTAGATCCGCTGCGACAGCATCTCCGATAAACGGTGCCTGATCAGAAACGGCGACCGGCCATCCACGAAACAACCGGCCACACGATCCAGCAACTTGATCTTGCGATCTGCCTGGCGCAACAGCAACGACCCGCCGTCACTCGATACTTGACCAGCCGTGAACCCTGCCTCCACACGACGTGAAAAATGGGCTGCAAAACAGAACCGTTCTTGGATACACTCTGTCATCAAAGGCCGCTCCGTCTCAGGGCATTTAACTACGATTCGACAACGCAGTTATGCCATGAAAACAGCGGCCTTTTGCCACTTTCTTTTTCCCTGAGCTTTACTTCTTGCCTACTCCCCGGTGAGAAATGCAGGCTAAGTTTGCATTTCGGGCAAAATTCTTCCAACCGCTGCGTAACCCGCCCGTCTAAACTTGAGGGACAATGGTGGAAACAACTTATATGCGGCGCCTGCTGATAGTGGGTCTTGCGACCCTCCTGCTAGTCCCTGTGGCAGCTGCTGGGCAGGAGCATAAGCCTATTCCTCTCAAACCGGGAACTCCCGCAACGGGAACCAACCACCGCCTCATTCTCAAAGATGGCACCTACCAGATGGTGCGCGACTACCAAATCGTGGGTGACCGGGTCCGCTACCTCTCTCAGGAGCGCGGCGGCTGGGAAGAGTTACCCGCCGATTTAATTGATTGGGATGCGACGCACAAATGGGAGAACGACCACGCCAGCCAGCCCGACGATGCCTCCCCTGCCATGAAGGAAGCGGAGGATCTGGACAAAGAGGAGGCCACAGAGCGCGAGCAGGAAAAATCCCGCATGCCCCGAAGTAGCCAAGGGCCTCGAATTGCCCGATCAGGACGGCGTCTTTGTGCTCGACACGTTCCAGGGAACTCCCGAACTGGTCGAGCTAGTGCCCGCCGAACTCGGCCTGCGCGGAAAATCCCGTCATGGCCTCGCTGTACTAAATCCGATGGCTGGGGAAAAGGCTGAAATTGATCTCGATGGAGAGCACGCTAAAGTGCACCTTCACATCGATGACCCGACCATCTATCTCTCTCTCGACTCACCCAGCGACGCCGAGCCGGTGACCACTCATGCCATGACGGTGCAAACCGCGGCACCAAGGAAGCCGCTAACCACAAGCATGGAGCTCATTCGCCGTCTTCAGGATTCGCCATCGTTCATGTGGACGAACGAAGGGCTCTCCGCATCGTTGGCGCCATCCATGTGAGCCCGAGCGGCTCCGTCACCCAGAGCGAAGACGTCATCCCCACCAAGGCTGAAGTTCTCCCCGGCAAACACTGGCTCAAACTCACGCCAGGCAAGTCCCTCACCATCGGCGAATACGCGTTGGTTGAAATCCTGTCCCCCTCCGACATCAATCAGTCGGTCTGGGACTTCCGCGTAGACCCCACCCTCGGCGACAACCCCGCCTCGCTCAGCCCGATCTTGAAGTAGCGTGTTGAGAGACGCTAGTCGGGCGCTTGACGCCGCGAGACCTTCTGCCTGCGCTTCTCCCACTCCCCGCTTGAAAACATACGCGGCCCGACTTCTATTAGGCGCGGCATCATGTTGAACACGGCCACGCGGCTCCAAGGCCGCCCATCTCGCGTCCGGAACCCCTTTTCGTTCAGGTCGCTCACAATGCTGGAATACGAGAAATCCTGCACCAGCAATTCCATCATCAGCACGAGCGCCTGGTGTTCCGTCGGTTCCACCTCCAGCCGCTTGCAGTCGTCAGAGATGCGCAGGCCGTAGGGGATGTCTTCGCTGAAGCCGCCTTCCGTTGGAGCTTCTGTATCGGGCAACTCGCGCCGCCACTCGATCGACACCATTTGCCACCCGGCAGCCGAACGCTGCTGGATAATTCCGGAGCTCAACGGCCCCGAGATCACATCGCGAACCCGTTCAAAATACGCCATTTCAGGGCCTCCACACAGGGGTGCTATGGCTGGGCTAATAGCAATTCAACTGCCAAATCCCGGCAGGCAGCGAGCCTGCCAAGTGCTTGATTCCGAAATGCCATCGCTTAAGAAAATACAGATAACGCGTCGCAGGTCCGCCCATTTTCGCGACTCGCTGTCCGTTTGCGGACAGACAGGCGCTGCGCAAAAGGCTTGCAGGTGCAAAAACATGGTACGCAAAGAGGGCGCGCGCATCAACGCACAAGTGGCAGAAAGTGTGAAGTGTCTGGGGGAGGGGTCAAAACAAAGATCACGTGTCAACGACCTGTGGGCCGAGGAACGAGGCATGGCGGCCTTCGGGCCGCCATGTGTCCCTGCTTAGGAGTTGGAGGTGGAGTGCTTGCCGGTCTTGATTTCGATTTCGTTCACGACCTGCTGTACATTCGGAACGTGCTTGGCCAGCGATTCGGCCTCCCGCTTTTGCGCTTCGGTCTTGACCGTGCCTTTCAGAACCAACGTGCCATTTTTCGCCGAGCAATGGATACTTTGGTCGTTCAATGCCTTGTGCTCTTTCAACGAGGCTTTGAAATTGTCTTCGATGGCGCTGTCGCGGTCGGAGGCAACCGCGCCGGCCTCGCTCTGCCCTGCGGGACGTACGCCAATCTCATCGGCGATGGTGTAGTCAGGAGCGGCCTGCTTGGCAAGCGTCTCCGCCTGGGCCTTCATGTCATCGGAACCTAGGTTCCCTGTAAGCGTCATTACCCCTTTATCTCTGTCTTGAGATACATCCACGGCCCCTAGATTATTGTTCTTCAGCGAGTTTGTAACCGCGGATTTCTCATCGGGATGAGCGGGTTGGTTGTTACAGCCTGCGATTGCCAGGCCACATACCAGAAGTACCGTCGCGCCAGGCAGCACCTGGCGTTGCAAATTCATAATTTTCATTTACGTGTCTCCTTGGTGCTTCTATCGCACCGCGCGGCGTGCTTAATCTATGCGCTGCAAATGGGATGCGAACGGTACGACCTCAGTTGTACCCTCCTATAAATCAACTAGTTGAGGTAGATAGCTTCGATTCGGCTCGCGACTAAGGTAAAGTAATCTCGCTTAACTGCTTGCGCTGTGCCACGCAACTTAGGGATAAGTGCCGCGACACTAAGAGCGCGGCCCCGCGCTCGCACCAATAAAAAACGGGAAACCTCTTCAGCAACGAAGAAGCCTCCCGGCTTTACACTTCTATTTCTCAAATCCGAACGTTGCACTTTTCGCAACCCTTACTGTGCCATTTCCACCGGCCCTGGCCGCGACATTTCGCCGCTTCGCCCGTTGTCCTCCATCTTGCCAAAAATCATTTTGCCGCTCGCGGTCTGCAGCACGCTGGTCACGGAGATCTCCACTGAGCGGCCAATCACCTTGCGCGCATGATCCACCACTACCATGGTCCCATCGTCAAGATATCCCACGCCCTGGTTGTACTCTTTCCCTTCCTTCAGGATCAGCACCGTCATGCGCTCGCCAGGCAGCACGACCGGCTTGAGCGCGTTCGCGAGGTCGTTGATGTTCAACACCTCCACGTGGTGCAGGTGGGCCACCTTGTTCAAGTTGAAGTCGTTGGTCACCACCTTGGCTTCCCATTTTTTGGCAAGCTCCAGCAGCTTCAAATCCACCTCGCGAATGGAGGGGAAATCATCTGGCACAATCTGTACCTGGATGTTGGCGTTAGATTGCATGCGTTGCAGCATATCCAGGCCGCGCCGTCCCCGCTGGCGCTTCGAGCCGTCGGTCGAGTCGGCTACAATCTGCAGTTCTCGGAGCACGAACTCCGGCACCACCATCATGCCGTCGATAAAACCCGCCTCGGCAATATCCGCGATGCGGCCGTCGATGATCACACTGGTGTCGAGCACCTTTGCGCTGCGGCGAGTGGGCCTCTCCCCGCTGAAGAGGGGGCCCAGCGCCGCGGGGTTCAGCAGGTCACCTTTGGTGGCTCCCACCAGCAGGCCGACATAGGTCATCAGCAGCAGCACAAAAATCTGCAACACCGCTGAGGAGCCCGCAGCCAGGGGAGCCGAGCGCAGCACCAGGCAAAACAGCGCTGCGCCAAAGATACCCAGCACACTGCCTGTCACCGCGCCAATCAAGCGTCGCAACGTGAGCGCTCGCACTCTCAGTTCAAACACAATGACGGCTCCGGCAGCCGCCGCGCCGGCCAGCGCGCCGATTGGGCCCGACAAGCCGAAAGGGTGAAGGAAATAGCAAACTCCGGACAACAAGGCAACAAATAGGAGACGTACAAGGACGAGATCCATAAAAGCCTGCTTCCGCTGGCACGAGGAACCATAAACCAGCCGGCCTAGATGGGGAGTATGCATATCCGCATATCGAGTCGTCAAGAGGCTCGCAAGTTTGCCCTGCGGTCCGCATGCGGAAAGGAGTCGGGAATAATCGCGTGCCCTTTCGTCTCGACCACCGAAGGGAGCTAGGAAACTGGCTCGTTGAGGTCATGCACGCCCCAGCGCTACGCGCTCCCCGACCCCTTGATCTCGCCCCCTGACCAGTTCCATCTGACAACTGGCAACTGACCCCTGATCACCGCCGTTACGACGCCACCGCCAACTCCGCCGTCTGGCTCATCCGCGGCATGCCCTTGCGCGGCCCGCGCTTGCGTGCACTCATCACTTTGATACGCTCCAGCAACTCCTGCGGCGAACACGTCTTCTTGGTCAGCAAAGCGTCAGCCCCATGCATCAGGCCGTTCATTTTCTGCGGATCACCCAACAGAATCATGGGTACATGGGCGGCAATCTGTTTCAACCGGCCCACGAGCTGGTTTCCATCCATCTGTGGCATGGCAAAGTCGGCCAGTACCAGGTCGACAAGGTTGTCGGCAAAGATGCCGACTGCCTCCTGGCCATTCGAGGCCGATAGTACGCGGTAGCCGTTGGTTGCCAGCATGAACTTGAGTACCGAAAGGTCTTGTTCGTTGTCGTCTACGCAGAGAATGACTTTCTTTGGCCGCATGGTTTCGAATTTTGCTCCTTCATCAAAAATGTGGTTGGCCGCCCGGCAGGCGTACCTGTCCTGCTGCCTGCCGTCATGGCAGGCTTGCGCAATGTCTCCCCAGGGTCGCCGACCGCTGACACTTTGCCCCGATTGACCCTTCCGAACGGTGTCGATGTGCGCAGCCCTCGCGGGCTGTGCGCTGACCGAGCGCTCTGGGAATCAACTCAGATTGGAGTGTCGTCGCTTGTGATCAGACTGCGTCTGATGCGATCGGTGAGACCGGCGAGATGCCGGTTGAATTGGTTCAATGCTTGGCAACTCTACGAGCACATCAGGCTGATGAAAAGAGGGAATGACAAGCGAAACCCGACCTGAAAACCCGAATGAAACAAGTGGAAATCCGGTAGCGTAAACACACCGTGCCACTTGCAATGATGAAAGTCTGTTGAAAGAGTGTGCATTACCGCAGGAAAAGCTGTCCCTTTGCAACGAGAACAGTGCTTCCCGCAACGCGCACATCCGTGACCCTCGTTAAATTCCGTTTCGCTCTCACCGTAAGCTCGCTCGGACGCCCCATCTCAACGCCCTGCCGCAGCGTGACCCGCGCGCCCGAAGAAACCGCACCGCGAGCGACCAGGTAGGCGATCGCGCAGCCCGCCGCTGATCCGGTTGCGGGATCTTCGCCACCGTTGAATTGCATGCGCGCGTGGTATGCGGGCGTGGCGCTGCCGCTCTCCGCCGATGCAGGCCCAAGCACGTAGAACCAGCGCGCTCCGCTCTCCCGCAACCACGTCGTCGCTTCCTGCTGCTTCACGTTCAAGCGCACCAGTGATTCTGCTGAGCGCAAGGGCACAATGGCGAAAGCATTTCCAGTGGAGACGATCTGCGGCGGCAGCGCCGGATCGAAGTCATCCGCATCAAGCCCGATGAGCCGCGCAACTTCGGTCGCGTCCAGTTCTGCGCTGAACTCCGGGTCGCGCTGCGTCATCTCGCCAAAGAGACTCTCACCCTCGAACTGCACGCGGATCGGCCCCACGTTCAGGTGTAGAGTGACGATATTCTCCCTTACAGTCTCAGGCGCGTTCAGCTTCAGAACACTCGCAGTGCCTAGCGTCGGATGACCGGCAAATGGTAGTTCTTCCTGCGTCGTGAAGATGCGCACGCGCACTCCCTCCGCCTGCTCCACCGCCGCCGGCCTCCGCTCCACGAACGTGGTTTCAGACAGGTTGAACTCGCGCGCGATGGCCTGCATTTTCTCTGTCTTCAGCCCGACCGAATCGATCACCACGGCCAGCGGGTTGCCCGCCAGCGCAACCTCAGTGAATACGTCGACGACGAAGTATTCGAGCTCATGCATCGCTTGACACGTCTCCGATCTCGCTCTAGTCTACGAGTACCCGCTCAGTCGATACTTGTGAAAATCGGCTGGCAGTAGGATTTTATGACCCTCTTGTTCACGCTACGGATGTGTCGATGCTGCTGTCGCAGCAGCTTCGCGCAGGCGTGTCCTCTGGGCTAGATTCGGCTTCAGGAATCGAAAGCTCCCAAGACCCACGACGCGAACCGCGCAGTGGGTTTTTCAATTCCAGGGATCAGTTCGCAATGATCATCGTTCAATCGTCATCTTCCGGTTCGGGTGACTACTGACGACCTGATCAATGACAGCTGTCTTTCAAGCATCGGTGGCGAAGTGGCTAACGCGCAGGTCTGCAAAACCTGTATACGCGGGTTCGATCCCCGCCCGGTGCTCCAATTCTTCTCTCCGCAATTAAGAAGGATCTCGCCGCGATCAGCGCGGTTCAATCTTGTAGCGCCGATCGCGTTTTAGAGTGCGATCAGCGGCCGCGGGGCGCGCGTTCGGGCTTGATCGAGAAACAACCTCATGCGCAACGCCTCGGTCCGCTCAGCGGCCACCAGGCGCATCTGGCGGTGGATGTGATTGCCATTCTCAAGCCGCTCAACCTGTGCTTCATCGCGCTCGGCGTCGCGTTCCAGCCGCGCGATCCGCTCTTCAATCGTTTGGCGAAATCTTGGGCTTATCTCGAAGGCATTTTGGGCAGCGCAGTCGGTGAACATGGCGGGTTCCTCTGAGATCACTTGTGAGGCTCAATAATTTTTCTTAGCAAACGTCTCAAGTATTTCTCATCTGCGCCGATGTTATCGAAGTGTCTCTTCCCGCGCCAGATTACCGGCAGCGAGACTTCGGTCATCCTTTGTCCAAAAATAGAACAGGGCCGGATCAACTCCGGCCCTGCTCTCCTCCAGCTTTCTACTCCTCTATCGCTTCGAACACGAAGCGCCGTGTCAATCCAGTCTGTTAGTGTGCACCCGTAGCAACGGCAAGCTCCATCATCGTGCCGGAGTCCAGATTAATGTTCCGTTCCGCGCCAAGCAGGATGCCGGATGACTTCGCCATCCTTGGATCTTGTCCCTTATCGTTGTTCGCGATCAACACGCCGGGGATCGACGTGGTCCGAATCGCGATGTTTCCCGACCTCGCTACGATGGTTCCGGGCGCGGGAGCGTTGCTCTCGTTGTCGCTCGAGGCTCCAGGGGCCGCTGGCGGTGCAGCACTGCTTCCCGGACTTGCGCTCTGCGTCTCGCTACCTGCCGGTCCCGCCTGTGGGCTGCTCCCGGCCGCGCCCCCTCCGGTCGCCGATCCGCCCGGTGCGCTTGGCGCCTGAGCAGATGGTGCAGAAGGAGTAGCGTCGCTCGTCGGTGTTCCCGAACCACTGCCCGCCGACCCGCTCTCCGCCGGTCCAACCGAACGGATCACGGTTTGAATCGGCACGCTCTGTCCGCCCGTTACTTCAGCATGATCGAATTGGATTGATACCTGGGAATTCCGGCTGCCCGCTCCCTGCGGCATTACACCGATGACATGGCCCACCAGCTTCGTTCCCTTGGGAATCATCGTTCCGTCCGCTGTCTTCACAGAAGACTCCGTCTTGACCACAACGCTGTCGCCCGTCTTGGCCGTCGTCGTGTCCAGTTTGCCTACCAATTCAGCGTTGACCGGGCTCATCTCCACGGCCGGTGCATCCGTGCTGGTTGCAGAACCGGCTGGTGGATTCACGCTCTGCGCAGCCCCGGGACTACCTTCCTGCTGACTCGGACTTGCCTGTTGCGGGCTCGTCTGCTGTGAGATAAGCGGGAAACTCGACAGCGCAACCAGCATCACCGCGACCACTAAAAGTGTTTTCACCGGGAAATCCTCCATTCATTGCCCTCCACGCTGCCTTACGTCCGCGGAGCGGTTACGGGCAACATATAAGCGTCGCAATAGCCGTGCCAAACGACCGTTCGGTCCCTCACTTTTTCGTAAGGAACTGATTCAAGGCGAAATTTCGTTGAAGATTTATTGCTGATGAGTTCCAGAGCCGACGTATTCCGGTAGTTCTTATGCAGACCGTGTAATTTTTATCATGTTGAGATTTCCAAGTGCTCTGAGTGTCGCCTTCCCGCGAGCTTTAGTTTGCCGGAGACGGCGCGAAATATCCCTTCCTCACTTGCACTTTCAAGCCATCCCCACGGCACTCCACGCCGATATGCCGGAAGGTACCGTCCAGCTTGGCATTGCTGGGCGTATAGCTGGCCACGTATTGGGTGCGCAGTTCGTCTTGAATCTGCTGAAAAGCGTCCTCAAGCTTCTTGCCGTTGTTGCCTACGTTGATCACCCGGCCGCCGGTCTCTTCGGCCAGCTTCTTCGCCGCCGAATAACCGCCGTAGCCGAAGCTGAAGTTTCCATAGAAGCCCGTGTCCGCAATCAGGATCACGTAAATAATGGCATTGGACTTCTGCGCGGCGGCAACCGCATCGTTAATCTTGATTCGGCTGCCTTGGTCCTCGCCGTCGGTCAGGATGATCATCGCCTTGCGGCCCGTTTCCTGGTTCAGCTTTTCATTTGACGCCAGGTACACCGCGTCATAGAGCAGTGTCCCCTTCGGGGATCCGCTCACCGGAACGGGGCCTCCGCCGAGTCCCGGCACACCGCCCGCTCCATTCCCGCCCGCTGTGTTGATCTCCGCCTTGTCCATCGCCCGCGAGAGCAGCCGGGCGCTGTTTGTAAAGTCCTGCAGCATGTCCACGTCCACATCAAACGAGAGCAGAAATGCCTCGTCCTTTTGCCGCAGCACCTGCTGCAGGAACCGGCCTCCCGCTTCCTGTTCCAGAGGCAACACGCGTTCCTGGCTTCCCGAAGTGTCCAGGAGGATGCCCAGGGTCAGCGGCTGATTCGTCTCGGCCACAAAGGTCTTCAGCTTTTGCGGCACCTTGTCTTCTGAGACGGTGCAGTCATCCTTGGTCAGGTGAGGAACCAATTCGCCGTTCTTGTCCTTGACGCTGAAAAACAGGTTCACAAGGTTGACTTCAAGCTTGAACGTTGCCACCGACTGATCGTCAGCCGGCTGAGCCGGAGCGTTGCTCACCGGAGAAGCGTCGGGCGATGGGGCGAGCTGTGCCCATCCTGCCTTGGTCAGCAGCGGCAGGGCGAGCAGCAGAACGATGGCTCTCCGGTCAATACACATGCTGGTCAGATAGACGAAACTCAAGCCTCGAAGAGAGCATATCTCAACTCTTTCCCGCCCGCTGGGCAACCAGCGCCGCTGTGGCGCGTCTGATACTCTGTCGAGTGCGGCCCTGCTTTGTTTGTTTTGCGAGCACGGCTGCGCTAAACGTGGGCCGATGCGCGGCTTGTTGCGGTGTTCGGAGGAAATAATCCCTGTGAAGCTTGGTCTATCGGCAACGGCGCTGGCTGCGCTCTTGAGTTCGAGCGTGATTCTCGGTTCAGCAGCTTTGGCCCAGCAACAGCAACCCGCGGTGCCCGATGCGCCCGCTCCCCAGAATCCCGGGCCGCTCAAGGATGTGGGTGGACCCATCAGGCCGGGAATCGGCGCCGGTCAGGCTCCCGCAGGCGGTTCCTCTTCCACATCCACTACCCAGCAACCCCCGGAAGCGCGTCCGCCCTCCAATCAGCCCAAAGAGCCGGAACAGGCCACCCCGCCCGAGATCCCCGAACCGGGACAGTCGACTCAAAAACTAGGCACGATCTTTCGCCTCAACGTGAACTTCGTCGAAGTCCCGGTCACCGTGAAGGATTCCAAGGGAAAGCAGGTCCCGGGCCTTACGTGGCGCGATTTCACGATCTATGAGAACGGGATCCGGGAGCCCCTGCGGCTGTTTACAGTGGATGCGGCCCCTTTGTCGATCGCGTTTGTCATCGACCAGAGCCTCACCTCCGACGTGATGGCCAAGGTGAACGATTCCCTCGGCGCCATTCAGGGAGCCCTCACGCCCTATGACGAGGTCGCGGTCTTCTCTTACAGCAATGGCTCCCAGGAGCGAACCGGGTTCACCGGCGCCCAAAGCGCACGCCTGCCTGCGGTTTTAGCCCTGACCAAGGCCACTGGAAGTGAAGAAATGGTTCCGTTCAACAGCGGCCCGATGGCCGGCTGCAATGTACACGTCAACGGAAATTGCGCCGACCCAAACTTGCAGCCGGGCCGGTCCGCCGGAAGCGGGCCGTTCATCACGCTCCCCAAGGATATTCACACATTGAACGACGCCATTCTGGCCGCAGCCAGGGAGCTCTCGACCCGCCCGAAGGAGCGCCGCCGCATTATCTACGTGGTCTCAGATGGCAAGGAGTACGGCAGCAAGGCCCCCTATCGCGACGTGTTGCGCTACCTGCAAACCAATCAGACGGCCGTCTACGGCACCCTGGTGGGTGACTCCGCCCGCTGGGGCGAGGGCTTTGTCAGCCGATTCCACCTGCCTTTCACCATGTATGACAACATTCTGGCCAAATACACCTTCGCCACCGGTGGCGATCTGGATTCAGAGCGCGGCGTGAACGGCATTGAAACCAGTTACGAAAAGATTGCCGGAGAAGCTCGAAACCAGTACACCCTCGGCTACCTGAGCCATCAGCCGGTCATCGACGGCAAGTTCCGCTCCATCGATGTCCGTGTGGACCGGCCCGGTCTCGAGGTGGTCGCCAAGCGCGGCTACTACCCGTCCGCAGAGGATCTTCACTAACCCGGATGGGCCTCACCCAACGGCTCAGTCGCCTACGCAACCAAGCGTGACAATCAACCCCAACGGGTGCCCCAGACGCACGAAAGGCCTGTGCCAAGCACAGGCCTTTCGTGCGTCTTTACATCTCGACACCCAACTGCTCTCCTAGCCGTCTTGAACGAGCACCCGTCGGGCGCAGTCCTTGGCAGGAACTGTCCGACCTACTTTTGTTCAGTCGGGGTGGGGGCGCTCGGCGGCGGTGCCGCTGTGTTTTGCTGCACGTTTGGCGCCGGCGCAACCGGGTCGCTGATGCCCTTTATGCCTTCTTTAAAGCCTTTAAGGCCTTCGCCCAATCCCTTGCCCAGTTCCGGCAGCCGCTTGGCTCCGAAAAGCAGGAACGCCACGACGGCCAATACGATCAGATGCCATGGCTGTAATAAATCGCCCATTCTTATACCCTCCGCACACCTCTCTTGCCGGCGCGCTCATCACTGACTATTGTCGCACAAAGCCACGACCCAACGCAGTCGCTGTCATCCCGCTCTACACTCTAGTTTACCTGCGCTGGGTTACCCAGCCGCTCCGTCACCATGGTGTAGAAGCTGCCCAGGTCCTCTTCATCACCGACTGTGAGTCGCCGATAGACTTTCAACAGGGGAAACAGGCGCGATCCGCGAACCTCGACCGCCGGAACCGCCGCCACCCCACCGGGATACTGCGTCATCTCCCAGCTTCCGGCATAACGCCTCCGCAGCACCTCGCCCAGATAGCTGCCCCAAAGGCGGGTTTCAAAGTCCAGGTCCAGCTCCGGGCTTTCACCCACCATCACCAGGATCTCGTCGAGAGCATCAATCGACTCCGAACTGAAGTCCAGTTTCTGCTCGAAAGTCTTGCCGCCCAGCTCCGCCGCGGCCCGCGCGTAACCCTCCATCATGGTCCCCAGGTCGGGGAAGGTCTCCGACTCCAGTCGCTTGCGCAGTTCGCTCATTCCTTTTCAGAATAAATCCCGGGACCTCGCTGACGGAGGAAAATGGAACGTCCATCGAGCCTGTGGCAGACTAGAAGAAGCGATTGGAGGGTTCCCCGCCCCGTGAAAAACCTCAAGCTCTTCGCCATTGCCGCCGTCTTTGCACTTGCTGCGGGAACCGCCCGTCCGGCCAGCCGCGAGATTTATCCGGACCCGTCGCAGGCGAAAGCCGATCTTACCACCGCTCTGAGAACCGCCGCGGCCATGCATAAGCGCGTCCTGATCGACTTCGGCGGCAACTGGTGCGGCGATTGCCAAGTGCTCGATATTTACTTCCACAATCCCTCTAACCTGCCCATTCTTGAATCGAACTTCGTGCTCGTCCACATCAATGTCGGTCACCTGGACGAAAACGTCGACATCGCCCAGCGTTACAACGTTCCTCTCAACAAGGGTGTTCCTGCTTTGGCCGTGCTGAATGACAAAGGCAAGCTGCTCTACAGCCAGAAGACCGGCGAGTTCGAAGCCATGCATCGCATGGATCCTTCGTCCGTGACCCAGTTCCTGGTGCAATGGAAGCCGGTCAAGCCCGGCTGCTCCGCCGTGATGATCACCTGCTAGCCTGGTGTCCTGTCTCTGAAATTCGCGCCAGAATTGATCTGTCATCCTGAGTGCAGTTTGGCCGGCTTTTCGGCCAAACGGAGTCGAAGGATCTGCGGTTGTTCCTTGCGACTCTAGGGGCCGCTCAAGCGCCCGCTCCATCAGCTCAGCGGCGCCAGATGCTTGGTGTTCTGGTAAGTGTACGTGACGCGGTGGATCACGGTGATCGTGGAGAGCGCCGCCAATATCCAAAGCACCGGTGCCATCACGCCCCAATGATTGAAGAGCGCGCCCAGGATCACCAGCACAATGCGCTCCGGCCGTTCCATGAAACCCACCTTGCACTGGCCAATCAAGGCCTCGGCGCGTGCGCGCGTATAGCTCACCATCAGCGAAGTGACCATCACAAACGCCACCAGCACTACGTAGCGAAACCGGTTGATGCGCCCGTAGTAGACCAGCAGCCCGAAGAACAGCACCACATCCGAGTAGCGGTCGATCACTGAATCAAAGAAGGAACCGAACACCGTCACCTGGTTGTTGCGGCGGGCGACGCGCCCATCCACCATGTCAAAGATGCCGGCGCCAATGATCACAAGCCCTGCATAGACGAACATGCGATCGGCGTTGGTTGCGTTGGCGTGGCCAAACAGGAATGCCGCCACGATGTTGATGACCAGCCCGATGAAAGTCAGTACGTTGGGGGAGATGCGGGTGAGAGCCAAACCGTACACAATTCGATCTAGTAGCCAGCCGCAGGCGCGGCCGAAAGCGCTGGTCCAGGTCATGCCAATCTTCCTATCGCATTTCCAGGGTTGATGTACCGCGAAAGAATCGTGCTCATCCAGGGTGCTCGTGTCGACGAGACGATCCGGGTACGGCAACTTCCTCGCAATTCAACAAGCTAATAGTAATCCCCAAAAGATGCTGTAACGATTATGCCGTGCCGTTGCCGGGGACTTCCTCGTCCTCATCGGCTTCGTCGTGAATAGTTGTCAACTTCAAAACTTCCAATTCGCGCTTTCCATTGGGCGTGACGATCGTGGCTACGTCCCCCACCCGCGTGCCCACCAGGCCTCGTCCGATCGGCGAAGTGGTCGAAATCAGCCCCTTGTTCACATCGGACTCTTCGCTGGTCACAAGGCGATAGACAATCTCTTCATCCTTGGTGGAGTCGTACACCACCACCGTCGACCCAAAACCGGCCTTATCCCTCGGAATGTTGGAGAGATTCACCAGCGAGAGCTCGGCCATCCGCTTTTTCAACTGGCCGAGCCGGGCATTCACAAACTCCTGGCGCTGCTTCGCCATGTGATATTCGGCGTTCTCTGACAGGTCACCCATGGCCACTGCCTTCTTGATCTCCGCAGGCAGTTCGTGGGCAAGCTCGTGCTCAAGGATCTGAATTTCTTTGAGTAGCTGTTTTTTTATATGATCTGGCATCATGTTCCGTGGCGGGGAGCTGTCTCGCTCAAGCCGCGAGAAATAGAAGAACTAGCCCCTTTATTATACGCGGGAGAGGCCCCAGGCTTCGCCTGAGTGGTAGAGTGGCTGCCCGAATTGCCAGTGGGTCAGTTTAAACGGTCTGGGCTTCAGCTCGAAGGGTACGGGCTTTATAGCCCGCACATCAAATTCTGCCAAATCGCACCGGGGGCTATATAAGCCCTCGATGATTTTGCTTGCGTTACACCGGGGATAAATCCCCGGCCTACCGCCGAAAGAGTCTTTCCGCAGCCTGCTAGTTCCTTGAGATAGAGACGGCGGCGTGGAGCTAATGCCGTAGAATCGCTCCCGTGAGTTCATCGTTCGAAATTGGGCCTGTGCTTGTGGGCACGGGGCGGCTGTTTCTGATTGCGGGCCCGTGCGTGATTGAGTCAGAAGCGCACGTACGGCGGATGGCGGAGGCGATCCAGCGGATCACGAGCGACCTGGGCGTCCCTTATATTTTCAAAGCCAGCTATGACAAGGCCAACCGCACCAGCGTGAAGAGCTTTCGCGGGCCGGGGCTCGTGGAAGGCACGCGCATCCTGGGGCGGCTGGCGAAGGACACGGGGCTGCCGGTGCTGACGGATGTGCATGAGCCGGGGCACTGCGAGGTCGCCGCCGAAGCGGTGGACGTGTTGCAGATTCCGGCGTTTCTTTGCCGGCAGACCGATTTGCTGGTGGCTGCGGGCAAGACGGGGCGGGCAGTCAATATCAAAAAGGGGCAGTTTGTGGCGCCGTGGGATATGACGCATCCGGTGGAGAAGGTGCGCTCGACGGGCAACGAGCGGGTGTTTCTGACCGAGCGCGGGGCGAGCTTCGGCTACAACGCACTGGTGGTGGATTTCCGGTCGCTGCCGGTGATGCGGGAGATGGCGCCGGTGGTGTTTGACGGGACACACTCGGTGCAGCAGCCTTCAGCGGCGAATGGGGTGAGCGGCGGACAGCCGGAATTTATTCCGCTGCTGGCGCGGGCGGCGGTGGCGGCGGGTGTGGACGGGCTGTTTCTCGAGGTGCATGACGACCCGGCTAACGCGAAGTCGGACGGGGCGAACGCGCTGGATTTGAAGCTGCTGAAGCCGCTGCTGGAGAGGCTGCTGGTGATTCATGAGGCGGCGGGGTAGCTGATCGGTGAACTCCTCACACGAGCATGTGCGGGGACTGGATTGTAGCGATGGCTGGTGAGTGCCGATAGGGAAGATGTGAGAGAACCGGTCCGCGCAAGAGCCAGCCAGCACAATGAGGGGTTTGGCACACTGATGGGATTTGGCGCGGATCTCCGCAGTGAGTTGGAGAAGGCGAAATGAAAGACAAAGGCAAGCATGGGCGGCAGGGTGCCGAGCGGAATTCAAAGGTCGCGAAAGACGGGTACGCAGAGAATGGCCATGCTGCGGCAGCCGTAATCAAGGCCATGCGGCTGGGCAAGGATTGCGCGTATGGGCGCGAACTGCGACGGTTGCAGATTGAACTTGTGAAGTTGCAGGAATGGATTCGCCACGAAGGCCTGCGGGTAGTCGTGCTGTTTGAAGGGCGCGATGCGGCAGGCAAGGGCGGAACGATCAAGCGAATCACCGAGACACTTAACCCACGCGTCTGCCGGGTGGTGGCGTTGACGACACCCACTGAGCGCGAGAAGACGCAGTGGTATTTCCAGAGGTATGTCGAGCATCTTCCCGCGGCCGGAGAGATGGTGCTGTTCGACCGCAGCTGGTATAACCGCGCGGGGGTTGAGCGCGTGATGGGCTTCTGCACGGCAGAGCAGTATCAGGAGTTCATGCAAAGCTGTCCGGAGTTCGAGCGCATGCTGGTTCGGTCTGGAATTGTTCTCATTAAATACTGGTTTTCAGTGAGCGATGAAGAGCAAGAACGGCGTTTTCAGGATCGGATGAATAAGGTAACGAAGCGCTGGAAGTTGAGCCCGATGGACCTGGAATCGCGTAAACATTGGGCGGATTACTCCCGCGCCAAGGACGAGATGTTTGCAGTCACTGACACCAAGCAGGTGCCGTGGTACGTGGTGAACGCGGAGGACAAGGAAACAGCCCGGCTCAATGTGATTCGCCATCTGCTGTCGATGTTCGACTATCGCGATCTCACGCCCGAGCCATTGCCGTTGCCTCCACTTAAAAAGTCAAAGTACGTGCGGCCGCCGATCCAGGAACAGAATTTCATCCCCGAGATGTATCGGGCGGAAATGCTGAAATGAACAGACGAAAGCCGCTGCTCAAATAGTTGCCAGGATTCTGACCGCGTGATTTCGTGCTTTGAGTTCATGCTTTCCCAGGTCCCAAAATCGGGATCTCCACCCCACGAACGAAGACCTGTTCGTGGGGGCCCAGCGATTCATGAGGCGGCTTCATCCTGTATCAACAGAAGCGGTACTATGCATTGAGCAGTCGGCACGCATTCGATTGCAACTCAAACTATGGAGGGGTTTCTGTGGGGAGAGTTTGGACTGGATGGGTCATCAGCGGTTTGATCGTGGCGTTTCTGCTGTTCGACGGCGTGGCTAAACTCGTGAGACCAGCACCGGTGGTCGCGGCTTTCGCACGGACGGGTTGGCCGATGGAACTCTCGGTGACGCTGGGCGTGATCGTATTGACGTGCACGGTGCTCTACGTGATCCCGCAAACCTCGATGTTGGGAGCCGTGCTGTTGACAGCGTACCTGGGCGGGGCCGTAGCGACGAATTTACGGCTAGAGAATCCTCTCTTCAGCAACACACTGTTCCCGGTGTATTTCGGCGTGCTGGCATGGGTTGGGCTGTGGCTGCGAGATGCGAGAGTGGGGTCGGTGTTTCCGCTGCTGCGAAAGAGAACGACGTAGGTTCACCGGACTGTGGGAGCGATTGGCGTTTGACTTTCGTCACGCCAGGGAGACGCGGAATGGACAGACGGTCATTTCTCAAGGCTGGCGGCGCGGCGGCAACGATGATGGCCGGTGTGCCGGGTTTAGACGCGGCGGTTGCCAGTCCGACGATTGGTCTCGATCTCGAGCGGCATCGGTTTGGGGTGAACTACACGCCTTCGCACGACTGGTGGTTTTGCTGGAACGACTGGGACGCGGACCCGATCAAGCGGGATCTGGATGCGATTGCGGCACTCGGCGCGGACCATCTGCGCATCATGCTGGTGTGGCCATTTTTCCAGCCGAACCCGAAGTGGGTGAGTACGGCGCATCTCGCGCGCCTGGATCAATTGCTCACGCTGATGGGCGAGCGGAAGCTGGATGCGCTGGTGACCGCGTTTACCGGACAGTTGAGCGGATGGTATTTTCTGCCGCCGTTTAACCGGCTGAGCAATGGGTTTTATACCGAGCCGCTGATGTGGAATGCGCAGGAGCTTTTTGTGCGCGAGCTGGCGCGCACGATGCGACTGCACGGGAACATGATTGGATTCGACTTTGGGAATGAGTTGAATACATGCTGGCAGGCTCCGCTGGAAGCCGGTGACGCCTGGATGGCGAAGATGTTTGCGCTGATGGATTCCGTTTTGCCGGACCACTTGCATGTGAATGGGGTTGATCATCATCCATGGTTCGAGGACGACACGTTTTCGCCGCACGCGCTGGCGGCTGCTCGTTTCCCGGTGATGCACTGTTATCCCTACTGGACGGGAGCGATGAAGTATGGCGGCGCGATGGACCCGTCGAGCGTGAAGCTGCTGGCGGCGATGGCGGTGCTGATTCGGTCGTATGCCGGTACGCAGCTGAAGCCGGTGTGGGCGGGCGAATTCAACACGTGCATCAAGGAGCTGCCGGAGAAAGGGCAGGCGGAGTGGCTGGAGAAGGCCGTGATGGCGGCGATCGATGAGGGCGTGAGCTGGTTCAGCTATTGGGACAGCCACGATGTGGACCAGAAATTCGAGTTCAATCCGCTGGAGTACAGCCTGGGTTTGCTGACCAACGACGGGCGGGTGAAGGAACAGGGGCGGGTGTTCAAGCAACTCGCGGAGGCATATCGCGGGAAGGCGGTGGTTTTCCCGAGGAGAGATTTGCCCCAGCCGCCGACGGACCGAACGCAGGACGGAACGTGGAAGTGGATTCTGGACTGGCTGGGATGGAAGCCGGTGGACCATTCCAGCTGAAATCGGCCGGAGCCTCTTCGCCTGATAGCATTTCTGCATGTTTTGTTTGGAGTTGTCTAGATTCTTCCGCGCGGCTTCTTTTGCCGGCGCCTCCACGGTGCTTGTCACTGCGTTCGGCTTGAGTAGTGCGCAGGCGCAGGCGCAGAATGCGGCACCATCGTCCGCACCCAATCACGCGCAGATTGATGAGGCGATTCGAGGGGTGGAGCGGGGGCGATCTGTGGGGCAGGTTGCGGTTTCGCCGGACGGCAAAAGGCTGGCATGGATCGAGGGAATGCGCGGGGCCGGAGATATCCTGGTGGCGCCGCTGGACGACCTGAAGAAGAGCGAGCGCGTGACCGCGGCAGCCAAGCCGGACGACCATTGCCAGGAGGGGGAAATCGCATGGAAGCCCGACTCGAAGGCGCTGGCCTTCTTTTCAGACTGCGCGCACCCCGGCGATCAGGACGATCTCTACCTCTCGCGGCTTGACGGAAGTGCGGCGCGGCGGCTGACGGAGCTGAAGGGCTACGAAGAATCAGCGGCGTTCTCGCCGGATGGGAAGAAGATCGCATTCCTCTATGTGGCGGGCGCGACTCGGCCTTCTGGAGCGCTGGCGGCCGTGAAGCCATGGTCGGGCGTGATGGGCGAGGACAATGTGGAGGTGCAGCGGGTGGCGGTGGCCGATGCGGATGGAACGACGCCGGCGACACCCGCCGAGGCTACCCCTGCCAATCTGCACGTGTTTGAATTCAACTGGTCGCCGAATTCGAAATCATTGGCTTACGTGGCTGCGGACCCACCGGGAGAGAACAACTGGTGGGTGGCGAAGCTTTACACGCAGACGCTTGATGGACAGGCGAAGACAATTCTGGTGCCCGCCGAGATTACCGGTCCGCTGCATGGGCTGCAGATTGCGGTGCCGCGGTGGTCGCCGGATGGCAAGGCGATCGCATTTATTGGTGGGCTGATGAGCGACCAGGGCGCGACGGGCGGCGATGTGTGGATCATTTCCGCGGAGGGAGGCCAGCCCCGTGACCTGAGCCAGGGGCGGCCGACTTCGCCGGCCTGGATTGAGTGGCAAGACAATGATGACCTCTATGTGAACGAGTTGGCAGGCGGCAACTGCGAGTTGATTCGTTTCCACTTGCAAGGAGACCGAGTAAGCCCGGGCGGGGGAATCAGCTTGGGGTCGCCGGTGTTCAGTATTCCGGGCAACGTGGGCGATGGACGGATGGAGCTAAGCCTTTCGACGACGACCGATCACTCGAAGTTTGTTTTCAGCGCCAGCACCTTCGACAGTCCACCGGAGATTTATGAGGCCAAGCCGGGCACGATCATGACGCCGGGGCTGGAGGGAGTAACCCAGTTATCGCACCTGAACGATGGTGTGAATCCGGCGTGGGGCAAGTCGGTTTCGCTGAGTTGGAGGAGTGACCAGTTCCAGGTTCAGGGGTGGCTGACTCTGCCCAGCGATTACGACCCGGCCAAGAAGTATCCGCTGATTGTGGAGGTGCACGGAGGGCCCGCGGCGGCAGAGCTTTCGCACTGGAGTTCGCGCGGATTGCTGAGCCCGGCCGCGTTCTCGGCGCTGGGGTACTTTGTGCTGCAGCCCAACCCGAGGGGCAGCTTCGGACAGGGAGAGGATTTTACCCAGGCCAACCGCAAGGATTTTGGTTACGGCGATCTGCGCGACATTCTGGCCGGCGTGGATGCGGCGGAGGCGAAATATTCGGTAGACCCGAGCCGGGTGGGGTTGACCGGCTGGAGTTACGGCGGGTTCATGACCATGTTCGCGGTGACGCAGACGCAGCGGTTCAAGGCGGCGGTGGCGGGCGCGGGCATCTCCGACTGGCAAAGCTACTACGGCGAGAACTCGATCGATCAATGGATGATTCCCTACTTTGGAGCGTCGGTTTATGAGGATCCAGCGGTCTATGCGAAGAGCTCGGCGATCGACTTCATCAAGCAGGTGAAGACGCCCACGCTCGCGGTGGTGGGAGATCGAGACGGCGAGTGCCCAGCGCCGCAGTCGTTCGAGTTCTGGCACGCGCTGCGGGACCAGCATGTGCCGACGCAACTGGTGGTGTATCCCAACGAGGGACACGGGTTCAGGGATCCGGCACACGGGCGGGATGTGATGGAACGGGCGGTGGAGTGGTTTGCCCGGTACATGCCGTCGGGTTCCTGAGGAGCGGCCTGCTCCCCATCGGAGGCGGGTGGAGTCTATGAGAAGGGGAAACGCGCTCTCCCGCAGGGCGCAACCCTATCCTGATACACTTTTCTTTGGAGAAAAACTGAGCGTGTTTCGTGAAACGGCCGGACGGAAGGACGCACGACCGGAGGCCGCTAGCCTGTGCGGGCTGCCGGTCAGTCCTGGGCAGATTGACGGACCGCTTTCAAACCATATTTTCTGATGTCTTCGGAGAGACCGTTCCGCGGTTCGAGTCGGTGGGGCGGGGAGGATTCATGCGGCGGTATTTAACGCTTATTTGCTTACTGTGTCTGAGTATTCCAGCAGGGGTTTCAATCTCCGGCTGCGTCCGCAATCCGGCCGGAAACTACTGCAATGGCCTGGGCTATGGATTGAAGGACACGGATGTCTTTTCGATTGACTTGGAGCCGAGGACAACGGGGATTTCGCTGGCGTTTGGACAGACGCGCCAGATCGGAGCGCCGCAAGCCAAGACTTGCAAGGGCGCTGCAGCCAGTGTGTCCACATACACGTACGGTGACACGGATAGCGACCGCCGATTCCTGGATGTATCCCCTACTGGAAACATGTGCGCCGGCACCTGGAATCGCAACTCGGGCGGCGGTATCGCGGACTTCACCATCTGCAATATTCCCAATCCGCTGCCCAATACGGGCGGATTGCCTTACGCGTCAGCATTTATTTCGGCTTCAGCGGATTCAGTGACTTCTAACCCTGTGCAGGTGTATGTGCATGCGGCGGTCAGTACCATCTCACTTGCGCTGGCTGGGAGTTCGCTGCCACAGGAGTGCTCTTCGCAGGGCACGGTGGCCCAGCTGAACGCGGAAGCGTGCTTTGCGGGCGCGGGCAACACGCAGTATGAATTTTGTGCGCCGGCGTCGGTTGCGCCTGCGAACTACGCCTGCCCCGGTAAACTTCCTCCGGGCGGCGCGACTTCGGTTCCGGACTGCTCGGTTGCGGTCGGAACTCTCTCCTACAATGTAGGGACCGCCGCGGTGGCTTCAATCAATAATGAAACCAACCAGATTACCGCGGAGTTGCCCGGCACGACCGTCATTACCGCTTCGATTGCGGGATCAGGTTCGTCGGCGGGATATTTTTCGACCTGCCCGCCGAAATCGATCTCGGTGGCACTCGCAAACGGGAGCACCAGCGGGACAGTGACACAGGGGGTGCAGCAGAACCTTGTCACCACCGTGACCGACACAAACGATCAACCCATCACCGGTCTCACGCTGGATTACCAGTCGACTAACCCGTTGGACATCACCGCGGGCAGCGGGGGAGGGATTACTGCGGCCTTTCCTGGCGCGGCTTCGGTGTACGCGATCTGTCAGCCGGCCACATGCAATCCGGCACCAATCAACGAAATCGGACTGTTCGGGACGGGCCTTTCGATATCCAGCAACCCGGTCAACATCACCACTCCGGGCACCGCCAGCGCGTTCATGTGGTTTTCGGCGCCGGGCAAGTCGCAATACGTGGTCCCTGTGGAGTTGCTGACCGGAACACCGGGATCGACTGTGAGGCTGCCTTATGTACCGAATTCGATGCTGATGGACCAGACCGGCATCAACCTTTACCTTGGCTCGTCGCATGCGCTGATGATTTACAGCACCAACTCGAATTCAATTACGAAACAGGACACCAACGCTCCTGGCGTGGTGCTGGCCGTTGCTCCCAACAATCAGTCGCTGCTGATCAACGACCCGGTGCGACAGGTGTTCTACATTTACAACACCGCGGGTACGGTGTCCACGACCTTTGGCGGCCTGGGCGTTGCCGCGGCCTGGACTCCGGACTCGAAGACGCTCTACGTAACCGACCGCGCTGCCGCAGGAGCGGGCCACACCGATACTCTGTACGTTTTCAACGCCAACACGGGCTGGACCACATATCCCCTAGCTCCTTCAGACCCGAGCAATCCGGCGACGAACCCCGGAGCGCAAAGCGTGGCGATCACGGTGCCGGGTGTCGGCGCGTTTCTGAGCGGAGCCACGACCGTGGCGCACACGTGGTGCCCCGTCGGGGCGGTGGGGCAATATGCGAGCATGATTTTTTACCCGCAGCCGCCGAATGATGCTGTTCCCACATTGACCGATGTGCTGACGGCAACAACCGACGGACAGCATATTCTGGGCGCGGCTTACGCGAATGGCGCCGCGACCCTGTCTGACATTGCGGTGACGGTTCCGAACGGGCAGTGTCCGCCGGCCGTGCCTGACCCTACTACCGGTGTGCTGCAACTGCAACCGCTGACTATTCCTTACACGCTGAATCCGCCGCAAACGCTGAACATCAACGCTACCGCGGTGGACCAGGTGGTGACCTCGCCGGCTGCGGTCACCCAAGGCACCTCCGCGTCGCCTTACAACTTGAGTTTTGTCACCTACACCGGGACGACGACGAATGCGACGCTGCCCTATTACAAGCAGGCCACGGGCAGCAGCGCACCAGGCACAGTAGGGTATGTGACTCTGAACGGCGCATCGGCCATCACGGCGCCTGTAGCCGGGGCATTCAGCGCGGATAACTCGTTGTTTTTCGTTTCGACGTCAGGTGACAATATGATTCACTACATCGACACGGGAACGTTGACCGACACGCAGCAGATCAGCCCCAACCTTCCGGCTTGCGCACCCGGTTCCGATCCCGGTTGCACGATTACTTCGCCGACCACGAATCCTGTGCCGGCGACGGCGATCGCCGTAAAACCGCGCTCGACCACTTAGACACCAACACACATTGTCACGGAGAAAGAAGGCCGGCTTTGAGCCGGCCTTCTTTGTGGTCGCAGGCAAGGAAACCCAAGTGAGAGCTCCTGACCGAGACCGGGAACGAGCGGGGTCGCACGGTAGAATCAGAGCATGATCAAGGGGATTTCCTTTCTTCGCCCAGCGGGCAGCGCGGCGGTCTTTGACCGGCTGTCGAGCTTCTTTTCGGCTTTGGGATTTGGGTTGGGCAGAGGTTGGAAAGAGGAGGCCAGTCGCGGCGCGTCATTTCTGGCACCACTGGGCAATCTGGAGATTGTGGATGGCCAGTTTCCTTCAACAGCCGATGTGCTGGTGGAGGTGACGGCGCTGGATGCGGCGCACCAGGCGGCTCTGACCTGGCTGCGTGCGCAGGGCGGCGAAGAGGCGGCTGAGCGTGTCTCGCCGATTACAGAAACACATTGGAAGTCGCGCATCTTTACGGTAGCGCCGGAGCCGGGCTTTAGCTTCAGCTTCTGGGCGTGGACCGATCCAATGAAGGGCAAGCCGGTGGCTGTTGAGGGCGACCTCTCGGCCAAGGACATGAAATTCGCCATCGTGGTTGCGCGTTGGA
This sequence comes from uncultured Acidobacteriota bacterium, assembly GCA_963718435.1. Classification (GTDB taxonomy): domain Bacteria; phylum Acidobacteriota; class Terriglobia; order Terriglobales; family Acidobacteriaceae; genus Telmatobacter. The sequence goes on along the minus strand of CAVQZQ010000067.1, from coordinate 56,328 downwards.
ATGCGGTGGTAACGGAGCGTTTGCTGGAGGGTGCGCTGGACGGGTTGTTGCGCAGCGGCGCATTGCGGAGCGACATCGAGGTGGTACGCGTGCCAGGAGCATGGGAGATCCCCGCTGCGGCGCGCACACTGGCAAACCGGAGCAAGATAGATGCAATTGTGACGCTGGGATGCCTGCTGCGCGGCGAAACGGCTCATTACGAGGCGATCTTCAACGAGGTGGCGCGCGGCATCGGACAATCGCAGCAGGAAACGGGTGTTCCCCACAGCTTCGGGGTACTTACCTGCGAAACGCTGGAACAGGCTCTCAACCGCGCCGGCATTAAAGCGGGCAACAAGGGATTTGAGGCTGCCTGCGCGGCGATTGAGATGGCGAGCTTGCGCCAAAAACTTCTGAAGGGCGGAGCGGCATGACGGCCGGGACGCGGCGCAAGTCGCGGGAACTGGCGATGCAGATGCTCTTCCAGGCGGATATCGGCAAACAGTCCGCTGACCAGGTGCGTGCCACCTTCTGGAAGGCGGGCGACGAGGTGGAGCCGGAGGTGCGCGGCTTTGCCGAGGACCTGTTTCGAGTGGCGATCACAAACCAGGAGCAGATCGACGAGCTGATTGTGGCCAACTCCAAGCACTGGCGGCTGGAGCGCATGCCAGCGGTTGATCGCAACCTGCTGCGCATGGCGGTGGGAGAAATGCTGGGATTCAAGGGTACGCCCTTCCCCATCGTGATCAACGAGGCTCTGGAGATCGGCCGGCGCTACTCCGCACCGGAGTCCATCAACTTCCTGAATGGGATGTTGGATGCGATTGCGCGCGGTCTAATCCCCAAGTAGAACCCATACGCGCCGGCGCAAAAGCTGAAACCAAGGCTGTTTAGCAATTCATTGCTGAAGGGACAGCCATTGATTGTGCACGATTCCCTTTACAACCCCTGTTTCTGATTCGGCCTCTAACGTGAGAGGCTGCTGTCTGAGACTCAGTAGACAGAGGCGATTTGCCCGGCTCTCCGCAACTTGTAGCCGGGGATTTTGGCGTACCATGGGATTTGGTACGCGCAGGCTTTCTTAGATCCGAACGAAAAGGAGACAGTTTGTTATGGCAGAAGATAACACGAATCAAGGCATCGCATGGTTCATCGCGGGACTCGGCGTAGGCGCGCTTGTAGGGATTCTGTATGCACCCAAGAGCGGTCGGGAAACCAGGGAAGATATCGCTCAGAGCGCTCGTGATAGCTCGGAATATTTGCGCGCGCGCAGCCGTGATGCAGCGGAACAGGTGGGTACCCTGGTGGACAAGGGTAAAGAACGCGTGGGTGACTACGTTGATCGTGGACGCCAGGCAGTCGATCGCGGACGGGCCCAATGGGAAGAGTTTGTCGAGCGGGGCAAGAACGTAGTGGGTGACCAGGCGAGCCGCGTGTTAAACGCAGTGGACGCAGGTCGCGAGGCATTTCGTTCGGCAACCGAAGCGAAGGAGTAGATTCCCCGGGGACACGAACTGGACAGCCAGATCCGGCATCCGGGGCGTGCAGGAATTCAGCGGAACTGGGCGCGAGGCTGGGAATGCAGCTCGCGTTCAGTCCACTCAACAGGCGACGATCTGTTGCGACTGGAGCGATTGACAACCGTTAAAACCCTGCAGAAGACTGCGGGAGGTCACGTGTATGCCCGATCATGAAAATCTTCTGCTCATCTTTGTTGGCCTTGCGGGGGTGGCAGTTCTTCTTCAGGCCTTTGTGCTGCTGGGGATTCTCCTGGCTATGCTCAAGGCCATGAAGTTGACCCAGGAGAAGGTAGACGAGCTCCGCGCAACGACTCTTCCGCTGCTGAACGAGGCAAGGGATTTCATGCGTCGCGTTGGACCGAAGGTTGATTCGGTTGCGATCGATGCGGCGGAACTGATGCACGGGCTGCGGGCACAGAGCATCGAATTGGAGACCTCTACCGCCGAGATTATGGAGCGGGTGCGCCGCCAGACGAGCCGGATCGATGCGATGCTCACAGGAGTGCTGGATACGCTTGATCGCGCGAGTGGAGCTCTAAGCCACGCGGTCAGCATTCCGGTCCGGCAGGTGTCTGCCTTTGCCGCCGCAGCAAAGGCGGTTTTCGGTGCTTTGCGCAACGGTTCTCCAGCGGCCGACCGGACGCACTCCGTCGCCGATAAAGACATGTTTGTTTAATCCAAAATCCTGCTAGGCTTGCAAAATGAGCCTCCGACGATTGACGGCTTGTTTTGCTGTTGGTGCAGTTGCTGCGTGTTTGGCGCACGCTCAATCGACCCCAAAGACGGCGCTTCTCGCACTTTCAAAGCAGGACCACACGCTTTCCATTATTGACCCTGTGAGCCTGCGGGTTATGGCGCGCGTGCCTGTGGGCGACGATCCGCACGAGGTGACTGCGTCGACGGACGGGCGCACGGCCTACGTTTCCAATTACGGATTCGGGGCCCTTCACACCTTGGCCGTGATTGATCTGATGGGCCAAAAACCACTTGATCCGATCGACCTGGGACCGCTGCGTGGGCCGCATGGATTGACGTTTGTGCATGGGAAGACATGGTTCACGGCAGAGGCTGCCAAGGCCATCGGCAGCTACGATCCGGCTACCGGGAAGGTGGATTGGATCATGGGCACGGGACAAAACCGTACGCACATGATCTATGTCTTTCCCGATGCCAGGCGCATTTTGACAACGAATGTGAACTCGGCTACGGTCACGATTCTGGACAAGACGGAAGGACCGGCAGGAATGCCTCCGGGGCCTCCGCCGGGCATGGGGCCGTCGCCCGGCGGCGCGGGGCCGGGCGGACCACCTCATGGTCCTCCTCCGGGGCCTCCAGGTGGCGATTGGAACGAGACGGTGATTCCCGTGGGCCGCGGGTCGGAGGGGTTTGATGTTTCGCCCGACGGCAAGGAGGCTTGGGTCGCGAATGCGCAGGATGGCACGATCTCAGTGATTGACCTAACCTCTAAACGCGTAGTGGCAACGCTGGATGCGAATGCGCGGGGTGCGAACCGGCTCAAGTTCACCCCGGATGGGAAACTGGTGCTGCTCAGCCCCGGATCGGCGTTGGTGGTCTTCGACGCGGCTACGCGAAAAGAGGTAAAGCGCCTGCCGGACGTGCATGCTTCGGGAGGGATCGAGATGCAACCGGACGGAGCGCGGGCGTACGTGGCGTGCGGTCACGATGGCTACGTTGCGGCGATCGACCTGAAGACGCTGGAGATGGTGGGACGCGTTGATGTCGCCGGACCGGACGGGCTGGCCTGGGCTGTTCAGCGCTGATTTGCGATTGAGCACAATCAAAAGAGCGGTCACGGTTGACGCATCGGCCAACCATGACCGGTCCAAAAAAGTCGGATATCCACCCCCCTCCCCCCGGTGTTTTCGGGCAAAATGCTCTGTCTAATGAGTTTATGGAGATTGGTCTCCTGCAAATTCCTCATTAAATTGGAGTTAGACACCAAATTCCTGCTGTAAAAGGACTTAGAGGACAGCTTTTCGAGATCGGCCTCATTCTTGCGTTTGCCCTCATGTCAGCCTTACAACGTGACAGTTTCACAGCTTCTTTTCAGAGATCGAAGGTGTGTTCCTCCATCTCGCTCATTGGAAATAAGTTAACCTTTTTCGCGCTAGCAGATTTGCTTCGATTTGATCGCATTTGAGTGCGTTTTACTGCACTTCCATGCGCATTTGAGCTCATTTGCTGCGAGTGAGCGGAAGGCGGAAGAACTGTCTGTAGACTGCCCAAGCCGTGGAGTGCTGTTGAAATGGCTTGGGCTCTGGGTGTTGCGTTCTTGCCAAGTGTATTCAGGGTAACGCGATGCGGGGAATCAATCTGCAATCGGGAGGTGGACGTTTGTGCTTTTTTTTCAAAGGTTTGAGCGAGGTTATTGGAGGGTCGGTCTTGACAGGTAAGAAAGTCGTTGGGCTGCGGCTTGGGTTCGTCGCTTTCCCAGGTCCCGAAGGAGGGACCTGGGGCACTCGGCTGAAATGCATGGACCACCTGCCCTTCACCCCATGTCCCATGTCTCAGAAGCGAGACATGGGGCACCCAGATTTAAGGCTGGTCGGACTTGGGCCACCCGCCTGCGGCTTGGGTTCGTCGCCTTCCCAGGTCCAGAAGGAGGGACCTGGGGCACTCGTCTGAAATGCATGGACCACCTGCCTTCACCCCACGTCCCATGTCTCAGAAGCGAGACATGGGGCACCCAGATTTAAGGCTGGTCGGACCTGGGCCACCCGCCCCCATGAGGTTCGAGGCTGGCCGCATGGGGCGCCCACAGGGTTGTTCTGTTCCTGCGGCTTTTATTGTTCGCTGAATTCGATCACTTGAATTGAGTAGCCGGGCAGTGTGTGGTGGAAGCGGCTGCTGACGCTCAGTGTGGATTCGACGGGCACGATTCGATTGGGGGCGTCGATGCTATTGGTCTCCTGGGTGTCCTGGGCCGTGAGGCTGACCAACTTTGCTGTACCGGCCACGTTCGCGCCGGAAAGATTGATCTCGACGGGTTGCGGCGTGGAGGAGGCATTGACCAGCTTCAGGAAGAGGCGCTTCTTCGCGGCGTTTCTGGTAATCGAATAGAAGAGCTTGGGGCCGGCGCCTTCCAGCGTGGATTTGAGAGTGTGGTCGCCGAGGTACTGCGCGAACAGCACCTGCGCATAATAGGCGGGCGAGCCGTAGCTCTTCATCGCGTTGTAGCCGATCAGGTCCGTCTCCCACTGCATGCCGCCGGGATCGACGCGGACCAGCAGGGGCGCATAGGCAGCCATGATGATGATGTCGCTGTTGCGCTCCATGCCGGTCATCCAGGCTGCATCCCCGAGGGCCGCACCGAAATCCGGCGTGGGGAAACCTTCGCGCGTGGCCCACTCGCCGACGAAGATCTTCGGCCCGTTGCGGTCGGTCTTGTCGTAATGCGTCGCGTCGTGGAAGTTCTGCGTGGCGTGGACGTAGAAGTGCTCGTCAAGCACATCCATTTTCTCGCTCTTGACGGGCGCTGTGGCGATGAGCTGCAGGTTAGGATACTTGGTCTTGATGGCTTTGTAGAACGGCGGGTAGCGCTCTTCGTAGCTGCCGGATTTATCCAACCAGTCTTCGTTTCCGATTTCGACATAGGTCAGCTTGAAGGGCGCGGGGTGGCCGTCTTTCACACGCTCTGCACCCCATTTGCTATCCGGGGCGCCGGTGACGTACTCGATTTCGTCGAGTGCGTCCCGGACGTAGGGCCCAAGCTGATCGGCGGGGACATGTTCGCCGCGAAGCGAGTAGCCCGCGTAGACCGCGAGCACGGGATCCATCTTTAGGTCTTCGCACCACTCGAGGAACTCGAGGAGGCCCATTCCGTCAGACGAGTGATAACCCCAGGGGCTCGGATGAGTGGGGCGGTCGACGAGCTGACCTATGGTTTTCTTCCACTGGAATCGGTCTTCGATCCGGTCGCCCTCGAGATAGTTGCCGCCCGGAAATCGCAGGAAGGTGGGGTGCATGGCGGCGAGCTTTTCCATCAGGTCAATGCGGTTACCGTTGATGCGATTGTGATATGTGGGCGGAAAGAGGGAGACGAGTTGCAGCCACAGAGTTCCGGGGTGGGCGACGGAGAGAACGAGGTGGTTGGCGGATGAAGGCTGAATCGCACCGGTTTTGAGAGTAAATGAGTGCTCCTTCCACTCCGTGCCGATGTTGGGAACGGTGGTGCTAAGGATTGGCTTGCCGGTGTCGTCGCCAATGATGCTGATGGTGACGGGACCGAGATCGCTTGCTGCGGCCTTGGCGTAAAAGGAGCCGTTATAGGCTGTGTCGGGGCGGAGGGCGAAACCCCAGTACCCGACATTCAGAGCGCCGGCCTGGTTCTTCGCGTCAGCTTGCTGCACATCGAGTCGCAGGCTCGAAGACAGAGCTTCGCTGGGGCCCGTGGTTTTGTCGAGGTCGATCTTGGCGGCGGAATTTCCGTTTTCGAAGAGGTACCAGTAGGGAACTCCACTCCAATCGGAGTGAAATGTCCGGTTGCGGACCAATTCAGCGTAGAGGCCGCCGTCGTAGGAGTAGTTGATCTCCTCTGTCATGAGGCCGTAGAGGGTGGGGCTGACGGTGGAGGCGGGCTGGTCGGCCTGAATGGTGAGGACGACTGCGGATGTTTGTGGGTTTGCCAGGGGAACGGCGAGGATGAAGAGGGCCACTGCGGCCGAGCTGGCAAACGTTTTCCTGGGCATCTGTTTTTTCCTCCAAAAAGGAACGCCGCGCCAGTATAGCGCTCGAGGCTCGATTTCGTTGAGGCTCGTATTGCCTTGTCAGGCAGACGGGGCAGATGCAGGGTTTTGGGCGGAGGAAAATGCACTGTTGTTGATAGGTTGAGGCTTGTGGTCTCCCATGTCTCAGAAGCGAGACATGGGGCACCCATAGCTGGTTCGACCAACAAGCCCTCAGAGACCTAACTAGAGGATCCAGCCGCCGCCGACGACTTCGTCGCCGTCATAGAAGACGGCGGACTGGCCGGGGGTAACGGCGCGCTGGGGGTCGTCGAAGGTGGCCACGATCTCGTCCGGGCTGGATTCGGACGGCTCAAGGGTAGCGGAGGAAGGTTCGTGGCGATGACGAATCTTGATCTTGACGCGGATGGAGCCGGTTAGCGAGGGAATGCTAATCCAGTTGAGGCGATTAGCGCGCAGGGTGCGCGTGGCCAGTTCGGCGTCAGCGCCCACGGTCACGCGATGGCTGGACGCGTCAATCTGGAGGACATAAAGAGGCGAAGGTGAGGCGACACCCAGTCCCTTGCGCTGGCCGACGGTGAAGTTGGAGATGCCCTCATGGCGGCCGAGTACTTCGCCATTTGAGGCTACGAGTTCACCGGCGGTTTCGGGCATCGGACGTCCCTGCTCCTCGAGATAAGCGGTGAGGAATTGTTTGTAGTCGCCACCGGGGATAAAGCAGATTTCCTGCGAGTCGGGCTTTTCGGCCAGGGTCAGGCCGCGTTGACGGGCCGTTTCACGGACTTGCGTTTTGGTCAGGTTTCCCAACGGGAAAAGGGTGCGCGACAACTGCTCCTGGGTGAGGCCGAAAAGGAAGTAGGTCTGATCCTTGGAATGGTCGGCGGGGCGCTTGAGAATCCAGCGGTTGCGCGCGGGGTCGAACTCGTTGACGGCATAGTGGCCGGTGGCGATGCGGCTGGCGCCAATGCTGCGCGCTGTGTTGAGCAACTGGTCGAACTTGAGATGGTTGTTGCACAGCGAGCAGGGGATCGGAGTTCGGCCGGCGAGGTACTCGGCGACGAAAGGCCGCACTACATCCTGCTCAAAGCGCTCTTCCTGGTTGACGACGTAATAGGGGATGCCGAGGTGCTCGGCCACGCGACGCGCGTCGTATACATCGTCAAGGGAGCAGCAGCGGCCCGCCTTGGGCGCATCCGGGATGCCGTGCTTTCCGGCGAGGCGGGTCTGATCCCAGAGCTGGAGGGTGAGGCCGACCACTGCGTATTGTGAATCAGGAGAGCCGTTTCCCTGGGCGAGGATCGCCGCGACCGTGGAGGAGTCGACTCCCCCGGACATGGCGACGGCGATGGTGTCGTGCAGTGGCATGATTTCCTTCTATTTCGATTGTCTGCGGGCGAAAAGGACCTGTCGGCCGATTCTCGCTTCCTCAAAAACTTTTCTTTTCTAGCCGAGGGTTCCAGCCTCGACAGGCGAAAGCGCCCGCAATTGTTCAACCGCTTCCGGAACGACGCGCAGCACGGTATCCACGTCGGCGTCGGTTGCGGTTTTCATGAGGCTGAAGCGAAGACTGGCGCGGGCGCGGTTCTTGTCCAGACCCATAGCCATAAGAACGTGGCTGGGCTCGGTGGCTCCCGAATGGCAGGCCGAGCCGCCGGAGACGGCAATACCTTTCAGATCGAGGGCGATGACGAGCGCCTCGCCGTCAAGGTGGTCAAACCAGATATTCGAGGTGTTTGGCGCCCTGGGGACAGGCTTGCCGTCGGGTCCGGCGCCGTTGAGACCGGTGCCCGGCAGGCGCAGAAGCTCCGTCTCGAGGCGGTCACGGAGCGATGCAACCCGTTCAATCGTTCCATCTTCAAGACTCAGCATGGCCAGCTTAGCCGCTTTGGCAAGGCCCACAATGCCGGCTATGTTCTCGGTTCCGGCGCGACGGCGGCGCTCATGGCTGCCACCTACCAGCAGCGACTCCAATGGAGTGCCCCGGCGCACGAACATGGCACCTACTCCCTTGGGTCCATGCATCTTATGGGCGCTGATGGAGAAGAGGTGGCATCCGAAACGGCGCACGTCAAAGGGGATCTTGCCTGCACCCTGCACGGCGTCGATGTGAAAGAAAACACCTGCCGCGCGAGCGATTTCTCCTATTTTTTCAATGGGCTGCAGGACGCCGGTCTCGTTATTGGCGAGCATGACGCTGATGAGGCGGGTCTCGGACCGGAGGGCGCGCTGAATGTCGGTCGGATCGATGAGGCCACTGGGTTGAGGCGCTACGTAAGTCGTTTCGATTCCGAAGGCGGCCAGCCGCTGCGCGGCTTGCAGAACCGCGGAGTGTTCGATGGAGGTGGTGACCAGGTGATCGCCAGGGTGCAGCAGCATACCGAAGAGGGCCGTGTTGTCGCCCTCGGTGCCGCCTGAGTTGAAGACCACCTCGGCGTCATGGCAGTTGAAAAACTCAGCCATCGTTTCGCGGGCGCGGTCGAGGGCAGTGCGCGCCTTCTGGCCGTCAAGATGGATCGAGGAGGCGTTGCCAAAACTCTCGATCCAATAGGGGCGCATCGCTTCCACCACCTCAGGCAGGAGGGGGGTGGTGGCGTTCGCGTCCATATAGACTCGAGTTGGCGGCAAAGACCCAAAGGGCACTGGCAAAAAGGCCTCCATTTTCGAGGTTAGCATAGTTCTGAAAATGGCCTGCCGTGCCGAAGTAAGGCGATTTACGGGTAGATTGGGGGCTTTCCGTTCTCGATCAGCCTTTACGCAGGCCGCGCGGATTTGGCAGATTCCTGGGGCAACTTCTATTGAAATCTGCCACTTTGGTGGGAGCCTAAACGGGAGACCTGCTGCTATATTGAACGTGTCGGCAGCCGAAAATAAAAGGGCTTGCCACATTTCCGTGCGAAGGGAGACGTTTGTCTCCAGTCGATTTTTATATTTTTGGATGTGATGCACACTCCAACCGGACCGAAGATCTATATGGAACTCCTCAACTCAAGCGATGATGGCGATGGTTTGCCGGGAAACGAGCAAGGCGTCTGCCGGCAAGTGTCAACCTGGTAGGTGGGCCCCGCAGAGCACTCTCTGCATCTTCATGACGTACTCAGGATTGCTAATCTGCCTTGGGAAGACTCGCGGCGTGGCGGGTTGTTTGGATTGGTTTTAGAGTTTCGGCCAAGAAGTCTGGTTGCACGATCCACGGCGGATTCTGTCTCGCTTGCAGGGCGGGAAACGGCCGGTCAGTTCTTCAGTCAGATACTTCGCAGTACGACCACAGGAAGGAATTTGATGACTCAGCCTATTTCGATTGCCGTAGTCGGTTCCGGGTACGTCGGCCTCGTTGCGGCCGCGTGTTTTGCTGAAATCGGGCATCGTGTGATCTGCGTTGACAACGATGAAGCCAAGGTTCGCATGCTGCGGGAAGGTGGGATTCCGATTCACGAGGAATACCTGCCCGAACTCCTGAGCCGCCACCGGGACAGCAGATTGGAATTCACCTCGGACCTGCGTTCTGCCGCGCAGGGGGCCGATGCTATTTTCATTGCCGTGGGTACGCCGCAGAGCAGCACGGGGAGCGCCGATCTTTCCTATGTGGACGCGGTTGCCAGCGAGATCGCACGTTCGATCGACTCCTACAAGGTGATCGTCGAGAAGAGCACGGTTCCGGTTTACACAAACGAATGGATTCGCCGTGTGATCGAGCGGAATGGTGTTCCGAAGGACCATTTTGACGTGACGTCGAATCCGGAGTTCCTTCGTGAAGGAACGGCGGTGGTCGACTTTCTGCATGCGGACAGGATCGTAATCGGCGCGGCGACGGAGCGTGCCTCGGACCTGCTGAAGCAGCTCTATCTCCCGCTGACATCCGGTGAGTATTACCGCAACGCCAATGCGGTGCCGGGACCGCGCAGCGTGGACGATCCTCCGCCGATTCTGCATACGTCAACCAAGGCAGCGGAGATCATCAAGCATGCTTCCAACGCGTTTCTGGCGACCAAGATTTCGTTCATCAACATCGTGGCGAACATCTGCGAAGCGGCGGGCGCGGACGTGGAGGAAGTGGCCCGCGGCATTGGGATGGACAGCCGCATCGGCACCAAGTTTCTGCGCGCCGGCATTGGATATGGCGGCTCGTGCTTTCCCAAGGATGTCGCGGCGTTTCGCAACGTGGCGGAACTGGTAGGTGTGGATTTCGGCCTGCTGCACGAAGTAGAGAAGATTAACGAAGAGCAGAAGGCGCGCTTCTTTCAGAAAGTCCGGTCGGCGCTGTGGACCTTCCGCGGGAAGAAGATCGGCGTCCTTGGACTCGCCTTCAAGGGCGGAACGGACGATATTCGCGAGTCTCCCGCGCTGGACATTGTGAAGAAGCTTTTGAACGAGGGATGCATTGTGAGCGCCTACGATCCGGCGGCGGAACAGCGCGCGAAGGAGGCGATTCCACCGGGGCCGCAAATGCGGTACGTTGACGATCCTTACGTGGCTGCCCAGGATGCGGATGCGCTGCTTATTCTGAACGACTGGCAGGAATTCGCCGAGCTCGATTTGCCGCGGCTGCATTACACGTTGCGCTATCCGATCGTGATTGACGGGCGCAACCTGTACGACCCGGAAAAGATGACCCAGCATGGATTCACGTACCTGAGCGTGGGCCGGTCTGCCCCGTCGCAGTCGATTGATCCGGTGGCGGCGTTCTATCTGCCGAGGCTGAGGGAAAACGCGAAAGCTTAGGGGCTTTCGACGGGACTTGGACACTGTTGCCCGGTGCGCTCGCCGGTCATTCTCTAACTGAAGTCATTCGGCCAGTAGCTTCACGAAAAGGATATCGAATTCATGCGCGTGTTGATCACCGGAGCTGCAGGCTTTCTTGGATCTCATTTGACGGATGCGCTGCTTGCGGCTGGGCATTCCATTCTCGGTGTGGACAACTTCTGCACAGGTTCGCTGAAAAACATCGAACATCTTCAGCGTGAAGCCCGCTTCGAGTTTCTGGAGCAGGATATCTGTCAGCCTTTTAATCCCGGGTTGGTTGACTATGTCTTCAATTTCGCGTCTCCGGCGAGCCCTGTGGACTACAGCCGGCTGGGCATCGAGACCCTGATGGTGGGTTCAATGGGGACTCGCAACGCGCTCGATATCGCAAAGAAATATGGGGCGAAATTTCTGCATGCCTCGACGTCAGAGTGCTATGGCGACCCGGAGGTGCATCCCCAGACCGAGGACTACTGGGGACGGGTGAATCCGATCGGTCCGCGCTCAGTGTATGACGAAGCCAAGCGCTTCTCAGAGGCGCTGGTGATGGCGTATCACCGTTACAACAAGGTGGACACGCGCCTGGTTCGCATCTTCAATACTTACGGTCCACGGCTGCAAAAGAATGATGGGCGCGTGATCTCGAACTTCATGATGCAGGCGTTGCGGGGCGAGGATCTCACGATCTACGGAGAGGGCGATCAGACGCGAAGCTTCTGCTACGTGGCCGATGAGATCGAAGGCATTCTGGGACTGTCGCGCTCGAACGAGCATTTGCCCACGAATGTTGGAAACCCTGTCGAATGGACGATTCTTGAATGCGCAAAAGTTGTGCTGCGGGTGACTGGGTCGACCAGCAAGATTGTCTATTGCCCGCTCCCACAGGACGACCCATTGCAGCGACAGCCGGATATCAGCAAGGCGAAGCGGCTGTTCGGCTGGGAGCCGAAGATCGATCTGGAGACGGGCCTCAAGCTGAGTATGGACTACTTCAGAAACTGCGTTGAAGCGTTAGTCTGAAGAAAGAATTCCGATCCCCGGAAGACGGAGACCGGAAAGAAGCGGCTCAAATTAGATTCAAACGGTCAGAGACCCAGCCTAGCAGGCTGCGGAAAGAGGCAAAAGCATGAGGAGAGTCCCGCAAGAGCTTCCCTCGGCGGCTAAAGCCGGGCGTTATCTGGTTGCGCTTGCGGCACTGCTGAAAGCCGTGCCCTTTCAAACCCGATGTTTTACCGCAACCCGCTAGCCTAGAGAACGACCAGCGTTCCTGACAACTCCGGCTGACAGACTGCGGCGGGTTCGGCCGCGTCGACGTTGACCCAATTGCGGGGCTGGTAGATGCAGCATGGCTCCTGCGCCAGCGGGTCGCCGGTAACTGCATAGGCTCTTGCCCGCGACCCGCCGCAAATTTCCTTGTATTCGCAGGCGCCGCATTTGCCCTCCAGCCTGCCGGTATCACGCAATGCCTTGAAGATGGGCGCGTTCGGTAGATGTCTGCCGAGAGGTTTCTCGCGGATGTTGCCGGCGTGGATGGGGAGAAATCCGCTGGGATAGACGTTGCCCACGTGGGAGATGAAGAGGAACCCCTTGCCGTCGTTGACGCGGCGGGTGGCCCAGCTTTTGGTGCGGGTCTGCGGCGTCGCTTGGTGGAGCGCCGGGCTCATACTCGCGTGCGCGACGGCGCCTGGGTGGCCGTGCCCTATGCCACATGCTCCTCTCCTCAAATTGTGCTGCAGCAGGTAGCGGCGGTAGTGCATGGCTTCGGTCGTCTTGATCTGGAAGTTCACGCGGTGCGACAATTCGTAAATCTTGCCGAAGACCTGCTTCGAACTCCTCGCCGTGAGAGCAGGTCGCCCAGTTGGCCGCGTCCGACCGGAACGAGGAAAAATACGTTCCACATGACGATGGCCAGCTTTTCGAACAGCGCGCACAGATTGTCGAGATCCTGTGGCATTGTGGCGGCTGATGGTGGAGTGGACCTGGATGGGGATGCCCGCTTCGTTGGCCCATTCGATGGCCTGGATGGTGCGCGCCCATGCGCCGGGCAAGCCGCGGAACGCGTCGTGAATCTCGGGCGTCGAGCCGTCGAGCGAGATGCCCAGCCGGACGAGGCCGGCCTCTTTCATCTTGAAGATGGCTTCGCGCGTCAGCAGCGGCGTGGCGCTGGGCGTGACGGCGACTTTGACGCCTTTGTCGGCGGCGTAGCGAATCAGTTCAAAGACATCCTGGCGCTTCAGCGGATCGCCGCCGGTAAAGACGAAGATGGGCACCTGCATTTCGGCGATCTGGTCGATCAGGGCCTTGCCCTCGGCCGTGGTGAGCTGGTCAGGATGGGCGAATGGGCTGCGCTGCCGCGCGGCAATGTTTGCAGGCCAGATCGCAGGACTGGGTGACCTCCCAGATGGCCAGAAAGGGAGCTTCGTCAAAGTTGAGTCCCCCGCGGGCGGGAATGTTGTGCATCGGCTGCATGAGGCCTCCTACGGATCGCGGGACCAGCCCTGAATGTGCACTCGGCGGGGGAATGCCGCGATTCAGCTTAGGAAGAGCAGCCTTGGGGGGACAAAATCTGTGATTCAGATCACTATGTTGGCCCAACAGCCGCCTTTGGCGATTTGGGTGGCCACGATTCTTGACGGCCTCACTGTGCTTTGGGCAGGGAGGGCATTGGAACTGGAGTAACGGCGAATGGGAAAATCCGTGGGTAAAGGAACTTCCGGGTCGACATTCCAGTTTGTGAGGTGATATAAATCACCCGCTCATGTGTTGCCCGGCACCGTAAACTGGCCGCCGAATCTGCCAAAGTACAATGCGCAATCGAGGAGGTTTCCTATGGCCGCTGCGATGACGCCAGGGTGGAGCAAACCCTCCACCATTCTGTTTGCCTCCGAGATCCCCGCCAATGAAAAGGCTCTTAGGTTTGCGTTGGCGCAAGCCAGGGAGTCTGGGGCGAATCTCATTCTGTTTCATGCCTATGACACGATGGTCGTAGCCGCATCGGAGACCTCGGGGATCCGCTATTACGACTATGCCGCCGCCGCCCGTGCCGAGACACGCCATCTTGAGCCGCTGGCCCAAAGAGTAAGGGATGCGGGCGTTCAGTGCGAAATCGTGGTGCGGCCGGGACTTGCTGCGGACCAGATTCTCGGCTTCTTGCGCGAGCGCGAGGTGGATCGCATTGTGATGGGCACACATTTTCCCGGTCCCATCGGCAAGCTTCTGGTGGGCTCAGTGGCAGAGGCCGTGCTGCGCACTTCGAGAACGCCCGTGTGTATTGTGGGCCCCGAAGTGGTGAATGGTGCCTACCGGAACTATGCGACCAACACGATTCTGTGCGCGGTCAGCATGCTCAACACCAGCTATGTGATTGCCGGCTTTGCCGCACAACTGGCTGTGCAGCATAATGCGCGCCTGGTACTGCAGCACGTGATCCGGGCCCAGGAGCGAGCTGAGGTTCTTGCGGGCCGCACCATTGGTGACATTGAAAACGACCTGGTTTCTTTGGTTCCGAAAGCGCTGCGAGAGAAGATCGCGGTCGAGGCCATCGTGGTGCCTGGCGATCCGACCGAAGAACTGCTTTACCAAGGCCGCGCGCAACAGGCGGACCTGATCGTCCTGGGTGCGCATGGGGCTTCGGCATTCGCGGCGATCGCACGACAGGGTGTTGTGTACAAGGTGCTGGCTCACTCCCATTGCCCGGTGATCACTCTGTCGCCAGTGGTTCTGGCGGATTGCGGCGTGAAGTTCGACAAGGAGCATCGGGCCGAGGTCTTTTTGGCAGGAGTCTTTTAGGCTGCAGTTGGAATTGCCGGCACAACGCCGGAAGCGCGTGCCGGGCGGGTTCGGGACGCGAGGGAATCCGCCCGGCGGTGCCGGCTGAGCCGGCAGGGACCGTCAATTCTCAGATTGTCTATTTGCTTGCCTGTTGCGGTGAAGGCGCATTGGGATTCTTGCAGGGATCTCCACCACAGAGTGCGTCGGTAATGCCCTTTCCTTGAGTGATGGTGTAGATGCGATCAACGGCGGGCAGCTTGACCGTCTCTTTCGCACCGGACGGCCAGTGAATCTCGGCCGTTCCCGCATCCGTGGCATCCCCCAGACCGAAGTGCAGGCGCCGGTCGTTCGATGAGATGTAGCTGCCGCTGGAGAGCACATCCTGTCTCATGCGCATGCCGTTGGCCTTTAGGTAAACCGTGGCGCAGGTCGCGTCGCGCGGGCTTTTAGGGCCGCCGACCAACTTCATCTCAACCCAGTTGTGATGATCGGGATTCTCGTTGCGCAGCAAGACCGGCGGACCATCGACGGGGTTGATGATCACGTCGATTTTGCCGTCGTTGAAGAGATCGCCAAATGCGGCCCCGCGAGCGGGAATCACATCTGCCATCCCAGTGCCTTTGACGGGTGGGATGTATTCGAATTTCCGGTCCTTCGTACCATCGGGCACGTTGTGGAAGAGCAGGGGACGTTCAGCCCAGGTGGTGCCCCAGTCGTGGTGGTCCACCTCGGGATAGACGTGGCCGTTGGCCTCAAACAGGTCAAGCCAGCCGTCGTTGTCGTAGTCGATGAAGCCGTCACCCCAGCCTACAAAGGGAATCGTTGTTTGCGCGATACCCGCCTTGTAGCTCACATCGGTAAAGCTGGCGTCGCCGTCGTTATGGAAGAGCACCTTGTAGTCGTCGCCGAAGTCGGTGACATAAAAATCGATCAGCCCGTTGTTCTCGTAGTCGCCCGCGGCAATGCCCATGGAGGCAATCTCGCGCCCATCTTTGTTCAGCGCAAATCCCGAGACGTAGCTGTCGATCTTCGAAGGTCCCGTCGCCTTTATTGATGTAGAGAAAGTTGGGTTCCGAGTCGTTGCCGACCACCAGGTCAGGTTTGCCGTCGCCGTTGATGTCGACAAAAATAGCGGCGAATCCATAGTATTTGTCCTTATCTTCCACGCCCGCCTTCACCGTCACGTCGGTAAAGGTGCCGTCGCCGTTGTTGTGGAAGAGGTGATCCGGCTCTCCTGGCAAGCCGCGCGGGCCGCAGTTCACTGACTGGCCGCGATAAAGGCACGAGGCATACCCCACGGCCTTGGTACCGGCTGACGGGCAGATTGTTGCGGTCGAAGTGCACGTAACCGGTGACGTAGAGGTCCAGTAGTGCCATCGCCGTCGTAGTCGCCCCAGGTTGAGCCGGGCGACCAGTTGCCCAGTGTCACGCCCGCTTTTTCGGCACGGTCGGTGAAGGTGCCGTCGTGATTGTTGTGGTAGAGCCGGTTTTGGCCGTAGTTGCCCACGTAGATGTCGGGCCAGCCGTCGTTATCGTAGTCGGCAACTGAGCATCCGTATCCCCAACGGTCGTTGGCCACGCCGGCCTTCTGCGTGACGTCGGTGAATGTCCCATCGTGATTGTTGCGAAACAGGGCTGCGTGCGGCGTCTCTTCCTTGCCGTCGAGCGCATTGAATGTCGATCCGTTGACGAGGTAGATATCGAGCCAACCGTCGTTGTCGTAGTCGACCAGGCACACTCCCGAGCCGTTGGTCTCGACAATGAAGTTCTTCTCAAGCGTGCCCATCTTGTGGGTCCAGCCGGAGAGCCCCGCCTGCTTTGGTGATGTCCTGAAAGACGACCGGCCCCGTGTCGACAAAGCCGCCGGCGGTGATGGGCCGTTTCTCCGCGTCATAGACGGGGGCTGCCCCGATCCCGCCGGCGATGCCCATTCCGTTCTGGCCGGGTTTCGCCGGCGGAGGGGGCGCCTGCTGCTGCGCCTGGCACATGCCAGGGATCGAACACACTGCTATCAAGGCACCGCAAACCACGCCGCGAAACCGCAAAGACACTACACCTCCACCGGTTGAAGTGTATCGCATCGATGCTAGCGAGGGATGCCACCGCGGCGCGCCAGTGTCTTTGCAACCACGCCTTCTGATTAAACGAGATGTGCACGGGCAGAAGCGAAAAGCCCTCGCAGCAGCAGAAAGGCATCCAATGGTACAGAGGCCGAAGAGATGAGCAAGACAACGACTGAAAAGCCAATGCAATCTGCGAATGAGCAGTTTGGACGATTCGCCAGCGCAGCCTCTTTGTGGTTGGGCTCGAAATGGGCGTTTGTCGGAGCGGGTTTGATCATCGTCACGTGGGGCGTAACGGGGCCGCTGTTCCACTACTCAGACACGTGGCAATTAGTGATTAACACCGGGACCACGATCGTGACATTTCTGATGGTGTTCCTAATTCAAAACACCCAAAACCGCGATGCACGGGCAATCAATCTGAAACTCGACGAGTTGATCCATGCTATCAGCGAAGCTCGAGACCAGATGATCAACATCGAGAAACTCAGCGATACCGAACTCGATGTCCTCGCGGCCCAGTTCGACAAGATGCCCAGCGCGGGAGCAGAACGGTCTGCGCCCGAATCGACATGAAGCGGCGCAATCCTGGTTGAATTGGCACTTACTTGAAGCGGCGTGGAAAGCGATCTAATTCGTGCGCACGGATTCCAATGTATCCGCATCGACCTCGACCGCTGCGTGCTGATTGATCAAACTGAGGGTGAGGACAAAACGCAGGCTGCTTTGTTTTCTGACCAATGTGCCCTCGACGCCTTGCATCACACCGGACCGGATGCGGACTCTCTGACCCACAACGAGTTCGCTGTAGGGCTCCGCTCTCTTGCCGTGGAAACCAGAGCGCAGAAACTCAACTTCAGCATCTTCCAAGGGAATGAGGTTCCGGCCGTTGCCTACGATATGAAGCACTCCGGGAGTTTGGAGGACCTTGACTCGTTCACCGCGGTCGATGTGGACAAACAGGTAGGTTGGGAAGAGGGGCAGGACGGTCTTAACCCGTTGGCGGTTCTTCCAAACCCGGACGGTCTCATAGGTAGGAAGGAAGGATTCAACGTTTCTCAACTCCAGGTGTCGGACCGCTGATTTTTCGTTTTGGGGAACTGTGAAGACGGCATACCACCTGCGCTGCGAGGCAGCATCTGTCGATTGCCGGTTTAGATAAGCTGAATTGCTGAAATCAGGGCTAACAAAAAGTCCGCTCACTCAACCTCTCTCCAATTGCCACGAACCTGCAGTTTTAGATGAAACCCCATCGTCAGGTTGAAGTCGCTTACCTCTCATCAAATTAGACGACCAGAGTCAAAATGCAAAACGAAGGAGCTGATCGTCTTAGGGTAACCCGGGAAGGTTACTTTTGTGTGACACAGGGGCCTGCGGTACAAAGCCGCGATTAAGCAAAATTACACATCCGGCCTTCAAATAAAGAGTAAGCACCTACTTTCATTTTACCAAGCGTCATTATGCGTCACGCGAAGAATTGTGCTTTGACCGAACGGACGGTGCTTCCTGCGCATTCTAAAGACGAGGCTTCCTGAGCATTCCTGAATAAGATAGGCAGATGTTCGAAATATCTCCCGAGTGGGCCCGAGCCTGTCCCTTTCTGGCTCTTCAAACCGAACCCGAGGCGGGATATTTTGAAGAGTCAGGCGTAGGTAACCGATAGAGGTGGTTACCGTAGTGATTTTAAGGGAAAGGTAGCAGGCACTCACTGCGATTGATCTCAGTATTAAACTTCTTACAGCCAAACGGGGGATTCACTTGACATCAAAGAGTTAGCCCTTAAACCGGACGCAGCCCCAACGGACGTTTCCCAGCTGCGAGCGCAAGAAAGGTCCGCAAGCCAGATGCTCAAACAGCGGTTAGACTCCTGGAAATCGATTGCAGATTATCTTCAACGGAGCACGCGCACGGTACAGCGTTGGCATGTTCGTCATGGATTGCCAGTTCATCATTTCCGGGGGTCCAGGGGCGCAGCATTCGCCTATCCGGACGAAATTGATTTGTGGATCTCAGGATCATCCTGGAAGGCGGGTGACAAAGACACCAACCCGAAAGAAGTTGTCAATGCGAGCAAGAGATCGTTCGAGTTGACGGCCATTGCCAATCGGCTTTGGGAAATTCGATCGGAGAAGAACATCCATTCGATTTCGGAATTGTACTCCGAGGCTATTGACGAAGATCCGGGGAATGCGGGGGCCTATGCCGGCTTGGCTGATGCCATGATTTTTCTGGGGCTTTACGGATTTGTCGAAGGGTCGATCGCGTATCCCCACGCGATCGAGGCTTTGCACCGAATGAGCCAACTGGCGCCGGATTATCCGGGACGAAAATGTACTGCGGCATGGATCGATCTCTCCTGGAAGCGGAGATGGAGAAGGGCCCGAGCCGGTTTTGACGAAATTCTTGCCGAGAGAGGCGGCACTTCCTTTGCAACATGGGGCCGGGCACTGCTTCATATTGCCGAGGGCAACCTGGGTGAAGCGTGGGAGTATGCCTGGGAGGCTTGGAACCAAAGCACTCTGGCTCCTCCATCGAGCGCATTGCTCTGCTGGATCGCTTATTTAGCGCGTGATTATGACAAGGCGCTGCGGCAAGCAACCGCAGCCCGACGGAGCGTCGGTTGCGGAGCGACGCTGGCCGCGATCGAAGCACTCGCATTGATTCAAACCGGATCGGTTGCTCACCATCTTGATCACCTGGAGAGCTTCACTTTCGATTACCCCCATGATCGGACATTGGAAGCCGCATTGGGGTATTGGTATGCGATCTCGAATCAGACCCCAAAAGCGTTGAAAACCCTGGAGAGGCTGGGGAGGACGATCGATGGGTGGAACAGCACGAATAGTGCATATGGAACTGCGCTGGTCTTGATTGGTTTAGGCAGACGGCAAGAGGCGATTGAAGCGCTGGAAGCATCGTATGCGGCCGGTTCGCAATGGAGCTTTGGATTTCGCTCCGACCCGATGTTGATACCACTGCGCGGTGACGGTGATTTCGATGACTTTCTGCAAAGGATCGGTCCCGAACCTGAAGTGAAGGCTGGGAACCCTACCCACAAGCTGGAGACTATCCTGGTGTCTACTTCAGCTTCCTCGCATCGGGAAGGCCGGGGCCCCGTTGCGCATCACTGGCCGAGTGTCCATCGCATTGACGGCGACTAGAGCGATGTTCTGACATCTCTATTGCACCTTGCCTGCCATGTTCGCGAGAACGACATGGGACAGGATTGCTGTGTCAGACTTATCCGGCAGGTGCGAGCAGAAGCCGATGCCGATATAAAACGGCTCGTCGAAATGGAGAGTGATCGGCGGACCGAACTGGTGCATGGGCTCGCCCTGGAGGCTGACGAAGATTGCGATCGCATCTCCATGCTTTTCGATTCCGATGCGCTGGGCGTGCACCGCAGCGAGGCCACCTCCGAAACGGTATTGCAAATCCTTGATAAAGGCGCCGCTTTCCGGACGGTAGGCCAGGTGGATCATGCCGACGCCATGCTCACCGATCATTGCTTCCTTCGAATCGTCATCCAGACTTTGGCGGATTAGCAGTACTGCTTTGCGGTCGCCGTAGCCGTTGGGATCAGGGAACGCGACGTCGGCGGCGAGCGAAACATCGCCAGACATCTTCTTCCAGAGAAAACGAAACTCGTCGCGGGAGTACCAGATGTTGTAGCCGGCGGAATTGATGGTGTACTGCTGTTTGATTGGATCGTAGCTTGCGCTGCCGGGCACGACCGCTGCGCCGATATCGGATTGTCCTTGAAAAAGACCGATGGGCGTGTCGAAGTTTCTGCTGGGCCGATGAAAATCCGCGGGCGGGGGAACCTGTACGTGCGTACCAGAACCGGGCTGCGCCCAATCCGGCACCGCGGGCGGAGGAGATGCAGGTGCTTGCGCGCGCAAGGGGCGCGATACGGTGCACAGGGTCAGGGCGAAGAGCAATGTCAGGCATGAGAGCCAGCGCGCCCCAGTATGAATGCGGATTTCCATAGCAAAGAAATGTAGCAGACGACGCTCACGTCACGCGTGGAGATCTTCTACATCTTGCAGTGCGCGCTAATGACTTAGCAATTCAAAGTGACCGGGAGTTCGCAGCACGACAATTTCGCGTTTCCCGTCTTCTGCCGCTTCCCCAGTTTGGTTTGCTCCATTCACCGAGATGGCTTCACCTGCTGCGGAAACCGGCAGGGACACTCGGGCAATCGTGCCCGAGGGTAGATCAATCGTCGTCTCGCAGCCATTCTTGCGGATGTCCACTCTCAGCATCCCGCGTGGTGTCGGTTCTCCTCCTTGCGCCCAGTCGAGACCGATCAGGTCAGGACGAATATCGACTTCGCTGAATCCTGCTCCGCGGGGCTGGATGCCCAAGATCTGCTCCATGATCCATGGAGTTACGCCGGTGGACCAACCATGCGCCAAGCTTGCCTGGTAACCCGTGGTGCCGTCGGCCTGGAGAGAAGCGTGAAAATCTTGTTTGTACCAGGACGGATCGTACCCCTCCCAGAAGCTGGTTGCTCCCTCATCAATCATGCCGCCCCAGAATTGGCGAATCCAGTCCAGAGCTTCAGCGCGATGGCCCATCTTGGCCATGGCGCTAATCACGTAGTAGTTGTAATAGGGCGTGATGATGAACGCGTTGTACTTGACGTGGCCCACACTTGAAAATGAGTTGCGCCAGAACGCCTCATACTGCGACGGATCGGCCAGATCCGACAGCGCGGCATAAGCGTTCGTCTGCCAGCGCGTGCCAAACGAACCGGACGCATCGAGTAAGTACTTCTCAGCCCCAGCCTTCATCTCATCCGCAGTCTTCTGGAAGGCATCGGCATTCTGTGTATCGTGCAACTGTCGAAGCAGGAAGATGCCGTCGCGGAAGCCCGCGTAGAGCTTGAAGTGCGTTCCCATCGACTATGCACGGTAAGTCGGGCATTCTGGTGGTAGTCCATTCGATCTCCTCTCGGAAACTGCGGTTTGGTCACCATCAGCTTCTCTGATTCAGATCGAATGGACAACCTCCTGAAACTTCACATCTAGAAAGTGGTGGCCAGAGACGGGATTGAACCGCCGACGCCGGCCTTTTCAGGGCCGCGCTCTACCACTGAGCTATCTGGCCTCAGTGCAAACTTTCTGTTGCGAGTCTCCGCGTGGGTACCGGCAAGGCCAATGAAGGAAGGACGATCCACGAACAGTACACTGCAACAACTGTGTCAGTATACCAACTCCCTTCCCACTCGCCAAACCTGTCCGAAGGGTGTTACGGATTGACCAATTCGCGGGCGAATGGAGGCACGGTTTTTGGTGAACGTGCTTGGAGAGACGAATTTGTGTCAACGCGGAGCGTGGGTGGCTCATTGAGATGGTGGCGGCGAGATGCTGGCGGCGGGCAGGCCTCTGCACTACTATGGAAATCGATTATGCGATTCATATTTTTGCGGTTCTTTGCTGTTGGTTTGCCCGTTTTTGCTGCCTCGCTCTGTCTCAGCGCGCAGACGCCGCCCGCCTCTAATGGCGCCGTCGAAGTCCGCGCAGCTCACGCTTATGAAACTGCTGCCAAGGGCGGGCCGCTCACTCTGCACGCGTTCCTCGATCAGTTTCCCAAGGGCGCTGATCTGCATGTTCATCTCAGTGGGGCGGTATATGCCGAGACCTTTATCAAGGACGCGGCCGAAGATGGATTGTGCGTTGATGCCACCGCACTTACCTTTGCCAAGCCGCCCTGCACCGCTCCGCTGGAGGCGGCTACCGAACTTGCGGGCGTAATGACACCGGCAGAGCAAGATCTGTACAACCGGCTGGTCGACGCTCTTTCGATGCGCAGTTTTGTCGCCACGCCGGGGATCAGCGGACACGATCAGTTTTTCTCGACTTTTGACCATAATAAGGGGATCAGCAACCGGCACATCGGCGAGTGGGTGGACGAGGTGGCCAGCAGGGCAGCCGCACAAGACCAGCAGTATTTGGAGCTTATGCAAACGCCGCCTTTCGGGCGCGCGGCGGTGATGGCGCACGAGAACGCTTTAAACCTGGATTTCGCCCAATATCGGAACACACTGCTCTCGCTCGGCCTTCGCGACGAGGTATTCGCCGACCGCGAAGATGCGCACGCCGCTGAGAGTTTGCGTCGGGACATTGAGCATTGCGGAAGCGCGCAGGCCGCGCCTGCCTGCAAGGTGCAGGTGCGCTATATCTACCAGGTTTTGCGGGGCTATTCGCCGGAGCAGGTGTTTGCACAGACGCTGTTGGGGTTTGAGACGGTCCAGGCGTCGATGGACGCGCGTGACAACACGTGGGTCGGCATCAACTTCGTGATGCCGGAAGATGGCTTCATTTCAATGCGCGACTATGCGCTGCAAATGAAGATGGTGCAATATCTGCACTCGGTCTATCCGAGGGTCCATATCAGCCTGCATGCAGGTGAACTGGCCCCCGGGCTGGTGCCGCCGGAGGGGTTGCGGTTTCATATCCGACAGGCCGTGGAGCTGGGCCACGCCGAACGCATCGGTCATGGCGTAGACGTGATGTATGAGGACAATGCGCAGGTGCTGCTGAAGGAGATGGCCCAGAAGCACGTGATGGTTGAGATCAACCTGAGTTCAAATGAGGGGATTCTGGGGATCAAGGGCGCTGAGCACCCATTCCCGATCTACCGTGCTGCGCATGTGCCGGTGGCGCTTTCGACGGATGACGAGGGGGTTAGCCGCATCGACATCACGCATGAGTACACGCGCGCCGCGCTCGATTACCACCTAAGCTATGAGGATCTGAAGCAACTGGCCCGCACCGGGATGGAGCACAATTTTCTTCCGGGCGCGAGCTTGTGGAGCGTAGGGGACGTGTTCACCGTCCTGACGAGTGTGTGTCATGGCCAGGTGCCTGGGTCGGACCACCCTTCCGCGGCCTGCAAGACGTTTCTCGACGGCAGCCAGAAAGCGACGGCGCAGTGGGAGCTGGAGCGTCGGTTCCGTGTCTTCGAGGGGCAGTTTTGACGGCGTATCTACTCTGAAAGACATCCCCACAAGAATTTGCACTCGAGTTGACTGGGCCGCAATGGCCCCTGAAATGGTCCTTTTTCAGTTGAAAGAGACTCGGCCATTTCAGGGGCAAGGCGGGCGGAGTAGGGTTACCGCTCTGACGCTTTTCTTTCTCAGTCCGCGTCGTGTGGATCGCGCCTGGCTTGATCGGCATCCGACGCCAAATCGCGCAGCAATGCAAAGAAGGCAGGGGACTGACCGTTGAAAAGCCCCATGGCCATGAGGAAATTGACGACGCCCATGGCAATCCCTCGTGTTTCCGTGGGCCGGATGATAGAGCACGGAGGAAGCTTACGGCTCAGGAATGGGCACGGCTCAGGCATGATCAGGTTGGTTTGGAAATCTTCCCCACCAAAGGGCGGAGAATTCAAATCGGGAAAGGTTACCGATACTCCTGTGACTGGATCCTTAGCGGTCAGAGGAGGCGCATTACCAGCTTTGTCTGACCAGGTTTGGAAGTGCATGGTTTCGGTGGGGCCGATGCTGATCAGAATGCGGAGTACCTCGACACTGCTGGCTCTCTGGGCCATTGCGGGGTAGAGGCTGTTGCCACCTTGTTCGATTGTGGGGAAGTGAAAGCCGGCTGTGTTCGCGATGGCTTGAAGAAAGTTAGCATCCGTCGTATCGTCGTCGGTCCTGGGGATAGCCGTGTGCTTGCCGACCGCGAGAGTTGGAACCGCCTGAGGGAAGGTGAAATTCGGATCGAGATCAGGGTTATTCGAACTGCTCCGGTAGCGGGTCCACCAACTGGTGTCGAGCGTCAGTTCCATCAGGTTTGTGAGCCGCTGTTTTCCGCTGGAGCCGGTTGCGGTGCTTCCAGACAAGGTGCGAAAGGGCTCAAGGTTGACGGGATCCGCTCCCTTTGAGGCCAAGTACGCGTTGAGAAAATTCTGATGGGTGAATTCATCGTCGGTATTGTCGTGGACGTACTGAGCCATGTCAGCATCCAGGACCGAAAGAGCTGCGGTAAAGGCAGGATTTCCGGTACCGCCTGGGACTTCGCTGTCTGGAATACCGCAGAGTTCGTTGTACTGCACCCAGAAGTCCGTCTCCAGGATTTCGGCGGCTGCTGCGAAACGAAGCAGGGCTGCATCTCCCCTGGAGAGATGGCCGCCGCGTTCCCTGCGTTCATTTTCCGCTGAGAGGGACGAACCATTCGCCAGAAGTCCGACACCGGCAGTAGCGACGCCTGCCGCGGCTATTCCGTTCTTCACAAACGAACGGCGATTGATTTCGGTTTTCATGCTGTTCCACATACGGTGCATTGGGGAAGAACCTCCATGCTGCAAAGGCTGCGCTCAACAAGCGAGACATGTGTCAGCAGAAGGTAAGAAGGTTGTAACTCCTGTTTTCGCTGATTCTGCGCGTTCCCTGGGATGAATCACATCATGCGCAGAATCAGCTGGATGACTCGCCTCAGGTTCTGAGGCTTCGCCCTCGCGTCGCGAAGCGGCTGTGATGTCGAACACTACTGTGCGGATGCCCGCTTACGGTAAGCATCTCGAATCAGTTGTGCGGCCTCCCAGGCCAGCTGCAGAATGACGATGGCCGCAACGATCATGAGAGCCGGGCGGAGACCCTGATTGATCGAATTGAGTGTGGATCTGGTCGAGCGCTGGATGCTTGAGGACGGCATAGCTGTGATCTGCAGTGAATAGCAGCAGGCAGAGTGGTATGAGACCAAAAACCTTGACAACTATTGTCTGGGCGCCACCGGATTGCTGCCATTTGCCTCGCAGCAAGTCGAGGCATCGCCAGGACAGTTGGACGACGTTCAGGGCTACGAGCCACCAGAAAACTGTCCACCATACGGGCGCCAACTGGAACGGAGAAATCTGCAGGTAAATGGCACCTGGCCCCATGAGCAGGAAGGGGTGTTTGGGTACGAGGAGCAGGCAGCCCAGGAAGAGAAAGCCAAACACCACCTCTGCTATTGCCATACAGAAGCTGCGCGGTTTCTTGCCCGGTGCGGGTTCCTTCTCGAGAGGCGGCAATTTACCAGGACTCCACGGCCCCGCAAGGCCGCCAATTGGCGGACATTTTTCCGGGTAGCGAGTGACGGCGAACTCGATGATGGCGAAAACGAACGTGACCCACATGGCCACTGAAACGAGGACGCCCGGACTGCGAAATACCGCTTCAATGATGGCAGCGCCTGAGGGCTCGTGCACGGCAAGTGCGATTGCGGTGACGACCGTATAAATGACGGTCGCCCAAAGCAAGGCTGTGCGCAGGACATACCAGTAGATAGGGAAGATCGTCGGGCCAATGAGGTATTGCTGCGGCTGATAGCGCGCGGCCACCAGCATCGGCGATCCCATCTGCCGGAGCCAGTCTTCAAGCTCGCCGGTAGTCAGAGGTCGATCGAGTTCGGATTCCTTGTCCTCGAGTTGCGATTCCATGTTGGCGCGGAGTTCGGCGATGATGTCGTCCTGCCGCCGCGACGGCAAGTACTTTTTGACGGCTTGGAGATAACGATCGAGAAGGTCCATGGCGATTTCCTGACGTGGTTACAGAATTCGATTGATGGATGCGTTGATGGCCTGCCACTCCTGGAGCAACTGGCCCAGCATTTGCTCTCCGTCGCCGGAAAGCCGGTAAAAGCGCTTGTTGCGTTTTTCTTCCTCGCGCCACTCACTAACGAGGAGGCCCTGGGTTTCAAGTCGGCGAAGAAGCGGATAGAGGGTGCTTTCGTCGATGACTAACCCGTGTTCGGCGAGATTCTTGCGAAGGGTGTAGCCATAGTGCTCCTTGCGAAGTTGCACCAGCACGGCAAGGGTGAGGCAGCCGCGGCGAAGTTCCAGGCGAAGGTTCTCGAAGACGCTGTCATTAAGGGTCATGCTGTGCCTCGTACACTGTACTTCACATACTGTAGTACATACAGTGTATGACGTCAAGTGCAGATTTGTAATTTTTTGAAGATGGCGCAGGAGGAGGATTGCGGCATACTTCTGGGGCATGGATAACGAGCGAATACGGACGATCTGCCTGGCACTGCCTCACGTGACAGAGACGGTGAATTGGGGACACCACCTGGTTTACTGGGTGGGCGATCGCGATATCGGCGGCAAGATGTTTGCCATGACGGATCTGGACGGCACGGGCACCGGAGTGCTGTGGTTTCACTGCGGGCCGGAGCGGTTTCACGAGTTGCTGGAGCGGGAAGGGATTATCGCTTCGCCTTACCTGGCCAAGGCGGGATGGGTGACGGTGGAGGGCTGGGACGTTTTGCGAGTGCGAGAGGTTGAGGATGAGCTGCAAAGGGCCCATGCGCTGATTTTCGAAAAGCTACCCAAGCGGACCAAGGTGGTGCTGGCGATGCCGGAGAAGGAGCGGGCGAAGGCGATTCGGGAACGGAAAAAGATGTTGAAGGAGAAGGCAAAGGGAGATGGAGGAAAGGTAAAAGCCAAACGGAGATGAATATTTTTGCTTTCCCCGGTTTTAGAATTGAGGCGTTGGCTGGGAGCGCCGGAAGAGTTTGCGGCCGAAGCAAGGTGGAACCCCTCTAGCTGGAGATGCGTACCTATCAACGAGTAGTTGAGACGAGCAATTTGCGACCGCATGTTGGGGCGGCGAGGTGTTTGAGTCATGATGAAATTTCTCCTGTTCTGCATTTTGCTGGTGCTGTGCTGGCCGCTGGCGCTGCTGGCTCTTGTGCTCTATCCATTTGTGTGGCTGGTGCTGCTGCCATTCCGACTGGTGGGCATTGCCGTTGGCGGCGTACTGGAACTGGTGAGCGCGATCATCTTTCTGCCGGCGCGGATGTTGCGGGCCATCTGAGATTTAACGCTGCTCCGCCAATTCAGCACTGAGGCCGCTTCGGTCTCGAAAGTCTGCTATCTTTCGCACGAGGCGCTCGCTGGGTGGACGCGGGATCTCGTCAAGGAGCAGAACTTCTCTCATGATCACGACCCGGATGGTGGCCGTATCGGCTATCGCATGGTTTTCCCTCGGATTTCTTTGCCTGCTTCCCGCACAGACCAAGGCTGTTCCGGCTGGTAGGCGGCAAGCCGTTACTGCGATCGACCGCGACCTGATGGAGGTCACGATTCCGAAACTGGAGCGGCTGTATCGCGCACGTAAATACACCGTGACCGAAGTCGTGGGTTGGTACGTTGCGCGGATTCATAGGTACAACGGCGTATATGGCGCAATTGAAAACCTCGACGCGAAGGGGGCGCTGGAGACTGCTGCCCGCGAGGATGCGGAGGCCAAGGCAGGGCGAGCCGGTGATTCGCGCGGAGCGATGTGGGGCGTTCCCATTGTGATTAAGGAGAACACCAGCGTGGAGGGGCTGGTGACGAGCGATGGGTGGGTGGGGTACACGGCACCGGGGCACGAGTTGATTGCGCCGCGTGATGCAACGATTGTGGCGAAGCTGCGTGCGGCCGGCGCCGTGATTCTGGGGAAGACCAATATGCCGGATTTTGCGGCCAGCGACACGAACCGGAGCAGCGCCTACGGGCGAACGGGGAATGCATACGATGTGCGGTTCAGCCCCGGAGGCTCGTCGGGTGGCACGGTGACGGCGGTGACGGCGAACATGGCGTTGCTGGGCAACGGTACGGATACAGGGAATTCGATCCGGATGCCGGCTGCGACGAGCGCTGTGGTGGGAGTTTTCCCGACGCGCGGGCTGGTGAGCATTGCGGGCATCGCACCGCTGGACTGGCTGCTGGACAACACGGGACCGATTGCACGCGATGTGACCGACGCAGCGATTGCTTTGACGGTGATGGCAGGCGAGGACCTGATGGATTCCGCGACGATGGGCTCGGCGGGAGAGGCGCAAGCCGGACCTTACACGCAGTATTTGAAAAGCGATGCGCTGAAGAGGAAGCGATTCGGGGTGCCTGCTTTCATTGTGGAGGGCGCGGGCATTCCGTTTCAGGGCATTCCGGCGGTTGAGCCGGCGAGCCAGGCGGCCGCGGAACGCGAGGCTGGGCGGATCCCACTGCGACCGGAGACGCGAGCGGCCTTTATGAAAGCGATTGAAGCGCTGGAATCGGCAGGGGCGACGGTAGTATTTGACGATTCGATCCTGCCGGAGAGTTTCGCAGAGACTGCGTCTCGTGTGAGCACGCTCGCCTACATCCGCGAGGGGACGGAGAGTTTTCTCGCTCACTACGGTCCAGCGCAGTATCACTCGGTTGAGGAGTATGAGAAGGCGGTTGGATCTCCGCTGCCGGCGACGATTATCGGAGGCGGGAAGCCGGATGCGCACGATCCGCGGCCCGTGCCGGCACAGGTTACATTCGAGGATAACCCGCAAGCTGCGGCGGAGGTGTTGACGCCACGCAAGCAAGTGCTTGATGAGTACAAGGAGACGCTGGATCGAATGCACCTGGATGGGTACGTGTATCCGGCAATTCAGATGCCGCCCGTGGACGAGACGATGCCGCAGGACGGCGTGGTGAGTACGGGGCCACACAGCGACACCAGTTGGGTAAACATGATCGGCGTACCCGCGGTCGTGGTGCCAGCGGGGTTCTATCCGAATGGACTGCCATTTGGGCTGGAGATTTCGGCACGGCGCTGGAGGGATGGCGATTTGCTGGGCTGGGCGTACGCGTTTGAGCAGGCGACGAAGCTGCGAAGGCCTCCGACCCTGGTGGATAAAGGGCTGCTTTCGATCGAGAAATAGCATGTACTTGCGATGATGGAACCTGCGCCATAGATAGGCTCCGCATTGGCTCGACATCCCCTGAGAGAATGCTTTAGGTTGAAGCTATGGCTGGCGTTTCACTGCGATTGGACGGCAAGGTTGCGTTGATCACTGGTGGGTCGCGGGGTATTGGCGCGGAGACGGTGCGCCTGTTTTGCGAGGCAGGGGCGCGAGTCGTTTTCAGCTATCGGCAGGCGAGCGAAATGGCGCGTGCAGTAATGGTCCAATGTGGCGGCCCCGCGCACTGTGTTGCGCTGGAGCAGGACCTGAGCACAGCCGCAGAAGGCCGGTTACTGGTGGCGGCGACGGTGAAGGCGTTTGGGCGGCTGGACGTGCTGGTGGCGAATCACGGCGTGTGGCCGGCAGAGGATGTGCCGATCGAGCTTATGACCGAAGAGCAGTGGCGACACACGATGGGAGTGAATCTGGACTCGGTATTTGGCCTGGTGCAGGCAGTGATCACACAGATGGAGTTGCAGGGGCCGCCTCCGACGGGGAGCGATGGATCGACCGGTCATATTGTGCTGATCAGCTCAACGGCGGGGCAGCGTGGCGAGGCGAACCATGCCGACTACGCCGTGACCAAAGGAGCGCTGATCAGTCTCACAAAGAGCCTGTCGAGCGAATTGGCGCCCAGGGGTATTCGAGTGAATTGCGTGGCGCCAGGATGGGTGGCTACGGATATGTCGGCGGCGACGCTGGGTATCCCGCGCTGGGGCCGCGGATTTCAGCGGGCATTCCAGTGGGCCGCGTGGCAACGGCGCGTGAGATAGCGGGGCCGGTGCTGTTCTTATGCACTCCGCTTGCGGGTTTCATCAGCGGCGAGGTGTTGAACGTGAACGGCGGCGCGGTTTTGGCGGGATAGAGATCGATGGAGAAACAGCTGATGCGGAGAGTTGTGGCGGTGATGGTGGCGGCGATTGTGCTGGCTGCACCGCGAACCACGCTGACTCAAGCGAGCGACAATGCCGAAGCGCAAAACGCGCAGAAGGCGCGCACGACTCTCGATGCCATGGTCCAGGCGATGGGCGGATCAGCGTGGCTGAACATGAAAAACGAGATGTTTAAGGGGCACGTGGCTGCTTTTTTTCACGGGCAGCCGGATCTGGGCACGGAGGATTTGTGGGAGTTTCACGCGTGGCCGGAACGCGACCGCGTGGAATTGACGAAACACCGAGACGTGGTGGAGTTTTACGTGGGAAGGGAAGGCTGGGAAGTGACTTACCGAGGCAAGAAGGCCATTCCCGAGAAGGACCTCAACGACTTTCTGCGGCGACGTGATCACTCCATTGAGACGGCGATCAAGGTGTGGCTCAAGGACCCGAAGACGATCCTTGTGTATGAAGGGCAGCACATGGCGGAGCGGCACCTGGCCGAACAGGTGACGTTGATTTCGGCGCAGAATGAAGCGGTCACGATTCAGATGGATGTTCAGACTCACTTACCGCTGAAACGAAGCTTTCAGTGGCGCGATCCGGAATTCCATGACAAGAATTTGGACGCAGAGGAGTACGACGACTACCACATGGTCGATGGGCTGCCCACAGCGTTCAGCATTACGCGGTTCAGAAACGACGATATGGTCCGGCAATATTACCTGGATCATGCGGAGTACAATCGGCAACTG
Source organism: uncultured Acidobacteriota bacterium (assembly GCA_963718435.1). Classification (GTDB taxonomy): domain Bacteria; phylum Acidobacteriota; class Terriglobia; order Terriglobales; family Acidobacteriaceae; genus Telmatobacter. The sequence goes on along the minus strand of CAVQZQ010000067.1, from coordinate 25,227 downwards.
CCGGAGGACTTCTGGAACCCGGATGCGGCAACGCGGAAGATCAAGAAGTAGGTGGCCCAAGCGCAGGCTACGGTTCATCCGGGTTTGAAACGCGCAGATCAATGGAATGAAGCCCCCGAGAAGCTGGCTGGAGCGGTCGGCGCATTGCGTTCGCTATAATCCTGACGAGCGCAATGCAGCATAAAGGCACGCTTTCTGGAGCCAGAGAATGACGTTCAACATCCAGGAGATCCTGGAGCTTCTTCCTCATCGCTACCCATTTTTGCTGATCGACAGAATTGTCGAATTCGAACCCACAAAGCGCCTGGTGGCGATCAAGAATGTGACCATCAACGAGCCGTTTTTTCAAGGGCATTTTCCCGGCTATCCCATCATGCCCGGGGTGCTGGTGGTGGAGGCGATGGCGCAGGCCGGCGGCATTATCATGATGGCCGAGATGCCCGACCGCAGCGAAAAACTGGTGGTGTTTACGGGGATTGAGCGGGCCAAGTTCCGGCGGCCGGTGACTCCGGGCGACCAGTTGCGCATCGAGGTGGACGTGCTGTCGTTCCGAACGCGCGCGGGCCGCATTCACGGGCGGGCGATGGTGGACGGAAAGTTGGCCTGCGAGGCCACGCTGACTTGCCAAGTGGTGACGCGGGCGCGTGAACGGCGCGCTCATGGGGATGAGCCTCCTGCCGCGGAGGTGGAGTGAGCATCCATCCCAGCGCAGTCATCGCGAAAGGTGCGGTGGTGCCTGACTCCTGCACGGTGGGCCCCTTTTCGACCATCGGGCCTGAGGTGGTGCTGGGCGAAGACTGCAACCTGATCTCGCACGTGGTGCTGAGCGGTCGGCTGCGCATCGGGGCGCGGAATACCTTTTACCCTTTCTGCGCCATTGGTGTGCCGCCGCAGGACTTGAAGTACAAAGGCGAACCGACCGAGACAGAGATTGGCGATGACAACACGATTCGCGAGAGCGTGACTATCAGCCGCGGCACGACTGGAGGGGGCGGGTTGACGCGGATTGGTTCGCATAACCTGCTCATGGCGTACGTCCACATTGGGCATGACAGCCTGGTGGGCAGCCATTGCATCCTGGCCAACTGCGCCACGTTGGCTGGCCATGTGATCATCGAGGACTATGCGAGTGTCGGCGCATTTTGCCCGGTACACCAGCATTGCACGGTGGGCCAGTACGCGTTTATTGGCGGGGGAACGATCGTGACGCAGGATGTGCTGCCCTTTTCGCTGACCTCCTCACGACGCGAGAACAAGGCTTTCGGGATTAACAAGGTCGGTCTAGCGCGGCGGGGGTTTACGCCGGAGCGGTTGCAGACGCTGCAGAAAGCCTTTCGGCTGCTGCTGGCGGCCAAGCTGAATACGTCGCAGGCGGTGGAGCAGATTCGCCAGCTTGAGGGTGAAGACGCGGCCATTGTGGCGGCTTTCATCGAGCGCAGCCAGCGCGGGATTATCAAGTAGATATGAAACTTGGCCTGATTGCCGGGAACGGGCGGTTTCCGTTTTTGCTGCTGGATGCGGCGCGGGCGCAGGGGTTCGCGGTTACGGTGGCGGCGATCCGGGAAGAGACTGATCCGGAGATCGATCACCGCGTGGCGTGCGATGAGCACATCACGGTGCACTGGCTTTCGCTGGGGGAGTTGTCGCGGCTGATTGAGGTCTTTCAAAAAGACGGTGTCACGATGGCTGTGATGGCAGGCCAGGTGAAGCACAAGCAGATCTTTTCGAGCATTCGGCCGGACTGGCGGCTGGCGAAGCTGCTGCTGAACTTGCGCACGCGGAATACCGATATGCTGCTCGGCGCGGTGGCCAAGGTGCTGGGCGACGAGGGGATCGAGTTGATCAGTTCTACAGCGTTTTTGGAGCCGCTGCTGGCCGAGGAGGGTTTGCTGACGGAGGCCTTACCGGGCGGGCGGGCACCGGACGAGGAAGAGCGCAAGAACATCGAATACGGACTGGGCGTGGTGAGGGCTGTGGCGGGACTTGATATTGGCCAGACCGTGGTGGTGGCGGCGCAGGCCTGTGTCGCCATCGAAGCCATGGAAGGAACCGATGCGGCGATTGAGCGGGCGGGGGCGTTGATGCGGACGATGGAGGTCGGCAATGGCTCGCCTGCATCCACGTTGGAACGGCGATTGACCGTGGTGAAGGTGGCCAAGCCGAACCAGGATATGCGATTCGATGTACCTGTAATCGGGATGGGTACGGTGGAGACGATGATTCGAGCCGGGGCCAGTTGTCTGTCGGTCGAGGCGGGGCGTACATTGCTGTTTGACCGCGAGGTGCTGCTGAAACGTGCCGCGGAGGCGGGGATTGCCATTGTTGCGGTCCCGCGTGGATACTGATTGAGGGACATCAACTGAGCCTCACCCCGCTAATTCCCCGTCCTATCAACCGGAGGTCTCTATGAAAAAAGCAATTTCCTTCGTTTTCGCCGCGGCATTGGTGCTTGCGGTCGTTTCATTCTTCACTGTCCATGCAGACAACGAGACGATGCCCTCGGTGGGGCAGGCTGCGCCCACCTTTACTCTGCCTTCCCAGACGGGGGCTCCGATTTCACTGGATAGCTTCCGCGGCAAGTGGGTGGTTCTCTACTTCTATCCCAAGGACATGACCACGGGCTGCACGATTGAGGCGCACAATTTCCAGCGCGACCTTCCGAAGTTTGAAGCCAACAACGCCGTGGTGCTGGGCGTGAGCGTGGACACGGTCGACAGTCACAAGCAATTCTGCACAAAGGACGGGCTGACCTTCCACCTGCTGGCCGACCCGGATCACAAGGTGGTGGACGAGTACGGGTCGCTGGGACACTTTGGGCCGATGACCATCGCCAATCGCAACACTTTTCTGATCAGCCCTGACGGGAAGATCGTGAAGGAGTGGACCAAGGTGGATCCGCAACATCACTCCGAAGAGGTGTTGACAGCGCTGTCGGAGATGAAGAAGTAAACAGCACGAAGAAGATGTAAAGAGGCCCTGGCAACAGGGCCTCTTTGGCGTGTGCTGGTGCAGGAATCGGGGGAGAGTCGAATGGCTTTAGAAATTGCAGAGCAGTTTCGCGGGGAGATGAATGCGATTCATGCGACTCTGCTGGCTGTTCCGGTAGCACTTGCGGATGTTCCCTGGCGCCAGGGCGGATGGACGCGCAAGGAGATCGTCGGGCATTTGCTTGACTCAGCCGCGAACAATCGCCAGCGTTTTGTGCGCGGCGCCATTGACGGCGAGTATGCCGGCCCGAAGTACGCGCAGGAAGCATGGGTAGCCGCTCACCGCTACGCCGACCAGCCGTGGGAATCATTGCTGCGCTGGTGGAAGACGGAACACGAAATTCTCGCTGCCGTGGTGGACTGCGTCCCGGAAGAACGACTGGGGGCGCGATGCGTGGTTGGAGACGACACGCCAGTAACGCTGCGGTTTCTGATTGAGGATTACATCAGCCATCAGCGCTGGCATGTATCGCAAATCGTCGATGGGATCACGACGACGTGAAGAAAGAGTCCAAGCCCAGACGCAAAAAAGCCCGGCGCGATGCCGGGCTTTTTTGCTTGCCTTTGGGTTATTGCCTGGTTACTTCTTCTTGGCAGCCTTCTTTGCAGGAGCCTTTTTCGCAACTGCCTTCTTTGCCGCCTTCTTTGCAGGAGCTTTCTTCGCAACTGCCTTCTTGGCGGACGCCTTCTTTGCTGCTTTCTTAACGGCCAACTTTTTACCTCGTTTGGTGGGTTTGCTGACGCGTTTGCCAGCCGCTGCCTTCTTGGCTGCGACCTTTCCGCCTTTTGCGCCAGTCGATCTCTTCTTCACGGCGGACTTTCTTGCGGCCTTTCTGGCCACAACCTTTTTCGCGGCTGCCTTCTTGACTGCAGCTTTTCTGGCGGCCTTCTTTGCAGGAGCTTTCTTCGCTGGAGCCTTCTTCGCCGCGGCTTTTTTTGCCGGGGCTTTCTTGGCAGCTTTCTTTGCGGGAGACTTCTTAGCGGCCTTTTTCGCGGCCGGCTTGGATGCGGGCTCTTCGGCGATAACAATGATGGTTTCCTCGGCGACTCCCTCATCGTCGTCGGATGAGGTGAGAATGCCGGAGGTTTCGACCTCTTCGTCCTCGTCAAAGTCTTGTTCGTGATCGGAGTTCAACTCTGCCGGCTCCGCATCGTGGTTGCCGTCATTCATTGCGTACATCCTGAACACTTCTTCCATCCGAATCCCTCCAGCGGCTCGCCGCTGCCCGTCTCGGGTATCTCATCTTCGCAGCGCAGAGATTTTTTCTCCGCGTGCGCAGCTATTGTAGCAATAGCTTGCATGCAAAAGCTATCAAAAGACAAGCATGTGTGAGGGGTCTCGCCTATTTTTGTGCACGCGTCGAAGAGTTTCGATGGACGCTGTGCTTGCGCGAGTGCGACTTCGTTCCGCCCCGGTTGCCCACAGACTTCGTTGACCGCGCTTTTCTAGACGTGGATGTCTTGTTTGCCGACGAGGTCGGAGGATCGGACAATGTGGATTTCGCCGAAGAACCGTGATGATTCCTGGTGCTGGTTCGGACGATATGGGCGGGCTCGGCGACATGGAGTCTGCGGCCGGGTGCCACCCGGGTACCGGAGAGGCTGTTCCACCGTCGCAACTGGCTGAGCGAAACGCCGAAGCGGTCCGCGATAGAAACCAGGGTGTCGCCCTTGCGGGCGGTGTAAAGAAGGCCGCGTGAAGGTGCAGCGACAGGAGCTACCGGCACAACGAGCGCCTCAACCCCATTGAGGCTGTCATTTTCGCCCAGTTGATTCGCGGTGGCCAGTTCGGCAATCGAAGTCCGGAACGACCGGGCGACCGAAGCCAGCGTGTCGTCGAGGGCAACGCGGTGATAGCGCCAAGCATCGCGCTTATGCTCGGGAATCGCGGCGACGCGCTGTTCGAAGAGCGTGGCTGAGCCGGCGGGCAAATGCAGATCGAACGAGGTGTCGGGGGGAGTCGTGAAACGAAGCAAGCTGGGATTCAGGGCCATCAACTCATCGATGGGCGCGTCCACCAGGTCCGACACGAGACGCAGATCCACGGAGTAGTTGATGGTGACGGTGTCGGTGATAACCGGTTTATCGAGGGTGATGTCTTCGAAGCCATACTGAGTGGGGTGATTGGCGATGATGATGGCGGCGAGAATTTCCGGTACGTAATTCTTGGTTTCTCCGGGAAGGTTGTTGCGCTTGTAAAGCTCCCAAAAATCGGCATAGCCGGTCTTCTCAACCGCACGCTGCACGTTGCCCGCACCCCAGTCGTAAGCGGCCATGGCCAGGTACCAGTCTCCCAGTTGATCGTACAGAAACTTCATGTAGCGGGCGTAAGCGCGAGTCGATTTTTCCGGATCGAAGCGCTCGTCCAAATAGCCGTTGCGCGTGAGGCCGTAGTTGCCGTACGGCATGAACTGCCACATTCCGCCAGCCCGGGAGCGCGGGTTCATGGCGCGGGGTTGGAAGCCCGACTCGGCCACGGCCAGGTAGATCAGGTCCTGAGGCACGCCTTCTTCTGCCATGACGCGCTGAATCATCGCCCTGTAGCGGCCGGAACGTTCAAACGAGTGCATGAGAGTGTTGTGGCCGCGCTGGGTGTTGGCGAAGAAGTTGATGTACGCACCGACGTAGTCGTTGACCATAAGGGGAAGGTCGGACTTGGTAGTGGCCAGTTCGGTCTTGGCCTTGGCCACGATGTTGGGGTCAACTGCGAAGGTCACATCGCCGGCCACGTCGGCCGGGGAGGGCTCCACCTTGGGAGCAAATCCGTTGCCCTCCTTCAGCGCCTCCATCTCCAGTCCATTCACCTGGTCAATAATGCGATCGAATTCGTCCTGCAACTGCGGATCACTTTTGATGTCGATGCCGCTCGAGAGCATGAGATCGACGGCGCGGTCGAATTCAGCCTTGGCCTCGGCCAGCCGGCCCTTGCGATAGTCTTCACTGCCGGCGGAGTAAGCCTTCTCAACCTGAGCAATGAGAGATCGGACGCGCTGTTGTTGCGGCGTAGCTGATTTTGAAGCTGGTGCGGCGACCTGCTGCGGAGCGGTCAATGCGGGAGCGGTAACCTGTGGCGAAGTGTTCTGCGGGCCGCCTGCGTGCTGAGATGGGGTGCATCCTTCCAGCAAAAGGGCCAGAGCGGCGCAACAGATAACTCGATACTGAATTCTACTCATGGGCAATATCAAAAAATTGAGGCCGCCGGCCGCAATGGGTTAAGCGAGATTCGAATGAGGACCCTTAGCCGATGATAAGCTATGCGATGGAGGTCCGCTGCGGCGGACGCGCAAGAACAGCGCATTTCCTCCGCTTGCCTGCCACTCATGGAATCACGCTTCCTACGCAATTTCGCGATTATTGCCCACATCGACCATGGAAAGTCGACGCTGAGCGACCGTCTGCTGGAACTGACGGGTTCAGTGACGGGTCGTGAAATGCAGGCGCAGATTCTAGACGACATGGACCTGGAGCGAGAGCGCGGCATCACGATCAAAGCACACGCCGTGCGCATGATGTACAAGGCAAAAGACGGCAATACCTACCAGTTGAACCTGATCGACACGCCGGGGCATGTGGACTTCAGCTACGAGGTTTCGCGCTCACTGTCTTCGTGCGAGGGGGCGTTGTTGGTTGTGGACGCAAGCCAGGGCGTCGAAGCACAGACGCTGGCAAATGCTTACCTGGCGATTCATCACGGACTTGAAATCATTCCGGTGATTAACAAAATCGATCTGCCTTCGGCCGACATCCTGCGAACGCAGGAAGCGATTGAGAAGGCTGTGGGATTGGACGCAACCGACGCGATTCCGGTGAGCGCCAAGACCGGACAGGGCGTGGACGAGGTGCTGGAGGCCATCGTTCGCCGGTTGCCGCCTCCGACAGGCGACCCGGAAGCACCGCTGCAAGCACTGATCTTCGACTCGTGGTTCGACGCGTATCGTGGGGTGATTGTGCTGGTGCGCGTGATGCAAGGGACGATGCGCAAGGGGCAGCGGATTCGGTTGATGTCGAATGGAAAGGCGTTCGAGTCGAATCGATGGGCGTACTGATGCCCAAGCCGGTGGAGATCGGACAGTTATCAGCAGGCGAGGTGGGATTCTTCGCGGCGACAATCAAGAACGTGGCCGATACCAAAATCGGCGACACGGTGACGGAGGATGCGCGGCCCGCAGCAGTCCAATTACCGGGTTTCGAAGATATCAAGCCGATGGTCTTCTCCGGTCTTTACACCGTGGACTCGCACGAACACACGCTGTTGCGCGATGCGCTGGAGAAGTTGCGACTCAATGATTCGTCCTTCTTCTTTGAACCGGAAAGTTCTGTGGCGTTGGGATTCGGATTCCGATGCGGATTCCTCGGCCTACTGCACATGGAGATTATTCAAGAGCGGCTGGAGCGCGAGTATGAACTAGACCTGATTACGACCGCTCCGGGCGTGCGCTACCACATCACGCTTACCGACGGCAGTGTAATCGAGGTGGACAATCCCTCGCGCTGGCCCGAGCCAACCAACATTGACAGCATTCGCGAGCCGGTGATCACGGCCAAGATTCTCACCAACGAAGAGTATGTCGGCGGCATTTTCAAACTGGTGGAAGAAAAGCGCGGAAGGCAGATCAACTTTGAGTATGTAACGTCGACGCGCGTATTGCTGACGTACGAATTGCCGCTGAACGAAATCGTGCTCGACTTCTATGATCGGCTCAAGTCCATTTCGCGGGGCTATGCTTCGCTGGATTATCAACTGGCCGGAGAGTGGGAGTCACCGATGGTGAAGCTGGATATTTTGGTTTCCGGTGAGCCTGTAGATGCGCTGTCGATCATCGTGCACCGTGACTTTGCTTACGATCGAGGCAAGGCGCTGGTTTCAAAGATGCGAGAACTGATTCCGCGACAACAGTTCGAGGTGGCGATTCAGGCTGCGATCGGGGCCAAGATTGTGGCTCGCGAAACAGTGAGTCCATTGCGCAAGAACGTGCTCGCCAAGTGCTATGGCGGCGATATTTCGCGTAAGCGCAAACTTCTGGAGAGCAAAAAGAAGGCAAGAAGCGGATGAAACGAATTGGCAAAGTGGACATCCCGCAGGAGGCATTTCTGCGGTGCTTCGGGTGGGAGAAGATCAGCAGAAATAGCGTCTATTTAGTGACTTGCCGCACATTTCAGTCATCGTACGTTCATGCCCAACTGTGGAAAGCTTGCCGCACCGGTGGATTCCGCCGGCCGCGGGCGTCGTGCAGTGCAGATGTTGCGGGTCGTCCGCTTGTTATAGATAAACAAGGGGTTGCCATCTCTACCAGAATGGTGAGCGGATTGGCAAGCGGAAATTCCAGAAAATCTTCGGCTCGATGATGGAAGCAATCCACAGTTTTTTCCACAGATCGGCAAGTAAAAAATGCCTTTTGGGGGCGGCCATCCGTGCGGACAGTGCGGCATGGAAATTCAAGTGCAAAGGCCTCGGCGGGCAAGGCCTTTGCACAGTGTTCAAAACCCGATCTTAGTGAGACCCGGGAGCCTTGGGGGCCGGAGTAGGAGCCTCAGGGGCCGCTGGTGGTGGAGCGGGCACACCCGACTTCAGGTTGTAGGCGTCGATGATGGCCTTGGTGATGTTGGTGGATTCGCTGGCGTAGAGCACCGGAGTCTGCTGCTGCGCAATATCAAGCACAACGGTAAAGCCGTGCTGCTTTGAATAGTCGTTCAGCACGTCGTACACCTTGGAAGCGAGAGCGTTGTAAACCTCTTGCATCTCCCCTTGCATATCGTTCTGAGCGTCTTCGGCATCGCGCTGCAATTGCTTCTTCTTGTCGTCGATCGTCTTGGCACGGCTGGCGCGCTCGGCTTCGCTCAACTTGTCGCCTTGCGCCTGCAGTTGCTTGGTGAGGGAGTCGACCTCGTCGCTCAGGGTTTTAAGCTGTTGGCGCTTGGGGTCGTACTTCTTCTGAAGATCGGCGAAGTTGCGCTGGCCTTCGTTGGTTTGGGCCACGGCGACCTGGAAAGCGATGACGGCGATTTTAGCTGGTCCTGCGGGGGCCGTGGTCGAGGCCGTGGCGGGAGCGGATGGAACTTGTGCGGCGGCGTTCAGGGCGAGGCCCGAGGCCAGAATCATTGCAACTGCAAACAAGCGCTTCATTCGAGTGAGAAACTCCTTCAGTATTCCTGGATCACTGTTCACGCCTTGGCGCAAACAAATCTGTGCCTCCTGATCAACATCGTGGTCTTGGTTTCCACCCCAAGGACGGAGTCCAATCACGGGATCCCGGATTTCCACGCCAGCAACGAAAACACGTCACTTCAGGGACCCGGTTTTCCCCGCCCATGACGACCAACTGTCGCCGGGCTTGGGAGACTCCGCCAAGGATGTTGCGGAGGGACGAAAAAAGACACAGACGGAGACATCAGCAGGAACTAGATCGAATTATAGGAGTGCGGCGGGGGAGCGTCAAACCCCCGCTTCGCGGTCAATGGCCCGCCGGCGCCTTCGAGGCAGGTCTGGGTGTTGAGGCCGCAGGCTGCGCTGGTGGAGCGGGCACACCTGACTTCAGGTTGTAGGCCTCGATGATCTCCTTGGTGATGTCGGTGGAAGGACTCGCGAAGAGAACCACTGGGGTCTGTTCCTGCCCGCCATCGAGCACGAGCGAATAACCATGCCGCTGCGCATAGGAGATCAAGACGTCCCCAACCTTGCTCGCCACACCGTTGAAGGTATCCTGCATCGCCTGCTTGAAGTCGTTCTGGTCATCCTCTGCGCTGCGCTGCAACTGCTTTTGCTTATCGTCGATGTTGCGGGCGCGGCTTGCGCGCTCCGTGTCATTGAGGGTGCCGCCCTGCGTCTGGAGCTGCTTCTTCAGCGACTCGATTTCATCGTTCAGGGACTTGAGCTGCTCCCGCTTGGGATTGAACTTGGTCTGGAGGTCAGCGTAGTTACGCTGAAATTCGTTGGTTTGCGTTACGGCCTGCTGGAAAGTGATGACGGCGACCTTTTCGGGGCCGGCCGGCGGCGCGGCGGTCGCGGGAGCGGCGGATGTTTGGGCTGTCGCGGCCATAGACAGGCAGGAGAACAGTGCAGCAACGATTACAGGTGAAATTTTCATTTGAACGAAAGACTCCTTTTGCTTTGAACTTCACGGTGGCCGCAGATCGCAGCGGCTCATCCAAGTGCGCCTAGAAAGTCGTAGAGACGGTCAGGCGGAAGGTTTTGCGAGGCTCGCGGAAGAGGTTCTGGGCTCCGTATGCCTGGATCGACTCTTGATAAGTGTAGTCGCCCGCGCCACCCGGGGGGAACATGTCCCTGGTAATCAGCTCTGCCGAGCAGCTTTGCACTTTTCCGCCGATGTTCAAATCGTTGCAGAAAGGCCGCTCATACAGGCGGAGTGGGTTATAGGCAAAGTAGATACGGAAGGGAGCATTGACGACCGGCATGATGACGCCGAGCTCGGCGCCAGAGACATGCGTGGGACGAAATTGGTGCCGGAGATGGGGCGGATGTCTCTGAGGAATCCGACCTTCGAGCCGGGTATACCTCCCTGGCAGGCGCCGTTGTTATAGACGGGGCATCCGTAGAGAGGCGCGGTCAAGGTGGCAAAGCCCTCGGGGCTCTGCTTGAGCTGGCCCTTGTTGACGGCAGCATCGATGCCGAAATCATCAAATAACGAGAAAGTGACAGGTCCGGCGATCGGAATCCGGTACTCCGCATTGGTGGTGAGCTGCGTGTCGCCGCCGATGGAGGCAATGCCATAAATCGGAATCGGAATCTGGATGCATTGATTCAACTGCGGATTGGTTGGGATCGCGCGGAACGCAACTGCCATCCGGGTTGGTCAACTGCACGGTGACGCGATTGGGAACGTAGCCGTAGGGCGTGGCGCCGCGGACGTCGAAGCCGCGCAGTTCCTGCTCGCCGCCAGCGTAGAAACGATTTTGAGGCGGAGCGACATCGCCGCCGAAGCCCTGCACGTATCCCAACTGCGCACGCAAACCGAGCACGTTGCGGCCGTTGGCCGATGGCGTCAGGTAGTGCATGGACCGGAAACTCTTGTAGGCCAGGAGAGGAGAAAAGTAGCGCAGGTTTCCGTAGAGTCCGGCAATTTGAAAGACTGCCGAGTATTCTTTGCCGCTACGAGGACGAAGCGGGTTGTTGATGGTGTTGTAGGTGTAGGTGAACGAGGCTGAGCTGCTGATGATGCCGGATAGTGCGTTCGACCCCTGAATGCCAGACCGGAAGCTGATGGTCTGGAAGAAAGTCTGCGAGGCGGTGCTGAACGCGGAAATGGTGGATTTGTTGAGCGAGTAGGTAAATCCGAGGCGCTGGAAGGCATGCCGCTTGAGCGGGTAGCTTACTGAGAAATTGAGGCCGGTCGAGGCCTGGTTGTAATTCTGAGTCAGGGACTGCTGGGCTGCGGTCAGATTTGGCGACGCTCCCGCGGTAGCCTGATAGTTCTTGGCGGAGTTGAAATCCTGCTTGTTATTGAAGATCTGGAATCCCACGTTGAGCGGCCTGTTGCGCACGTAAGGCTGAGAGAAGCCAAAGAGGAACTGGCGGCTCACGTTGCCAAGATTGCCTTGCAAGCTGAGTGTCTCGCCCAGGCCGAGAAAGTTGTTGGTCTGATAATTGACGCCAAGGAATGCGCCCGACAAGCCGCTGACGCCGCCGTTCAAACCGATGGAATTCTTACCCTTCTCCTTCACTTTCAGCAGGAGGGTTACTGTGCCTTCCTCGGGATTCTGTTGTGCCGTGGAGTCCTGATCGACGCGGAGCGGATCAAAGTACTCCAACTGGTTGAGGCGCAGAAGGCTGTACTCCCAGAGTTGGGAGTTGTAGACCTGTCCCTCCTCCAGCAGCAACTCGCGGCGGATGACACGGTCGCGGGTGATGGTATTGCCCTCAAACTCGATGCGGGAGACATAGAACGGTTTGCCTTCGTCGATGTCGATATCCATCGAGACGGTCTTTTTCTGTTCGTCGTAGCTGAGCTTGGGGATGGCACCGAAGTTGATGTAGCCCAACTGCCCGTAAGCTTTCTTCAGGTTCTCCAGGCCCTTGTTGATAGCAGTGGCGTTGAACAATTCCCCGTCCTTCACAGGGAAGGTGGCGCGAAGGGCCTTTACGTTGGTGACCGCCTTGTTGCCGGTGAAGTTGATGGCTGCCAGCCGGTAACGGTCGCCTTCTTCGATCGGCATGAGAATGTCAATACGCTTGCCCCGGCGGGGACGGAAGGTAAACCAGTTGAGTCCGCCTTCATCGCGAATCTGGGTCTTGGGCTCCTCCACGGCGGCGTTGGCGTATCCCTTATCACGGTAGGCCTGGCGGACACGCTCGGAGTCTTCCTCCAGCTTGGAAGAGTCAAAGGTCTTGGCGAACAGGTTCTCAAAGATGAGCGAGTAAGGAATGCCGATCGGCTTCAGGTTCTTCATTGCACGGCGCAGGTAAAGAGCGCTCAAGTGCTGATTGCCGGTGAAAGTGATATTTCCAACTTTGACCGTGGGGCCTTCCTTGATGTTGAAGTTGACCTGAACCGAGGCGGGAGGAATGGTCTTGACGTCGGTCTTGATGGTGGCGAACTGGTGGCCGTGCTCCGCCAGCATCGCGCGGATCACGCTCTCGGCCCGCTTGATGGTGGTGGGGTCGAACTGCCCTTCCACCGACAGGCCGACTTTTTCTTTCTTGAAGCGATCGAGGATGTCGGAGTTGCTGATGGAGTTGTTGCCCTTGTAGTTGATCTCGCGAATAGTGGGTCGCTCGCGGACGAAGACATTCAGGATGATGCCCTTCTCCGTATCTTCGCGCTCAATACGCAGGTCTTCGAAGTACCCGGTGTTCCAGAGGGAGTTGAAGTCGCGCTCGATGGACACGGGATCGTAAGTGTTGCCGGGATGCGTAAAAAGGCGGGCGAGGATGGTTTCCTTGGGGATGCGGCGATTGCCGATGACCCGAATCTGTTCGATGGTCTGCGCGCTCTGGGCCAAAGCGGTTACTGCGGAGATGGCCAGGATGATGAAAAGCGAGAGCCGTGCGATGCTCGACGCGGTACGGCCTGCGATCCGCAAATTACGGAAAAATGATGCGTGCTTGATCTTCACCGGGCTGGAGCCCTGCGGCGAGCACAAAAACTGGTGCGGTCCATGGTTAGGCTTCACGAGAAGAATTTGCACACCCTCAATGCTTAAAATCTGGTACTGCTAGCGGAAAGAACGATTATATTGGACCGCGGCCACCCCGCCCAAACCGAAGCCGTTCACAAGCCTGCGACCTAACCGCTCCCAGGATTTCGGTTGCGATGCATTGCGCCACCAGACCTGCCGTCGAGGACGCGGTCGTCACCATCAACGTAGAGACTATCGCTGGGCCGGTTCTGCGTGACCTTTCCCAGTCTACCGGACCGGAGCGGGTTCACAGAGCACCGCATCCCCAAGCTGCTGATTCGCATTTTTCTTAGACGCAGAGCGGGTCGACATGACATCCTCTGTGCCGAGAGGTTTTTGAGGCAAATGGAAGAGACCGACAAAAGCTTCTATACGATTTCTGCTCCGCTGCTGGATGGGCGGCCGGTCTGTCTGGACGGATTCAGGGGGAACGTTCTTCTGATTGTGAATACAGCCAGCAAGTGCGGTTTCACTCCACAATATGCAGGGCTGGAGCAGCTTTATCTGAACTATAAGGACCGCGGGTTGGTTGTGCTGGGCTTTCCCTGCAACCAGTTTGGAATGCAGGAGCCGGGAACGGCCGAGGAGATCAGCACGTTTTGCCGATGCAGTTACGGCGTCAGCTTTCCGATGTTTGAGAAGATCGAAGTGAATGGCTCATCCACCCATCCTCTATCGCTTTCTGAAAGATGAGAAGCGGGGTATCTTCGGGACCAAGCGGATCAAGTGGAATTTCACCAAGTTCCTGGTCGACCGCAGCGGTAGGGTGGTTGGCCGATTCGCACCCGCGACGGCACCGGGAAAACTGACGGATCGCATCGAAATGCTGCTCGAAAAAGAGTGAGTTGAGAATCGAGCTGGAGAACAAGAATCAGCGCGAGCAGGAAGGATATTGATGCGCAAGAACCTTCCGATGATCTTCATTCGAGTGATGGTCGGCGTGGTGTTCGTGACGGAAGGAATTCTCAAATTTGTGCTTCCAGGCGAGCTGGGGTCTGGACGCTTCGCGCATATTGGCTTTCCCTATCCTCACCTGCTGGCTCCTTTCGTTGGCGGGGTTGAGATTGCCGCGGGCGCGGCGCTGACCTTGAATCTCTATACCGGAGACGCGGCTGTGTTGCTGCTGGCCGTGACTGTTACAGCCTTGATCACGACCAAAGTGCCAATCCTATTGGGCCACTCACTGGGACGTTTTGCTCCCGCCCAAGCTGACACATTACGGGCTGCTGAGCTTCTTGCACGAAGCACGCACGGATTTGTGCATGCTGCTTGGCTGCATGGCGATTCTCATCGACGGTGGTCTCAAATTGGGCGCGGGAAACCGCGGTAAGCGCGGCAGCATGCAAAATTCCATGCACGGTCCGCGACGGAGCCAGCTCGGCGAGCTTTTCGGCTTTTTCCTGCGCCTGGGACTCGACGGCCTTCGGAGGTCCCGCGGCGCACATTGGGCTGATGGAGCGCGAGGCGGTGGAACGGCGAAGATGGGTGAGCCGGGAATGCTTTCTTGACCTGGTTGGCGGCTGCAATCTGCTGCCCGGACCGAGTTCGACCCAGGTGGCCATGGCATTGGGCTACACGCGCGCGGGTTGGATAGGGCTTTTGGTGGCCGGAATTTGCTTTATCCTGCCGGCCTCGCTGGCTGTGCTGGCTTTGGCCTGGGCCTACGTTCGCTACGGCGGGATGCCGCAGGTGCAGGGGCTGCTTTATGGGATCAAGCCGGTGATGGTGGCCATTGTGGCGCAGGCGATATGGCGGTTGGGGCGGCTCGCGCTACGGGGATGGGGTCGGGCTCTGACTGGGCTGGCGTGCTTCGCCGCGGTGGCCTGGGGTGCTCCTCCGCTTGCGGTTCTGGTCGCATCAGGCGGGCTTACTTTGCTGGTAGCGTCGTGGCAGGGGCGGCGCGGCAGGCCGCTTGGTTTCGCGTGGCTGCCCGCAGGTTTGGGAGGTGGGGCGGGCACAATGGGGGCGGCGGGAGCTGCTGGGACGGTCGGGCTGGGGCCACTGTTGCTTGTGTTTCTCAAGCTGGGGGTCGTGGTCTTTGGCTCGGGATACGTTATGCTCACTTTTCTGAACGCGACCTTGTTGACCGGCTGCACTGGATCACGGAGGCGCAACTGCTGGATGCCATCACCGCAGGGCAGGTGACGCCGGGGCCGCTCTTTACGACGGCGACATTTCTCGGCTTTTTGCTGCACGGATTTGCCGGAGCCGCGGTGGCGACGTTGGCCATCTTTCTGCCGTCGTTTGCGATGGCGGCTGCGGTGGGGGCGTTGTCCGGCCGCATTCGAAAATCGAAACTGGCCTCCGCTTTTCTTGACGGCGTGAATGCCGCAGCCGTCGCATTGATGGCCGAAGTAGCTTTCGCGCTGGGACGGGCCACCCTGGTCGATGGATGGACCTGGGCGCTGGGGCTAACGAGCGTCGTGGTGCTGGTGAGCACCGGATCAATGCGACATGGCTTATCGCAGGCGGCGCGGCCATCGGGATTCTGCTGTACGCCTTCGCATAAGAGTCCTCTGAGGTCCTCATCCATCGAAGCGGTAGGCGCTGATGGCTGCACCCATCGGCTCATCGGTGAAGATGCGTTTCCCGGGCCTCGCCACCGGCGCCGGCTGCGACCATCAAGGGAATCAGGTGCTCCTCGCGGGGATGGGCGAAGCCGCAAAAGGCGCAGCGCGCCAACTTTGCCAGCAGGGCATCGCGCTCGAGGCCGGGGACTCGACCGTTGTAAGCCACTCATCGAACGCGCGAGCGCGGCCGGGTGTCTCGGGCCTGCATGTAAGCGCGCAGATTGTGGAAGCTCATGCCGCTGCCGACGATCAGCATGCCCTCGTCGCGGAGCGGAGCCAGGGCACGGCCGGCGGCCAGGTGGAGCGCGGGATCAAGGCGAAGCGGCCAGCGACAAGGTAACAACGGGAATCTGCGCTTCAGGAAAAGCCACCTTGAGCGGCACGAAAACGCCGTGGTCGTAGCCGCGGGTGGGGTCCGAGCCCGGCGGGCAATCCGGCTTTGATGAGCATCGCTGCCACCCGCGATCGCCAATTCCGGATAGCCGGGAGCGGGCCACGTGAGCCGGTAAGTGTGCTCCGGGAAGCCGGAGTAGTCGAAGATGAGTTGCGGCGCGAGCCGGCACCGGCGGTGAAGGCCGGCTCCTCCCAGTGCCCGCTGATCACGAGCATCGCCTTGGGCTGTTCAGGCAAGGTCCCGGCAAACTTTTCGAGAAAGCGCTTCGTCGCGTTCCATGTATCGGCCGGTCCCCATGTCCAATCCATGAAGAAGCATGGGCCGCCGCCGTGGGGCAGGAAGACGGCGGGCTGACGGTGTTGGTTCGGTGTCATGGGTGTCTCCATCGGGCTCCATCTCGACGGTTGCGCAAGGGGAGATAGTCGTTCAAACAACTATCCTTTTGGGATGCTCGGGACCTCGCGATGGTTCACTTGTTCTGTGGAACGCGCGCGATCGGTCTCGGTTTAGGTACTGATGAACGAGTCAGCTGTCTTTGCGATAAAGGAGGTCCCGGATTGCGTGCTTCCTGGCAGCATTCAATTCGCGCTCAGCTTTCGGAGCAACGGCGTCGGCAAAGCCCTTTGCCCCGGGAACTGTCTCTTCCGGCTCGCTGCAAACGGGGCAGCGGTTGGCGAAACCCGGCTTATCGGGCTTCAACTCGAACTCCTCTCCACATATGGCGCAGATTTTGATTGGAAACGGCATGACCTTAATGGTAAACCGGGAGGATTCATTCCGGAAGCGCAGGTCGGTGCGGGCTTCACCGGCATCGAAACAACCGAGCTACCTGACGAAGGAAGATGCCTTGCCAGACCCCTTCAATCTTGAGCGTTTTGTCGATGCACAGGCGGATGTGTACTCAGAAGTGCTGACCGAGTTGCGCGAAGGGCGTAGAGAAGCCACTGGATGTGGTTTGTTTTTCCGCAAATGAAGGGGTTGGGCCACAGTCCGCAGGCCGCCTATTACGGCATCGGGTCTCTCGAGGAGGCGGTGGCTTATCTGCGCCATCCCGTACTCGGTCCGCGGCTGGTCAAGTGCACACAACTGGTGAACCAGGTAAAGGGCAGCTCGATTGAAGAGATTCTGGGCTGGCCAGACGACATGAAGTTTCGGTCTTCCATGACGTTGTTTGCGAGAGCGGCTGGAGATGGTGGGATCTATCGTGTGGCACTCGAGAAGTACTTCGACGGTGAGCCGGATGTCCTGACGCTGGACAAGTTGCCATAAGATGGGCAGATTTACTCGATGGCGAATACGGCATAGACGCTGGCTTCGCGGCCGACTTTATGCGGCTCGATAGCGAGCGGCTGGGCCGTGGCCGCATTTGGCGCCATGGCGAGAGCTCTGACCATCGGCCTCGGAAATGCCGGCGCAGAAAGCTGGTTGCTGACATAAATCAGTGACCCAAGGCGAACGCCCATGCCTTTGGCGAGCACCGCTGCATTCTCTTTGGCGCGCGCGGAGGCCTTGTCGAGCGCCTGCTCTTCGAGGGCTGCCTCGTCCTTGACGGTCCAGTCGATCTCTCCGGCGCTGTTGGCACCTGCACTGATGGCCACGTCGAGGATTTCGGCGGCGTGGTCGGGCGACGTGCGGACTGTCCACTGTTGTGCGAGCCTGAACTTATGCGATTTCGGCGTGTAGTCGGGTTCAAGATACTGCGATTCGCTGCGAATGGAGCTTTCCGGGATACCCCCCGCCTGCTTGATGGCGTCAACGATGGCGTTGGAGGTGCGGGCGCCCTCGGCGTAGGCGGACTTGGCGTCGGTGGGTTCCGTTTCAAAGCCAATGTGCAGAATGGCGAGATCTGGTTCCGCATCGACATGCCCATTGGCCGTAACCGTGAGGGTTCGATTGGTGGAATCGATCTTTAGCTCTGGCTGGCTGGCCTGCTGCGCACCGGCGGAAAGAGCGGCGGCCAGCAGAGCGAACGCTGCAAGAATCCGAAATGTGGTCATGGAAGGCTCCTTCGCCAGTTTGAATGCCCGGCACATGAGATGGACGCGGTTGAATGGCTTGACGTTCCCGGAATTCGGGGTCGCACCCTAGGACTGCGGCTACTGTGGCCTGGCATGCTTCTCGCCGAACTGACGCAGCTTGGCGAGGGTGGCGGCTGCCTGCCCGGAGTCGATGGCCTCGGCACCCTGCGCAACGCCTTCTTTCAGGTCGCCGGCCAGCCCCGCGGCCACCAGGGCGGCGGCTGCGTTGAGCAGCACAATGTCGCGCCGCGCGCCGGGAATACCGGTGAGCACGTCATAGAGCAGGGAAACATTGGTCTGAACGTCGCCGCCGACGAATCTGGTCAAGCGTGGCGCGGGGCACGCCGGCCATTTCGGGCGTGATGCGCGCGGCCTTGATGGTGGGTTCGGCGCCGGTTTCCGATTCCTCGATGCGCGCGACGACCGATTCGCCGGTTGTGGTCAACTCATCGATTCCATCGGTTCCGTGGACAACGAATGCGCGCTTTGCGCCGAGCGCCGCGAGGGTGCGGCCTACCAAGAGCACGCGGCTTGGCGCGAGAACTCCGATGACCTGCGAACGCGCTCCAGCCGGGTTGGTCAGCGGGCCGCAGAGGTTAAAGATGGTTCGGAAGCCGAGAGCACGGCGCAAAGGCGTCACAGCTTTCATGGCCGGGTGATAAAGAGGCGCGAAAAGGAAGCATGAACCGGTTCTCGCGAAGGCACGCGGCGGCCAACTCAGGCGGCAAGGAGATGGGCACGCCGAGGGCTTCCAGGACATCGGCCGAACCGGAGAGCGAGGTCATTGCGCGATTGCCATGCTTGGCCACCTTGGCTCCTGCAGCCGCCGCCACCAGTGCAGCGCCGGTGGAGATATTGAAGGTCAGCGGGCCTCCCCCGCCGGTGCCGCAGGTGTCGACCAATTCATTGCGTTCCTGATCTGTGAGAGGAACGAGTGTGGCGCGAGCGCGCATGGTTTCAACAAAACCTGCCAACTCCGGCGCCTGTTCACCGCGGGTCGCGAGCACGGCCAGAAGCGCGGCCGTTTCAACTTCCGGCACGTTGCCCGACAGGATTTCGTCGAGGATGGCGGATGCCTGTTCGCGCGTCAACGCCGCGCCGTCTTCGGCCAGCAGCTTCAGATGTTCCTTCAAGACCGACATATCTCTTCTATGGTAGCTTTGTCCGGCACCCCTGCGCTCCAAGGAGTAAAACCACCCACGGTGGTTTGCAGGGCATTCGTGGCGCAAGATAGGATGGGTTTACCGCTGTCACGGTCGCGCAGATCTGGCGCCTACCGGGCCAGACCGGATGACTCCAACCTCAGCGGGCATGGGCGGTCCCAACCAAAATGAAAATTCACGAGTATCAGGCAAAGGAAATCCTGGCGAAGTATGGCGTGGCCGTGCCCAGGGGCGAAGTGGCCAACACGCTGGAAGAAGCGGCGGCCGTGGCGCGCAAACTGTTTGCCGAAGGCGCGAGCGGCGTGGTGGTGAAGGCGCAGATTCACGCCGGAGGCCGCGGCAAAGGCGGCGGCGTGAAGGTAGCGCGAACCCGCGAAGACGCCGAACTGCACGCGAAGAACATCCTCGGCATGCAACTGGTGACGCACCAGACCGGCCCGCAGGGGCAAAAGGTGCAGCGGCTGCTGATTGAAGAGACCGCGGCTATCGATCGCGAGCTTTATCTCGGCATCGTGCTGGACCGCGCGACGGGCAAGCTGGTCTTCATGGCGTCGCAGGCCGGCGGCATGGAGATTGAAGAGGTGGCGGCGAAGGACTCCCGAGGCCATTTTCAAAGAGAGCATCGATCCGGCGGTTGGATTTGGCGCGTGGCAGGCGCGCAAGCTGGCTTTTGCGCTGGGACTGAAGCCGACGCAGATCAACCAGGCGGTGGCGTTTTTTCAGAGCCTTTACAAGGCTTTCATCGAGACGGACGCTTCGCTGGTGGAGATCAATCCGTTCATCACCACGAAGGACGACAAGCTGTTCGCGCTGGACGCGAAGATCACCTTCGACGACAACGCGCTGTTCCGGCATCCGGATATCAAGGCGCTGCGCGATGTGGCCGAAGAAGATCCGCTGGAAGTGGAAGCGAGCAAGTACGCGCTGAACTACATCAAGCTGGATGGCTCGATTGCCTGCATGGTGAACGGCGCGGGCCTGGCGATGGCGACGATGGACATCATTCAGTATGCGGGCGGCAGCCCGGCGAACTTTCTCGATGTGGGCGGCGGCGCGACGCAGGAGCAGATTGAGCATGCTTTCGAGATTCTGCTTTCCGATGCGAATGTGAAGGCCATCTTCATCAATATCTTTGGCGGCATTCTGCGCGTGGACCGGCTGGCGACGGGCGTGGTGGCGGCGGCGCGGAATCTGAATGTAAAGGTGCCGATCGTGCTGCGGCTTGAAGGAACGAATGTCGAAGAAGGCCGCCAGATTCTCAAGGATTCGGGATTGAACTTCCAAGTAGGCGCAACGATGAAGGAAGCTGCTGAATTGGTGGTTGGCCGCAGCGAAAGGCGGTGGCATAGATGGCGGTTTTGGTGAATAAGATACGCGGCTGATTGTGCAGGGAATCACAGGCAAAGAAGGCACCTTTCACGCGAAAGGCTGCGCGGAGTATGGCACGAAGGTCGTCGGCGGCGTGACGCCGGGCAAGGGCGGAACGACGCATGAGGGCTGGCCGGTATTTAACACCGTGGCCGACGCGGTGAAGAAGACGGGCGCGAATGCGACGATGATCTTTGTGCCGCCGCCGTTTGCCGCCGATGCGATTCTCGAGGCCGAGGACGCGGGGATTCCGCTGATCGTGTGCATCACCGAGGGCATTCCGACGCTGGACATGGTGAAGGTGTGGGCCAAGCTGAAGACGTCGAAGTCGCGGCTGATCGGGCCGAATTGCCCGGGCGTGATTTCGCCGGGCAAGGCGAAGATCGGCATCATGCCGGGGCGGATTCACAAGGAAGGCTCGGTGGGCATCGTCTCGCGCTCGGGCACGCTGACGTATGAGGCGGTGCATCAGTTGACGCAGCGCGGCATCGGGCAATCGACGGCGATCGGCATCGGCGGCGATCCGATTATCGGCACCACGCACATCGATGCGTTGCGGCTGCTGAACGACGATCCCGGAACCGAAGCGATCATCATGATCGGCGAGATCGGCGGCATCAGCGAAGAGGCTGCGGCCGAGTTTGTGAAGCAACATGTGAAGAAGCCGGTGGTGGGATTCATCGCCGGGCAGACCGCGCCTCCGGGGCGGCGCATGGGGCACGCGGGCGCGATCATCTGCGGCGGCCAGGGCACGGCGGCCGACAAGATGAAGGCCATGACCGCAGCGGGGATTCACGTGGTCGTTTCGCCGGCAGAGATCGGGGAGACGCTGGCGAAGGTGATCGGCAAGGCGTGAAGGCCGGAAGGATAGAATCGAAATTGGAGGAGAAGAATCATGTCCCCACTCTCCGATCAACAAATCGATGCACATTTGAAAGTCGTTCCGGCCTGGAAGGTCGTTTCAGGTGAGCTGACCAGAACCTTTACTTTCAAAGATTTTCGCGCGGCACTTGGGTTTGTTGAACAGGCAGGGGAGCTGGCCGAAGGCGCCGGCCATCATCCGGACATCGACATCCGCTACAACCGTGTCCGCCTCGCCCTGGTGACGCACGACGTGGGGGGGATTGACGGCAAAGGACTTCGACCTGGCAAGTGTAGTGGATAAGCTAGTTTAGGTGCGTGCCGCTCGCGCATCGTGAAGGTCCGGGTCGAATCGCGAGGCCTTTTGAAGATTGACCCCGAACCGCTGAATGGATATGGTAGACGAACATGAGTTTGTGCTCCACTCCGACTTGTTGCGCGTGTTGTTGCGCGCCGCGTCGTTCCGTGGGGTAAACCAGCCTTAGAACTCATCGAATTCCCCTTGGCCCGCGCTGCAGATGATCTGCTGCCGCGGGTTTTCTATTTTCTGAACAAAACGAACGGAGGGATTGGATGACGGCGATCGCGAGCAGCCCGGTAATGCCATTGGAGCGACTCAATCACATCCAGCTGCTCGAGGCGGAGAGTATTCACATCATTCGCGAAGTGGCGTCTGAGTTTCAGAAGCCGGTGATGCTCTATTCCATCGGCAAAGACTCCTCGGTGATGCTGCGGCTGGCGCAGAAGGCATTTCACCCCGCGCCGATTCCGTTTCCCCTGCTTCACGTTGACACGGGCTACAAATTTCGCGAGATGCTCGACTTTCGAGACAACTATACAAGCGAACTTGGGCTGAAGCTGATTGTGTGGCGCAACGAGGAAGCACTGGCAGACGGTGCGAATCCCATCCGCCTTGGAACGCAGCGCTGCTGTGGGCTGCTGAAGACGCAGGCCCTCTCGACGGGCTCCGCGCACACGGATTTGACGCGGCCTTTGGGGCGCACGGCGCGACGAAGAAAATTCGCGCGCCAAAGAACGCATCTTCTCATTTCGCGACAGCGCCGGCCAATGGGATCCGAGAACCAGCGGCCCGAGTCTGGACCTCTTCAACGCCCGCATGGACCCAACGAAAGCATTCGTGTCTTCCCGCTTCGAACTGGACCGAATTGGACATCTGGCACTACATCCACCTGGAGAAGATCCCGATTGTGCCGCTCTATCCAGCGAAGGAACGCCGCATGTTGGTGCGCGGCGACAGCCTCATCCCGGTGGAGCAGCCGTTTGTACAGGGATTGCCGGGCGAAGAGCAATGGATCAAATGCCGCCTGCGCTCACTCGGATGCAGCCCGTGCACGGGAGCCATCCGCTCCGATGCCGATACGGTTCCGAAGATTATTGCGGAGTTGATGGCCGTGCGGAACTCCGAGCGCGCCAATCGCATCATCGATCACGACCAGGACGGTTCATGGAAATCGGAGAAGCGCGAGGGCTACTTCTGATGTTCATCGCTGAGGAAGACATCGTACCGACTGCAAACCGCGTTGCCGCGGACGATGTGGATGCGCGGATCGATGGAGCAGCTTGAGGCTGAGCAAGCCAAGGATACTGCTGCGCTTCTCAACCAGCGGGCAGCGTTGGACGATGGCAAGTCGACGCTGATCGGGCAGCTTCTTTACGACTCGCGCAACGTGTATGACAATCTTCAGTGCGGTTACGCGTCAATGCGGCGATTGATTTCACCCAACTGACGGACGGTCTTCGCGCCGAGCGCGAGCGGGGCATCACCATCGACGTTGCCTATCGCTACTTCTCCACCCCAAAACGCAAATTCATCATCGCCGACACGCCGGGACACGAGCAGTACACGCGCAATATGGCCACCGGGGCGGTAAACAACAGGCGGATGTGGCTATTGTCTTAGTGAGGACGCGCGCAAGGGGATTCTGGGTGCGGACACGGCGTCATGCCTGGGGTTTTTTGCCGCCCTGCTAGGCATCCCAGTCAGTAATCACAGCCATCAACAAGATGGAGCCTCGTCGAATTTTCTGAAGAAGTTTACGAAAGTCACCACCGCGATCTGCAGGCGCTTGCGAAGCAGCTTGAAATTCCGGAACTGATCGCCGTTCCCGTCAGTGCGCTGGAAGGCGATAACGTCGTACACCGCAGCAAGCGCATCGCCTGGTACACCGGGCCAAGCCTGCTTGAACTGCTCGAGACTGTGCCGTTGGCCATCGAACGCTCGATTGCCGGCTTTAGGTTTCCGGTGCAGCGCCGTGATTCGTCCCAATCAGGATTTCCGTGGTTTTGCCAACGGGATGAGGGCGATTTTCGTGCATCCCGGCGACGAAGTAGTAGCTCTGCCGTCGGGGCGTCGAACGCGAGTTCGTTCCATCAACACCTGGGATGGCGATCTGACTCAAGCGCACGCGCCTCAATCCGTCGTTCTGACTCTGGAAGATGAAATCGACATCAGCCGCGGCGAAATGATCGCGTCAGCTGCCGATGCTCCGCGCAGAACGAGGCATTTTGAAGCAACCGTCTCTGGATGCACTCGAAGCCGCTTCGACCGGGAACTACGTATCTCCTTAAACACACCAGCCAGACCGTTCGTGCGCGGGTCGTTGAGATACGTTCTCGCATCATGTCGAGCATTCGAGCACCATCCCGCCGAGCAACTCGGACTCAACGACATCGGACAGGTTGTGATCGAGACAAGCCGCCCACTGCTGGCGGATCTCTACCGCGACAGCCGTGCCACGGGCAGCCTGATTCTCATTCGACGCTGCCGACAACACCACCGCGGGCGCGGGAATGATTCGCAGTATCGAGGACGGGCTGAATCCGATGCTGCGATCAATCGTGCAACCCGTGGGTTGCTTGTGGTTGGCAATCGCGCACAATTGGCAACTCAACCGAACAAGGTCTGCTTTAAGCCGCAGTTCTTGTCCTTCGCACGCGCGTTGCTGTGTCGCCCTTGCTCGCAACGATCGCTGGCTCGGCGCCCTGGTGATGGTGGAAAGCGATGATCCAAGCCCCATCGCTCTGACAGCAGTGCACGGCGTGGACACAGCGCCGCACGAACTCGCTTTTGATCAACCCGAAGAGATTCTTAATTAAATTCAGCGTCTCGGAGCCATTCCGAACGGAGAAGATGAAAATGACAACGGACTGGGCATCTGAAACGGAAGAGCGCGCCAGCGCTGCACGGCGCTTCCTCAAAAAGCATCTGAAACGCGCAGAATGCATGCGTAACGAGCAGTTTTCAGGCGGAAGATGTTGCTGTGCTGCACATGGTGCGGGAGATTCTACCGAGGGTTCCAGTGCTTTTCCTCGAGACGGGGTATGACTTTCCTGAGACGCTCGTTTATCGCGACAAGATCGCGGCGGATTGGGATCGAATCTGATTAACGTGCTCCCCGAGCATACCGTGGCCGAGCAGGAATCCGAGTTTGGCATTCTCTATCAGAGTGCTCCTGACCGCTGCTGCGGCATGCGCAAAGTTGAGCCGCTCTTTTGTTCGCTCGCGCCGTTCGATGTGGGGTCACGGCTTGCGCCGCCAACAATCGAAGTCACGCGCCAACCTGCAAGCCGAGGAGACGTTCACGTTGCCCGGCGGCCACGCCCTGTCGAAGCTGAGCCCACTGGCGGAGTGGACCACGCGCGATGTCTGGTACTACGCGGAGGCGCATGGCATTCCGCTGCTGCCGCTCTACAGAGGTGCAGGCACAGGAA
>CAVQZQ010000066.1:0-158213 GCA_963718435.1 uncultured Acidobacteriota bacterium | reverse complement strand
CGTGGGCAAAAATTCCGGGATCAAGGACGAGACAGGTCTGCGCTGCCTCTTGAGGTGTATTCAGAATTGGGCGTTGGTAGCGAAAATATTTGATCTCGGGAGATGCGGCAGCGAGGGCGAGTAGAAGAACGGCGGCTCCGAGCTTCATGAAGGCCGCCGATCGAGATGGTCTGGGCCGTCTAGATGGTCTGGGCCGTCGAGATGCTGGGGGCCGCGCAGATTGAGCCAGTCGCGTTGATAGACGAAGCTGACGCCAAGCAACAAGGCTCCGAGACCCAGGAAGCTGAGGATGCGGTAGCCCTGGCTTAGTTCGCTTACATCCACGAGAAAAACCTTTGCGACCGAGACAGCCAGCAGCAGCAACGCCTGCCAGCGCAGGAATGCCGAACGGCGCGAAAACCCTGCGGCCAGCAGAATGGCGCCGAACACCATGAACCACGCAGAGTAAGTGAACTGCGCATACATCTGGTATTCGTGATGAAGTCTCCAGTCGCGGTGCCAGCGAAGATTCCACCAGTAGCTGTGGATCTCAAGGCTGATGGAGAGCAGGATCAGCGCGTTCACGGCCAGCACCGCCCCGGCGGTGAGAGCGGGCCATGGACGCGAATATTCCGGGTCTGCTTCAACCTTTGCGTTGCGGGCCACCCAGGCAACGAAGACGAAAACGGCAATGGCAAAGAGATACGTTCCGAAGCGCTGCATTGAAGAGCGGTGTCGTTGAAGCCGCTGGGGTGACCGTGAGCAGTGCGACCAGGCCGATCGCGAGGCAGATCAGTGACAGCACGCGCAGCAACGCCGAGCGGATGCGGCTCGCCACCCAGAGCAGGGCCGCGCCCTCGGCCAGCCAGCCGATGGTGAGCCATCGACCCTCCGCCTTGAGAGGAATGGCGATGGTGAGAAATACGACGGCCGCCGTGAGGTGCAGCGCCGAGAGAACGGTCGGGCTTGCATGCAACATCCCCTGCGCCGGGAGGCGAAGGAGCAGCAGGTAGAAGGCGGCGAAACCAACTGCCAGCCAGGGTCCAGCCCAATGGGCGCCGGCAATTTCAGTGATTGCATAAAACCCGATGAATCCGAGGGCCGCATTGGCAACGGGAAGCAAAACGAGCGCCAGCGTATCCCAACCGGAGAAGTGCGCCTGGTCTTGGAGTTTCACGCGAACCAGACGCGGCGCGAAGGCGAAGATCAGGAAGAAGCACAGAAGGAAGAATGCGGTGCGGCCGGACTGAGGGTTTGAATAATATCCGAACCACCAACCGGCAAACATCAGCACCGTACCCATGAAGGCGGCAAACAACAAGCGGGACCAGGGGCGGAGCAAGACAAGAACGAGCACCGCGATGTCGAGCAGCAGAACATAGCTGAACAACGTGACCTCGTGGTTCTCGCCCGTCGAGACCAGGATTGGAGTGCTGTAGCCGCCGACGATGGCATAGAGAGCCAGAAGTTCTGCATCCTGGACCCACGCCATGTAGCCGTTGAACGCCGTGACCAGAATCATGGCGACGAAGGCCGCGCCGGACGGCACGATATGAAAGAACGAGAACGCCGCCCAAAGCGAAAGGTAAAGAATTCCGCTGCCCACCGCTTTCAGCGAATAAGAAAAGGCCGCAAAGCCGTGGCTGCGGAAGCGCTCAGACCATGCGATGAGAGCCGCCCCTGCAATGAGCCCGATGAGAACCCTGCCCAGCGGCCCTATCCATTCGTTATCGATGGCCAACTTGAGGAACCATGCCATTCCGATGAGCACGGCGAGAATGCCGACGCGGTTGAACCATTGCGAGCCAATCCGGCTCTTCGAGCGAGCGGCCGTCTTCTGGAGTGCTAGCGACAGACGAGCTAAAAACGGGTTGGGCATTGGGGCCCGCAGAGGCAATCGGCGGTTTCGCAACGGGATGTGACACAGGAGGGGGCTGCGGCCCGGCCGGTACCCGATCCGCAGCGGGTTTGTCTGCCTGCTCCAGAACGACGCCGCGGGCACGCAGCACCTCTTCAAGCCGGTGCACCCGCGCACGCAGTTCGGCGACCTGATCTTCAAGACTGCCGGGAGGGCCTGGGTTCATTGCCTCAACTGTACAGCACGCGTGCCGGCATTTCCAGCGGCAATCGGCCCCCAATCTTCCTACGAGAGCAGGCTGATCGATCAATTCGCAGAAGACGTGTATTTCGAGAAGTGGGCCCGGAAAAGCCAAGCAAGTCACTGAGAAATCGCGAATTCCGACTTTTGAGAATTTCTCCTTGACAGCTTAGGGGAGTGGAGCTACACTCCTTACCATCTTAGGAGGGCGGGTGACCGACCAAGCTCAGCTTCTTCCTGGCACTCTCGATCTGCTCATTTTGAGGGCGGTCTCGCTCGGGCCACTGCATGGGTATGGCATTCTTCTGCGCATCGGACAGATCTCAGACAATGCTCTTTTGATCGAACAGGGCGCGCTTTATCCCGGCCTGTTTCGCCTTGTCCGCCAGGGGCTGCTGAAGGCGAACTGGGGCACTTCGGAGAACAATCGCCGTGCCAAGTTCTACGAATTGACCGCCGCGGGCCGCAAGCGATTGCGTGAAGAGACCGATAGCTGGAATCGTCTCGCAACTGCGATTGCGTCCGCGCTGTCTCCGCAAGCGGAGGAGATATGAACTTCCTCGACTCTCTTGCCTGTCGCATCGCGACTTTCTTCAAGCGTTCCGAATCAACGCGGAGATGGAGGAGGAGCTTCGCTCGCACATCGAGCACCGCGCCGACGACCTGGAGCGTTCGGGGATGAATCGCGCCGAGGCAGAACGCCGCGCGCGCATCGAGTTCGGAGGCCGCGAGAAATACAAGGAAGAGATCCACGAGGCGCTGGGCGGCAGATTCATCGCGAGTCTTTTACAGGATGTGCGGTTCGCGCTTCGGGTGCTGCGCAAGGCTCCCGGTTTCACCATCGCCGCGGTTTCGACGCTGGCCCTGGCCATTGGGGCCAACGCCGTGGTCTTCGGTGTGATGGATGGGCTGATTCTGCGCCCGTTGAACGTGCCGCGCCGGAAAGTCTCTATGGAACTCATTATGGGAGCAATCCGGCGTGGCAATCCTATTCCAACTATGTTGATCTGCGCGACCGCAACCGCAGCTTCGAGGAACTGGCAGCATTTAACTTCGCCCTGGCGGGGCTCGACACCAGGCAAGGATGCTGGATGCAAGCGGCTTTGCCGTCACCGGCAACTACTTCGACGTGCTGCGCATTCATCCGTATCTGGCCGCTTCTTCCATGGCATCGATGAACATGGCAAAACAGCGCTCCGTACCTGGTGCTCACCTACGCTTATTGGCACACCCGTTTTCAGGACGATGCGCAGCGTGGTAGGCCGCACCGTTTTGCTGGACAAGCATCCCTTTACCGTCATCGGCGTGGCGTCTCCAGGGTTTCAGCGGGACCTGATTTTTCTCTCTCCCGAATTCTTCATGCCCATCGTCAACCAGGACGCAACTAGGGAGGTGGCGATTCATTACGAACGCGGCAACCACCGCAGGGATGTTTGAATCGTTTGGACACTTGAAGCCGGGAATTACTCCGGCCCAGGCAACGGCCGATGTGGACGCAGTGTGCGCCTACCTGGCAAAGACTTATCCCAGGGAGTTTGGCCTTAAGCATACGTCGTTTACCGCGTCGGGCTCACCGCTTTCGGCTCTGGAGTGAACGCATTTGTCACCGGGTTGATGCCCCTGGCCGGGTTGATTCTGCTGGCTGCATGCGCCAACCTGGGCGGGCTTTTCGCCGCTCATGCCGCCGACCGTTCCCGTGAGGTCGCGTTGCGTCTCGCGCTGGGCTCCAGCCGCAAGCGCATCCTGCGGCAACTTCTGACCGAGGCCGTTTTGATCTCCCTGGCCGGGGGCAGCCTAGGCCTGATGGGCACTTTGTGTTGTTGCGCGAGGCTGACAAGTGGCAGCCCATTCCGGAAGCCCCGATCCACTTCCGGTTTCTCCCGACGCCACGATTTATTGGTTCGCCCTTGCTCTGGCGGTGGTGAGCGGGCTTCTCTTTGGCATGGTTCCGGTTCGGCAGGTGATGCGGGCCAATCCGTATGAGATTGTGAAAGACGGTTCCGGGCGCAAGACTGGCCACCGTGTGACCGTTCGCGATATGCTGCTGGCGGTCCAAATTGCGATTTGCGCCGTTCTCGTCACATCCTCGATGGTTGCGGTACGCGGTCTGGCGCACTCGCTGCACAGCAACTTCGGCTTTGAGCCGCGCAACACCATGTTGGCGGGCGTGAATCTGGACATCGCCGGCTATAGCAGCGACAAGATCCCGGCCATGCAGAGGCGATGATGGATGCCATGGGGGCGATTCCTGGCGTCGAGCCGTGGGATTGGTGAATGGCTATCCTCCTCTCGCCTATACTGCCGGGGCGAAAACGCGAGACGTGTACAGAGACGATGCCCGCGACTAAAGGCATCGAGTGCCGCCCTATGCCCTTCCGCTACGAGGTCTCTCCGGGATATTTTGCCGCGGCGGGTACGGGCTTGCTGGCGGGCCGGGATCTTTCGTGGCGTGAGACGAAGGCGCACCCGCGGTGGCCATAATCAATCGAGCTTTTGCCCAAAAATGTTTGGTTCGGTCAACAGCGCCATTGGCCGCAACTACGGCTGAAGGATGGAAATCGCGTCCAGATTGTGGGGGTGGTCGACGACGGAAAATACAAGGTCTCAGCGAAGATCACAACCTGCGATGTTTTTGCCCTTCTTACAATCTCCAACAAGTTCGGCGTATTTTGTGGTGCGCTCCAGGCGTGATCCGGAGGCACTTGCCGTAGCCATGAGGAGCAAGATTCGCGAACTGGACGCGGGACTCCCCTCCGACACCGAGACGTGGAGTCGCCTGCTGGAGGCTGTCCTGTTTCCTGCGCGGATGGCAACGATGGCGCTGGGTGTGCTGGGAATGATGGGCGCGATGCTGTCGATCACCGGCATCTTTGGCATGGCGGCGTACTCGGTGAGCAGACGGCTCCGCGAGTTGGGAATTCGCGTTGCGCTCGGCGCGAAGCGAACCGAAGTGCTGAAGGCGGCGCTGGGACGCGCGGTGAAACTGCTGATGGTTGGCTCGGCTGCTGGTTTGATCCTTGGGCTTCTGGCGAGCCGGGTGTTGGCTTCCCTTGTCTACCAGGCAACTCCGCGCGACCCGCTGGTGCTGGGCGGCGTGGTGTTGGCGATGGCCTTACTTGGGCTGCTGGCTACATGGATACCAGCGCAGCGCGCACTGTCGGTCAATCCGCTGATCCTGCTGCGCGAGGAGTGAGTCGACAATTCGTTTTGTGAAAGGACACGACTTTCGTCGTGACTCAAAAGTGAGCGCGGCTTTAGAGGCTTGGAAAAAACTCGACGCGGAGCGTCCCGCGGGGGCTAAAGCCCATACTTTTTTTGCTGCGTTTGCGGCACGACTGAAGTCGTGCCCTGTTTAAAGCCCCGATCCGTAACCGCCTTGAATGTCGGCCATGTTACACAGCCCCCGTCGTTTCGAGTTTTTACGCGGCCAGTTTCGCCGCTTAGGAGCGCTCGCCTAGATTTCAAGCAACGAGGTTTCTGTGATCCTTGAGGCTCCGTTCTTTGCGGGTTTGATGAGCAAGGTTTTCAGTTCCCACGGAGCAAGCGCGACGGTGTGGTCGAGCCCCAGTGCAGTGCTCTTGAGTTTCGCCTGGGTGGCGGTCCCCGATCGCTCCTGGATGCGAATGATCTTCGCTCCCGGCACCTGCTCTGCCTGCTTGATCGCTAATACCCACACATTACGAGGCGTGATCTCAAGGAAGGATTTTTCCCACGGTTCCGTTCCAGAATGCGCAGAGTCTACGACGTATTCGGCGGGCGTCTGCAGTTCTTCGGCTCGACGGTCGAGCGCAAACTCGGTATGTGCACCGCGGCCTGCCGTCAGCCAGAAGGTGCGCTCCTGGCGGCCCTGATCCTGCCACGCATTGTTATCGTTGTGCGGAACCGAGTCCGGGATTGTGACGCGCAAACGGAGCTGACCGGATGAGCACGGTGCGGAAGAGCCCGTTGAGGCAGTCGTAGCTGTAGGTCGAATTTTCAGGAGCGCCACGGTGTAGTCCGCTTCGCCGATTCTGCCCTGCACGGCTGCCCAATCCTGATAGGGCTCCTCCTCGCCATTGGCGTGGCGTTCGAGAATCTGGCCGGGCACTTTGGCGAAGATTCGGGGATGGGCGAGTGCTGTTGGGATTTCAAGCTTCAGCATCTGTTCTCGCTCGCGCCAGTCGATCACAAATCGCAGTTCGAGAAAATCAAGTCCGGCGAACTGCGCGATGTCGAGCACGATTTCGGATTCCTGCCAGCGGGCGCGGTGGCGGGTGACGCGCGTGACGGGGCCGTTTTCAACGACGCTCGACGAGACCAGCGCAGGGCGGCCGATTTCCTGCCGGAATTGATTGATGCCATGGGCCCACGTGTCGCTGGTGTCGCTGATGGCGACCAACCCGATGGGGCCAGATAGCAACTCTGTGCCATCGTCGGCCTTCAATGAAGAGATGCCGAAGCCGGTTTCCGAAATGGTAGACGAAGTTGCTGTAGGCGGCGGGGCGGGCTCCTCTCCATGAGCCAGCTCGAAGACCTTATAACCGCAAGGAGGAAGGTCGACCCACGCAGATAACCGCGGGAACGAAGGTGGTCATGCTGGCCGAGGGTCGCCACTGCACCGGGAGTCTTGATGCCATCTTTCGAGGCGAGGTGCGTGATCCGCGATTCGCCCGAAGGATTACTGCCCGTGTAGAACTCGACAAGGGCCTTTCGCTTCCAGGGCAGCGGATTGAAAAGGAATACCGCGCCTTCTTCAACATTGCTCAGGTCGACCCGCTTGGCCATCGTTTCGAGCGCTTCGACCTTCGCCGTTTGCGCCACCTCGCAGGCGTACCCGACACTGTCACGCACATCCTGATAGTCGGAGTAGAGCGACGTGCCCGCCATCATGTCGTGGAACTGGCAGAAGAGGACCTTCCACCAGGCTCTCGGCGAATTGTTCTGCCGGGTAGGCACGTGCCCGCGCTGAGATTGGCCATGAGGGAGATGGTTTCGGCCTCGCCAGGACCGTTCGGCGCGACGGTTAAGGAACTTTCCTTCGCCGTTTGCCGAATAGCACCCGCGCGCATGATGTTGCAGTTCTCCCCTGACCACGGGCAAGGAAGCGAAGGCCGGGGAACTCTCTGCCGCTCGAAAGAAGTCGTGAAGCGTGCTGAAGCGAATCTCCGGGAGGTTCGTATCTTTGCGCAGTCTCGAGGACATCAGTGAATCTGCTCTTTTGTAACGGCGCCGCCATGGTCGCCTACGCCGAGGAAAAAGGCCGCATGGTCGAACCCGGGCGCGAACGCTGCTGTGGCCGCGGGTCGAACAGGTCTGGCATCGCCGTCATAGTTCGTGCCAGATCCTCAAGGTGAGAATCCGCGAACCGTCGGCGCCCTCCCACCAGAAAAGGAGAGGCAGGCTCATCTCATGTTCCTGGGGACGCATGAAGACGTAGTAGCCATAACCCGCGTGTTTCAGGATCGTGGGCAGACCGGCGGCGTGACCGAAGGAATCGGGATTGAAGCCGATCTTGACCTCCGCTCCCAGCGCTCGCTGGCAATATTGCTTGCCGTAGAGGGCGTGGCGAACGAAGCTCTCGCTTGAGCGGAATATTGCAGTCGGGTTCAACGGGCCAGCCGCCCACGACTTCCCATCGGCCTTCGCGGATCCGCTGCCGGATTTCCGCGAAGAGGGTCGGATCGGCGCGTTCGACCCAACGATAATGGGCCGAGGACGAATGGCTATAGCAGAAGCCCGGAGTCTCGTTCATTCGATTCAGCGCGCTGCGAAATGTGGTGAGGACGGTATCGGCCCCGTCGCGCCATGGCCATAGCCAGGCGGCATCGATGTGGGAATGACCTATGACGTGGCAGAAAACTTTCGTTGCGCAATGGCTTTCTGCGGTTTGCTGCGCAAGGCTCGGCGTTAAAGCAATTGCTCCCAGCGATGCAGCACCTCCGACAAGGAAATCGCGCCTCGAAAATCCATTCCGCTCCCTGGCCATTGTTCCTCCCGCTCGCTTCGTTTTTCGTGTTGTGGTTAAGCCAATTTCTTTAGATCCGGATAGCGCGCAAAGATGCGGCTTCTGATCTGCGGGAGACAGTTGTCCAAGCCGGACGGGCTTGTCCTGGGGACGCGATCCCTTTTTGATTCAGCACGTTCATCAGGCTCCATTCCCGCTGCAAAGTCTCTGCGGTTCATGCGCCGGCAAGTCATAGCGGGTGAAGTCGATCACCATTGAAGGGCTGTTCGTCGTCCAGTTTCTGAGCAATGCCAGACGAAACTCACTTGTTCATGAACCACTGATTTCCAATTCTTTTTCGGAACCCGGCGCGCCGGTTCCTTTTGTGTCGAATCGGTAGTTGAGCGAATTGTTGTTCGGCGTGTGTTTCCGCCATTCAAGGCCGAACGCGCCTTCGGTCATTATCTTGTGTGTCGGGCCACCGATCGCTTTACCGCCTGCAGCCACCAGGCCAGGTCCTGGTCGTGGCCGACGGACACTTCCCAGATTCCCGTCACCCAGCCGAAGCCATTCAATGCGTGGCCCTGGTCAAAATGCATGGCAGTGGTCGCCATCATTTCTTTGCGGCCTGCTTCCCGACCGAGGTTTCCGACCGTCTCGATGGGACCAACACCCATGCGGCTGTTGAAACCACCTTTGAAAGCCATCGCGGCGGGCGGTGAGAAAGTCGCAGGTCCATCCGTCGAGGCACACGCAGTCAATAAAGTCAGCCGGGCCCTGCGCGGGTTTGAGGTAGTGTTCGCGGCTGGGGTAGTAGGGATAGCAAATGCCGCCATCGCCGTCGCCGTTGTCGACGGCGTGCTGGCTCCAGATCTGGCCCTGGCAAACATGAATCCCTTCATCGCTGGCGAGCAACCGCTGGTTTTCCGCATCCATGAAGCCTGCTACGAGGCATTGGGGGCGATAGCCGCCGCCGACCATCTCTGAGATTATCCGCAATGCCTCATGAATCGTGGCCCGGTTGTGATCACGGGTGTCATACATGGGCCCGAAATAGCCACCGGGGATGAACGTGATTTCGTCCCCATACTTTTCGTGATACGAGGCGAGCAGGCGCCGCGCATCCTGGTACTCCTGGCGTTTGGCTCTTCAGAGCCAGCCAACTGATGGCCCAGGTCATCTTGCCGTTGGGGCAGCCTCGTGCGAAGGCTTCGCGCCGCGAACGAATGAGCTCGGGGCGATTATCCGCGGCCTCGTCTTGACCGATTGAGCGAGTGGGCGTGACCTCGATCTGGTTCACGCGGACGACGGAAACATGCGTTACGAATCTGCCCCGCAGACCCGATGTGCCCACGGCATTTGCGAATGCATTTTGTCCCGGTTGCACCAGCGCGAGAGAAGCCGCGGAGCCGGCTGCACGGCTCAAGAATTCGCGCCTCGTCCAAGAATTGCTCATAGCCTTCCCTTCGATGTCGCCGTTCTGTCGCGACGTCTCTTTTGGTGTATTGTTCTCTTGCAGGAATCATAGCGCACGGTGCCGATCCTCAGCGCCGATGTAAGGACGTCCTGTGCCAGGGCCGAGAGCAATTGCAATTTCGCTGAACACAGGCAACCGTTCGGTTGCCTGACCTGCCAAAGAACGTGTCAACAGACCTAAGTACATATTGGCGCAACTAAGTGGGATAATTCCACAACACCGGCGAGTCGGCGGCCACGCGAGCAAGGACGCGGGATGCGAGTTGGAGCAAGGCGGGAGACATTACGGATGTTGCCCATGATGGGATTTGCGCGATGGCGGCGATGACCACCACCGCGCAAATTACGCTACTTTGCGCTGACCTTCAGCAATAGCACGCCATGCGAGGGGACCGTCGCCGCATAGGCGCCGTCGGTGAACTTCACATCTTTATCCGCCCAGACGTCTTTTGCCTTTTTCACCTTTCCGGACAAATGCAGATCGCTGGCATTGATGGTGGCTTGCGCTGCAGCCGGCCCAAGGTTG
Organism: uncultured Acidobacteriota bacterium; assembly: GCA_963718435.1. Taxonomy (GTDB): domain Bacteria; phylum Acidobacteriota; class Terriglobia; order Terriglobales; family Acidobacteriaceae; genus Telmatobacter. Next base: position 148,211 of record CAVQZQ010000066.1, on the reverse strand, counting down.
ACCACACCTACGGCGACGCCTCCGTCAGCCAGCGGCTTGACCCATGTTTCCATATCGCCGTTCTTGACCGGCGATGCTTGCTTGCCCAGTGCATCCTGATCGATTGCGATTACATCCTTGTTGAGCAGGATCGATTTGGTGACGGGCGACATGGTGCGGATGTCGTTGCCGGCGAGCAAAGGCGAGGCCACGAGCGCCCACAGGCTCATGTGGGTGCGATATTCATCGTCGGTCATATGTCCGTTGCCGATCTCGAGCATATCGGGGTCGTTCCAGCGTCCTGGGCCGGCATACGGCGCGGTCGGCACCTGCTTCTCGACGTTGCCGATCATGCTCGACCACTCGTCGCGGATGTCGCCGGTGGTGCGCCACAGATTGCCGCCCACCTCCGGACCCCACTTCTCCACATTGCCCATTCCGTATTCGCAGAGGCTGTAGACGATGGGCCGGCCGGTGGCCTGCAGCGCGTCGCCCATCTTTTGATAGACCGGCTGCAGGTATTCATTTTTGTAGACTCTGCTCGCGCTGCACCAGTCGTATTTCAGATAGTCGATACCCCATGCGGCGAAGGTCTTTGCGTCCTGCTCCTCGTGCCCGTAGCTGGCCGGATATCCGGCGCAGGTCCGCGGTCCGGGGCCGGAATAGATTCCCAGCTTCAGCCCCTTTGAGTGCACATAGTCGGCCAGCGCCTTCATGTCGGGGAATTTGTGGTTGGACGGCAGATTTCCCTGGGCATCGCGCACGCCTTCCCAGGTGTCGTCGATGTTGAGGTAGATGTAGCCGGCGTCGCGCATTCCGCTCGATACCAGCGCATCGGCCATGGTTCGCACTGTCTGGTCATCGATGCGGCCCGCGAAGAGATTCCAGCTATTCCAGCCCATGGGAGGTGTCTTGGCGAGGCCGTTAGACGGCACATTGTGCAGCGCGGGCGGCTCGATATAGGGAACCTCGGGAATGTCCTCGTCCGCAGCGGCCGGCTTGGCGACCAGATTGCGGCGGCCATTCTCCACAACGTGCAATTCGCCATCGATCAGGTCGCCGACCAGGAATGGCTTCTGCTGCTCCCACTCCGGCACGAACAATTCGAAATGATTTCCGGTTGCAGTCCCTTTCACTTCAGCAGTGAAGCCCAGCGTTTTTACTTTGCCGGTAAGCTGGGTACCATCCTGCTTCAACTCAAGGATTGACTTCTGTTGCTCGCCATTGTCGAGGGTTCTGCCCTGTGCGGCCCAACGTCCAGCAAGGCCCTGGCCATAAGCCGGAATTGCGAGCAATGTGAGAAATACGAGTAATCCCGCGGCATGTGTGATTACCGACGTCAGTCTGCTGCCTTTACTCCGGATGTCTTGTGTCATTTTTTACTCTCCATTCGCACCGGTTATCGCCCTGCTTTGGCAGAACCGCCGCCGTCAGTCCCGGTCAAGCCCCTGCATTTGCTGCGAGCGAATTGTATACGATTACAGGAGCACTTCGCAGTTAGGGATGCGAGGAAGGTGCGATGTTCCGGTGATGGGGTTTCCGCGCTTCCTCGTATACTCAACCCAGCGCATGACGACCCAACTGGACACAATTCTTGCTTCGACACGGGCCATAGTGGCCGGGGCCAAAGCGCGCGTATCTGCCGTGGAGTTGGAGCGCAGGGCTGCCGCGCATCGGCCGCGAGGATGGGCGTCGGCATTGCGGCGACAGGCTGGGACAGGCTCGGCCGTCATTGCGGAGATCAAAAAGGCTTCGCCGTCAAAAGGCCTGATTCGCAGCGACTTCGACGTGGAGTGGCTAGCCCGGCGTTACGAGGCTGGCGGTGCGGCGGCACTTTCTGTGCTGACGGATGAGCCGTATTTTCAAGGCAGCTTGCGGAACCTGGAGTTGGTTTCCGCCGCGGTGGCTCTGCCTTGCCTGCGCAAGGACTTTACGGTCGACGAGTATCAGATTATCGAGGCACGGGCGCATTGTGCGGACGCGATTCTGCTGATCGCGGCCGCGCTTGGGAATGCTGAACTGAAGCGATTTGCCGAAGCGGCGCGCGGGCTGGAACTCGATGTGCTGGTCGAGGTGCATACGGCAGCAGAACTCGACCGCGTGCTGGACACGCTTGGCGAAAGTGGGGCGGATGCGATCGGCGTGAACAACCGCGATCTGAAGACGTTTGAAGTGCGGCTGGAAACATCGCTTGACTTGGGGGAACAGATTCCGGCCAGCGTGGTGCGCGTGGCAGAAAGCGGCATCTCGAGCGCGGACGATCTGGGCCGCCTGCGCGCGGCAGGGTTTGACGCCTTTCTGATTGGCGAGAGCCTGATGCGCCAACCGGATCCCGGCGCGGCGCTTGCTGCATTGCTCGCGGGGGCAGTTGCGCAGCCATGAGCCTCTGGATCAAAATCTGCGGCAACACCTCGCTTGAGGACGCGCGGCTGGCTGTCGAGGCCGGCGCGGACGCGGTGGGCTTTGTTTTTGCGCCCAGCCCGCGACGAGTCACGATGCACGATGTTGCGGCCATTGCCCGGAAGCTGCCGAAAGAGGTGGAAAAGATCGGCGTCTTTGTTAGCGCCACGCTCGAAGAAATCGAATTCACGGTGCGCGCCTGCAAATTGACAGGAGTGCAACTGCACTCCGAGGCAGGGGCGGAACAGCCCGCGATGCTGCGCAAGCGACTCGGGTCGGAGCTGCGCATTGTGCGGGTGGTGCATTTTGGCCCCGAGGCCACGGAGCGCGTTGCAGCAATCAACGTTGACCCGAATGTGGACGCGGTGCTGGTGGACTCGCGCACCGCGACCGCGGTCGGCGGCACGGGGGTCACATTCGATTGGAATGTCGCGGCGAGGACACTGTTCCAAAACGCTGAAGAACGGAAGTTGATTGCGGCGGGCGGGTTGACCCCGGCGAATGTGGTGGAGGCCCTTGCCACCCTGCGACCGTGGGGCGTGGACGTTTCTTCGGGCGTGGAGGCCGCGCCGGGACGAAAGGATGCGGCGAAAGTGCGCGAATTTGTTGTGCGCGCCCGGGCCGCGACCGGCAGTGACAGGCCGCTTGAATCTTTTCGTCCGGGGGAAGAATCCGTTTGATTGAACGTCCTAGGAGGTTCGCCCATGGATACGTTCCTCGCCCCAATCGAAAATCCTCGGCAGCCGATGATGAAGCTGGTCTATGCGATGGCTCGCCATCAATTCGGCAAAGTCGTTACACCCCTTAAAGTGGTTTCGGCGCGCATGCCGATTGCATTCGGGATGTTTGCAGCGAAGATCAGCAAGTTGGACAAAAAGCTTCAGTTACCGCCGGAGACGGTGATGCTGATCCGCGAACGGGTGGCGCGCATCAATGTTTGCGAGTTCTGCATCGATATCGGGCGGGCATTCGCGATCAAGGCGCAGATGAACGAAGCCAAGTTTGACGCGTTGGAGGACTACAAGACGAGCCCGTTGTTTACGGAAGCGGAGCGCGCCGCATTGGACTATGTGACAGAGTTGACGCGCGACAAGAAGGTGAACCCGGACACGTTCAAGCGCATGGCCGGCTACTATTCTGAACGGGCGATCTGCGAGATTGTGTGGCTGGTTGCCAGCGAACATTTTTACAACATGACCAACATCGGGATGAACATTCATTCGGACATGCTGTGCGATATCAGCCGGAAGAAGAAGACGGCATAATCTGGTCATTTTTGGGATCAATCCCACATCTCAGAATCGAGATGTGGGGCACCCGGCAATCACCGATGGTGAAGCGATCTTCGACTGTATAGAAGCGGACGGTCTCTGGATCAATCCCACATCTCAAAATCGAGATGTGGGGCACCCGGCGGGGCCAGTCACGTTCTCACGCAAACACTAGAGCCCGCGTTGATTTGGGTGGCCGTTTTCGGCACGACTGAGGTCATGCCCTGATACAAGACTATGCATGCCACCAGTTCCAGATTCGCTACCTGTCGAGCGCTCTTAGTACACTGAGGAGTTCACTATCCCCATGGGCAACGGAGCAGGAGGCCCCAAAATGGCATCGATCATTCTTCCAACAGCTCCGTCAGAGTCGCGGCCGGGGCGGTTTGGCATCTACGGCGGGCGGTATGTGCCGGAGACCTTGATGGCGGCGCTGATGGAACTGGAGCATGAGTACGATCTGGCCAAGGCGGATGCGGCGTTTCAAACGGAACTGGCCGGGCTGCTGAAGAATTTTGCGGGGCGTCCGACGCCGCTTTACTTTGCCAAACGGCTGAGCGGGGAACTGGGCGGGGCCAAGATCTACCTGAAGCGCGAGGACCTGCTGCACACGGGCGCGCACAAGATCAACAACGCGCTGGGGCAGGGCCTGCTGGCGAAGCGCATGGGCAAGAAGCGCATTATCGCCGAGACGGGCGCGGGACAACATGGGGTGGCGACGGCCACGGTGTGTGCGCTGCTGGGCATGGAGTGCGTGATCTACATGGGCGACGTGGACATGGAACGCCAGGAGCTGAACGTGCTGCGGATGCGGCTGCTGGGCGCCGAGGTGCGTGGCGTTTCGTCGGGCTCGAAGACGCTGAAGGACGCCATCAGCGAGGCGATGCGGGATTGGGTCACCAATGTGCGGACCACCTATTATCTGTTGGGCAGCGCGCTGGGAGCGCATCCTTACCCGACGATGGTGCGGGATTTTCATCGCTGCATCAGCCGCGAGATGAAAGAGCAGATCCTCGAAAAAGAGGGGCGGCTGCCTTCGGCGGTGATTGCCTGCGTGGGCGGTGGGTCGAATGCGATTGGGGCGTTCTACGAGTTCATTCCGGACGGGCAAGTGCGGCTGATCGGCGTCGAGGCCGGTGGGTGCGGGACCGCATTGGGACAGCATGCGGCGCGGTTTCGCGGCGGAGAGCCGGGCGTGTTGCAGGGCACGTTCTCGTATGTGCTGCAGGACGAGAACGGGCAGATCGCGGCTACGCATTCGGTTTCGGCGGGCCTCGATTATGCGTCGATTGGGCCGGAACATGCGGCGCTGCACGATTCGGGGCGCGCGGAGTATGTCTCGCAAGACGATGCGGCCGCGCTCAATGCCGTGGTGAAGCTGGCGCGGACGGAGGGAATTCTGCCGGCGCTCGAGAGCGCGCATGCCGTGGCCGAGGCGCTGCGCATCGCTCCCGGATTGGCTGCACATGACATACTGGTGGTGAACCTTTCAGGACGCGGCGATAAGGACATGGGCATTCTGGCGCGAGAGCTGAAGCTGTAGGCATTTTGGAATGTGCGGTTGCCTCAGGGGCTAAAGCCCCGATCGTGGTCGGTGCATTGATGTACGGGCTGAAGCCCGTACCCTTCACCCGAGTGACCCAGTCATTTCACCCGAGTGAACCAAGTCATTTCACCCGAGTGAACCAAGTCATTCAAGTTGGGAAGATAGAGAATCAAGTGGCGATTCACTTCAATCACAAACCCGGCCTCGTTGTTTACCTCACGGCAGGGGACCCAAGCGTTGAGGGCACGCGCGCCATCGCGCTTGAGGCGATCGATGCAGGTGCGGACGTGATTGAGCTGGGCGTGCCCTTCAGCGATCCGCTGGCCGATGGGCCGGTGATTCAGCGAGCGAGCGAACGGGCATTGGCGCGTGGGACGCGGCTCAAGGACGTGCTGGCATTGGCCGGCGACATTCACGCTGCGCGGCCCGAAGCGGGCCTGGTCATCTTCACTTATTTCAATCCGATTTTGCGCTACGGGCTTACGCGCTTTGTGGACGATGCCGCGGCGGCGGGCGCGGATGGCGCACTGGTGACCGACCTAATTGTCGAAGAGGCGGGCGAGTACCTGGCGGAGATGGGGCGAGTAAAGCTCGCGCCCATTTTTCTGGCCGCGCCGACCAGCCCGGACGAGCGGCTTGAGGCGATTGCGACACAGAGCAAAGGATTCGTTTACGCCATTTCGCGCGTGGGGATTACCGGCAAACAGCAGAGCCTTGCATCGGACGCGGCATCGCTTGTAGGGCGTATCCGTCGATGGACCAAGCTGCCGGTGGCCGTGGGGTTCGGCATCTCCAACGCGGAACACGTTGCGCAAGTGGCGGAGTTTGCGGATGCCGCGGTGATTGGCAGCGCGATCGTGGAGTTGATTGAGCGATCGACTCCGGAAGCGGCGCCCGGCGCGGTGGCACGATTTATCAAGGGTCTGCGCTCTGCTACGGCGGATGGCGCAGGCCCGGCGAACGACAAAGCCCCGCAGGCGGCGCACGCGTCGCTCTAGGAATTCAACTCTAGCTCCTATGCACCCGGGTCGCCGGCTCAGCAGGCCGGCGACGGGCGCAACACGAGGATGGAATGACGCTGGAAGAATTGCGAGATCAAATCGATGTCCTGGACCGCCAGCTTGTGGAGTTGCTGAGCGAGCGGGCCCGCGCCGCGCTGATGATTGGCCACCTGAAAGTTTCAACCTCGCTGCCGGTGTATGAGCCGGCGCGGGAAAAGGTGATCTACGCCAACGTGCGCGCGGCCAACAAGGGCCCCCTGCCGGACATCGAGTTGACGCATATCTACGAGCGCATTATCGACGTGATGCGGGCACTGCAGAGGAACGAGTTGGCATCGGAGAGGAATGCCCTGGCGAATTCGCCGGGCCATGGCACTGACGCGGAACTACCCCAGCGGCAAGGATCCGTCGCCGGGGACCGAGCAAGGCGTCCGAGACAGGGAACAAGCGATGATCGTAGCGATGCAGGAGAGGGCCACCGAAGAGCAGATCGATGCCGTCATCGATGCAATGGTCGAAGCCGGGGTTGGTGTTCATCGAACCACCGGCGCGAGCCAAACCATATCTGGCCGGCGTGGGACCGACAGCCAGCCTGGACCTGAGCAAATTCGAACTGCTGGCGGGCGTGCTGCATGTGCACCGCATCAGTTCGCCCTACAAGTTGGCGGGGCGGAGTTTCGGCCGGAAGGCACGATCATCGAGTTCCGCAACGGCGTGAAACTTGGCGGCGAACACATCGCAGTGATGGCGGTCCGTGCTCGATTGAAAGCCACGAGCAGATGTTCGAGACGGCGAAACGCGTGAAGGCGGCGGGAGGCACTTTTCTGCGGGGAGGCGCGTTCAAGCCGCGCAGTTCGCCCTATGCGTTTCAGGGCATGGGCATTCCGGGGCTCAAGCTGCTGTGCGAGGCAGCGCGGGCGAACGGCCTGCTGGCCGTCAGCGAAGTCATGGAGATTTCGCAGATCGAGCCGATGCTGCCTTATGTCGATTGCTTCCAGTGGGCGCGCGCAATATGCAGAACTTCAACCTGCTGCGCGAACTAGGCAAGGTGCGCAAGCCGGTGCTGCTGAAGCGGGGCATCGCGGCCACCATCGAAGAGCTGCTGCTTTCGAGCGAGTACATTCTCTCGGGCGGCAACTACGACGTCATTTTCTGCGAGCGCGGCATCCGCACCTACGAGACGGCAACGCGCAACACGATGGATATCTCGGCGATTCCGGTGGTGAAGAAGCTTTCGCATCTGCCGATCGTGGGCGATCCTTCGCACGGCACGGGCCGCCGCGACATGGTGGCCGCCCATGGCACGGGCCGCAGTGGCCGCCGGAGCCGACGCCATCATCGTCGAGGTTCATCCCAACGCCGACAAGGCCGCCTCCGACGCCGCGCAGACGCTTGTACCTGGATCAGTTTGAGAAGCTGATGGGGCGAGCTTGCGCGTGATTGCACAGCGCAGTTGGAAGGACCGTTGTTGGGAGAGAAGCCGCTCGTCATGATTGAGCGCATCGCTATCCTGGGCACAGGTCTGCTGGGAACGTCGGTTGGGCTGGCGCTGCGCGCGGCGGGATTTCGCGGCTCCATCACGGGCTGGAATCGCAGCGCGGAGCATGGCGCAGACCGCGCTGGCGATGGGTGGCATCGACTCGATTGCGACCGATCCATTGCTGGCGGCGCGCGAGAGCCAGGTGGTGCTCTTGTGCGGTGCCCATCTACGCGACACTCGATTTCATGGAGAAGCTTTCGGGCGTGCTTGGACCTGAGCACCTTGTCACGGATGTGGGCAGCACGAAGGTGCAGATCACGGAGGCGGCCGGGCGGCTTTTTAATACTCGGGAGCGCGCGGCGTTTTTGCCGGGACACCCGATGGCAGGCAAAGAACGCGGGGGCGCGGCGCTGGCGGATGTGGAGTTGTTTCGCGGGGCGGTGTGGCTGTTTACGGACGTTCCCACGTGGGAACGCTCTCCGGCCGCCACGGCGCTTGTGCATAGCTGGCGGGAATGGGTGGCGGCGATGGGGGCCAAGACGATTGACCTCGACCCGGCGCGCCATGATGAGCTGGTGGCCTGGGTAAGCCATCTGCCTCAATTTGTCGCGACGGCCTTGAGTGCGCTGCTGCAGGACCAGGTGGGCGATGCGCCGGAATTGAAGGATGTGGGCGGACGAGGGTTGCGCGAGATGACGCGCCTTGGGGCGAGCCCGTTCAGCATGTGGCGCGATATTGCTTACACGAACACCGAATCGATTGAGGCGGCGCTCTTCGCGCTGGAGCAGCGCATCGCGAACCTTCGCGAAAACCTGCGCACGCCGGTGCTGCGCGATGAGTTCGACAAGGCGAATCAGTTTCGGCGCGAGTAGAGAAACAGCCGTGGGAATTGCGCTGCCCCTTATTGCGCAGTCGGCGCGGCTTTGAGGGCTTCATCCTGCACAGCGGCAGCAGGGATGGATTGCTGCTTCGTTTTCTTGACCCGCGTGGTATTGCGACACGACGCGGGCACATTCGTCATCTGCTTCAGAAACACCTTGTATCCCTGCGTGCCGGGGCGCAGGGTTTCCCAGTAGCTGGATGAGCTCAGCAGACGCTCGTTTCTCGCAATGAGCTGTTGATCGAGGATCTTGACGCCACAGGTGAGATTGTTCTTCGGCTGCAGAATGGTCTTGGCCGGATCCGTGTGGGCAAATCCTTGTCCTTCTCCCAATCGAAGTTGCAGCCATAGCGATCGGCATCCATATAGGTCAATTGCAGCAGGCCTTCTGCACGCACCATGCGGCGGGTGACGGTGTCTCTGACATCGACCTCGGGGTGGCGGACATCACTCGTTGGGAGCAGACCGGCTTCGGCGCCAGAAAGCGCCTGGAAGAAATAGGCCCAGAAGGCGCGCTTGTCCGCTTCGTTCAAGGTTTTGAAGCGGGGGCAGAAGGGCGCCACGGCCCGCGCTCTTTGCGGAGAAAGCAGTTCCGAGGGAAGCTCATTTTCAACAATCTGGTCCCATGCTGGATCCCAGGTGGGCTTGCCCAGTTCGTCTTTTTGAATTGCGATGGGAGTAGCTTCCTCCACTTTAGGCGGTGCGGGCGTGGCTTGGGTGGGAGTTGCCTGGGCGGGCGTTGCTTGAGCGAGCGTCGACTCCGGACGGGTGTGCTCGCCCCACGTCAGCGCAAGAAGCGCCGAGCATGAGATTAGTGTTGCCGTCCGCAAATAGCCGAAAAATACCATCCCCAGCTTAGATGCGGATTCTTTGTGGAAAGTCTGTCGAGGCGTGGGATTGCGCTTTATTTTCAGTAAGTTGCGGCGAGGCATATTGCATTCAGGGAATCCTAATATTCGTGTGTTAAGGTCGCAGCGATCAAATCCGATGCTTTTTGTTGTTCAATTTTTGAATTGCTTTTTAATGCAGTGATCCAGTCAGGAGAAAAGGTTATGCGCAGGACGCGAACGGTTCTAATGCCACTGGCGGTGCTGGTGCTCGTCGGCTCCCTGCCGGCTTTGGCGCAGGCGCAGGCGCAGTGGGACGTAACCCGGACGATGCACATTGGCGGAGACGGTGGGTGGGACTATTTGACCGTAGAACCGCAGACGCACCAGTTGTTTGTCACGCGGAGCACGCACACACAAGTGATCGATGGCGCGACGGGGAAGCTGCTGGGCGACATTCCCGGGCAGAAGCGGTCGCATGGAACCGCTGTTGTTCCCGCACTGGGGCGCGGTTTTATCACCGACGGCGGGGGAAACGGCGCCATCATCGTGTTCGATTTAAAGACGTACGCGGTGTTGGGCAAGCTGGCCACGATGCCCGATTCGGATGGCATCATCTATGACAGGGGGCAGAACCTGGTGCTGGCTGTTTCGGGCGATGGAGGCAAGCTGATGACCTTCAAGCCGGACATCGATCCGGTGAACGGGAAGATCGATCCGCCGATTGATCTGGGCGGCGCACCGGAGTTTCTCGCGGCCGATGGAGAGGGGAAGGTTTACGTCAACCTCGAAGATAAGGACTTGGTGGCGGTGGTGGACCTGAAGACGCGGAAGGTGATTGCGCGCTGGCCCGTGGCACCGGGCGGCCACCCGGTGGGGATGGCGTTGGACAGGAAGACACACCGCTTGTTCATCGGCTGCCGCAATCCGCAGAAGATGATCGTGATGAGCGCGGAAGACGGCAAGGTACTGGCGGACCTGCCCATCGGCGCGGGCGTGGATGCGACCAAGGTGGATGCAGGACATGCGTTCGCGAGCTGCCGCGACGGTTCGCTGACGGTGGCCGGCGAAAAGGATGGCAAATACGAGGTTGAGAACGTGGTGAAGACACCGGCGGGAGCACGGACGATGGGCGTCGATCCCAGCACGCATACCATCTACTTGCCAACGGCGAAGTTTGAGCCAACACCGCCGGGAGCAGCGGCGCCGCAACGTCCGCAGATGAAACCGGACACGTTCATAATTGTGGTTGTCGGACAAAAGAGCGAGTGACGGGCACGGAGACGCGACCCGATCCCGCGAAAGTTCTCCCAGGGCCGAGGCACGAAGAGCGTCCGCAATAGACGCTACGTTGTGCTGTGGGCTGGGGAGGCGAAGGTGAAGAGATGCCACTTCGCGCCGGCTTTTTCGAAGCTTGAAGATTGGAAGGCGTCGCCGGCGAAAGCCGTGATGGCATGCGCCCAGAACTGGCGGGCAGATTCGTTGGTCTGCATCACGCGAATCTGCCAAGGCCCCGGAAATCTTCGCCATATCTGGTGGGCCATGTGAGTCCCGATTCCACGCCTGCGGTAGTGGCGAACGATGAAGAACTCCGCCATATCCCAGGCAGTTTCATTGGCGGCGCTTTTTCTTACGAGGATCACACCAGCCAATTTGTCGTCGACCCGCACCAGAAGCGGATGGCGGTCCGGCTCGCTCCAATAGAGAGGCAGGTCGGGGTAGCCAAACCTGCCGTCTTCGCCGAGTTCAACATCGTGAAATTCGCTGAAGTCGTGCATGTAGAGCTCAAGCAGATTGACCACGATGGGCAGTTGTTCCCGTGTAGCGGGAACGATTGCGATTCGCGTCGATGGATTGGTTGCGTGCATTCAAGCGTCTCTTAAAGGCATTGCTTCAATCGGAAGGAATTCCATCTCACCGCTGCAGGGAAGTATCTTACTTCGGCTGGCCACCCCCTCTGCCGACGAAGACGCGCACCGTGACAGTGCCGACCGCTCGCGATCCGGTGGTTGCGGTCCAGCGTGCAGATAAGTTCGAGCGTCTTCATGGCGAACATCCTCTATTTGGCCCGCGCAAAGCAGGGATGGCGCGTAGCGGCCGGATATGAAATGTGGAGGTGGTCAGGATAAGGCTTGAGAAGGGGTCAGACAAATGATGCGCTTGGAGGTATCTCAAAGGTTCGACAGGTTTGCCCAAAACTCCTTCTTGTGTAGAAACTTCGGGTGCTGCCCATAAGCTCCGAGTTCTGCCTAAGAATTGCCTGCGTCGGACTATCAAACAGATTTGTGCCTGTTCCCGCCCTTTCAACGCGCGCATTGGAAAGGACGGGAATGGCCGTTTGTGGCGAGAATGGGAATCCGATCAAGCCGGGTGGGGCCGGTTTACTGTGAATTGCCCAAGGTGTTCTGGATAGGCGTGATCGTGCCGAATATGCCATGCTGTTCGCCATCAGAGCCAGCGGAGAAGTAAAGCGTGGTGGCCGGGCCGGAGCCGGTTGTGCTGCCGCTGCCAAAGGAGATGTCCCAAAGGCCGTCGATGGCAATGGGATTGTTGCTTGCGTCGCGGAGCAAATCGATGAAACGGCCTGTGACTGGATCGTAGACGGCGATGTTACCGGAGCCGAACTGGCCTACTAGCAGATCGTGGCTGTAGATGCCGAAGTCTCCCGGAGCCATGGCCAGTCCCCAGGGACCGTTGAGCCACGAGCCGTGTTCGAGCCGGCGCAGGAGGAAGCCGAAGGGCGAGAAGACGTCGACGTAGCCTTTGCCGGCACCGTCGACTTCGTCGTGCTTCTGATCGTCCTGCTTGGCGAAGGCGACATAAAGCTCGCCGCCAATGTTCTGGATGTTGAACGGAGCGTAGCCTCTCGGAAGGAACTTATCGCGAAAGAGCCCTTCAAATAGGGGGATGTGGTTGAACGAGGAGCCGTAGACCTGGACGCGGCCCTTCCGAAAGTCGGCGACGTAGAGGAAGGTCGAGCTGCTGCCGGAGGGGGTCGGTAGGGTTGCGAACGCCGCGCCTTTAAAAACCGATGCGCTCTTGGTGTTGATCTTGATGACTGCGCTGGTGGGGTTGACGCCGGGGTTCCAGCCTGAGATGGTGCCGTCTTCAGTAACGAACATGAACACAGCCGGCATTCCGGAGGCGAGATTAAATCCCGTGCCACCGTTATAGAGAGTGCCGGTGGGCGTGCCGGTGCTGCTGGCGTTGGGATCACCGGTTGGAATGGTGACGACCAGGTTTTTGACTGCGCCGGTGCCATCATAAAGCGTACTGAGACCGGTGCCGTTATCCGACACCCACCAAGGAGTGGTGGCACTGCGGGAGAGTCCCCAGGGATTAACGAGGTTGGGGTCGGTTGTTACGGTGGCGACTCCGGACTGGTCGGCAACCAGAGCGGTTACTTTGTATTGCTGCGCGGCGGTGATCAGAGGGAACGTGCCGATAGTGAATGCAATGGCTGTTAGGTGGCAAATGCGTTGCAGAGTTGTTTGCATGAGGTCCTCCTGGAGGTTGCACGCGAGTGGCTCTTCGCAGCGACGAATCATAGCGAACAGCGCGTTGGGAGTTGTCATGCGGGTGTCATCGAATTGTCAACAACGGCAACCTTGAACGGTCGGCGTTCTGGGCGCGGCGCCTTTCTGTTCCCTTGTGCGTCTTGCGTCATGGGCAAAGAAAATGCAGGTTCCTCGACTCGGCTTCGCTGCGATTGGAATGACAAACTTGTTTAACCAATGCGGGTTCTGCACTTCGCTTCGCTTCGGTCGGAATGACAAGCTTGTTTAACTGGGTCGGCCACGGCTATGCGGGTTGCGCGTCGGAACCCACTGGGGCGGCGTCGGGCAGGGCCGATTCGCGCGCAGGATCGAGGGTGTTGAAGCCCTCGTTCTGGGCAGTATCCAGCAGATGCTGCGAGGCGGAGACGAAGATGATCTCGGTTCCCTGAAACATGTCGCGGGCTACCAGGGCAGCGCCAAGCTGCAGGGCGTCGGGCCAGCGGAGGTTGGTGCGATCAAGCAGCTGGCGGGCGGCCTCGAGGACGGCGGGATTCAGCGGCTCCTGCACCATGCGGGCTGCTTCAAGGCGCAGGATTTCGAGGGCGGCTGCGGCATCCGCGGGGCTGATGCCGCCGGCCCGTTCGCGACGCCGGATGGCTGCGTAGACCTCGAGCGGCGCAGAGGCGGCGATCAGCTTGCGATTGTCTTCGATGGCCTCCATCAAGCGAATGAGAGCGTCAGTGCCGGGCTCCCGTACAAATAATTTCGCAAAGGCCGTCGACTCGAGAAAGTAGCAGCTCAAAGGTTACCCCGCTCCTCTTCAATGGCATCAGCGATGGAACCACTGTGAACGGCGACCGGGTGGAACCGCTGGGCTTCCTCGGGCATACCGGCTTCAGCGCGGTTCAGTCGGATGGTTGTGGTGGGATAAGCCGGAGTTTTGGGATTGGCGATCTTGCTGGTGAGCACGACTCCGCGCTGAATGGCCTCAGCCAGCACAGCCTGGCGTGACTCGGGGTGCTGATTCCAGCGGAAGGCCTTGCGCGGCAAGAAAGAGTCGCGGAACCACTTGAGCGCAATGAATGCGTGACCGCCTCGTTCGGCCTCGGCCAATGCCGCGCAGAGCTCTTTGACGCGGGCATCGAGATCGGCGGGAATCACGGCTTCCTGGTTGTCTTCCTCTTCATCGAACGCACGCTCATGAACGGGCCGCGGAGAGCGGGTCTGGCGGGGGGCCGGATCGGAATCGTCGGCGCGTTCAAAGTAGATGCGCACCTCGTCCTCCTCCGGCGACCAGGCGTCGGCCGCGGCGCTGCGCCGCTTGCTGCGCCCATTTTCGCTGCATAGTTCCACAATCGCCTGATATCCGGGAGGGGCAAGGAAATGCAAAGCGCGTGCCAATCCGGGGTCAGTAGAAAACGCCAGCTCATTCAAAGCTTCTTCGATAATCTCTTCAGCATCGGGAATGCTCAAATTGCTCACATCTACGCTGCCTTGCGCAGCTCTTGTCGATTTCATCTTTCCATCTCCGTATAGCGTCTCTTTAACATGCCGCGATGGCGGTGCGCCTCGAAGGGCTTTGCAGATCCCGTAACGGAGCTCGCTTCCACGCTGGCGCGGGCGCTTATTGCTGAATTATCAATGCCGTTTCAATTTTTGATTCGCACAGGGACTTGAGAAATTAGCTATTCAACCTTCGACGATAACCCCCTTAGTATAAACGAAAACGGGTCGCCGGCACGGGCTCTGCGACCGTGTGTGGAGAGTTTTGCGCGGGCGCAACACCCCAACCGCCTCAAAGTTGCGTTACTGAAATGATTCTCAGCAGCCGCAAGACTTCGTACAATGGGTACATGCGGTACTGTTTTCGTTTGCTCTTGCTATGGCTTATTGCCTGGTCGGGGCTGCATGCCAATGCTCAGGCATTTGATCTTGCGGGTCCCAAGGTAGATGTGCACGTCAAACGGGGTGAAGTCACCCTGCCTATCGGAGAGGTGCCCAATCTGCTTCCGGGAGACCGGTTGTGGATCCATCCCGACCTTCCTGAAAGCCAGTCAGCGCATTATGTGTTGGTGGTGGCGTTTCTGCGGGGAGCGACCAATCCGCCACCACCCGAGTGGTTTACCCGGGTTGAAACCTGGTCACGGGTGGCACGGGAAGAGGGAGTGTTCATCGTTGTTCCCGACGAGGCGCAGCAGGCGCTGGTCTTTCTGGCTCCGGCCACGGGCGGCGACTTCAGCACCCTGCGGAACACGGTCCGCGCACGTCCCGGCATGTTTGTGCGGGCTAACCAGGACCTGGAGGCGGCAAGCTGGGACAGGATGCGGCTCGATTCGTATCTTGAAGAAGTGAAGGTCACTTCCCAAACCGATCCAAAGTCGCTGAAAGAACGCGCTGAGATCACGGCGCGGAGCTTGGGCATCAAGGTCAACCAGGACTGTTTCTACAGGCCGCTTGAGCAGCAGGCGGCGTGCCTGGCGCAACAACCTGAGGGGCTGGTGATGGATGATGCCAACACCCAGACCCGGGTGGCGCAGCTGACGGGCGGCTCGGCCGGCGACCTGATGACCCAGCTCAGCTACTCCTCGATGGGCGGGGCGGGTGCTTACAGCCCTTATATCGGCGCAATTGTCGATACGGCCAAGATCCTTTCGTCGCTGCACACGGCACATTACCAGTACATTCCGGCGCTGGCGCTGCCGACCAAAGACACAATGAATCTTCGGCTGAACGTGCCGCCGTCGTTTCGCGACCCCAAGTCGGTGGTGGTGGTGGCGCTGCCGCCCATCGGCCCGGTCAAAGCGCCGCCGCTGCATCCCGTGAATCCAAGCGGCGCGTTGTGTCTTCAAAAGCCGGGGATGGTGCTGCAGGCCGAGGGTGCGCCGCTGGTCCTTGCCACTCATCTAGCTCATGACTTGAGCCTGCATATTGAGACCAAAACCGGGCCGCTCGATCTGCCCCTCGACACCGCGCCGGCCGAAGGCGGCCTGGTGTTACAGCATCCGGCGCCCCTTGTGGCGGGGGAAGAACTGAATGGCGTGGTGCGCGGCAAGTGGGGCTTCGACGATTGGGAAGGGCCGCACTTTCAACTGCGCTCGGCCGAAGCGGGCAAGTGGACTTTGACGCCCAGCGACCAGCTGGCCCTCGTGGTGGGCCGGGAAGACACGCTCCATATTCAGGGCGACAGTACATTGTGCGTCGAGAAAGTGGAGGAAGAACCGGCCGCGGGCGATGTAATTCCGCTTACCTGGAAGTCTCCCAAGCCGGAGACGCTTGAAGTGTCGGTGCCCATGAAGGATTCCGCGCCGGGGACGGTCAAGATCAGGATTCGGCAATATGGGCTGGAAAAGCCCGATACATTGAGCCTTACCGCTTATGCCGAGGCGGCCTCGCTGACCCGCCTTGCGCTGAGTGCCGGCGACTCGAATGCAGAGTTGACGGGAACCCGTCTGGATGAGGTGGCAAAGGCCACGCTGAATGGAATCACCTGGTCCCCTGCTGTCCTGACGCGGGTGGAGAACTCTGACCGGCTGGCGATGAATGCGGAAGGATCAACGGCGAACCTGGAACCGGGCAACCGGTACTTCGCCAGCGTGCACTTGCGCGATGGACGCGAATTGCGCACGCCGGTGATTGTCGACTCGCCGCGCCCGCAGGTTACGCTGCTGAGCAAGGGCTCGCAGGACCAGGCATCGGAAGGGCCCTCGCCGGTGCAGTTGGGAAGCCCGGACGACTTGCCCGTGCAGAAACGGATCATCTTCTTTTTGAAGTCGAAGACACCGGCGAATTTTCCCCGGACGGAAAAGATCGAGGTGGCCGCGGTGGATGGGAGCTTCCGCACCGTGCTGTCGCTGGCCGACGGCAGCCTGATGCTGGAGGACTCAAAAACCGCTTTGGGCGTGGTGGAGCCGTTGTCCCGCTTCGGATCGTCTGCGTTTGGTCCAGTCGAGGCGCGCGCCGTATCAGCTGACGAGGTGACGGGCGACTGGCTGCCCCTGGGAACGCTGGTGCGTCTGCCCGGATTCAAGGAATTGCACTGCCCGCGCGCGGTGTCGAAGCCCTGCACCTTGATTGGAAGCAATCTATTTCTGGCAACGTCGATCGCGGCCACAGCGGAGTTCGAAAACCCGACCGATGTGCCACCGGATTTTACAGGGACCCAGCTGACGGTTCCCCATCCCTCGAGCGGTGTGCTTTACCTGAAACTTCGCGACGATCCGGCGACGGTGCAGACGCTGGCGCTGCCGGTGATGCCGATGGCTCCCTGGGCGATGGCCCCAGCGAAGACACAGCCGGTTCCGCCGGCAGAAGATGCACAGCCGCAAACGCAACCGTCGGGCACGCCGGAGTCTCAGCCGGCTACGCCGCTGGTTGAGCCATCCTCTCCCGCGCCCGGTGCAGCGGCGAAGGCGGAGACTAACGAATAACTTCGCTTCTTCTCTAGTTGAAGTGCGCGCGATTTTCTTCGGCGAAGTGCGCCTTGTCGGCGGGCAGGTCGTCGGCCGGGAAGATCGCATGCTGCGGGCAGATGTCGGCGCAGTTGCCGCAGTCGATACATTCGTCGGGGTTGATAAAGAGATGAGGTACGGATCCGGCATCGGCATCGGCGGCCAGAGGCGCGATGGCGGAGGTAGCGCACTCAGCGGCGCAAACAAAATCCTTGGTGCAGGCATCGGTAATAACGTAAGCCATGAAGTGTTCTGCTCCTTATTTATGGGCGCGAAAAGCAAGCGCCCCTCTTACTCAGGCTAACCAACACCAGCTTGCGATCTCGGTGACTGGAATCACAGAGCGGTATTGAGCCTATCGGCTCGAGGCGCGGGAAGATATTGATCAACCAGTGTTTCCGGCGGCTACCGTTTCCAAGAACGGCCACACTTCGGGCGGGAATTGGTCATGCTCTATCCTGCCTATGTGGGGATTGCGACGAAGCCTTTGATCTTTGCTCTCTGTGTTGTGTTTGCGTTTGGCGGCCTGGGCGCACAGAAGAGTGTGTGGCAGCCATCGCCGGGGCACATACAGATCCCGATATGGCCAGGGGCGGCGCCCGATCCGCAGCCTGTCGCGGGGCCGGAGTACGCCGAGACGTCGGGGAAAGACTTTCTTCCCGGCGGCAGGCCGGCGATTGGTGTAAGCAACGTGACGCGGCCTACGATGACGGTCTATTCGCCGAAGGGAAAGAATACGGGCGCCGCGGTGGTCGTGTTTCCCGGTGGAGGCTACCAGGTACTTGCCATCGATCTTGAAGGCTCGGAGGTCTGTGACTGGCTGACACCCAAAGGGATTACGTGCGTGCTGCTGAAATATCGCGTGACGGATGTGGGGCCGTATCCGAAATCGGGGCCGTATCCGGAAAGCCCGATGGCGTTGGAAGATGCGCAGAGGGCGCTAGGGCTTGTACGCTTTCGCGCGGCGGAGTGGCACCTCGATCCGCACAAGATTGGAGTGCTGGGATTTTCGGCGGGCGGTCATTTGTCGGCAGCGATCAGCACTCATTTTGTGAACCGTCTGTATCAGGCTGTCGATAGCGCCGATAGAGAAAGCTGCCGGCCGGATTTTGCGGTGGCCATTTATCCGGGCCACCTTTCGATTTCGGCGGCGGAATGGGATGCAAGACAGGGCACGAAAAAGTTTGTGGTCCCTCGTCCGGCGAATGCCGATGAGAATCTTGCGTTGAATCCCGCAGTTCCTGTTACCAGCCGGACGCCGCCTACTTTTTTGCTGCAGGCAGAGGATGACCACGTGGACAACGTAGACGACTCGCTGGCTTACTACATTGCGCTGAGGAAGGCCGGGGTTCCCGTGGAGATGCATTTATATGCGCAGGGCGGGCACGCGTTTGGGCTGCGGAGCACGAAGTTTCCGATCACGAGATGGCCAGAGTTGGTGGAAAAGTGGCTGGAGACGATCGGGATGATTCCAGAGTAGACGCTCCCGAATCGCATTCGGCAAACGGGAGTTTGGATGAACAACTTCAGTAATTGACCGCTAACCGGCGCGTGAGGTTGATCGGCATGAAAGCTTGCGGAAGAAACTCATATCCTTATCTCCTGCGCAAAGCGCAGCGGGAAAAGGGTCATGGGGTACCGATGCAGTGGGCGGACGGACTGTGCCTGGTGCCCATGACGACTCTGCCGTCAATCGCGCAAAAACCTCGGCATGGCGTTACAATGAGCGGCAACACCGATTGAAATTCCATCCCTAGCTCAGGTTAGACCATGCGAATTGCGCTCCAAACGACGTTCGCTGCCAGCAAGAAAGAACCGCTCGCTGAGATGGCCGGGCGGGTTCGGCAAGCCTTTCTCGATGCCGGGCTGGGCGAACCCGCCATCCGATTCACTCTGCTCGACGCATCGGGAGCGAAGAGTATTTCAGCAGTCGACCGGGTTCTGAAACGTCATCCCGAGATGGAGCGCTTCCTCGGGCACCTTCAGCTCTTTGGACAAGCTCCGGCCATGCGGATGATTTCGAATTTTGAGACCGGTGAAGCGGCCGAGTATTCCACTCTCACGGCAATCGCGGCGGGCGTACCGCGCTCGTACCCGTTCGGCAGCGTGGCTCTGCATTTCTACGCGCCCGAATTCGGCGAAAGGCTGATTGGGCTGCCTGCGACGGCGCACTCCTTCCCAGGGGTTCTGATCACAGACAACTGGTGGATCAGCGGTCGTCAGAGGGCGCTTTCGGCTTACACAGTAGTCGACGCAAATGAAACGGACAAGAAGCTCCCTGCCCATCCAGCCGCTGTAGACGCCGTGATCAAGCGTTGCGGCAAGGCAAAGAGGACCAACCAGCTGGCCATTCTGGCACCGGGTGGTGGGCTTACACTTTCAATCTCTCCCACAATTCAGGAGGCCGTAAAGGCAATCGTTGCCGATTACCGGGCGCGACTCAGGCAGATAGTAGCGTCGGCGGAGTTGCCGCACAATCTGCCACCTGCTGCAGACATCCGGGTTCAGAGTTTGGGGGTACTGGCCGGTCCGCGCAAGCCTGCGTTGGTGGCAGCGTTCAAGCCGATGGGATACAACTGCATCGGCGGAAAGGGCGAGTTTCACCTGAGGCGGCGCACTGCGGAAAATCTAACGGTAGAGCTATACCTCGACGTTGGGACATGGAGCCATTCAGTCACTGCGATCTTTCTTGTCCACGGCGCTGGATTCAAGTCATCTTTGGGGATTCCGGTGGCTCCCGAAGCATATGGGCAATACCCGATCGGTGATGCGGCCCAATGGCAAAAGATCGTTGAGAACCTCGCCGCGATGGTGCGCGAACTTGACCGCACCTTTGTTCCTGCCATCGCGCAGGCCGCCGGCCCCTCGCCTGCGTGGTATCAGCCGACGTCGTAATTTCGCGCAACGGAGGGTTGTAATCTTCGTCCCATTCGATAAACCCGTGCGGCGCTGCTCACAGGAACTTTTTGCCATCCCTCACGCGTGCCGAGCCATCGCAAGGTCCACGATTTCGCTGATCATCTGGGTATAGGAGAGGCCGGATTTCTTGGCGGCCATGGCAAACTCCTGCCCGCTGGAGAGCCATGGGTTGGGATTCGCTTCGATGACATAAACCTCGCCCTTGCTCGATACGCGCATGTCAATGCGGCCATAGTCGCGAAGCTTGACGGCGTGATAGGCCTTGATCGCGATCTCGGTGAGCCGGGTTACAGTTTCTTCATCGAGGTCTTCGGCGATCGCCGATTTCGTCAGCTTATAGGCTTCGGTATCTTTCTCGAATTTCACATCCTGGCTGGCGATCCTGGGCATGCCCTTGGGAAGCTTCGAAAGATCAAGCTCCACCAGCGGAAGTGCATGTGCGTTCTCGTAATTGCCGAGGATGGAGGCGTAAATCTCGCGTCCTTCGATGTACTCCTCGATCAACGCAGGAGAATCGAATTCCGTCTGTATATAGGAGACGCGCTCCATCAACTCCTTCACGCTGGTCACTACGGCAGCGGCATCGATGCCGATGGATCCATCTTCGGAGGTGGGTTTCACGATGAGTGGGAACGAGATGTCATGTGCGTGATCGATGTTGCCGCGATAGGCTGTCGCGAAGTAGGGCGACTGAATCCCGTAAAAGGCGAACATCTTCTTGGCGATCGATTTGTCCTGCGCAAGAATGTGTCGCGTGCGGTCCGGCGCCGGTGTAGGGGATATCGAGCATATCCAGGAACGCAGTGACCTGCATCTCCTTGGTGTCATCGCCCGCATAGGATTCCGTGAGGTTGAAAATGAGATCGGCGCCGCATTTGGCGAGTCCGACCAGTGATTGCGGGCGGCCGTCGAGAACGTAGTACGACGGCTCATGACCGAGCTTCTCCAAGGCTTCGAAGATCTCTTCGCGGTCGTGCTTTACCGGCTTCTTCTTGCGTTTCTTTTGCCCCTTGCGCTTGCGCGGAGCAGGAACTTCTTCCTGCACTTCAGCAGGTTCTTCTTCCCACAAGTCGTATAGGACGGTGACTTTCAATTTCGTTCCAGTCATGATTCCTCCACTCGGCGTGCCGGCGATTGCCGCCACGCCTCAGGGATGAATGAACTTCCCACGGATCAGGTAATTCATCGAGAGTGCGGTTGTGTACACCGTGAACTCCGTAAGGTACTCAGACTCGCGTCGAACATCCACGCGCAGACCCAGGTCCTCAACACGCTTGCAGATGGCCTCCACCAGCCGCTTGACGATGGGACGTTGCACGCCGCTCCAATACGCGACCTTGTCGACAATGGGCTTGCGATGCTGACGCAACATCTCCTGAGCGGGTCGCACGCCCTTACGCCGCTTGGGGGAGACATTGAAGATGTCCGCCAGGTCGGCATCCAGCGCGAGTTCCTGCACCGGAATCTCCTCCGGCAGGCTGAGACGATAGAACTCGCCGACTGTCGATTCCATCTCATCGACGGTGATGTCGGTGCGGCCGCGACGCCGGATGGGTTCGACATCTCCGACTTTTCGCGCCATGCGATCGACGTATTGGAGCTTGGCGAGCGCGCCCCAACCGTCGTAGCGCTTTCGCCATTGCGAGCGGGGCGTGAGCCAGACCGCAAACGTTTCGGCAAAATCTTCATCCGGATGCTTCTGCGCGTACCACCCGGCCATGTGGCGAACGAACTTCCGCGAGAACGGGATGGGACGGTAATTATCGCGATATGCGCGGCGAAACGGGCCGAAGAGATCGCGCCACTCCGCCGACTTGTAGAGCTGGTACGCGTAATTGAATGCGTGTCCGGCCTCATGACGCATATACATCATGATCTCGCGAGCGTCTTCCAGGTCGTTCATATCGCGCTCGAGCTGTGCCAGGTCAGGGTTGGCCAGATAGAACGGAATGCCGATGACGGGCTCGCCAGAGGGACATCCCCATTCATCGGTTAGGTAACAAGGCGGACGAAACTTGTGGATGCCCTTGGCTTCCAGTTCGCGATAAAGCTGCTGAACGAATCGTTCGAGCGGAGAACCCTCGAGTTTGAGCCCGAGTTCGCGAATGGGCTTGGCGAGTATCTCCTGGAATTCCGTTCGGGTTTTCTCGAAATTGTGCACTGGGCTATTCAGAGTTTTACCTTTATTAAGCGAGACTGGCTGACTTTACTATACGTAGGCACCATTGCCACGCGGAAATGCCGACTCTGAACCATCGAATGTGCAGGCTCACAAGAGACAACAGACCCTTTGGCCATATCGCTTGCAAATTGCGGGTCATTTATCTTCCCCGCACGCGCGCCGGGTTATTCTGTTGGCATGTTCAACCCTTCCCTTTCGCGCCTTTTGTTCACGATGGCTGCATTCACAACCGCAACGCTCCTGCCCGTAGCCTCCGCCGCGCAGGGTACAGCATCCGACTGGACGTTTGCCGTCTCGGGCGACAGCCGCAACTGCGGCGATTTTGTGATGCCTGCGATCGCGACGAAGGTCAAGGCGGAGAAGGACGATTTCTATTGGCACCTTGGGGATTTCCGCTGGATGTCACAGCCTGACCAGGACCTGGTGGCGATGGCCGGGGGCATTGCGCCTCCCCAGGCGGAGTACCAGCAGAAGGCCTGGGACGATTTTCTGACCCATCAGATGGCGTCGTTCGGCGCGTTCCCCGTGTTTCTTGGCCGGGGAAATCATGAAGACGTGAAGCCGATGACGCGCGAAGGCTACGTTGAAAAATTCGCCGGCTTTCTTGATCGCCCCGAGGTCGCCGCGCAGCGCAAAGCCGACGGCGAAGATGCGGCGCCGCTGGGGCCCTGGTATCACTGGACGCACAATGGCGTGGACTTTATCACGCTGGACAACTCAAGCCACGATGAATTCACCAGTGCTCAGCTTCACTGGCTTCGCGCAGTGCTGGACCGCGACCTGGGGCCCAACTCCGGCATTCGCAGCATTGTCGCCGGCATGCACGAAGCTCTGCCCCACTCCACCGGCTCTGAACATGCGATGGACGATTGGGAGCTAGGGGAGCGGACCGGCGATCTGGTGTATACGTGGTTCTATGACGCCCAGGCTGCGGGGAAACATGTGTATGTGATCGCAAGTCATTCGCACTACTATTCACCGGATGTTTTCGACACGCCGTATTGGAAAGAGCGATCAAAAACCGTGGTTCCGGGCTGGATCATGGGGGCCGCGGGGGCGCGGCGCTATCCGCTTCCCAAGGGGGCTGACAAGGCCGCCAAGACCCATATCTACG
The DNA here is from genome assembly GCA_963718435.1 of uncultured Acidobacteriota bacterium. Lineage (GTDB taxonomy): Bacteria > Acidobacteriota > Terriglobia > Terriglobales > Acidobacteriaceae > Telmatobacter. The sequence continues at coordinate 124,667 of CAVQZQ010000066.1, read as the reverse complement.
GGTACATGCGAGGAGCCGTTCACGCCGACGGGACCATCGACTTGAGCCTGCATGAACTGACGGAAAACGACCTGATCCAGTCGAAATGGCCGAATGCACCGGTGGATGCGATCCACGAGTGCTACGTGGATAACGCCGAATAGTAGATCGAGACAGGCCCCTGATGTGGACGCGAATTTCCTTTGTGCTTTTCGCGGTGTGCTCCATAGAATACTGACTGGCCAGTCGACGCCTCCCATGCCCGAAGATCCCTCCAATCCGGCGAAGGCCCCCAGCCGTACCTCTGACAGGGGTTCTGCGCATCGCGACGAGACGGGAGCCAACCCGGTGAGCGACGACCTGTTGCTCCAACGCGTGAAGAACAAAGACCAGCAGGCGATGGCGGACGTATTCGACCGTTATGGAGGAATGGTGTATTCGGTCGCGTTGCGCGTTTTGAAAGACGCTGGGCAGGCGGAAGACCTGATGCAAGACATATTGTTCCAGGTTTGGAAGCAGCCGGACTCGTATGTCGCGGGCCGGGGATCGCTGGGAGCATGGCTGGCGGTGGTCACAAGGAATCGGGCGGTGGATGTGTTGCGGCGCAGAAGGCCCACGGATCCGGTTGACGAGGTGGTTCTGATTTCAAACGCGAACCTGGCCTCTGAAGTTGAGCGGAATTCGATGATGGAGAAGGTCAGGGTTGTGCTCGGTGGCCTGCCCGCGGAGCAGCAGAAGTCAGTGGAGATGGCGTTTTTTGAAGGCTTGACCCACGCGGAAATCGCGGCACAGACCGGCGATCCGCTGGGCACGGTGAAGACCAGAATCAGAGCGGCATTGATGAGCGTGCGAAAGGCGATCCAGGCATGACCGAGCTCGACCACATCCCGCAGGAGGATTTGATCCTCTATGCGATGCAGGCTCTCCCGGCGGAAGAGGCTGCAGTGGTGCGCTCGCATCTGGAGATGTGTACCCCGTGCCGCGCCGAGGTGGCCACGATTTCGGGAGACTTGGCGGCGGTGGCTTTGAGCGCCGATCAGCATGCGGTGCCGATAGGGGCGCGGGAGCGATTCCTCAGCCGAGTTTCGGCCGATGCGGGAACGCGGGAAATGAAGGCGGAACGGACCGTCGTGCCGATCACAACGGGCCGGTCGGCGCGCAGGGCCAGTGTCTGGATTCCGTGGGCCGCGGTGGCCGCATTGGTGGTCCTGGCGATCGGGCTCGACGTCAAGATCAACACGCTCAACCAGGCGTTGCAGAGAGAGTCCATTGAGGCGGCCAAGCAGGCTGCGGCCAGCTCACATGCGCAAGAAGTGCTGGATGTGCTGACGGCTCCTACTGCGCAACGGGCGCTCTTGATTTCCGGCAAGACGCGGCCTGAGCCGACCGGACGCGCCGTCTACCTGGCCAATCGCGGCGGGCTGATCTTCCAGGCGAGCAATCTTGATCCTCTGCCCCTGAACAAGGCTTATGAGCTATGGGTGATTCCGGCGAATGGAAAAGCGCCGATTCCGGCGGGAACCTTCAGGCCCGATGCGACAGGCAGCGCAAGCCTGGTGTTGCCGCCGTTGCCCACCGGGGTGCCGGCCAAGGCTTTCGGCGTCACCGTTGAACGGGCGGAGGGCTCCGAAACGCCGACAGCTCCCATCATTCTTTCCGGAGCTGCCTCCAACGCGGGCGAGTGATCGAACGACGCAACCGCCACCTTGCCCTCGCCAAGGGCCAACGGCGAGAATAAACAGAATGCAAAGTTTCCCTCATGAAATGCTGCGCGAGATTTATGAGCAGCCGGACGCGCTGAGCCGCACTTTTGGGGCGTACCTCGAAAATGGCGGTCTCAAGCCGAAGGTGACTCGTCTTTTGGCGGGTTGGGCGCATCCGGCGGGCGAGATCCTGATTGCCGCCAGCGGGTCGAGCCGGCACAGCGGGCTGGCGGGCGAAATTCTGCTTGAGGATCTTTGCGGATTTGCGGTGGATGTCGAGTATTCAAGCGAATACAGTGTCCGCGGAGGATCGAATCTGCGGCGGCCCGCGGTGATCGTGATTTCGCAATCGGGTGAGACGTCGGACACGCTTGCGGCGTTGCGCGAAGTACGGCTGCGAGGACAGGCGACGCTTGCCATCACCAACGCGGCCTCGTCCACCATGGCGCGCGAGGCACAGGTTTCGATGCCCTTGTCCGCGGGCATTGAAAAGGCGATTCCCGCCACCAAGAGCTTTACCTGCCAGCTGGCGGTGCTGTTTCTGCTGGGACTTTATGAGGGCAGCCGCCTGGGGCAGATGGACGCCGCTGCGCTGGCGGCGAATATCAGCAGCCTGCTCGCATTGCCCGCCGCCATCGAAACGCAACTGGACGGCTGGAGGTCTGCGATGGCCGCTCTTGCCCACAAGCATGCGTCGGCCAGCAGCTTTCTCTACCTCGGACGCGGAATCCATTACGCGATCGCGCGCGAGGGTGCGCTGAAGATGAAGGAATCGTCGTATGTGCAGGCCGAGGGTTACCCGACGGGCGAGCTGAAGCACGGGCCGAATGCGCTGGTCAGCGATCGCGTGCCCCTCGTTGTGTTGGCGACGGTGGACCGGGAACTTGAGGACTCGGTGATCCGATATGAGAAGACGCTGCAACTGCTCGATGATATGAAGACACAGGGGGCAAAGGTGATCGCCATCGCCAACACGGGGGATGATGCGGTTGCGTCTCTCGCGGGCGATTGCGTCGAAGTGCAGCCTACGACGGAGTACCTGCTGCCCATCGCCGAGGTTGTGCCGCTGCAACTTTTCGCTTACTTCATGGCCCTGGAGCACGGGGTGGACGTGGACCGGCCGAGGAATCTCTCCAAGGCTGTCTTGGAAAAATAAATCCCCTCGTCCTTCTTTTTGTTGTCCAATTGCATTCGGTTTCTTATTGGAGCTCGCCTTCAGCTGCGGAAACGTTGCTGGACAGCCCTCGCACCATTTCTTGCGGGGCGCGCAACGACTTCCGCATTTTACTTCTTTTGACAGAAGTCCCTGAAGCCGACTGCCGGACAATCCTCCCCTCTACCACATTGTCAGATTCACGTTATCGACCCATTCATGAATTGGATTGCCGGTGGAGTCCTGGTCCAGTTGGTACTGGATGCCGACCATATCCGGCCAAGAGGTATAGTTGATCGTCCAGGTCTGGTTGAGTCCGTAGGGGTGACCATCGACAACCAGCGTGTCGTAGCGATACTGCGTGGGGCTGACACGCTCAACGTACCACTGGATGTGGTGCCAGGTATTCGGCGCCCAGCGCGGACAAGCGATTCCATTGAGGATCCAACGATTGCCCGCACTATCCCAAGTAGACCAGTAACCGTCGCCAAAGTCGCACTGGCTTCCGATCATAAACTCTCTGCCGCCCAGCACCTGCCAGAGATCGAACTCCGAGGACCAGAAGGCTGCGGAGGTGGAGTCGTGGTAGACCCAGAAGTCCCACAAAAAGTGGGAATTGGAACTAGTGCCGAGCATCGTATCGATAAACAGCACGTTGGTCCAGGGCAACCCGTCGACGTACATCTCAAGGCTGCTTCCACTCCTCGAAGGCCGGTTTTGAAACGGCGCCATCCAGTAATTGGCGCTGTTGTTCGTGCCATGCGCGCAGACGCTGCAGGTTGTCCAGTCGGCGGTGTTGTTCTGCATTTCCTGCACCACCTCAGCGTTTTCGGGAGGAGTGGGCAGGATGGTACTGCTCGGAGGCGCCGGCCCGACCTGGAGCAACAACGTGCCGGACGTGTTGTAGTCGCCCAGGCCGTCCCATGCGCGCGCGTAGAGAAGGTGCTGGCCATTCGTCAGATTGATTTTTTGAGAGATTTCGCTCGAAACGACATTTGTCTGATACACGATGCGATCGTCGAGGTAGATGATCCAACCGGTAACGGTGCTGGGGCCGTACGCAATTGCATTCACCTGGACCTGGTTCGGGTTCTGCCCTGGGTTGGGGCTCTGCAACCAAACGCCGGTTATCTGTCCGGACGCTAGCCGAGACAAAGCCACCAGACAGACGAGCAGCGTGTAAATAAGAAGGGAGGTTCTACGAGAGTTCATGTGGGTTACCATCCGGGGAGGAATGTGTTGGCGCGCGCGTGGCGGAGCCAAGGGTTCGAAACCTGGGTCTTGCTGCAAAAGTTGCTTACAAACGGTCTGGTTCGAGAATGAGCAGCCTCGGAGTTTTCCGAGGCGGGGGCACCTGAAACCGTACAAGGTCCGCCCGATCGGCGCTCGCAGGGCTCAACGACGCCAGCTCTTGCGGCGAGCAAGAAAACAGTTTTTTGGGTGGGTTCTCCTGAGCTTCAGGCAACGTGAGCGCCGGTGGTGGTGCGACTCAGCGAACCTCTATTCTTGAATAGTGACCCAGCGAAACAAAAGCACAAATCAGTTTAGAATTTTCGCCAAATGCTTACGAGATTCTGTCTTCCGAGGAGGGTTTCGAAATCTGCAGGCGAGATTACATCTGCCGCTTATCGGTGGCCTCCCCAAACAATCCGATATAACCGAGCGCGGGGCACCCGTCCAAGCTCCGCTTGGGCAGGGAACACCGGTGACGTCTGATTAGATGCCGTGTCGCCGCGTATCGTGGTATGCGCAGGAGAACTCCAGTTGGACGCAAATGGTAAGTCCTGAACACTCGCCTTGCGAGGACTGATCACGACGCGTGCGTTGGCCTGTTGCAGCTATCAGTGTGAAGTGGATTACTGTTATCTCCGTCGCATAGGCGATGGAATCCGATAACACCCGAAGAATTCAGCTCCTGTCTTAAAAGTCGAGTCCCGGTACAAAAAAACTCCTCGCGTTACCGAAAGACCTCGGAGGTTTCTGGGCAAAGCTCCGAGGGAATACCCAACTAGTACCAGGACGGTGTAGATATTTGGTTTCCCAGGTCTTCCGTCGCGGCGGACGAGTCCTCAGGGGCGCCCAAATTGATCGGCGCGAATACTGAATCACAGGTCACGGCACTAGCCGGCGGTCTGTCCTGCGAAATGGGCTTCGTCCGGATCTGCCGGTGTGGACGGGCTCTGATTTTCAATAGCAATAGATGACCGCGTTCGATTAGCTAGTGCTTAGCGTGGACAACATGAAGGCCAGCCTGTCCGGGAGCGAGCCCTTGAACGGCGCGGCCGAACCTGGACGCGATCTCCTGGAAATTGATGTCTTCGATGGCGCAAAATCCATGCGAGCGAAGAACCGCTGCAATGCCAGACGAATCAAACCGGCTGGCCCAACGTTCATCAATTTTCTCAAGCTGTTCGGTCCGCTCCTTTACTAATTCCCTTATCTCTTCTGAGAACGCCTGGGGGGCTTCCATGTAGTCGAACACCACCTCCGAGTCCTGGATTGACGCCATGTAGTCCAGAGTGCTGCCGATAGCGTCCTGTGTCAGATAGGGCACAACCCCGAGCCAAGTGAAAAACGCGGGCGAGTTCTGCTGAAAGCCTGCGGCAACGAGCTTCTCTCCCACATCGTCCCGCTCGAAATCGACTGGCACGAAAATAAGCCATGGCGGAAGTGCGATTTGAACTTCGGCCAAGCGCTGGCGTTTCCATGCCTGCGTCGCGGGGTAGTCCACCTCATAGATACGGATCCCAAGTGCGCCATGGGGATTCCGGAGAGCGACAGTGTCGAGTCCGGCGCCAAGGATGACGATCTGCCGAACCCCTCTTTCGACCGCTCTTGACAAAGCATCTTCCGCAATCCGGCTTCGCGCGGTGGTGAACAGACGTCCGATGCTGGCCAAGGGGTGTGCGTTGGCAAATTGAAGCACGTCCTTTTCGTCTTCACGCAGAATCTTCATGGCAAATGGGTCATAGAGGATTGAGCCGTGATCGAGCACCTGATGAGCAGCTGGTTGTCGGGCAGGTATCAGGGCTGTGCGGCTGGGTTCATTGGGCTTCATGTTCGAGGTCTCCGTTCTCATCAATGGCTAATCGCACGAGTTGTCGCGTGCGCGACTGGCGCCGAGCACACCGATCTCTTCCGCTCAATGGAGCGATTACAAAATCATGAGGTCGTGGCGCTAGCCGGCCGTCTGTCCTGCAAAATGGGCTTCGATCTCTTCGAGTGTTTTGCCCTTGGTTTCAGGCAGCAAGAAGGCCACGGTGAGGAAGTAGATGACGGTGAATCCGGCAAACAAGAAGAACATGGACGAGTAGCCGTATTTGCTGACAAAGGGCAGAAAGATCGCGGCCAGCGTGGTGGAGACGAGCTGGTTGATGACCAGGGCGATGCTCATGCCGTTGGAGCGAATGCGGGTGGGCATCAACTCAGAGAGCGCCAGCCAGACACACACGCCGGGGCCAATGGCATAAAAGCTCATGAAGACGTAAAGGCCGAAAGCGACCAGCCAGCCATGGCTCGGCGCCGGGAACAGGGCCGATCAGAGCCTTCTTGATGATTCAAGCGGCGCAGTTTGCGCGGCATCGAGATTGGCGAAGGGATTTTTGAAGAAGGCCTCGACTTTGTTGGCAGGCACGCAGCTTGCGCGGGTGATGGTGAGCGGGGCCGCTGCGGGATCGTCGGAGCGCACGATAGTTGGTGGCGGCGGTGAAGTCGCCATAGGAGTAGATCACGGCCAGAGATGCGCGGTCGGGGCGAATCGCGTGATCCGCATTGCCCTGAGCGGCGAGCAGGCGGTGCGGCTTCAGCCTGGTCGAAGCGAAGCGTGAGCGTCTGGTCCGGACCGACGCCATGGCCTGCACGGCATCGCGGCATCTACGCTGTGCTTTTCGGTACGCAGGAACATGGCAGCCGACGGCGAGCATGGAGATAATGATGCCGCTGGTGCCGAGAATCAAGAGGAACTTGCGGCCCTTGCGGTCGACCAGCATCATGCCGCACATGGTCATGAAGAAGTTGACGAAGGTGAAGACGACATATCCCCAGTGGGCCTGCAGATCGGAAAGTCCGCTCTGCAGCAGAATGTTGGTGTTGTATCCGATGACGGAGTTGATGCCGGTGGCCGTGTTGCAGAAGAGGATGACGCAGGCGAGCAGAAAGGGGATGACGTATTTGCGCCGCAGGAGCGAGTCGCGTGACCTTGCTCGACAGCGGTGGCCCGCGACGAAAGCGCGTGGGCGATCTCTTCCATCTCGCGCAGTTCGATTGTGGCCTGTTCGGAGGTGCGGGAGCGCAGCAGCGCGGCGTAGGCGCCGTTCCGCGTTGCCGCGGCGGAAGAGCCAGCGGGGCGATTCGGCCACCAAGAAGGCTGCCAATGACGAAGAGCACGCCCGGCGGCAGCGAAACCCAGAAGATGCGGCGCCATGCCTGATCTTTGAAGGCGAAGAGCGTGGCGGCGTTGCCGGTCGCGCGACGGCTTCGACGCGGTAGCTGTAGTAAATGCCGATGAGCGCGGCGACGACGATGCCGAGCGTGAGCAGCCACTGAAAGATGCCGGTGCCCTTGCCGCGGGTCGACGCCGAAAGGCACTCGGCAAGATAGAGCGGGACGACGACGCCGATGAACCCGCCGCTGATGCCCTGCAGCAGGCGGCCGAAGAAGAGCGGCCCGTAGCCCTGCGAGAGGGCAATGACGGGAATGCTGACGATGAAGGTGACGCCGCTGAGGACCATCAGCGGCTTGCGGCCCATCCAGTCGGCGAGCAGGCCGGCGAAGAGGGTGGAGAAGACGCTGCCGAGCAGCACGGCCGCGACGATGATCGGAAAGCTGGCCGGCGGTGAGGTCCGAGGTCGCTTCGAGATACGGCAGCGCGCCGCCGATGATGCCGACGTCGATGCCGTAGAGCAGGCCGCCGAGCCCCGCGACCAGCAGCAGAAACATGTTGTAACCGCGCTTGGTGGAGAGATCGGCGGGCATGGTCGCGGAGCTATTCACGTTGGATGTCACCAGAGTGGCCTCTTGGGATCGAATTGTCGGAACAATTCAGATTAGTCCTCTGTTGCGGTAACGCCAAGCCATCAGGTGTATCAGGCTCTGTGGCTCAATACAACAGGAACTTTGCGCGGAGTGTTTGAAAGTGCTCGATTGCCTCCTGCCAGCCTTCCGCGATGCGGCGCGGGTCTTCGCCGGCCATCAGGGCGTCCAGCGTGGCCTTGTTGCGCATCAAGCCATCCAGCGCGTCGGTTTTGTACTCATCGGGATAGAGGTGGTGTAACGCGGCAGCAATCTCGAGGCCGAGTTCAGGGGTGTCGAGGGATTCGCGGTCGGTGAGGACGATGTTGACTCCTGCGCACGTTTGATCTGCGTAGGTGGATGCGTGGGGTGTGAACTGAATCGGAACAAAGCGGACTCCGTCTATCTCGCGCGCGTTGAGATAGACGGCCAAGGTCCAGGCGTCGATCCAGGGCGCACCGACGAGTTCAAAAGGAGTATCGGTGCCGCGGCCAACGGAGATGTTGGTGCCTTCGATCATGCCGATGCCGGGATAAAGTGTCGCTTCAGTCAGGCTGCGCATGTTGGGGGAGGGATCGATCCAGATTTCTCCGGTGGAGTCGTACCAGTCGCCGCGCATCCAGTCCTCCATGCGAACGACGGTGAGGTGCGCGCCGATTCCGCGCTCCGCATTGAACATGCGCGCCAATTCTCCCACCGTCATGCCGTGGCGAACGGGGGTTTGACCGTAGCTGACGAAGGCTTCGCGGCCGGGGTCTACCATCGGCCCTTGCACATAGGCGCCGCCGATGGGGTCAGGGCGGTCAAGCACGACCATCTCTTTGTTGGCTGCTGCGGCCGCTTCAAGAAAGTAGCCGAGGGTACTCTCGTAGGTATAAAAGCGCACGCCCACATCCTGAATGTCGTAAACAATCACATCGAGGCCGGCCATCTGCGGCTGCGTGGGGCGGCGACTAACGTCCGTATCACCGTAGACACTGTAGATTGGTGCGCCGGTCGCGCTGTCTTGTGAGTCAGCGATGTCGGTCGTGTCAAGGTTGCCGGCAATGCCATGTTCGGGGCTGAAGATCGCGGCTAGCCGGATTCCTGGTGTGTGAGCAAGTACATCTGCGGTGCGTCGGCCGTGCGCATCGACGGCAGTCTGGTTGGCCACCAAGCCGACTCGAACAGGATGACCGAGGTCGGGATGAAGTTCGAGAAAGTTGACGGCCTCGAGCATATCGATGCCGGTCTTCACATCGCCGTTGCGCGCAGTGATGCGCCGCTCTGCCATGAGAGATTCGTTGTACCCGGTGATGCGTGCCGAGCGCAACCTTTCGGTTTCACTTGGGGTGAGATCGAGAGCCTGCGCCACCACGGTCGCGATCCGCGAGCGCAGCGAAACGACTGAATGGCCTCCTCGCGGATGTACGCGATTGGTGAGAATGATGATGTAGGTGTCGGTCACCGGATCGATCCAAAGCGAAGTGCCGGTGAATCCAGTATGGCCGAAGCCGCCGACCGGAAACAGGGCTCCACGATTGGTGGAGAAGGGCGAATCGATGTCCCAGCCAAGACCGCGCAGGCTGGCGGCGGATGCGGGCTGCTGCGGCGTGGTCATCTTCTCGATGGTGAGGCGGCTCAGGATCTTCGATCCGTGCAGCAGTTCCTGCGCAAACCTGGCCAGATCGTCGGCGGTGGAGAAGAGTCCTGCATGTCCAGCTACCCCGCCCATTCGCCGCGCAGTGGGATCGTGCACCACGCCGCGCAGCATGCTGCCTTGTTCGTCGTATTGCGTCGGCGCGATGCGCGGCTTCCAGTCATTGGGAGGAAGAAAGCGGGTGTCGTGCATGCCGAGCGGCTCAAACACATGCAAGCGCGCATACTCGTTGAGTGGGAGCCCTGTGAGCTTTTCAACCAGAAAGCCGAGCGCCTCAAAATTGATGTCGCTATAGACGAAGCGCGCGCCAGGAGGAAAGGAGGGTCTCGCCTGCATCACCATCTTGTATGCGGTCGTGCGCCCTTCCCATGGCTGTTTCAGATCCAGGTCCGGGGGCAGGCCGGAGAAGTGCGTCATCAGTTCGCGCACCGTGATATCCGCTTTGCCGCTCTGCGCGAACTCGGGCAAGTAAACCGCGAGAGGGTCATCGAGCATCACGCGGCCCTGCTCGACGAGTTGCATCATGGCCGTCGTGGTGGCGATGCACTTGGTGAGCGAAGCCAGGTCAAAGATGGTATCGGCGGTCATTCGCTCTAGGGTTGGCTCGAGGGAGCGGTATCCGAATGCCTTGCGGTAGACCACTTCGCCGTGATGACCGACGAGCACAACGCCGCCGGGAATGCGCCCATTGGCGATGGCTTCGTCCATGATGGAATCAATTGCCGCAAAGCTGCCGCGCGGGCTGGAGTTCGGAGCAGGCGGAACCGCAGAGGGCTGAGCGGGAAGTTGTTCGGAGAGAGTGAAAAGCAGCGGCAGCCAGAAGAGGACATTACGGCACAGCGAAATTTTCCTCCGAGCTTTCTGCATATTCATCCTCGGCTGGGTGATGGCGGATCTGTTCCGCATTTTTTGCGGGTCATCAAGCACAGATCAGCCGGCTGCCTCATTCAATGATGCCACCTGCGGGACCGGATGGGGATCGCTTTGTTTTGCCCGATTGAATGCGGCGAAGAATCACTTGCTCACTCGAGGATCGGAGCATGCGTACAGAGACCGCACCGGACGCGGGTGGCCCTTGACGAGTTTGCAATCCGGCTGACTTTGCCGCAGTATTCAAGGGGTGAATCGGCGGCCCACCGCGCGGCGTTGAAACGAACGTGCCAGCGGGGTCAATTCGAAACTGACGCGCTGAAAAAGGAAGCGCAGCCGCAGAGATAAGGGAGAAAGCGATGCGAGCATTGGTATACACGGCGCCACGGCAGGTGGTAATCGAAGACTATCCGCGACCGAAATTGGCGGAAGGCGAGAGCGAAATTGCAGTCATCGCGGCGGGAATCTGCGGATCGGATATATCGGGATTCCTGGGGCACAGCCGCCGCCGTATTCCGCCCATGGTTCTCGGGCACGAACTGGTTGGGCGCAGACCTGATGGACGGCGCGTGGTGGCCAATCCACTGATCAGTTGCGGGCGTTGCACGGCATGCCTCAGCGGGGCGCAGAACCTGTGCGAAAATTGGCGGCTACTCGGCATGGACAAGACACCGGGTTGCTATGCCGAGTTTGTCTCGGTCCCCGAGAAGCAACTGTATGAGGTCTCAGGCAAACTTACGGACGCGCAGGCGGTGATGACCGAGCCGCTGGCCAACATCGTTCATCTCTTCCGCATTGCGGCGCCGTTGCCCTTTTTCCGGTTGGGCATTGTTGGTGGAGGCACGATGGGTTCGCTGGCGCTGTTGACGGCGTTGCGGCTAGGCGTGCGCGAGATCCTGGTGCAGGACGTGAGCGATGTGCGGCTGGAGACTGCCCGCAAGATGGGTGCAACACTGGCCGTGAATGTCTCCACGGATGCGGGACGAGCGGAAGCACATCGATTTGCCGGTCGCGGGCTGGACATGGTGCTTGACGCTTCGGGAACCGCACCTGCGCGGCAATCAGCGTTTGACATCTGCCGGCCCGGCGGCCTTGTCGTGCTGCTCGGCATGAGCCAGGAGCGGAGCGAGATCGACTTCGTGACCAGCATTCGCAAGGAACACCGCGTGGCGATGTCATTTGGCTATACGCCTGTGGACTTCGAGCGCTCGCTGGCGTTGTTGAATGCCGGAGAGATCGACCTGACGCCCTGGACCGTAGAGATGCCGCTTGAGCGTGGACAAGAGGCTTTTGACCGGATGAGTACGGCTCCCGGAGACACGCTGAAGATGCTGCTGCGCGTGAACTGAGGGGGGGGCAATTGCCGGCCCATCAGGATTTGGCGCGGGGACTTTCTTCTGCGGCGAGCTTTTGTTGTCGCGGAGCGTATCCGGCCATGTCCCGCAGATGCTTGCGCATCTCCTTGCGGGCGGCGGCACTGTCACCGCTCTTGATGGCCAGCAGCAGGCGCTTGTGTTGTGCGCAAGCTTTTTCTGGAACGCCCTTGATGGCAACCGCACTCAGGATCCACTGCTGGAGCAGGTTCCGGATGAGGTGAAGTGCATTCATGAGAATGCCGTTGGAGGCGGCGCGCGCGATGGTGAGATGGAAGTTGACGTCGGCCTGCACAAACTCCTGCGGCTTCTTACGCGACTTGTCCATCTGGTCGAGCAATTCGGCGAGTTGCTTCAGATGTACTGCGTTGGCGCGTTCTGCCGCGAGGCCAGCAAGTTCCACCTCGATGAGCACGCGCGCTTCGATCAGTTCACGAACGTCGGCTGCCGAGCCACTGGCGATGGCCCATAGAAGAGGGCGCGAAAAAAAGTCGGAGCGCTTGCAGACATAGGTGCCGTCGCCCAGATGCGTCTCGATCATGCCCATGATTTCGAGCGCCTTCAGGGCTTCCCGCAGCGAGGCGCGGCCCACGCCGAGCTGCTGGCAGAGCTCTCTCTCCGCGGGAATCTTCTTGCCCTCGCTCCACACACCGCGCATGAGCTGGTTCACCATCTGGCGACAGATGTCAGCGGTGAGCGTGGTTCTAACCACGGGAGTGAGACTGTTAGACGGCATCAATGGCCTCGATCTCGGGCATTGCGCTTGAAATGTTGCCGCAGCCGGTCAGGCTGAAATGCGGTCGTTCCGTATGTGCGCGGCGGAGCATGAACCTCAGGCCAGAATTCCATTTGGATGACGCACAAAGACCTCAGGGTCATAGATGGAAGCGAAGATATCGGCCTCTTTGCGAATGCGCGCCCAGGTGGCATCGGCTTCCATCATGCTTTCCATCACCCCCAGGTAGCGGCCGGCTTCGATGTTGCCGTATTTGAAAAAGCAGTCGGTGATGATGACGGTGCCTTTCTCCGTATCGATGGCGACGGCCATGCGAAGACCGATGATGCACGCCGGCCCAGAAGACGCGGATGCCGGGGTCATCTCCTCTTCGTCGGCGAGCAGGCGCAGCTTTGTCCCAGCCTTCGTTCTGGAGGTAGTGATTCACGTCGGGCGGAACGCGCAGATGGCGGGGAACATGGAGATGGTAGTAGGGAGCCTGGAAATCCTCGATCCAGCCGCGGCGCGAGATGCCGATGGTGGCGTTGCGGAACATGGGAATGTTGGCGGTCGCATAGGCCTGGAGCGGAGTCACGAGCACCAGGGAGATGTCTTCAGGAGCGAGTCCCTGCGAGCGAAGGATGTTCTGCGGCAGCTGCGCCTCGGTGCGAACGATCTGCGCTTCGGGATATCCGAAAAAACTCAGCCACGCCTGGTTGATGACGGTGAGGTCCTGCGGCGGGCCGGTGTTGATCAGGATGTTGCTGCCCCCCGCCGCGGATCAGGTAGATGAGCACGTTCATCTCTTCGCGCTGATTCCACGCCTCCATCCAGTAGACTTCGGGGCCGGGAACCCAGAATGTGCCGGCATTGAATGCCTGAACGGAATACTTCATGCTGCACCTCCTTGCTGGGCGAGATGTAGGCCCGGAATCTACGCACGCCGTCGAGAAACACGCCGATGTCGCTGCCCAGGCTGATCATGCGAAATCCTTTGCTGATCCAGTGCGCGGCGGATTCAGGTGTGGCGGGAAGAAATCCGGGCGCGACACCGTGGCGACGGCACGCCGCGACCAGGTCGTCCATCGCCTGCAGAACAGCCGCGGATGATCGAACTGCGCCGGAATACCCATGGAGACGGTGAGGTCGTAATGGCCCATCCAGGCCACGTCGACGCCCGGAACGGAGACGATTGGCGTCGAGATTCTCAAATGCCTTTTCCGTTTCGAGCAGGAGGATGACGGTGATTTCTTCGTTGGCCTTGGCGAAGAACTCTGCGGTCGCCGGCGCGATAGAGATCATGCGCGATGCCGAGTGCGACGCCACGCCTGCCCATGCGGCGCATACTTGAGCTGGGCGACGATTTCCTCGGCCTGCTGGCGGGTCTCAACGCGAGGCACCATGACCCCGCGTGCGCCCAGATCGAGTGCGCGGGACAGTGGCGCGAGCCGGCATCGGGCACGCGTGCCATGGGAACGATTTCGCTGCCGCGGCAGGCGGCGACCATCTCGTGCAAGCAGGTCGATGTCGCAGCGTCCGTGCTCCATATCGAAGATCACGAAGTCGAGCCCGCAGGCCGCGAGCATGGGTCCGATGCCGGGGCTGAAAAACTCCAGCACCATTTGGCCGAGGAGCAGATCCCCTTTTAAGCCGCTGGCGGAAGCCGGTCATGATTTGCTCTCCAACGCGGCGAAGGCGGCTTTGAAGTGGCTGAGTTTGTCGAGGAATTTGGGACTGTCGAGAACCTTGGGATTGACAACGTGCTTTGGTACTTCTCCGCGATAGATGGCGAGGGCACCCTGGCATCGATGCGGCCCATGTCGCGAAAAAGTTCCTCGGTCCACGCGACGGAGTGCGAGGTCAGGATGACATTCTCCATAGCGGCCAGTGGCGAATCTTTGCTAAGTGGCTCCTTCTCGAACACGTCGAGCGCGGCGCCGGCGATCCGCTGGTTTTGGAGAGCCCAATCAGTGCGGACTCATCGACGATGGGGCCGCGCGCGGTGTTGATGAGGACGGCATCGGGCTTCATCAGAGCGAACTGCGCTTTCCCGACGAGGCCGCGGGTCTCCGGCGTGAGGGGACAATTGACCAGCACATAGTCGGAGTTGCGGAGCAGCTCATCGAGAGAGACCAATTCAACGCCAAGCTCTTTCGCGCGCTCTGAGTGGTGTATGGATCGAATGCGAGGAAGCGGCCAACGTCCAACGTTCGAAGGAGGCGAATCGCTTCGGTGGCAATGTTGCCCATGCCGATGGTTCCTACTGCGCGGTCGCGGGGTTCGCGGCCAAGGCGATCCGTGCTTTCGGCCCAGTGCCCAGCGCGGACCTGCCTGTCTTTGATCAGGAGGCGATGCGAGAGCGCGAGGACCAGCAGCAGAATCGACTCCGCGACGGGCCGCACCACACCGCCGGGTGTGATGTACACAGCAATGCCGTGTTCCGTGCATGCATTCAGGTCCACGTTGTCGTAGCCGACCCCGCAGCGGCCGATGGCGCAGAGCCGTGAGATTCCCTCGAGAGACGCAGGCGTGATTTTCGGCTTCAGCGAAATGACCACGTCGAAACCTTGCAGTTGCGACGGCGCATATTCGGGCCGATACTCATGCAGAAACTCGTGCGAGATTCCTGGAACGCCCCGCAACAGAGACAATCCGATGTCGGGAAACGCGAGCTGGCCGTCTTCGCCGCAAAAGTCTGCGGAGAATCCGACGCGAAACCCTGCCGCGGTTGAGCTCGACAGGCTCATGCAACATGCTCCAGCACGACAACCCAATCCTGAAAGATGGGAACTTCTGCGATTGTCCATGACCCACTTGAATCGGGCGTGATGTTGCCCAGCGCGACTTCAGTTCCATCGGTAGGATTGAAGAAGAATGCCCTGTACGACGAGCCCTTGAGGTTGTGGAGAGCAGTCCCACTGTGCGACGTGGGCATGAACGCAATGACGGCTTCTCCGGGAATTTCGGCGGCAAAGGGCTTCCAATAGTCCTCTTTGCTCCAGTGCGGTGTAATCAGATCGGGATTGGGCTCAAGCTTCCACCACGAATAGCGCGTCAGCAGGCCCTTGGCGAGGCCGAGTTGCCCAGACCCGGGAAGTTGCGCAGCGAGATCCCACGGCAGGCCGCCCCAGGAGTGCCCGTGCGGCGAAAGTCCGTAGGGCTTTTCGCGCGTATCCACTTGCCAGATGCCGTTGGCGCCGTAAGTGTGTCCCGCTGTACCGCCCAACAGCGCTGACCAGAACATGAAGCGCTGCACTTCCTGGCGGCTCGCTTCCTGAATGCCTTCATAGCAAACCTCGCCAATCAGCACGGGCATCTTCGGAGTTGCGGCCAGCGAGCGGTTGACGCTCTCAATGGTGTTGGGCACGCTCTTGCGGTCGTCGTGGCCGGTCTGCAGCATATCGAAATCAAGCACCGATGGATCGTCCACGCACAACCTCGATGTGCTAGACGGGTGAATGGTGATGGGATGGTGATGCGGATCGGTTGTGTGAACGTAACGCGCCAGCTCGGTCAATCCATGCTTCTGTGTTTCCGCATCCTGCTGTGGTGTTTTGGAAAGGTAGTAGGGCATCGTGCCTTCTCCAGCGAGGCACCACACCACCGGATACGCGCTCCAGCGCGCGATCAGATAGCGCCAGTGCTGTTTGACCTTGTCCATGCCCATGCGGGGAATGAAGTATCCCCAGAAGCCGACAACGCAGGCGGCAAGCCCATGGTCTGCCAGATGCTGGATGCGGACGTCTGCCATATCAAAATAGGCTGGGTTGATGTGGGAGAAATCGCGTTCCCATGGATAACCCGCTTCATTGGCGCCGCGCTCGTCAAATGGCTCCATGTCGGGATAGAGACCGGCGACGATTTGGACCATTGTGAATCCCTTGTGCACACGGTCGGCGGTGAGCGTCTCAAAGCCATCGGGCCAGCTAAGCCGCTTGCACAGACCCATCCACCAGGTATCTCCGAGCCAGAAGAAGGGTGTGCCGTCGGCATGCTGAAAATGCCGCGCGCTGTCACCTACCTTGAGGGCGCCGTGTTTGTAGTGAGGGTTGTCCCCTGCGTATGGATGCGCATCCAGCGTCATGGTCTGGCCGTGCAGTTCGTGGTTGGTGGCGTCATTGCAGGAAGATCGAATCTTGTAGTTGCCGGGCGCCGGAGGAGCATAGCGCACACGCCAGGTTGAGTCGCCCGCCCAAAATCCGGGAACGCGTTCTTCGCCGCCCGTGGGCAACGTGATGATGGCATCGACGTCAACTTGGTTGAAGGGGTCGGAATACTGCTTTCCGCTCACATACGACCACTCTGTCGCCATGCCTGCGGTTGCGACTCTCTCTTCGGCCAAACCGGGTTTGGCTACGGAACTCACGACGGCGCTGGCGGCCAGCGTCTTCACAAAAGTCCTTCTCGAAATTGCGTCAGACATAAAATCTCCCTGGTCGGAATACGGGCTGCTGTAGAGGGTCAAGTAATCAGACCATCAGATAATTAGTCAGCCGCAGCAAATCTGTCAAGCATTGGAATCCGGCTTTTTGGTGGGAGAAGACATCGACTCGTAAACGGAGGAAATGAATCTCCGCCGCTGTGGCACGCCGTATACCCGCACCCATTTGATCGTCGGATGAATCTGCTTGACAGGATATCGAGGGCGCCAGTAATTTCCATACTCACGGACCGGTCATATGATGGTCTGATGTCTACGCATGGGAAACGCCTTTGCAAAATGAACCTGTAAGGCTTGGTACGAGTACCGTAGCCGAAGCAATCATCTCCGCCCGCCAATCTCCGCCAGCCGAGCTGATGCCTGCCGGTGTTGAGCTGCGGACGTTTGTCTCGGAAGGATGCGGGGCTACGGGATTCAGTACCGGGACCGCTACGTTCGCGCCCGGTGCCTATCTGCCCTACCATCTCCACGAATTCAGCGAAGCCGTCACGGTGATCGAAGGCCGTGCCCGCGTGCTGCTGGAGGGACGGCTGTATCGACTGGGGCCGCGGGATTGCGTGCACGTCCCGGCAGGCCTTGTGCACCAGGTTGAAAACGACGATGGCGACAAGCCGCTTGTGGCGCATTGGTCCTTTGCGACGGCAAGGCCTTCGAGGACACTGGTCGATCGGACATTTGCCATTGAGGACAGGGATTTCGGCTTCCCCTCCGAAGCGGATCCCGAGACGATCATCCGCCACGACAGTGGCGACATTTATGAGCTTTCAGCAAACGCTTTTTTTTGCGATTTATTCGCCCGCCGTTATGGATCGAACGGAATTTGCGGTGGGTACGGCAGGTTTCTCCCCGGTGCATCGCTGCCTTGTCACATTCACGATTTCGATGAGTCAATCACCATTGTGAAGGGCACGGCCGTTTGCATGGTGCAAGGCAGCCAGTACGAGCTAAGCAATTGCGATACGGCATTTGTTCCCCGCGGGCTTCCACATCGGTTCTTGAATCGGTCGAACGAAGAGATGGCGATGATCTGGGTCTATGCAGGAAGCGAGCCGGACCGCCGCATGGTGCTGGCGGGATATTGCTCGGGCGAGATCCCGTGGCCCGGAGCGGAGTTCGCCGAGGAGCAGAAAAGTTAAACAGCAACTTTTTATTCTGGTGCAAAGAAGTCTGGCAGGAGAGTGCCTATGAAAAACTTTGACAACTTAATCAATGGCAAATTCGTTGCTTCCGATGGCGGGCGTATCGAAGTGAGGAACCCGGCGACAGGCACGGTGATTTGTACGGTTCCGGACAGCACCCAGCAGGATATGGATGCGGCAATCGCGTCGGCTGAATCGGCGCAACGGTCGTGGGAGAAGGAGACCGCCGCAAGCCGGGCCAAGCTGCTGAAGGCGCTGGCAGCGAAGATTCGCCAGAATGTGGAGCCGATTGCCCGCGTGATTACCGAGGAACAAGGCAAGACGCTGGGGCTCGCGCGCGTTGAAGTCGAGTTCACCGCGGACTACCTGGAGTACATGGCGGAGTGGGGTCGACGCATCGAGGGCGAGATCATCGAGAGCGACCGGCCGGGAGAAACCATCTTTCTTTTTCGCAGGCCGATTGGCGTGATCGGCGGGATTCTGCCGTGGAACTTCCCCTTCTTCCTGATCGCGCGAAAGGCGGGCCCTGCGCTGATTACCGGAAACACAATCGTGATCAAGCCAAGCGAGGAGACACCTCACAACGCAGTGAAGTTCTGCGAAATCCTCATCGAAATGGGCTTTCCACCGGGTCTGATCAATGTCGTGCATGGCCGGGGAGCCAGCGCGGGGCGGGCCCTGGCGTCCTCCTCGAAGATCGGGATGATCAACTTCACAGGCAGCGTGGACACGGGATCTGCGGTGATGGCGGCGGCGGCGAAGAACATCACGAAAGTGAACCTGGAACTGGGCGGCAAGGCACCGGCGATTGTGATGGCGGATGCGAATGTCGATCTTTCGGTGAATGCGATCAAGGCTTCCCGCGTGATCAACAGCGGACAGGTATGTAACTGTGCGGAGCGCGTGTATGTGCAGCGCTCGGTTGCACAAGAGTTCACCGACAAGCTGAGCAATGCCATGAGCGCCACGCATTATGGAGATCCTTCGCAGGACGAAACGGTCGAGTACGGTCCGCTGATTAACGAAGCGGGTTTTCGCAAAGTGGAGCAGCTGGTTGGCGGTGCGGTGAAGGCGGGGGCTACGCTGCGCACCGGCGGCAAACGGGGCGAGGGCACTGGAGGGTACTACTATGAGCCCACCGTGCTCTCCGGATGCACGCAGACGATGGAAGTAGTGCGCAAGGAGATCTTCGGGCCGGTCATTCCCGTAGTGGAATTCGAGGATCTGGACGAAGCGATTGCCTTTGCCAACGACTGTGAATATGGACTGACCTCATCGATTTACACCGAGAATCTCGACGTGGCACTGCGCGCCTGCCAGGAGATTCGATTTGGCGAGACGTACATCAATCGCGAAAACTTCGAGGCCATGCAGGGGTTCCATGCGGGTGGCGGAAGAGCGGCATCGGAGGCGCGGACGGCCGCCACGGATTGTATGAGTTTCTTCAGACGCATGTCGTCTACATGCAGCGGCACTGATGGGGAGACGATGCCCTTGCTGGAATGATGGCTGGTTTGCGCACGCGGTCGGAAGAAACAGCGAATGAAACTGAAAGGGAAAGTTGGATCGTAACAGGCGCTGCGCGCGGCATCGGCCGCGCGAGTGCCATTGCGTTTGCGCGTGAAGGCGCCCGGGTTGTGGTGGCCGATCGAAACGAGCAGGCCGGCAAAGAGACTGCTGCAGCGATTGCCGCAGAGGGGCACGAGTCGCAGTTCACCCAAGTGGATGTGTCGCGTGAAGCCGACATCGAGCGCATGGTTGAGGAAGCGGTTGCGCGTTGGGGTGTGATTGACGTTCTCTTTAATAACGCCGGCATTGTGCTTGTGAAGTCGATCGAAGAAATGACCGAAGGCGAATGGGATCGCGTGATGGCAGTCAATGTGAAGTCGGCGTTTCTCGCCATCAAGCATGTGGCTCCGCATATGCGCAGAAATGGCGGCGGCACGATTTTGAATACCGGCTCCATCGCGAGCTTAGCCGGCCAGGTGGGCACGCCTGTGTACTCCGCTTCAAAGGGAGCAATCGCGCTGCTCACGAAATCGCTTGCACTGGATCTGGGCAGGGACAAGATTCGCGTGAATTGCATCTGCCCGGGAATTACCGATACGCCGATGCTGCGCGAACACATGGGCTACGGCAGCGAAGGAGAGGCGCGCATAAAAACTCGCCTGTCACGCGTTCCGCTGGGTACGATTCTCAGCCCTGAAGATGTTGCGCGCGCTGCGCTCTACCTGGTGTCGGATGATTCTGCGGGCATCACTGGAATTCTTCACGTGGTCGACGCCGGATTGATGGCGGCGGCTGAATTTGACCAGCCATTATGAGGTTGTTGACAAAAGAGATCATAGTGGTGCGTCCCTGAAGTTCATTGCATAAGCTGAAGTCCCTAACTGCAGGTCCTTCGACTTCGATTGGCGCAAAGTACGCGCCAATCTCCGCTCAGGATGACAGGGTGTTTTCGATGCGAACTTTAGAGACGGGACAATAGCTTCCCCATTTGGTTTGAATTCGAGAATGGTACAAAAGAGAAACTGCAAAGAGGGGTCAATCATTGGGCGCGAATCCGTTGCTGGGGTTATTTCTGCATTGGCTGGGCGGCCTTGCCTCGGCGAGCTTTTACGTTCCATACCGCAAAGTACGCGGCTGGTCGTGGGAGACGTATTGGCTGGCCGGCGGCGTGGTGAGCTGGATTGTTGCGCCCTGGATGATCGCGGGGGCGCTGACGCACGATTTGCTGCCGGTGCTGCATAGCGCGCCGGCCTCGTCGATCTTCTGGGCCTACTTTTTTGGCGTGCTCTGGGGACTGGGCGGCCTGACCTTCGGCCTGACCATGCGCTACCTTGGCCTGTCACTGGGCATGGCGACCGCGCTCGGATACACGGCGATCTTCGGCACACTTGTTCCGCCCATCTTTCACGGCCAGTTCATGCAACTGCTGAAGCAGCGGTCGGGCGTCATTATCCTGGTCGGCGTTTGCATCTGCGTGGTGGGAATTTTGTTTGCGGGAGCCGCGGGCCTCTCCAAGGAAAAGGAGCTTTCGCAGGCGCAGAAGCTAGCGAGCATTCAGGAATTCGACCTGAAGCTGGGTTTGGGCGTTGCCACCTTTTGCGGCATCATGAGTTCGTGTTTTGCTTTCGGCCTCGATGCGGGCAATCCCATCAAGACGCTCACATTGCAACATGGAACCAGCGTGATGTGGCAGGGTTTACCGGTGCTGGTGGTGGTGCTGGCTGGGGGCTTCACCACGAATTTTGTTTGGTGCGCGGTGCTGAATGTACGGAATCGCAGCTATGGCGAATATCTGAAAATACCTGCGGGTGCTGCTGTTCCCGCTACCGGGGAACATCCACCGCTCGAAAACGTCACCGATGCTGCTCCCACAGAGATGGCGCTTGAATTGGCGCCGCATCCGCATGGCGCGCCATCGCTCGGCTGGAATTATCTGTTTTCTGCGATCGCCGGAGCCACCTGGTACATGCAGTTTTTCTTTTACACCATGGGCGAGACGCAGATGGGCCGCTACAAGTTTTCCAGTTGGACTCTACACATGGCGAGCATCATGATCTTCAGCACCCTGTGGGGAATTGCGCTGAAGGAGTGGCGCGGCGTGAGCAGACGGACAAAGACTCTCGTCTTCCTGACACTGATGACGCTGGTGGGTTCAACGATGATTGTCGGCTACGGCAATTACCTGGGTCTGCATCCATGATCCCTTATGACTTGCATTGTGGAAACGCCGTGATGCGCAGTTTGGCGGCGGCATAGGGCACGAGGGTGATGGTCTCCTCGTGCTCATCGCTTACCACTGGGCTTTGCGGAACGGGATTGGCAGCGCCACCTTCGGCGCGCCATGCACCGAGTTTGCGTGCCTTGACGCGGAGTTGGACCGGACCGTGCTGCTTTGTGAATGGCGCCTCGCCTAGTTCCGATTCCACAACCGAAATGCTCTTGTCCGGCGCGTCGGGATCAACCTTCAGGGCATAGTTCCATTGGCTGGTTGGATACACCTGCCAATCCGCGGTCATGCCGCGGTCGCGAAGCTTGACCCAGTTTTCGCCTATGCCATAGGAGAAGACCAACGGCCCACGTTCGATGGCGATGGAGTCGTGGTACCAGCGGGAGGTACGCGGGTTCATCGGGAACACGATCTCGACTCGATCGCCTGCCTTCCACATGCGTTCGACACGGGCAAATGATCCCTGCGAAGGAGACGGCGCTGCGTGGCCGTTGATGCGGATTGATGCACCGGCGGCCCAGCCCGGTATGCGGAGCTGCAGCGGAAAAGTCACCGGCGTCGCGGGGTTGATGACAATCCCAATTGTGCCGTGGAAGGGATAGTTTGTGTCTTCTACCACGTGAACCGGCGTTCCCCGCAGAGTGGTATGTACTTCGCAGGGAGCATATGCTGCTGCGACTAACCCGTCTTCGCTCTCCTGTGCGCCGGAGCGCATGAACAGGCTATTGGTAAACTTCGGCCAGCCCTGGTTGAAGTTGGCCGTACAACAACCGAAGTTGGGCTCGAGGCCATAGAGGTTCGATTCCGGCCCGTCGGTTGTCCAGGGCTTCTGGTGCATACTGCACTCGACCTGGTTCGGCTCCTGGTTGTACTGATGGGCCCACATGTCGTCAGTGAATGTGCCGGGGAGTGCGTTGAAGGCTAGTTTCTCGAGGCCGTCGCCAAGGCGCGGATCGCCCACGATGGCGAGCGAGTGTTGGAGCGAAAACATGTATTCGACAACGGTGCACAACTCCGATCCCTGCGCAGGTTCGGGGCCGGCCAGATTTTCGTCGCAGGAGAACATGCCGTTGGGCAGGCCGTGATACTTGTTCAGCTCCGAAATCATGGTGAGAACGGCAGAACGATCGTCGGGGCTGCCTGAAACCAGGGACCATACCGGCCCTGTCTTCACCGCCTGTCCGTTGTTCACTCCGTGGGTGGCGAGGCTCACTTCCTTGTGTCCTCTACCCTCCTCAATCTTGAGGTAGTCCGCGGTGATGGGCCTTGTGTACTGGAAGTTTGCATATTGCGCCATCCAGTCATAGCCTTGCTTCCGCAGAAGCCGCGCCAGGTCGAGCAGGTACGCCGAGCCGGTGTGGTTGTAGAGCCAGATGACGCTCAGCAACTGGTCCTGCCAACGGAATTTGCTCCAATCGCGCAGCGGGCGATGCGGCAGCTCCGCGAGCTGATAGCGGAAGTACCTGTCCATCACCGGAATGACGCGGGAGTCGCCTGTGAGTTCCTGGTATTGGGTGAGGACCTTGAGCATCACGAAGCGAGGCCACCAGTCGTTGGTGGACGGCGGGCCGATCATGCCATTGGGCGCCTGATGGTCGAGCGTCCAATCGAGGAAGGGCTGCGCCTTGGCTTTGAGGCGCGCATCGTCAAGAAGCCAGGCCAGCGGAACCAGCCCATCGAGATAATACGGCCCGCGTTCGAACGATTCGCCCTTCCCTCCCAGCCAGCCGCTCTGGGGGCCGACGTCGGCCCAGGTCTCGTCGAGGTGGCCGCTGAGGCCATTGGCTTGAATGCGAAGCTGCCCCTCAAGCCAGCCGGAGGGCCGAATGGAGCCGAGCGGCAGAAAATAGAACGCGTTCGGAGTCAGGGGTGCGCGATTCCTGAACCCTGCCGATGCGCCGGCGAGCGAAAACAAGGCAGCAGGAGCCGCCGAATCCGATGCGGCAAGAAGCCGGTCAATGGGCAGCGATGAGGCGAGCCCGAAGAGACCGAGCCGGCGCAGAAAATGGCGACGCGAAGAAAGTGCTTTTGACGAAGGCAACACGTTCAACCTCCGGAACAATCTGCCGTTATATTACGGTGGAAGGCTCGCTCCGTGTAGCCGGGGTCAGCTTTTCTCGGACACACGCCGATCCGCGTGCATGCTTGTTCACTACAACTTTCTCGTTCGTATGAATGTTTCGATTTCTTCGAGAGTCTTCCCTTGCGTCTCCGGTAATCGAAAATAAAGGAAGATAAAACCGGCCAGGCAGATTGCCGCGTAGGTCCAGAAGGTGCCAGCCGCCCCCAACGATGCATTCAGCATTGGAAAGGTGTAGGTCAGCAGAAAGCACGCCGACCACAGCGCGGTAACGGAGATGGAAACGGCGCTGCTGCGGATGCGATTGGGAAATATTTCAGAAATCACGACCCAGGTTGCCGGGGCCAGCGACATGGCATAGCAGGCAATGGCCGCCAGAACCAGCACCAGCATGGGCTTACCTTGTATATGGAGACGATAGAGCGCTCCCAGAATTGCGTACAGAATTGCCAGCCCGCAAACTCCGATGAGTAGCAGAAAACGCCTGCCATAGCGGTCGATCGTCGCCAACGCAATCAGGGTGAACACCACATTGACCGCGCCGGTAATCACAATGTTGAAGAGGATGTCGGAGACCTGGTAGCCCGCTGCCGCAAAAATCTCCTGCGCATAATTGAAGATCACATTGATGCCGCACCACTGTTGAAGAACCGCGAGGAGTACGCCAAGCAGAAGAATTTTGGCCATTCCCGGTGAAGACAATTCCTGCTTCAGGGATCGCTTCGGCTGGGCCTCGCTTGCTGTTGCGAAATCGCTCATCACCTGCTCTGCATAAGCCCCACCGCCGAGATGCTCAAGCACTTTAATTGCCTGCTGATTGCGCCCCTTGGCAGCCAGCCAGCGCGGACTCTCAGGGATCAGAAACGTTGAGAAGAGAAACAAGGTGGAAGGAATGGCGGTCGCCGCAAACATCCAGCGCCAACCCCATTGGCCGTTCCACGACATCAGAATTTCCTGCGCAGTTGCTCCCGGCGGCACTGGCCGTGCAATGAGCCAGTTCACCAACTGCGCCGACAGGATTCCGAAGACGATGGCCAATTGGTTCAGTGAGACAAGCCTTCCGCGCAAATGTGCAGGGGATATCTCGGCAATGTACATCGGCGAAATTCCGGAAGCGAGACCGATGGCATAACCGCCCAGCATTCTCCACGCCACGAATGCGCCAAAATGGTCTGACAGCCCGGTGCCCAGCGACGAAGCCGCAAACACGAGCGCAGCCAGCATCAGCAGCCGCCTTCTGCCGAAACGGTTGCTCAGCCCGCCTGAAGTGATCGCGCCGATGAGGCAGCCGATCAGCGCGCAACTCATCGCCCAGCCCTCGAGGGACGGCGAATCAAGATGAAAATAGCGTTCGTAGAATGGCTTTGCGCCGCCGATCACCACCCAGTCATAGCCGAATAACAGGCCGCCCAACGCGCCTGCCGCCGCCGCCAGCCATACATACGAAGAGCGAAAGGAGCCACCGTGATCGGTGCCTGGTTCGAAAGTCGGGGTGGACGCGATCATGATTCCGGGTATACCTAATGCCCTTTCTGATCCGGTCTTCTGGTTGGCGGGGCGGTTTGCCCCACCGTTTAGGTGATGCAGCGTGAATCTACCAGGGCTCGGGTCCTCAACCCTCTGGCTGGAACAACGCTGCTCACGCACCACACAGGAATTTTGTGCCTTGACAAAGCCTTCCTCCTTATCGAGGGGCACCCAGGCTTCGGGCTGATCCCGACCCTGAGATTTGGACTACCGTCATCAGACTTCAACTGCGACGGGTGCGCGGGTTATCGTCAGGACGGTGATGTCGTCTTCCTGGCCGAAGGCTTGTGCGGCGGAGGCAACGGCGGAGGCAGTGGCGCGGTGGCTCAGCAGCGCATCGATGCGGTCGAAACCGAAGAGCTTGCCGGCGGCGTCCTGAGCTTCAGCGATGCCGTCGGTCATGAGCATGAGTGTATCGCCTTCGGCAAGTTTGAAATATGCAACGGGAAACTCGATGGCGGGGATTGCGCCCAACGGGAGCGCGCCTTCCATCGGAAGTTCCTTCCCATTGATGTAAGGCGGCAGGTGGCCGGCGTTGGCCAGGGTCGTACAGCCGTCGGCGTGGATGCGGAGGGCAAGGCTAGTGGCGAGGGCATGGTGTTGCCCAGCGAGTTGCGCATTCAGCGCTGCAAGAATTCGCGCAGGATCGTTGGAGTGAGTCGACTCGTTGCGGATTGCACCGACGAGGTGAGCCACGAGCATGCCGGCCTGCAGGCCCTTGCCAGCGACGTCGCCCACGACGATGAGAACGCTGCCGTCGGAAGGGTGCGGGATGACCTGGAAAAAGTCGCCGCCGATGTCGCGCGCCGGGCGGTATTCGCTCTCGATGAGTAGGCCGGGGGTTTGCGGGCGCTCCAAGGGCAGCAGGAGCTGCTGCACATTACGCGCGGCGTCGAACTCGATGGCGTACTGCTCCTCCTGGCTGCGCGTGCGCGTGAAGCGAAGGATGAGGATGGCGAGGACGGACAAGAGGAAGAGCGCGTCGACGGCCTGCAGAAGCTCAATCGTAAACGGATGGTTGGCGATGGCAATGTCGTAGCCGAACTTCTGCTGCCAGCCGAGATTGAACGTCATGATGGCGCCACGCTGGAAAACCTGCGCCAGTGTCTGCAACAAGACGGGCGCGAACAGCAAGCGCGCATCAAGCCAGTTTTGACGAGCGCGGGCGAACAGCAGCCACAGAATCCAGATGTCGAGCGGGAGCTGCAGGAGCGTTTCAAGCAGGTTGACGGTGGTGGTGCTCAGACCGGTTAGAAACGACGGATCGAGGAGCGCGTACGACTCCACGATGAGAAACAAGAGGGTGAGGAGGATGCATCCCACGGCCGCCTTGAAAATCAGTGTCGACCGGCCTTTTAAGAGATGGCGGTAGAAGGCGGCTTCAGCAAGGGCGACGCCGACCAGCGGCAGCGCGTCAGTGAGCGGCCCGGTGAGCAACTGATTCCAGGCCTCGAAGACGAAGGACAGCGCGAACCATCCAGCGGCGGCGCTGACGAGCATCAGGACGCCAAACCAGAGATACTCGCGCTCAGAACGGCGCAGGAAAAACAGGACGAACGCGCCGACACCCGCGAGTGTCTGCAGCAGCGCAAGGATCATGGTGCTGGCCAGTTCCCAATGGTGGGCGCCGCGAGAAAGGACATCGCGGTCGGCGATCTCATCCTCATCGCCGATCAGCCCACCGCCGAAGCTCGGCCCTCCACCGAAGTTGGCAGCCCAGCCGGGCCAGTGCCAGACGCGGATGGCGATATAGACACTGCGGGTGGCGCTTATGGAATCGGGAATGGCATAGGTGCGAAACCAGCCGCCGCCCCAGTAAGGAACACCGCGCGGGGGCATCTTGCCGTAGGTCCCGATCTGCTGGCCGTTGGCGTAGACCTGGTAACAGGTGAGGATGTAGGGGAGGTAGAGCGAGACATGGTTGAGTCCAGCGGGGAGAGTGACGTGGAAGCGATACCAGGCGAGGCCGCTATAGCCGTCGTATCCCTGCTCGGCCCAGTTTTCGTCCGTCATCAACAAGGGCCAGTGGGTATCATCGAAGCCGGGCTGCGCCCAAACCGGGTTGTCGCCAGCGTGGAACCGCCAGTAACCGTCGAGCGAGAGGATGGGCAGATGGGCATTGTCCAGATTGAATTCGTGGGCGCGCAGCGTGCCGGATGCGCAGGAGGAATAGCACCAGCGGCAAGAAAAATTTCTTCATCATGCAAGTGCCGATTTTACGGCGAGTAAGGCGAAGCGCGTGCCCTTTTTGCGGGGTAGAACCCTATTCTTCAGGCGACTCGTCGCCTTCGGTGTCTCCCTCGACGGAGATGCGCAGGGAGCGGAGGAAGTGCAGGTCGTTTGAGGTAAAGGGACCGCCGCTTTCGCCAGACTGCTCGGCACCCGCCTCGGCTTCCTCGGAATCCTTGGCGGCGACTTCGTTGAGGCCGATGGTGGCCTCGAGCATCAGCAGCACATCGAATCCGTGCGCCGAATATCCTGGACCACCCCGGCAATCTGCTCGCTCTCGATTACGGACTCATGAATGGCCTCGCCGAGTTGTTGGATGAGTTCGCGCAGGCGGATGTCAACGGATACCTCCAGTGCGGCGGCCGGCGCGGAAATAACGCAGGGAGCAGCTAGGGATTTATACACCTTACGTCCGCAGCGGGCCAAGGGCAACTGGCAAATCCGGGAGGCTGTGATCGAGCAGCATACCCCACCGTCGCTGCTACCATCATATCGAAGTGAGACCGCAAACCATCGGACGGGTGCTGGGAATCGGACTGCGAGTGGCGGGACGCGTGGCTGGCCAGCACATCAGCAACAGCGCGCAGAGCCCCGGGGGACCTGCGGCTGATGCGTCTGTGAGCCGCGAGGCCGAGGATGCAAAGGTGCGCGGTCGGGCCGCGGGCAGGTCTGCGGCTCGAGTACCCGGAGGTCTGGCGAGGGGAATTGGTGGATTTCTGCGGCCGTTCGGGCGCGTCGGCGGGATTCTGTGGCTCGAGGTGATGGGGGTCTTTTTTTTTGCTGCCCTTGCTCGTGTTTGGTCCCACGCTGTGGCGCATTCGGGGGGATTGGGCTCACGGTCCCGATCACATCAAGTTTCTGGTGACGGCGGGCGTGATCGTGGTGTTTATTTATTTGAGCGTGAGCTCGTTCTGGCGGGCGCACCGAAAATCTGCCGGCAATGGATAGTTCTTCCTAAAAAGTCGCATGAATGAACCTCTCGCCTAAAAAGCCAACGATGGCAAAAGCAGCTTGTCATGTTGAGCGCAGGTCGCCGCGGCGACCGGAGTCGAAACATCTGCGGTTGTCCTTCAGAGCTTTCTGGCGACGAGAATGCTTATTTCCGAATAGGTGTGATACAAGCGGAACTGGTTTTCCGGCCCTCCGCTGCTGAGACCTTGACCTATTCGTCAGGTACTCCCGATGTTACGACCAGACTTGTGACCTTCGCCCCTTGTTGAGGTCGAATACGTGGACTCACGGGCTGTCCGAACAATCTACTGGGTCGGCTGCGGTGTCTCCTGAGGCTCTGTATGACTCGTTGTTTTGTCCGGCGATGGGCAGGTTTCACTCTCATTGCCCAGTTGACGTTGACCGCAAGCCCAAATGCGGATCTGGGCGCGCAGAATACCACCCTGCATATGGACGTGAAGCTGGTCAACGTCTTTGTCGGCGTGACGGACCGGAACGGGGCCACCGTGGGCGGTCTAACTCGCGATGATTTTTCCCTTACCGAGGACGATCGAGCTCAACAGATCGCGATTTTTGAGCGGCAATCGGACATGCCTTTAAATCTGACGTTGGCTATAGACACGAGCGATAGCGTCGCGAAAGACTTGGGGATCGAACAGCACGCAGCGCGTCGGTTCGTACCTGCAATTTTGCGCCCGCAGGACAAGATTAGCCTGTTGGAGTTTGCCTCCGCAGTCTGGGAACCGACGCCACTCACCAACAACGTTAACAAAATCGAACGCGGGATTGCCCATTTGCGCGGCGGCGGAGGCACGGCGTTCTACGACGCGATCGTGCTCGGTTCAAACCAACTCGGTCGGCAACATGGACGCAAAGTTCTGATGGTGGTTTCGGACGGCGATGATACGGTCAAGGGAGCCACCTACGCCCAAGCATTGGAGCAAGCTCTACGCAATGAGGTGATGATCTACTGCTTGATCGACGTGCCGATTGAAGCCAGTGCCGGGCGCGACCTGCGCGGAGAACACGCGCTCATCACTCTGGCCGAGGAGACCGGCGGCAAGAGCTTCTATGTAACTGCAGACGGGCTAGATAAGACTTTTGCTCAGGTGAGCGAGGACTTGCGCACGCAATATTTTCTAGCCTACTATCCGCACAACCAGGAACCAGGCACGAACTTTCATCGAATTCAATTGGCCATTCCAAAGGCTGCGGCCGATAGCTACAATATTCGCTACCGCACAGGGTACTATACGGATTCACCAGATCGATAAAAACCCAAGAACCCCGTTATGCAGCTCATTCTGAGCGGATTGTGGCCTATCCGGAAATAACCCGAAAGGCAACCACAGATCCTTCGTCGCTGCGCTCCTCAGGATGACAACGCGCGGGAGAGAGCGGCCTAGGGAATTCGGTCCTATGGCGGGCCACTCGGAAGTGACCTTGAAGTCAATCGCGGCTCATAACGACGAGAACCAGGCAAAATGCGGTGAAATTCCTCTCATATCCGTGGCGGGGGCGGCGTGCGCGTGAGGTGCCAGGCGGACAACCCGAGGGCGAGCACTCCCAAGCCGTATGCCGTGACTGCGTAATGGCCGGCGTGGATCTTCCAGCCGCGGTAGAAAGCAAACAGTGCGGCGACCAGCATCAGGATTCCGCGAACCCTGTTCATGTTCATTCCCTTCAATTCCGCAGGCCTCATGTTCATCCCTTCAATTCTGCAGGCCTTCTGATCGTAATCCCACTGGACGGGTTTGACCCGCCTGCCGG
Source organism: uncultured Acidobacteriota bacterium (assembly GCA_963718435.1). Lineage (GTDB taxonomy): Bacteria > Acidobacteriota > Terriglobia > Terriglobales > Acidobacteriaceae > Telmatobacter. The sequence continues at coordinate 94,352 of CAVQZQ010000066.1, read as the reverse complement.
CGTGTCCCTATCGTTGGTAGGGTAGATTGTTGGTTGAAAGGATTCCCCATGGCCACTCCCACTGCCCCCGTCGCGCCCGCCCTGAAGAAGACAGCCCTCAATGCCACGCACCGCGCTCTGAAAGCGAAGATGGTGGATTTCGGCGGATGGGATATGCCTGTCGAATACCCCTGTCCGGGTGGCGGGCTGATCGCTGAGCACCTGGCAGTGCGGACCGGCGTGGGGCTCTTCGACGTAAGCCACATGGGAGAGATCCAGTTTCGCGGCCCGGGCGCGCTGGCCGCGGTACAGCATATCACGATGAATGATGCGTCGCGACTGAAGGACGGGCAGGCGCATTATTCCGCGCTGCTGACGCCGCAAGGGACATTTGTGGACGACATCCTGGTGCATCGGCTGAGCGAGAACGACTATCTGCTGGTGGTAAATGCAGGAACGAAGGACAAGGATTACGCGTGGATCCGGCAGCAGGTGGGTGGGTGGCCTGGGATTCACATCAATGACTATTCCAGCTACTACTCGCAATTGGCCCTGCAGGGACCGAAGGCATTGGACACGCTGAAGGAGTTGACCAAGGTGGACCTGGGGGCAATCAAGAACTACTGGTTCACGTGGGGGCAGGTGGCAGGCGTGAATAATGTGCTGATCGCGCGCACGGGTTATTCGGGCGAGGACGGATTTGAGGTCTACATCCCCTCAGACGAAGCGACGACGGTGAAGGTATGGAATGCGCTGCTGGAGGCGGGTGCGGAGTTCGGGATTCGGCCGTGCGGGCTGGGGGCGCGCAACACGCTGCGGCTGGAGGCAGGGATGAGCCTCTATGGACACGAGATCTCAGAGGAGATCAACGTACTGGAGGCGGGGCTGAACCACTGGCTCAAGCTGGATAAGGGCGAGTTTATTGGGAAGTCGGCCCTGCTGGCGGTGCAGGAGGCTGGGGGCCGAAGAGGAAGATCGTCGGGCTGGAGATGGTTGAGCGCGGGATTGGCCGCGACGGCTACTCCGTAGTTTCACTTTCCGGAGAAGAGATTGGCCAGATTAGCTCCGGCTCGCCGGCGCCTTTTCTTAAAACCAACGTTGCTATGGCGCTGGTGCCCACAGAGGTTGCGGCCAGCGGAGCGGACGTGGTGGTAGAGTGCCGCGGGAACCGCGTGCGGGCGAAACAGGTTCCGCTGCCTTTTTATCAAACGGCCAAAGAAGTAAGGGAGCAGCCGGGAATTTAGGGAGCCGCCGGCGAAGAAGGCCGGTTACATGGCGGCAACGAAATCAGGCAGGGCCATTGACGCGTTTTCCTGCAGAAGCTGGGTCATGCGCGCTGCCATGCCCGTGTACATCGAAGCGGCACGGAAGGCGTTGAGGCGGACGCTTTCACTAGCTTGGTTGAAAGCGCATTGGGCAAGCGTGGTGAGTACGCAGATTCGGATTTGGGCCGCATCGCTGCGCAATGTCTGAAGCAGCACAAGGTCGACGGCATTGCTGTTGCGGGCGGCAAAGTTGGCCATTTCCTGCATGACGCCGGCATTCCGGTAGATGGCCCACAGGCCCTCGGAACCTTTGATGCACTCCCATGTCTCTTCCGGAGTGGAGCTAAGCCCCTCTTTCCAAAGGAAATGTTCGCTCAGTCCACGAGCGCTCCAGCCGGATTGCAGGCGTGCCGTAAGCGACTCCCACGACGCGCTGTTGCGGCGGCGCTGGCTTGCCCGGAAATAGCCGAGAAAGATGGCTACCAGAGCGACCGCGGCGATTTGGAGAAGAGTGATCATCATCGTTCGTCTTGAAATAGGAACCAGCCACCAAAGTGACCGTGTCCCTGCGTACACGTAAATTAAAACAGGTAGGTAATCGATGCAATGGTACTTATGGGTCACCAGATGAGGAAATCGAGGCGGGTGGAACGGAGTTGACCGACTGCGGAAGCCGACTTGAGGAAAAAGCCACCTGAGTGCGTGTTCCGGACTGCGGGGTTTGCGGCGCAGCAGAGCGGGAACCTTCAGCTGGCGCGAACGCAGTTTGCTGAAGTAGCCAAGCCGGAGCCGAAGATCCCAAGATTCTAACCGCGCGATTTCGTACTTTGAGTTCATGCTTTCCCGGTCCCAAAATCGAGAACTGGGAAAGCCAAGTTCGTGGGCACGATCTCAAAATCAGCAGGTCACAGTACTAGAATGCTTGTTGAACAATCCAGAGGTAAAAATGAACGACTCTCACCGGGAATCCTGTGCCCTGCGTCTTTTTGTCCGCCTTGTCCTTGTCCGGGGCAGGTGGGCAGCCGTTGTGCTGGCGTCGCTGATCACGGCCTTGCCTGCATTGAACGCGCAACAGCCCGCGACAGCGGGAAGCGCGCTGGACTGAGACACGGGCCAATCCTGGTACGCAGCAGCCGTGGCCGGTGGGTGCAAATTTTCTGCCGTCGACGGCGATCAATGAGTTGGAGATGTGGCAGGCTGAAAGCTTCGACGAAGCGACAATCGATCGCGAACTGGGATGGGCAGAGATTATCGGCATGAACACCATGCGGTCTTTCTGCACGATCTTTGTGGGGAGCAGGATCCGAAAGGATTTGAGAAGCGAATCGATACGTTTCTTGCCATCGCGGCGCGGCATCATATCCGGCCGGTGTTTGTGCTGTTCGACTCCTGCTGGGATCCGATGCCGAAACTCGGACCGCAGCATCCGCCCATCCCCGGCGTGCACAACTCCGGCTGGGTGCAGGCACCGGGCGCTGAGATACTGTCGAATCCCGCTGAGTATCCGCGCATGGAGAGCTACGTAAAGGGCGTGGTGGGCGCCTTTGCGAGCGACCCCGGATTCTGGCCTGGGATATATGGAACGAGCCCGACAACCATGGCGGCGGGATTTACGCGCCTGAGGAACCAAAGAACAAGAGCCAAATCATTCTCGGGCTGCTGCCGCAGGTTTTTGCCTGGGCGCGGACCGCGCATCCCATGCAGCCTTTGACGAGCGGCGTCTATGACGGGGACTGGAGTTCGCTGGCTGCAATGCCGCCGATGGCACGGGTCCAGATTGAACAGTCCGATGTAATCAGCTTTCATAACTATGGCTGGGCGGAGGAGTTTGAGAAACGGGTCAAGGACTTACAGCAATTTCATCGGCCCCTGCTCTGCACGGAATACATGGCGCGCGGCGCGGGAAGCACCTTTGATGGCGTTCTTCCGATCGCCCACAAGTATCATGTCGCGGCAATTAATTGGGGCCTGGTGGCGGGCAAGAGCCAGACTTATCTGCCATGGGATTCCTGGGAACGCCCGTACGTTGTGGAACAGCCAACCATCTGGTTCCACGATGTTTTTCATCCTGACGGAACGCCCTATCGACAGCGCGAAGTGGAGATCATTCGCGATCTGACAAGAGAGAGGTAGCTCACTTTGCCCTTGTGTGCCGTAGCGTCAAGCACCTACATTGCTGTTTATGAATTCGAATGGCAGGCGAACATTTCTCAAGCAGGAGCAACCTTGGCCGGCGCATTTTCAGTGAATAGTCTTTTCCAGCAGACGCATGGGGAGCTTTGGGCTGAGGCAGCAGGAAGCGTGAGTGAGCTGAGTGCCGAACAGGCTGCGCAAAATGAAGATTACTGGAGCGTGATTCAACGGGCCTATACCGTGAATCCCGATCTGATCAATCTGAACAATGGTGGCGTGTCTCCGGCGCCGCTGGTGGTTCAGCAGGCCGTAGAGCGCTACAACGAGCTTTCGAATGAGGGGCCTTCCTATTACATGTGGCGCATCCTCGACCAGGGGCGGGAACCGCTGCGTGAAAAGCTCGCGCAGCTAGCGGGCGCACAGCCTGGAGAGATCGCCGTTGATCGCAATTCGACCGAAGCACTGAATACGATCATCTATGGACTCGATTTGAAGAGCGGTGATGAGGTGGTTGGGACGAAGCAGGATTATCCCAACATGATCGAGGCTTACCGCCAGAGGGCCATGCGTGAAGGCATCGTCTATAAGCAGATCAGCTTTGATTTTCCGATTGAGAACGACGAGCAGATTGTCAAGGCATATGAAGAGGCGATCACTCCCCGCACCAAGATTCTGCATGTGACCCACATGATTAACTGGGTGGGCCAGATCATGCCGGTCGCGAAGATAAGTGACATGGCACATGCCCATGGTATTGAAGTGATCACCGATGGTGCTCATTCGTTTGGGCTGATGGACTTCAAGATTCCTGATCTGCATTGCGACTACTTCGGAACCAGCCTGCATAAATTCCTGTCGGCGCCCATCGGAACCGGCATGATGTGGGTGAAGAGCGACAAGATCGAGAAGCTATGGCCATTGACCTGCAACGACAAGCCCCACAGCGGCGATATCCGCAAGTTTGAGACGCTGGGAACGCGCAGTTTTCCTCTGGAACAAGGGATTGGGGAAGCGATCAATTTTCATGAGGGCATCGGCAGCAAGCGGAAAGAGGAACGGATTCGTTATTTGAAGAACTACTGGGCCACGCGGGTGCAAGGCATTCCGAAGGTCAAACTGCATACGTCGTTAAATGCCAAATACTCCTGTGCCATCTGCGGAGTCAGTATTGAAGGAATGACTCCGAGTGAGTTTGAGAACGCGCTGTTCAACCAATACAAGATCCACACGGTGGGGATTGTGTGGGAGAACATCAGTTGCGTCAGAGTCACTCCGCATGTCTATACGACCCTCCCCGATCTGGATAAGTTGGTGAAGGCGATTCAGACGCTCGCGGCGTAAACAAACACCGCCGCTCCGTACCTTCGCAGAATTCGATTGCTTGTCGAGATGCGGGTATGGTGCAGCGTTAGTGCTTGGACATCGCGTGCAGTTTGAGGACGGTGTTCCAGTTGCGAGCCGTGCCGGTGACGCCGAGGATGCGGTCGATGGTTTTGGCGACGAACTTCGATTCCGCCGCGCCGTCGGGCAGGTGTAGATAAAGCGTGTCGCCGGTGAGATTGTAACGGTCGCGGCGGGTCGGGTATTGGGTGAGGATGCGGTCGAGGCCCGAGCCGAGATTCGTTGCGGGAGTAGCGGAGAGAAAAACGGCGTGGACCTTGGTGCCGTCGGCAGCGGCTTCTTTGGCGAAGGGATTGGCGGCGATCATGCGGGCCAGTTCGTCATGGGAGCGGATGACGACGCCTGCGGGCGTGCTCATCAGCTTTTCGAGAGCGGCGGCAATGTCTTTGGCTACTTTGGGTGCGAGGCCGGGAGCGTCGAAGACGGCGTTGCCGCTCTGAATGTAGGTCTCGACGTTGCGATAGCCAAGGTCAGCGAGGAGTTTGCGGAAGTCGGCCATGGGCAGTTTGCCGGTGGATCCGACATTGACGGCGCGGAGTAGGGCGATGTAAGTGGGCATGGGGCAAAACAGCCTTGTTGGACTCGATGCCATTAGGGCCGGCAAAGTGAAAATGCACTAAAGCAGTTTTGTGTTGCAGCCAAATCCTGCTTGGAGTTGCACCCAAATTTGTTTATTCGGGTTGGTTTGTAGGCTACTCGGAAGTTGACTTTGCGGAAATTACAAAGCAATAAATTATTAACTTCCGTGTAGTTTCCCAATAGGCGGTCAACCACCAACAATGCAAAAGTCCGGTGACAGAAGCGGAGCACTCCTCGTCTTCTCTGGCCCTCATTCAAACTGGTTCAAGTCTGTGTCGGGCGCAGGATGACCCAGCTGCCGGCACATTGCGACAATCTGGCCCTTGTGATGAAAAGCATGGGTCAGAATATGATGGAGGATGAGCGCGGGAGTTCGGACGGCGTTGTCTCCATCGGAGAAGTGAAGATCCGTATCAGCATTGAGCTTTTGATTCGTCAAGTTCGATAAATACGCCTGGGTCCGCTGGCTGACAGCCTGCTGCAAGAGTCTGGCATCCGCAATAGCAGGACATTCGGCAGCATTGCGATCGACATAGTGAAGGCCCTGGAGTGTGTAAATCCAGAATCCTTCGCAGTTGAAGATATGAATCACCTGATTTCGCAGCGTGGCGAAGCCGAAGCTGGGCAATTCCCTCAGATAGTCGTTTGGTGGGATTGTGGAGAGGTGATCGAGTAGAAGATTGAGGCTGGCGTGTGTCCAGCTATGAAATTTCTGAACGCCATCGAGGGAGAATACCGTTGCCACCATAACTGGGCTCCATCGGAGCCATTTTATTCAGTTGTTGCCAACATGGAAACTGCCTCGAGTCTACGGCTTTTTCTCGGTCACGGCTTTGTCGAGCAAACGCCCAATTGCGTCAAATTCCGCTTTAGGTCCGGTCCACCGTAAACGGTCAACGTTCGTGAAAAGAGGGATATCGCTTTTGAGCGTGGCGAGCGTTCTGAAGTGCAGCGCGAGCTTTCGCTCCCGCGCGAGCGTGTCGGCCAACGAAGAAGAGTTCAGCACATTCACATGCCAGTCGCGGGCCGAGACCGGGATGGATTCGATGTGGCCGAATTTGGCCAGTACGGCGGCGGTTGACTTGGCTCCCCAGCCGGGAAGGCCGGGATAGCCATCAGCGGAATCGCCAACCAGCGCAAGGTAGTCGGGAATGGACGCCGGAGGCACGCCGAACTTGGCGATGACGCCGGCTTCATCGACTGTGACGCCGCCACGCCGGATGAACTGGACAACCCGCGATCCCTGAACGCATTGGGCCAGATCCTTGTCGGGTGTGCAGATGACGACCTGTTCGACGCGATGGTCTTTTAGGGCAGTGCATTGCCGCTGACGCGAGGGCATCGTCGGCTTCAAACTCAACCATCGGCCAGACTTCGATTCCGGCTGCCGTGAGTACTTCTTCGAGAACAGGAAACTGCGAAAGCAGGTCGGGCTCGACGCCTTCACTCGTCTTGTAACCTGCCCAGAGATTGTTGCGGAACGACTCGATCACCTGATCGGTTGCAACGCCGATGTACTCGGCTCCGTCGCGCATCATGGCCAGCATCGATGCAAGCACGCCGCGCACCGCACCCACTTCGCGGCCTTGCGCGTCACGTGCCTTGGGCACGGCAAAGTAGTGTCGAAACAATTCGTAGGTGCCGTCAACCAGGTAGACTTTCAACGCGAGACTCCGAGTTCACAATAGCGGTCACCCGAAGAATGCCTACAACTTCGTAACCGAAAAATTTGCCTTTTTTTGCGTATTAATTCGCCAGAACGCGCACACTGGATTCAGGACTCGCAAAAACGACCGGATCACCCTTCGCCGCATTTTCGATACTTTGGTGGCTGGCGGCGCTAAAAGCGTACTTAACGCGCTGTTATTTGCTCACAAGTATCTTGGTATCAATAGCTTAAGGGTATCTTAGGGGCACCCCCATACTGCATTTTCTCGTTATCTTCGCCTCTTGTAGGTTAAGCCGTGCGGAATCAGCATACTAGCGTTCTCCACCGCGCCGGCTGGCAGCGAATTGAGCAACGTTTCGGTGCCGCCATGCGCCGTTCGCTGTGAGAGTCCTCGGCAATCTAAACCATCGCCCGTTCCTTCACCGTCAGATATTGATTCAAAACCGACGATGTCAGCGCCTCCGGATTCAGATCAAGCGTAAGAGCGCCCTGCTCGTGCAACCGGGCAAGCAGCAGTTCGCGTCGCCCCGCCATCTCCTGCGCGGCGGTGGCTCGAAACATCTGTTCCACATTTCTCGGCCGGCCCTGCGCGATCAGTTCGACTTCCGGCTGAGCCATGGCCACAAACAGCAGCACGTGCCGGCGAAGCAGTTGCACCGCACCATCGATTACCTCGGGGCGCATGGCGGATTCGGCCAGGTCCGTGATCCAGAGAATCAGCGACCGGCGCGGCTGCAGGCGGTTGAGGGTCGCGGTCGCGCGCAAATGATCAGCCTCGCTGCCTTCCGCATGCACCAGCGCCAAAGCCTCGATCAGCTGCCGCAGATGAGCCGAGCCGCGTCCCGGCAAGAGCCGCTGCTGAATGCTCTGTCCATAGGCCAACAGGCCCACGCGGTCTCCGGAATAGAGCGCCAGTTGTGCCAGCGACACCGCGGTGGTGCAAGCGTAGTCGAGTTTGGAGTGGAGTCGCGCATGGGCCCCAGCAACCGGCAACGCCGACTTGCCCGGAGCCATGGCCGCAACCCGCGAACGCATCAGCCGCCCGCAGTCCAGCACAATCCACACCGGCTGGCTGCGCTCGGTCTGGTATTGGCGGGTGATCGGACTGCCGCGCCGCGCCGTTGCGGTCCAGCAGATGTCGCGCAGATCATCGCCCTCGCGGTATTCACGCAGGCTCTCGAAGTCGCGGCCCAGCCCCCGCTGTCGCGCCTGGCGAAGTTGCAAATCGATCTGGCGGCTGCGGGCCAGAAAGAGTTGCTGCTCCTCGCCGGTGCGCAGAGCCGGATAGACGCGTACCTTCTGGGTCAGCGGCGCTTTGGCCCAACGTTCCGCCAATCCCAACGGAGAGCGGTAGCGCACGTAGAGCCACCCCGCTTCCGCGTCTCCTCGTTCCTGGGGTTCCACCCGGTAGCGGATCGAGGCAGGAGTGCGAGGGAAAGCCATCACGCGGTAGGTGGCAGGCAATTTCACGAGCGCAGGTGGCAGGTCATCCACTAACCGGCAGTCCACGATCACGCGGGACTGGTTCTCAATCGTCAGTTCGATCTCTGTTTCGCTGTCCAGAGCAGGAGCATTGGCCCACGAACGGCCCGCAATCAATTCCACTGGTTGCGGCAAGCGCATCCCATCCAACCATGCGGCCAGCAGCACCAGTCCATCCCAGCCAAGCATGGCGTAGCTGAGGGTTCCGTCCCAAAAGCCTGGAATCAGCCACAGAAACCCGGCAATCAGCAGCCCGATTGAGCGCCCTGTCAGACCGAAGGCCCAGCGGCTGCGCGGCTGACACACGGCACGGACCGGCGCCGGGTGAAGCGAGGCTGCGATCATTGCCGGGGCACCGGCACCGCTGCAATCACGTCGGTCAGGACGCGGTCGGCGTCGAAACCTTCCAGCTCGGCCTCGGGCTTGAGGATCATGCGATGGCGCAGCACCGGCTGCACTGCGCGCTTCACATCGTCGGGAACCAGGTAATCCCGGCCGTCGAATGCCGCCGCAGCCTGTGCCACCAGCATCACGCTAAGCGCTGCACGTGGACTTGCGCCCAGCAGCAGCGTAGGCCATTCGCGGGTTCGGCGCGCGAGACTCAGAATGTAGGGATAGAGCTCCGGCTCGATCCGGATCGACCGGACCTCTGCGCGGGCGGCAGCCAGCAGTCCATCGGGAATCGGCGTGATCGGCAGCATCGTCAAGCAAGCCGGCACCCGAACCTGCGTGGTGCCGCTCGAGAATCTGCAACTCTTCAACCTCGGAGGGATAGGCCACCCGAATCTTCATCAGAAATCGATCCAGCTGCGCCTCGGGCAGCGGATAAGTCCCTTCGAAATCCACCGGATTCTGCGTTGCAAAGACCGTAAACCACGCCGGCAGCGGCCGCCGCACGCCATCGATGGTCACCTGCCGCTCTTCCATGCATTCCAGCAGCGCGGCCTGCGTGCGCGGCGGCATGCGGTTGATCTCGTCCACCAGCAGCAGGTCAGTAAACACCGGACCGGCGTGGAAGGTGAAAGCGTCCGTACCTGGCCGCAGAATGCTGGTGCCAAGAATGTCGGCCGGCATCAGGTCCGGGGTGGCCTGCACGCGCTGAAAGCCCAGCCCAGCAACCGCCCCAGCGCTTTCACCATCAGCGTTTTGGCGATTCCCGGCACGCCTTCGAGCAGCGCGTGGCCCTGGCACAGCACGGCCATCAGCGACCTCTTCGATCGCTCCGCTCTGACCCGAGATAACCCGGCCGAGTTCAGTCCGGGCGTGGGCGATCAACTGATTCGTTGCCTGCAACGTTGAGGTTTCCGGCTCACCACCTGGGGTAGGTTTGACTGCCTGACTCGTTTCCTGGCTCATGAAGCCCTTTCTTGCGGTTTTGATGGATCATCTTCAGTTTGCGTGATCTGGCTGCCCGGCTTCGCTGCCGCGCGTCAACCTTTCCTGATGCAGGTGCAGCTTCTGGATCAGTTTCAGCGCCTGCCGGGGTTCGATGGTCTCGCTCCAGATTGCCTCTTCGCAGGCAATCAAATCAGTATCGAGACTTGCATCTGCCTTTGGGAAGCGCTTTCGAATTGCAGTTGCCAGCTCACTCGCGCCCATCGCGACCGCCGCGCAAGCCGCACAACCGCAGGCTGAAGCGGCGAAATCGGTCCAGGGCAACAGCGACCGCAGTCGAAGAAGCGCCGGCATTGCGATAGAGCGAGCCCAGCGCCTCAAGAAACTCGACGGGGGCGGTGCGTTCCGGCTGCGGCAAATCGCGCACCGGGCCCGCGGCGGCGGCTGAAGCTGAATACGATCAGCAATCCCAGCACCGGCAGTCCGATACGCAACAGGTTCAGAGCCGGTCCGCGACGTAGCTCCAATCCGACCGAATATCTCCGTGCAGCGACTCATCCCAATAGAAGTGGTGCCCTCGCGCGGTCCAAGCGAGTTGAGCAACAGGTCCAGATTGTTGGCGCGCGCCAATGAGCTGTTTTCGAGAGGCGTGGAACTGGCCCACCATACCACATGCCCCTTTCCGTAGTCATACTCCACCACGGCGGGCTGTCCGGCGCAACTGTACTGGATGTGTTGGGTCGGTTTGCCGACTTGCCAGGTCGCCTCGGGAACCATCCACACTTCGCCTGAATTCGCGAGTGGGTCCAGGCCCTCGGGCTCGAGTTGACAGGCAGCGAAGCTGAATTCCTTTGGCGTGTCAGGTTCGCCGCTCGGCAGGATGAACCCGCCCCAGAACCCGGTGGAGAGGACGCGGCCGCCGCGCTCCACGATCTGCCGCACCGCTTTGATGTCGGTGGTTTCGCGCGAGAACGGCTCGGCGAAAATGACCACGGTGTCCGGCCCTGCGGTGGCCGCCAACTCGCCGAGAGGTCGTTCCCAACGGTCGAGCGGATAATTGGCGCGAAGAAGCGTGTCATACGCCGCGCGGGCGCCGTGCTGGCCGGCAAGGTAGGTGGAGGGCAGAGGATTGTCGCTGCCATTGTTGTTCGGAAGGAGGAACCCGATCAGCACAGCCAGGGATAGGGCGCGCCGAGGCACCAGAGAAGCAGGCTGCGGTCCTTCGCGTCGAGCGAGGAAAGGAACCTCATGCTGCGCCGCCTTGCGTTGCGGGCGACAGCTTCGACGACGGGCTGGCGGCTCCTGCAATCAACCCTTTCGCCAATTCCTCGGCTTGCCGGTATCTCTCTCACCTGCCGTACGTCCTCCATACCAGGTAAGCTCGAAGCGACCGGTGAGTTGCGCCAAGCCGGCTTTGCGCGGATCGTCCGGAGCCATCAACGCAAGGTACTCGCGCGGGGTGCGCGCGCGGTCCGCAGGCCAAAGACGCCGTGATTCCAGGCGCGAAATCGACGCCCAGTAGACAAAATGAATGGCTTCCCGCCAGAGGCCGGCGGCAGCGGCACGCCGCGCATCCTCAAGCCAGAGCTGCCAGTCGCGTGCTGAAACGGCTCCACTTCCTGGCCCGGAGTCATCCGGCACCAGGCGGACGCGCCATTTGCGCTCCAATTGCAGAAGCGCCCACACCAGACCCACGCAAACTGCCAGAATGAATCCCCAAACCAGGGCGCGTCCTACCCAAGCCGACTGAGTTCGGAACCGGGCAGCGCTTTCAAAGAGCCGGTTCAGCCAATTGCCCACCTTCTCCATCAAAGAGTCTTCCAACGTGGCCTGTTTCAGATTTTGAAAGTCCCGGCCGGCCAGTACCTGCTCCATCGTGCTGCGCACATCCGTGTGCGAGGGCAACGCTGCCGGACCCGCGTCGGATCGGGCGAGGTCGCCAGCCAGGCGCTTCTCGGCATCCTGCAGCAACTGGCTGGTCGTCGGTTGCGGTGGCTGTGCACTGGCAGGATCAGAGCTGCTCTGTTTAACGGGGTACCGCCTGATCGGGTTCTTCGGCCTTTGAAAAGAGCACTCTCAGCCAACCGTAGCGGACCAGCCGTCGTCCGCCAGTTGCCCCACGGCCCAGCGGTATGTGATCGTCCTGTCCGACCAGCAAGGGATCGCAGTTCTTCAGGTCTCGGGCTCTGGCACAAGCCTCGACCAGTGTGGTTAGGGCCATCAAGTGCTTGCGATAGTCGTCCAGCGAGGCCTCGCGCCAGCGGCCTGCATTCTGAGCTACGGGAATGGAAGGAAGTTGTGTAGCTATGAGCTTAAGGAATGGCGGCAAATGCCACGGCAAGGCCCACGGCCAAGGCCGCCTTTCGAATCGTGCCGCGGATAGGATTCGGGTCCTTCACGTTTGCGGAACTCCAGGAAACGGCGGTTCAGGAGATTCCGGGAAGGCGGACTTCAACGCGTCGACGCTGGGTCCTGGATCACTTGCAACTTCGGCGTTGATGCCGGGCCCGGTTGGCCTCCCGACGCTTGCCGATCAAACGACATCCCTGCCGGCTGCATCATCCACTCGATATCGAAGCCCTCCTTGCGAATTCGCTTGTCAAAGTAAAAAATCAGAGCGATGCCGTAGACCGGCTTGGTAAGCGCCTGCACTGCAAACCAGAGCCCATACCAGGTGAACATCAGTATCGTTCCCAGCATCTGCGCGTGCAGCGGGTTGTTGGCCCTGGACCAATGCCAACAGGATACCGACCGGGATGGTGATCCCAAAGCGAGCCAGCCCAGGTGAGCGTATCCAGCAGAAAAAGCAGGAATGATGCGCCCCCTGGATCCCCTTGCTGACGGGGTGCCCCGCTTGAGCGCGCTCACGCACTCATTTCCTCACCACGCCAGCAGGAAAGGCCAGGCAAAGGCGGAGCAGCATCCACACGGCATACGCCGCCAAAGCAGTGGCGAGCAGAAAGCTCAAGCTCACTGCGACCGCGCCCAGCATCCCCAACCCCGATTGCCTCGCCAGTACTACAAGACCGGCGGTGACGGTAATCGCCAGTGACCCTCACTGCAATTGGAGCCGCCCCGAGATGAGCGCGACAAGAGCTGAGCCAGACATACTGCCAGCCGCGCCTCCACGCGGCGCGATAGGCCTCGCGAATCGTGACCGGCTCGCCGAGAAACGTGCGCGAAGCGGCGTGGCACATGGCCGCCCAACCCAGCGCCGTGGCTCCAAGGCAAACAGGTATCGCCAGCAGCAGGGCTGAACCCAGAAAAAGCCACGGCACGATCGCTTGCCAGAGTTGCAGGGACTCCACCGGCCGCATTCGGAGCCGACCCATGCGAAGAAGACGAAAATGGCCGCGGCAAACACCAGCACCGTACCCGCCGGGATGACCCCGATGCCGAAATACACCAGAAAGCGCGAGCGGTAAAGCTGGGCGGTGCGGTCGAGAATCTCGCCGAGGGTCAGCGGGTGTAGCTGCTCATTCATGCACACTCCCCGGTTCCGGCAATGCTGCAGGAGCCGAATCGTCAGTCGAATCCTCGGGGAGGGCCGATGCTTCAGTCTCTGGCGGGAGTGTGGGAGCCGTCCATCCCGCAGCCTTCATCATCCACTCAATATCGAACCCTTCATTGCGTACCCGCTGGTCATAGTAGAAGAGGGTGAGCCCGGTGGCGTAGATGGGACCGACGAAAGTGTTGGTGAAGAAGGCCACAATCTGCTGCAGGGCGCGGATTCCCACGGGCAGCAAGCCATGATGTTTGAAGGTTCGCCACGATGAAAAACAACTGGGTGACCAGCACCAGCCCCATCTGACACGGCAAGGGCCAGGAGTCCAAGAAGGAATATGCGACCGCGCGCTCCCTTGCTCAGTTCAATACTGCGGCGAATCGCTGGAGTTGCTTCCAGGTCCTCCACCACGCAGGCCGGCACCGCCAGGGAGTAGCGAAGACCCATGAATATCGCATATGCAAAAGCGAACAGAAACACCAGTCCGAAAACAAGGTAACCGGGCAAAAACGAGCAATGCGCGGGGGTCCTTCGGGGCCGGCGACTGCGTCAGCAGGCCTTTAGGGCGGATATAGACAAGAGCAAAGGCGATGTAGCCCGCGTACAACACCGCGCAGGGCAGCCAGACCCTGAAAGCCGTAATCGTCATCAGCCACAGATAACGTCCGAGCCGGGGCAGAATACTGGAATACGCACCGCGAATTGTGGCCCGTTCTCCAAGATGGACCCAAGGCAACCGCGCGGTTGTTGGCTGCCACGGCAAGTCCGCCAAAGATAAAGATAGCGCCCCAAAGGACCAGAATGCCGATTCCTGTAGCCCATGTCAGTTGGCGTGTCAGGTTTTCCACGCGAAGCAATTCCTGGACGCCGATCTGAACCAGGCTTAACACCAGCAACACGCCGGCATAGACCGCAGAGATGCCGGCAAACAGAAGAAAGTTCTCGCGATAAAGCTGGGCGGTGAGATCAAGGATCTCGCCGAGCGCCATTGGGCGCAGGTTCGTTTCCATGCCGGGTTCCTTTTGAATCAGCGGCGGCGCTTGCCCGGATACTAGGCGCAGCATCAATTCCGTTTGCCGTGTCGCTCTTTCCGGGAGGGGGCGCAATATGCAAAGAAGTAATCTGGAGACACATTTGCGGTAAACTGGACTCCCTCGCGATGGATGAGTCTAGCCTTCCAGTCAACGAACTTGCCAGGGCTTGCGCCGATTCCGCAAATCCAGCGGAATGGAAGCGCTGTTGCGCCACTGCGCGCCCGTTGCTTCAATGGTAGCCGGACGAGTTTCGCGCATGTGGCTCGGCGCACAGTCCCTGCAAGTGTTGACGATATCGTGCAGGAAGTCTTCCTTAAGCTCTGCGAACAGGAGAGGCGCATCCTCAGGGAATTCAGGCCAAGGGGCGAGGGTTCCTTTCTTGCCCTGGTGCGCACCGTCGCCGCCTCCGTGGCAAACGACTATTTTGAATCGCCAGGTTCCTCGGTGAAACAGAATGTGGCAAAGTGTAACTGTTTCGCTCGATGACGATCCCGTCTCAGGCGGGATGCAGGGAAAAGGTCAGGGGGCGGAGGTGCAGAAGGCCGTGCTCTTTGCTGAGCCTCGACCGCAAGATGCGTTCCGCACCCCAGGTCATTGCGGAACGAGACAGGGCGATCTTCTGTGATGTACTACCTTCAGGGACTTACGGCAGAAGAGATAGCCGGGTTGCCGGGGACCGAATTGTCCGCCAAAGGTGTTGAGAGCGCATTGCGCCGTATAACGAGCTGGCTTCGAGCGGAGTTGCAAACCCGCAGGCCTGTGAGTTCGCCGGCGGCGGTTGAGGGGCCGGGCTAGATCGAGCAAAGGAAAGTTGCCCCGGTTTCCGGTAAGCATAAGTGAACCATGATTGATGATTTGAATTCGAATCAACCGGCAGACCGCTCATCCGGCAACTCCTCGGATGAACTGGCCCGGGCTTTCGAGAACCTGGTCGCGCAGGTCCCGTCGGGCGCAGGGGCGCGCGCCACGTATGCGGGGCAAATTGTCGCTTCCGGATTCCGCAGCGTGTCCGGAGCCGGGAGAGTGGCTTCGGCTCGCCGACGGAGATACGTCCGCGACTGAAAGTGACGTCTACTGTCCATGCGTCGACATGCGGCGATTGCGTCGTCAGGATGCGCGAGGGTTACCGGGGTCTCTAAGAAGCATCGCCGGAAGAGACGCTAGAACTGGGGCAGTTCGCTCCCTCTTCACCCCAGTGGCGACACCGGCTCGGCGTCGAGCTCGCGAATACTCCACGCCTCGCCGGACGCAAGAGCAGGCCAGGTTATCTTTTGTGGGCCAGTGCGGGGTTGGCCGCTGCATTCGGCCTGGTTGTTGGATTCGTTGTCTGGGAGCGTTATGAGACGCTCCAGCCAGGTTGCTGGCGGACAGCCTATACCCGCTCCCGCATCTTCGACTCTGCGCATCCCGGCGGCCGGCTTCGTCCTGCTGACTCAGGAAACCCATCTCCGCGGCGGCGCGACCGACCGTGAACCCTCGCAGTTGCTCACGGCCCGCGCGGAGATCGAGCGCAAGCTGGAAGGAACTGCCGCAGATCCGCACTGGCTCCAGTTGGAGGCGCGCGCGGACCTGCTCGAGGAGAAGTACGACCCAGCCATCGATATTCTCGATCGATTGTTGGCCGCGGGGCCTGCGACTCCTGAATTGCTGACAGCGCGCCTCGGCCTATTTTCAGCGCGGAACAGCAACCGGCAGCGAAAACGACCGAGCCACCGCGCTCGATAATCTGCGTCGCGCCGACGAGCAGGCCCCCGGCGATCCCGTGGTGCTCTTCGAATGAAGCCGTTGTGATGGAAGACCGAGGCCAGGTGATGAATGCTGTGGAGACCTGGAACCGCTTCCTGCGCTTTGAGCACGACCCGCACTGGCAGCAGGAGGGGAGTCAACGTCTGAAGGCATTGGAAGAAAAGCTGAACCGGCTGAAATCGCATGCGAGCCGAATGCAGCAGCACCTCGCTTCACCCAAAGCGATGCGGGCGCTGGCCGCCGATCCCGCCACACTGGCGGGCATCGATGAGGAGCTTTCCTCCACTCTGCTTCCCCAACTGCTCGATTCCGCCTACGCGATGCCGGTCGACCGATCTCGCGGTTCGCCGTGCCTGGATTCCTGCCAGGCCGCCCGCACTCTGCTTCACGCCCTCGCTGCATCCCTCCAGAACAATCATCAGGATCACTGGCTTGCAGACCTTCTTCCCTCCGGGTCCACTCCGGTCAGCGAGGATTTTCTGCGCGCTGCGCATGCACTCGGTCGCGCGATCGATGCGAACACAAGGGGTGAATACGCCGCAGGGGAGCATTGGGCGCTGGAAGGGCGATCGTCTTTTCACCGTGTCAATCTCCCGGCAGGCGAAGACCGCGCGGAGGTGGAGCGGGTCTATGCATTGCAGCGTTCGTTCACTTTCGACGCTTGCCACCATGCGGCCCAGGCGTTGCTTTCGCACACCTTCCAATATGCCTGGATCAGAGCCGACGCGATTACCCTGGATTCGGGCTGCGACATGAACCCAGGCAGCGCTGCAGCGAACAACCCGCTCTTTGAAGAGGGGGTGGATCTGGCCCGGGCCCATCAATATATGCTGCTCGAGCTGCGCGCCAGAAACGCTCTCAGCAGCACGGCTGTGGAATCGGGGGACCCGAGACCGCCTGGCGTGTCTGCATCCAAAGCCTTCGACGCTTTTACAGCGGCGATTATCCTCCCTTTCGCGCCGGCACGATCATGGCCGGTCTCGCTTATATCGAAGATGCGACACCGCGGGTTCAGCTTGATCTCCTGGTGAATCGGGAGACTGTGGCTCTCTTCACCCTTTCACAGAACCAGGCAATTTTGTCCGAGCAGCGGATAGCGCTGATTCGTGCGGCTATTCGTGCCGGGTCACTGCAGGAAGCCCAGGGACAGATGGTCCTCGCGCAAAAGGAATTGGCGCTGGCTCCAGAGCAAAAAGGGCTGAAGAGCAACCAGGCGGAGAGCGAAATTGAGATGGGGCAACTCTACCTGGATCGCGGTGATCTGGCGGGCGCCGGACGCATGCTGGACGCGGCCCGCAATCACATGGTGGGAGAAGATAACTCTTCTCCAGCTGAGAAACTACGCAGCGGCCCGCGGGGAACTTGAAATGGCGCTCGGGCATCCCGAAACCGCCGACTCCACGTTGCGCGCAGCAATTCTGAAAGAAGAACTCGAAGCCGGTGGCGCGGGTGATCAAAACGTGGTGTACGCCCGTCAAAATCGGCAACTGTATGCGGCGCTGGCGGGCGTCTGGCTCGCTGAGGGTGCGCCCGGGCTCGATATTCTGGCACTGGGAACGTTACAGGCTGCGAATTCTCGGCGAGCCTGTGACAGCATGCGGAGCCGATCGGCTTGACTGCCTGAGACCGCAACTCGGCCGCGCACTCGCCCGCGAATTGGCGGCGGACGGCCGCGATCAGTTGATGGGGCAAATCGTCTTGCGCGACCGGGTGTTGCTGTATCAGGCTGATGCACGGCAGGTGTCCTGGAGCCAGGCTCATCTCTTGCAGGCTGACCTGCTCACTGCGGCGGCGTCACTTTCGCTGAACGCGGATTCTCCATCCACGTCGCAAGCCTCGGTCGATCAGGCGGCTCGGCGGCTTGGGGACATCCTCATGGGCGGACTGCGTGCTTCGTCAGCGCCGGAGGGCCTGCTGATGTTAGAGCCCGACCCTCTGCTCGGCAACGTGCCTTGGCCCTCTGTCGAAACCGCTGAGGGGTCGATCGGCCTGCGTTTTAACCTGGAAGAAGCGCCGTCTGTACTGCTTGGCGACGAAGCTTTAAAACGCGAGGCTTCGCGGGGCTCATCGGGAAGACCGCTTGTCGTCGGGGCATCTGTCGGCTCCGGAGAAGATGTAATTCTCCCGGAGGTATTGAACGAAGCACAGGCGGTGGCACGCCTTGGAGCCAATTCAAACCTGTTGTTGGCCAACCAGGCGACTGAGCCGCAGGTGGCCGCGCACCTCGCGTCAGCCTCGATGATTCATTTTGCCGGCCACGCGGCGGAGCATGACGGCGACACACGGCTGCTGCTTGCGCCTTCCGGAGTCACCGGCGACAGGCCGTACCTGGATCGCGCGCTCTTTCTCAGAGACCCACCCCGCACTGCGCGGCTGGTGGTATTCTCCGCCTGCTCCACCGGAAAAAGTGAAGAAGGCTGGAATCACGGCATGGGCGACATTGTGGATACCCTGGCCGCTCTCGGAGTGCCGGAGGTAGTCGCCACCCGATGGAACATCGACTCCGCCTCCGCTGTTCCGATGATGGACGCTTTCTACCAGGGTTTGGCACACGGGCTTAACGTTCCCGAGGCACTTACTGCAGCGCGGCAAACCCTAGCCCGCGATGTTCGATACCGGCACCCCTACTACTGGGCGGCGTATTACGCCTCCGGTGTGGGCAACCCAGATTTGCGCGAGGTCTTTCATGGCAACAGCAAGTAATTCCGCAGCGACCGCTTCACAACTGGATGTCATTTTCGATGGAACCTGGGTCGTTGTGCCCAGCGTGGATGCATCCGGACACATCGTTGGAGTCGATATTTACTCACCCGCCTGCGGTCATCCCCATGGCGCAACTTTCACTAGCCAACTCAACCCAAATCCGTGGCCTAACCCCGCAGCCTTTTATATGTTGGACGATCACAGCCACGTGCTGTTTATTGAGCGGAATTCCGGTTCCCCGGCAGGGATGAAGGCCAGCGCTATTGACCGGACGATCAACCACTGCGTCGCCCAAGCACGCCCGATCGGCAGCAATTGGGACTTGATGATCTCAATCCCCGCCGGCCCTGACGCCTGGGCCTCAGCCGACACCGTGGTGCCGCAGTCAACGGATTCGTCGGGCAGGCCGGTTCCATGTTTCAGTGGCAAGGACGTCCCCTCGGGAAAGGTTTCGTCCTTGCAGACGCTCAGTTTTAGAGGTGTCAAAGCAGTTGAGTTGTGCGGTGCGCCTGCCAAGGTTCAGGGGCTGTTGCCCGCACCCTGGAGCGGGGTTGGGTCCCTTATCTTTGAGGGCGAGATTCCCTACGTGCCTACTCTGCAACATGAGAGGACGGCTGTCGCCGCGATGGCCGGGCTCGCGGGATTGGACCTGGCGCTCGACTATCCATTGCCGTCCAGCCTGAGCACCCAACCGAGTCCTGCCGTATTGCGACCCATGATGCGAACGGGCGGCAACTGCGGTCATGCGCTCATTTTGATACCATAAGCGACTCAGGAACGGGCAATCGGCAAACATGCAAGGGATTCCCGCAGAGGGGATTCCCCGCGTGTTTTTCACGCGCCGATCCTGAATATTTGAAGCAATTGGTTATTGCAGTTGCTGGATCTTCGTGTCTGCAGGAAGCTTGATCTGGAACTGGTCGTCGGTGAGCTTCATATTCGGAACCACCTTCTCCACTGTCAGCACAATCTGGTACTCCTCCAGCGGCCTCTTGATGACCACCCTGGTCGGGTATTGCTGGGTGCCGAATGTGCGGTATTCATCATAGGTGACGTGCGTCTCCAGGTTTCCGTTGCTGTCATAAAGGTCCTGTTCATAGGGCAACAGATCGTCGCGGTGAAATGTCACCACGCGCACAGGTGTCAGTTGCCTGGAGCCTGGCTTGGCACGAATGATGCTCAGCACGTATTCCGGAATCAGGATCAGGTGCTTCTTCTTGGCGTCCTCTACAGTGTCGGTATCCGCAGTCACCATGTAATCGTCGTCCGGCTCAAGCCCCCGCACCACCATGGCGTCGAAAAAGAAACCGGGTCGCATGTTTTCAACCGCGTTCGGCGATTTCTTGTTGAGTGAATTAGGGCCCTCGTAGGCGATGCTCCTCGAGGGGATATACAGAGTGAAGGTTTTGCCGTCGCTCACCATGTCGAACATCCGCGATCCAATCACGGGCACGCGGCCATACACGCGCAGCCACTCGGGTTTGCGCATCATAATGATTCCCGGAAATGAAGTGTAGTCCTTCTCCACGCCTTGGCTGGTCTTCAAAGCGCTGGCCTGGATTTCAACAGTTGCGTACAGAGTGTC
Organism: uncultured Acidobacteriota bacterium; assembly: GCA_963718435.1. GTDB lineage: Bacteria > Acidobacteriota > Terriglobia > Terriglobales > Acidobacteriaceae > Telmatobacter. The sequence continues at coordinate 73,936 of CAVQZQ010000066.1, read as the reverse complement.
CAGCGCATCCCAGCGCTGATTGAGGAGCTTCACCAACTCTTCCGGAGTCGCCGTTTGTGTCACAGTCGGCGCCTTCGGTACCGGAAGTCTACGCGTGGTAAACAGACAACCTGAGAGCAAGAAAAGCGGAAGAGTGAGAATGACAGAAGCACATCGATGGCTCGTCTTCACCGGCTACCTGCTCTCTTCAAGGCGTGCCGGTATCCAGTTACGTTGCGGTCATGCTCCTCAAGCGTGCTGGCAAACATCGATTGGCCCTGCGGGTTTGCCCCTGCGGCCACGAAGTAGAGATATTCTGTTTGCGCCGGATCCATGGCTGCACGAAGGGAACGAATTCCTGGATTCGCCACCGGCCCAGGCGGCATTCCGGTATGGATATACGTGTTATAAGGGGTATCGCGTTTCAAATCCTTCTCGTGGATGGCGCCGCTCCACAAACCATCAAGCTGAAGGCCGTAGATCACTGAGGGATCGGTCATGAGCGGCATGTGCCTGGCGAGCCGGTTCTCAAAGACGCTGGCCACCAGCCGCCTCTCGCCGTCCACAGCCGTCTCCCGCTCAACCAGTGAAGCCATCGTCACCACTTCGTGCACATTCTCCTTGAGTCCCAATTGAGCGGACACCTGCCTGAAGCGTTTCACCATAGCGGCCATGATTTGCGGCGGGGAAGACTTGCGCGTAAAGCGATAGGTGTCGGGGAAAAGATAGCCCTCCAGGCTCTTCGCCCTCGGATCCAGATCGGCCACAAGTCCTGTCTGCTTCGCCTGATCGTCTAGAAAGCCCTGTTTGGTGCCAAAGCCTGCCTGCTCCAGGCGCGCTGCAATGTCAAAAATCGTTGATCCTTCGGGCACGGTCACCGCAACGGTGTACACATCGCCACGCCGAATGCGGGCATACACCTCCGGCACCGTGGCAGGATGCTCGAACCGGTACTCGCCCGCTTCGAGGGTTCCGCGCTTCCAGACACGCATTAAGTCAAATGCAAACTGACTGCGCACCACGCCGGCCGACTCAAGTTGCTGGCCCATGCGAACCGTTGAAGAACCAGGCACCAGATCGACAAAAGTCTCGGTTTGGGGTCCAAACGGCGTGAACAGCAGCCAGGCTACGGCGCCGGCTGCAGCCAAAAGCACGAGAAACAACAGTAGCAACGTACCCGAAGCGCCAAAGGTCTTGTTTCTCCTGCTTTTCCGTCTTTGGCGCGCCATTCCCTGCTCAAGTTCCTTCTCTTAGTTAAGACGCGACTTACGCGCCTGCGGATTCTCTACTTTGATGATTGTAGCGGGAGCGAATCCACTCTAGTGGCGTGATCCTGGAAAAGATCGCATGCCGAGGGCGGCACCGCTGACGGGATTCTGTCCGAGGACCCCAAATTCCAAAAGGCATTGGTCGAGCGCGGCATGAGCGCCAGGTCCATAAGAGGCGTCATGCCGGATGCTGCACACCGATCTTCGACAGCAATCGCAGACCCGATGATGGGGCCCATTCTCAGGACGCTGAAGCGCCGTCAAGGCTGCCGACTTGAACTGTGGACAAAGTGGAGCGTGCGGGGGCCCAGGGTCGCCAGAACTGGCACGTGGGTTGTCACAGGGGCACAAGTGCGCGCGGGAGAACTGTGCCAGACAAGATCAGAGTACGAGGTCGAGTCCCAGCGTCAGAGGCCCCGCCGTTCAGGTGGAGATTCCTGGGATTCTCGCAACGCCCACGTCGCGTAAGCGGCTGAAAGCGCCTCCTCGACGTGGGCGATTTTCTGTGGCGGTGTGATCAAAAGTGAGCAGCACGGTATTTTCACTTCATGGCACACTCGCTTTAGTTTCCTACTCATATCCAGTGCAGGCGAGGTGAATTTTGTCCCACTTGGCAAAGACAGTTCTCGTTGTCGACGACAAAGAGTGCATTCGAACATCAACATCACTCGTACTCGAGGAGATGGGGTATTTGGTGCGCTCTGCAGAAGACGGCCTATCGGCACTGCGCGAGATCCGTCAGGAGAGCCCCGACATTCTCCTCGCCGACCTAAATATGCCTGGAATGTCAGGATTTGAATTGTTGACGGAGGTTCGGAGCTTGTTCCCCACTATCAGCGTGATCGCCATGAGTGGGGCGTTTTGCGGCAGCGCGATCCCCCCTGGTGTTCTCGCGGACGCCTTCTATCAGAAGGGCAGCAGCGTGAGCATGCTTTTGCAGATATTGAGAGCGCTGCCACATATGGAACGCCATTCGTTAGAACGTCCCGTGAGTCTCCGCCCCTCTCCATTCGATGGAATGCAAGCAAGTCTGTTGCCGATAGGGGCGTAGCGATCCCACATGGGGTTCCTTATAGCTTCTCTCGGCCGAATTATCGCGAAGAGTATCTCAATCGCGATAACTCGACGATGTTCTCATTCATGGGCCTCCGCGCAGACACATAGCCGTCTTCTCTGTATGAAGTCTGCACTTCGAAGAGGACGTATTCCGCTCCCACCTCAGCAGCTGATCGAAGAAAGAAGTGATCCATTGATGCACATAATCAAATCAATGAAGATGCTCATTCGAGCGAGGGTTGAGTTACCCAGGGGACTAAGGCTAGCGACAGATGAGTTTCGCGAAGGCTGGAACTTGGTTCGGTCGGGAGGCGCGGGAGCGAATGCAAAGGAAAATGCAGACCCGCGGATGGAACCTCATTAAGACCCGCGATGGGATTCTAGGAAGCGGAGTAGGGAATACCTCGCAGGAAGCGATCGCCAGCGCACTCAAGCTGGCCCTCCGCCAATTGAGTGAGAGCTTTCATGCCGCGGAGGTGCAGAATATCCATTTGATGCAATATCCCTGGTTCTTTCTGGCCCGGGTCACAATACTTCCCCACCGCATTCTGCAAGGCGAAATTCTGACACCGAGCGAAGATGCCCTACCTCTCACGACCGCCTTTTGGCCCAGGAGATTGCCTCTCGAGTCGGTCGCGCTGAATCCGGATTTCGCCAGTGTGATTCCTCAACTCAGACTTGCTTTAATCTCATCCCAAGGATCGGAGAATAGTTCACTTCGATAACGTCGCGAAACGGCGCCTCGCTCATTCGCATCCTCGAGTTCCATTCCGATCTCGCGCTGCTAGTCGAGACCGGGAAGGACCGGCCGCTGGAAAGGCATCTTTAGCTGATTTGAGCGAGTTGCGGACCTTAGCTCCGCTGCCGGTCGCCGCCCCACCTGCACCTCGATTCCTCGAGCGGCAGGCGAATTTGAGATTCAGCCTTAAGCTGAATTCACGTTGAATGTTTCGGTCGATCGAGGGAAGGTTCTTCTTATAGGGGCATTCGTACGTATAGGTCAATAGAGCTCTATACTTAACCTTTCATCGCACCATAATAGAGATATGAAAAAGTTATGGCTTGGATTAGTTCTCATCTCGTGCTTCGCATTGCCTTTTGCGGCGCCGGCGCAGGTTGTCGTGGTGGTTCACCCCCGTCATCACCATCATCATCACCACCATCATCATCACCCCAATCTCTATCTCAACCGGTAACCGGTTTGAACAGAAACCAAAGAATGGAAAGTCCGCACGACCGGAATTAAGTGTTATCCGACAAAAGGCGCATCGGTCTGAGTTCGAATGCGCCAGCCGATGACTTGGCCGAATGCGCTTCGGCCATGAAGTCGAAGCTTTGCGAATTGAATCAACCGAGGAGGGTCTATGAATGACGATCGAGTAAAAGGCACTATCGACGAAGTAGTCGGCAGCACGAAGCGAAAGGTGGGCGAATGGACCGGAAACACCCCGCTCCAGGTAAAAGGCATCGCCCAACAAGTGAAGGGCAAACTTGAAGTCGCCTTGGGCAAGACCAAGGACATGGTCCATGAAGCGAGACTCAAAGCCGCGACACAAGATGATGCGCGGGCGACGGGTAAGGAACCTCCCTTGGCGAACGACTCTCGCAAGTAACTTCAGGTGAATTGCGGGAAGGGTTACACTGAATCAGAAATTGCGCGCAAGACACACCAGCTCATCCGTCCGGATTAAGCGGGCATCAAAGATTGCACTGCCAGATGCAGGTCCAACTATTGATCTGAACACAGTGGTTGTCTCCAATTTTTGTGCCAACATCCTCCCCATCCCGTTGGTTCCGATCTGTGTTGAAATCGCTCGGGCCGGGAATCATCACCGGAGCGGCCGACGATGACCCCTCTGGCATCGCCACATATTCTGTTGCCGGCGCACAGCTAGGAACCAAACTTCTTTGGACCGCGCTCCTCACGTGGCCACTCATGGCCGCGGTGCAAATCATGTGTGCCCGCATCGGGCAGGTCACGGGGCAGGGCCTGGCAGGATTTCAAACAACGATTTCCAAAATGGCTTCTGCTCGTCTTTGTCATCGCTCTTTTAGCCGCCAACACAATTAACATTGCCGCGGACCTCGCAGGCATGGCGGATGCGGCTGCGATGCTGTCAGGAATCAATTCCCGATGGTTTGTGGTCGTGTTTGCGGTGCTGATTTCATGGGCCACTGTCCGGCTCCAGTACCATCAGATCGCAAACGTTCTCAAGTGGCTTGTCCTCGTGCTTTTCGCTTATCCGGTTACCGCGTTTGTGGTGGGGGCCAACTGGGGCCAGGTACTGCGCGATACCCTGGCGCCTTCGATGCCGCGAACCGGCAATGAATGGGCGACGTTGGTCGCCATCCTCGGCACCACAATCAGCCCTTATCTTTTTTTCTGGCAGGCGAGTGAAGAAGTCGAAGAGGAGAAATCGGCAGGCCAGAGTACGCTCGCCATGCGAAGAGGAGCTACTGCAGAGGAGCTGGAGCTGCGAAATGTCGATGTGGGTGTTGGGGCGTTTTTCTCGAACATGGTTATGTTCTTTATCATCCTGACCACTGCGATCACCCTCAACCGGCATGGCATCACGAACATTGAGACCTCTCGCCAGGCCGCAGAGGCCCTTCGACCTTTCGCGGGCAAATTCGCCGCAACGCTGTTCACCCTGGGTATTGTCGGTGTCGGATTTCTTGCCATCCCCACGCTGGCAGGATCGGCGGCATACGCATTTGCCGAGACGCTAGGGTGGCGTCAAGGACTGAACAAGAAGCTGAGGCAGGCACGCTGGTTTTACGCCCTGATTCTAGTTTCAACTGGAGTGGGCGTCGGACTGGACTTCGTTGGTATCAACCCGGTGAAGGCGCTCTACTGGACCGCTGTCATCAACGGATTGCTGGCCCCTTTCCTTCTCGTCGCGATCCTCATCGTTGCAGCAGACAAGAAACTCATGCAAGGCCAGCCGAGTTCCCGTCTGGGCTGGATTGTCGTTGCATTCACAGCAATTGCCATGTTCATCGCAGGCTTTGCCATGTTCCTTGTGTAATGCGCCGATCCCCACCCTGCTCCGCACCGTCAAGCGCCAGGTGCTGATGGGGCCAGGCCTTCACCTTTTCGGGGTCGAACCGGATGGATCCGCCAACGATCGGATTCAGTCAATTTTACTTCCTCCGAACTTCCATCCAGCCGCATACCTTTTGTCCGAAGATATGAATTTGCCCGACGGTGTGCGACTGAAGGGATGTGCAGCCGGTTAATCGACGAGAGCGCTCGTGGTGCGTGATCTATTTGGACCGTGGAGAATGTCGTCCCTTCGGGGATTGAGGTTCACTCGCATAGTTCGCACTGAGATCGCTCAGCGCATACCGAGTGCGGCGCGAATCATGGCGGTGACCTGATCGGCCTGGATTTTGGCTCCTGCGGAATTGAAATGGACGGAGTCTTCGTGCAAATCCCGATGCTGCTGCATCAGGGAAAACTGATCGTCGATGGGGATGCCCGCTTCTTCGGCGAATTGGCGGGCGATCTGATTGCGCTGATCAATGCGGAGATTTGTGGCTCCGGTGTCTGCGTCGGAGCGGACGGGCGTGGTGCTAGCCCAGATGAGCGCGCCGTTCTTTTCGATGAGAGTGCGGACGGCGTGAAGATAAGCGGGGAAGGCGGACTTGTATTGCGCTTCAGTGTAGTTCCATCCGTGCATGCCGTTGTTAAAGTGGACGACGCGGAAGCGTACTTTCTCCATGTTCGCGAACTCCTCGATCTGGCGCTCGATGCGTGGATCGCCCACCGAGGTGGAGCAGGCCATGAGATAGACATTAGCGATGCCCGTGAGGTTCTTGGTGACGTCGGGGAAGTAATTGCGAGAGATGGAGTCGCCGAGCAGGAGTACGTTGGGGAGCGCGGGATCGGGGTGAGGCGGACTTACCTCCCAGGTCCATTCAATCTGTTCAGGGATGCTGACGGGCTTTTGCGCAGCGAGAAGGGTGGAGACGGAGCAGGCAAGCACGAGAGCGGACAAATATGTGCAGTGCCAGCGGTATGACGCGAACAGGAGTGAAGGGCGAGGCCTGATTCTGAGTTTGCTTTTCATGGTCATCATAGTATGACCGGTGGGGCCCGATCGTTGGGCGCGAAGCCTTCGGGGCGCAGGCACCTGGTTTCTCCGCGCAAACTGAGCCCCGTTTTGTGAGGCTTCAGTCTGAATCGGTCAGACCTCGAGATCGAGCGCGATCACTTCATGCACTGCAATCGAAGGCACATCGACGGCGATGAGCCCCTGCTCGTTCACGAACGGAATTGGCCTGCCTGCCACCAGGAGTTTTGCGCGCGCCACACGCGATCCTTCAGGGATTTGTATGCGCACATGTTGATTTGCAACCGGAATGACCTCACGCACTGGCCCCTTCATCATCATGGGGTTTGTAAGGTTCACAAGATGCACGGTCATTGAGTTCTTCTGGCCCCAAATAGAAATGTCCAGGACTCCCTGGCCTTCGACAGTCACGGGCGCAGTCTCATTCGTCGCCCAGAGCACGGCGTTGCGCAGGAGTTTCGCATGGTCGACATCGAGTACCTCCCAGAATGTGCGATCGATGTCTCCGGGAAAGTAGACCACACGGCCGCGCCCATGCTCGCGGAGGATGACGCCCGGATTGTGCGTCGTGACTGGCGGAGGGAAGACTGCCTCCATGGGAAGGTCGGGATAGCTGGGGACGATTTCGAGCGGCGAGAAAAGGTTTTGAGCAAGAGGCTGGATGTCCACCTGATTGGCGGCGTTGGCAATTCTTTTCGCGTCCTCAAAGCCCTTCAACAGCGGGTGGCGCGTGTCCCTTCCCGCATCTTTTTTGAGGGAGAGATAGGAATTCAGCATGGGGCCTTGCGCTTTGCCGGCGAAGGAGGCACCGAAGAGCGATGCCAGTCCGAAGTCCGGGCGGCGCACGCCCCATTCGTCATAGAGAGACGTCTCGTAGGTTGCAACGACGTTGCCACCGCCGGCGACAAACTCTCGGATTTGCTGACATTGCAGATTGGAAAGAGCCGCGATATTGGGAAAGATCAAGGTGCGAAATTGGGCGGTATGCGCGTGATCAAGTAATCCATCATGCACCATCTCGAAGGGAATGCGCGCCTCGATCAGCGCCTCGTAAAAGCCGAGCGCCGGATCCTCGACTAGGGATTTCGCCTTCTCTCCGCCGTAAAAAGAAGCTGTTTGCTGCGAGTAAACCATTCCCACGCGCGCGAAGTTTTTCTGATTGCGAAGGTAGTACCTGGTTGGCATAATGCCATTGATAGATTTCCTCGACGACCGGAAGCCATCGACGATCGATCACCTTGGCATTGAACTTGGTGAACCAGGGACGAAGGCCCTGTGCGATTCCGTCGGCTACCCACAAACGCGTCTCATCGGGAGATTGGACCGAATCTTTCCAGCGATTCTTGTCCTCGATGCCAACGCTGAAAATTCCCACAATGGCCTTTTGGCCCATGGCGGCGCGATATTCCTTGCCATTCTTTCCATTGGCCCATGGTGGCATCAATCCGCTTCTTCCCTGGCGATCTGCGAACAGTGTCGGCGCGAGTCCTCCGATGGTTTTCATGTCCAACGTGCTTAGCGCGCCACCACCCGCATTCGCGATGTAGCTGGCTTGCGGATTGATCTCGCGGATCTTTTGATTCCAGAGCCGCCAGAGATCAAACAGCACCTTTTGATTCCACAGGATGTACTGACGCCGCGATGCATCCTGCGGGTCGAGGGTGCGAGGAAGGTCGAGGCCGGAGAAGTCGCGAAAGTTCTTTTGGCAGTGCTCGCAGTAGCACATTCCGGAGCCGGACCAGCGGTTGGTAAAGATGCCGTCGACCCTGTACTTTCGCATGATCTCCTGGTGCACTGAGCTCATGAAGTCGAAGTTGTATGGCCCAAGGGCGCAGGTAAGCCAATAGTCCGGATCGGAAGGGTGCCTGCGCTTGTTGCCATGTTCATCGACTGCGATCCAATCCAGATGCGCAACGTAGACGTCCTGATGGCAGGCATGCGAATCCGTTCGCGCAATCACATTCATCCCAAGCTTCCGGCATCCCGCAACGATGTCGCCAAATGTGTCCATAGTCCCGAGCCATCGGCTTCGATAGTGGAGCGGGACCTCAGTTGGATAAAAAGCGACAACGCCTCCCGCGCTCAGGCAAGCCGCATCGGCATGGATGCTCTTGAAGTAGTCGAGCCAGAAAGAGAGGTCGTAATTACCGGGATCATCTTCGACGAATGCCAGTTGGGCCCAGCGCATCGGGCGGTCATACCATCCAGCCGAACTGCCGTCGGCTGGGCCTGTGGCTGGCGAAATGGAAGACGCATTGGCTGTGTTGTTGGAATTGAGGCCGGTAACGCACGCTGCAGTAAACCCGGATGCCTGCTTGATGAAAATCCGTCTGCTGCTTCTCATTTACAACTCCTCAAAAGCGAGATAAATCACAAGCATGCTGACTCAGTCCTTGGAGCGGCGCGATCACTGGGTAGGATCGATCGTCTTCATCCCCGATGCATCGTCCAGCTTTCTTTTCAGGGAATGGTATTCACAGTCACGATGACTTCCAATGTGGGATTCAAGTCCAGTTCAAAGACGTGACCGCCGATTGTGGTGCCGTCCGATCGTTGCCGTATTGAGGTCGGTCGGGACCACTATCGGGTCGTCGCTCGACATCTGCGTGCAGTTATTGCGTTGGCTCAAGTGTCAACTTCTGTACTCGCCAATTCAGCAATTCGGCGGCATACAGAGTGTTCTCAGATGGGCAAGCCAGCTCGTGAATCCAGCCGAACTGGCCAGGACCATGGCCGGTTGTGCCGAGCACGCCCAAGACCTTGCCATCCAGAGTGAGCTTATAGATACGGCCCGGATAGCCATCAGACGCAAAGAGCACTTGATGAGGAGCGGGCGTGATGCAGATCGCCCAAGGAGACCCATTCAACATGGTCTTGTTCAATGGCGCCGGAGCTTCGGCGGTTGGAGGAATTTCGGATGCCATGTTCCCCATCCACGGACGAGTCTTGTGGTCGTATGCCACGTTGATGTGGATCTCGCGCAGAAACTCGCCGTCTCCATCGAAAACCTGAATGCGTCCGTTGCCACGGTCCGCGACATACACGTTGCCCGTATCATCCGTGGCGATACTGTGCGGCGTATTGAATTGTCCTGAACCGGTTCCCGGTTCGCCCCAGGACTTGATCCAGTTTCCGTCTTTATCGATCTTGGCGATTCTGGAATTAATGTAACCGTCGCTGATATAGGTATTGCCAGCCGCGTCCCAGGCCATATCGGTCACCTGGCGAAACTCCCCGTCGATTGGCGGCAAGGGCGGCTTGAAATGCTTGAGCGGCCCCGTCCCCTCGTCGGAGGCCTCCTGCTTGCGGCCGAAGACCATCAATATCCGGCCTTCCGAATTGAACTTGATAACCATGTCCGACCCCTTATCGGCCACCCATATGTTGTCTTCCTTGTCGACCTTGACGGCATGGGCGAAGCTCCATGCATACAAATGATGGCCGATCTCCCGAACGTACTTTCCTTCGGCGTCAAACTCGAGCAACTGAGCCGCCGCCGCACCATAGGCTGGGCCGGTCGTGTCGCCACGAGAGAAGACGAAAACATGCCCCTTCGAATTGACCGCCACGCCTGCAGCCTCGCCGAAATACAGGTCGGGCGGCAGATCAAAGAAATCGGTCTGGGCACGGAATCTGAGCTTCGGTGCCGATTGCTGGCCAATCGTCTGGATGGACAGGCAAAAGATGGCCGCCAATGCGATGCGTATCATTCATCAACTCCTGGATTGATTTGTACCTCTACCAAAGAATCGTGGCAGATCGATATCTTTACCCATGCTGCTACAGCGCCGCAAGGGTGGAAGGAATCTTTTCCTTGTGACGGCACGCGGCACGACCCTTTCTCTAACCGTCAATCCCGATCTGCGGGCCGTCTTCCAAGTTGTGCCGCTACCGCAACAGGAATCGAGCGTCCGCCTTTCACCACGGTGTGGATGGGAGTGGGACTGGAGTGCCGCAGAGCTATACGAAAGACGTTGACGCTTCCAGGTAATAGGAACAGACTTTCACTCCACGATGAATTCCACACGAGAGCTTGTCACGATGTCGGGCGTTCTGTGCGGCAAAGGAGAAATTGCGAAATGTAGGGTTTCGGCGTTGAGAGTGACCCTATTCGGCACGAAGCGCCACATCGATTGCCAGCATACCATTGAGTGGGTTTCACAGACTCTTCCAAAAGGGGACTATGAGTTGTCAATTGAAGGCAAGACAATCGAAATGCGCTATTCAAAAAATGGCTGGCAGGTGGTACCGATTTGATTTTGGGTATCAGCATGGTTTGCGCCGGTGTAGATATGGCACAAAAGCCGATTACGATTAGACATCCGTTTTGTAAAGCCAAATCCAGCTATCCCCTCAAGAGTGCATGATCGTAGATGTCGTTGAGCACTTGCTGCGACGAAATTCTAAGCGCGATTATAAGAAACTGCCCGCAGCTACGGCATCTTGGCAATCTTGCCTGCGCGGTCGAGCACGGCCAGGAAGGTGTAGTAGTTGTCGAGCAGAAAGCCTTCGTAGCCATGCGCGCCGCCGTTCCAATCTTTCCAGTCGTTGGTTTGTCCGTTGGAGCCGCGGCCGGAGAATCCCTGGTGTGCGAACGATTCGAGCATGGGCATGAGAATTCGGTCGCCCTGCTGCTTCTCGCCGAGGTGATAGAGCGCGCCGAGAGTGAAGTAGGAGAAGCAGGCGGTCGCGCCGCCGTTCTCGTAGATCTGGAATCCATCGCTGCCGTCAGGCAGCTTTCCGCCGCCCCAGTTCGGGTCGTGATCGACGTAGTCGGCATGGGGAATCGACACCAGATTCCCTGGAATGCCGAGCGAGAAGTTGCGATAGCCGACGGCGTCCATCTTGGCGAGGATCGAAGTCATAGCGCGGCGTCCTTTCGCATCGTCGAGCAGGCCGTAGCGCGCGGCGATGCCGCTGGCGAAAGGGAAGTAGTAGTCGTGCAGCGTGCCGTCGGCGCTCTTCCAGCCGGAAACGACGCCGGAGGCGGGATCGATGAATGTGGAGGCGTAGAGGCCGTGGATCTGATCGGCGCGATGGCGATATTTCGCCGCGTCGGCCTGCTTGCCGATACGCTCGGCGAGGGCGGCCATGCCGCGCAAGGCGCGATAGGCAAGCGCATTCGAGTATGCGTCCTGGTGGCCGAAGCCGATTGTGTCCCACCAGTTGGCGGAGCGGATGGTGATCTTTTCGGTCCACGAGCCGGTGTTGCCGCTGGCGGGGAACTCGATCAGAGGGCTGCCGTCGGCGTTGGGCGCGGTCACGATTTCAGTCCATCCGCGCAGGCCGACATAATTTTTTGCGCAGCCAGGCCAGGTCGCCGCTGCCGTCGGCGTAGTCGTATGCGGCGATGAGCAGCGAGGGATAGGCGTCGGTGTCGGTGTTTAGGCTGGTGTCGCCGTCTGGGCCGGCGTCGAAGGCGTGGTAGCCCTTGATGCCGCAGCCGATGAAGCCGTCGAGATAGCGGTCGAGCGTGTCGCGGACGAGGTCGAGCGCAGTCAGACCTTTGACCAGTTCCGGCGTGTAGCGGGCGATGTCGGCGTCCTCGTAGACGGTGATGGCGCAGGAGTCGCTGGCGGCATTGTTGGCCAGGACGTGAGTGACGGCGTGGAACTGGAAGATGTCGAGGTAGTCGCGGCGGAAACTGTCGAAGCGCGCATCGCCGGCGACGCCGGGCACGGTCGGATAGATGGCGGCGGATTGAAGCGAGTACTCGATCGATGGGTGTTCGGCAGTGGCCGCGGGAAACGTGATGGCCACGAAAGCTGTGCCCTTGCGCTGAGCGGTATAGTGCAAGGCTGCAGATGCGTTTCCCGGTGCATAGATGCGCAACGAACCCATGCCGGGGAGATGCAGCAGCGCGGGCAGCGCCACATCGCCGGCGGACGTCACGTGGCCAAGCAGGGTAGCGTGGGTTACGTCGGGATTGAAGCGCAGGCTGAGGTCGCGCGTTGCGCCGCCGGGCTGGAAGATGCTGAGCATGCGCAGCGTGTCCCCATTGCAGCGCATCTCCCATACCGGGTGCTTCGGATCGGAACTGAAGGCGTACTGCACCCAACCGCTGCTCTCAGACACGGTGTACTTTGGCGGCGAGCCCCCCGGATTGACGATCGGGCTGGGGCGGAATTGGCCGCGCTGAAGAGAGTCAACGCTAAGTGCGCTGAGGCCCGGCTGCCGAGCGTCGAATGCCACCTGGATCGAGGACGTCTCGGACTGGAGCGCGGCCTCGCCGGTACCTTGCGCAACCGCAGCTACCGCATCTGCCAGCAACAATGCGAGAACTAACCCTCGGGCTTGACGCAGCACAGTTATTCCCTCCGATACACAGCGGCGACCATGTTCGTCTGTGCCTTACGGCTACCAATCATAGATCAGAATGGGATCAGAGCAGCACCATCGGCCAATCTGTCGGGATTCCACAGCTCGATAGGGAGAACCGAGCTGCGACGATTTTCTGATTCGGAACATGGTGTAAATGAATTGGAACGACTCCACCTCGGCAATTGGCCTGAGCTGGCCCTAGATCTTGTGAAGAACCACCGACATTGTTGAGGGTGACTGGGCCGCGGTAACGTCTGTCTCTGTGATCGTCGTGCCGTACTCGCCAAGCGCAAACGTATTCTCGCGTCGCACCTGCGGATCTGGCGCCATCCTAGCTTAGGAGCGATATCTATCCTCTCTACTTCACGCCTGGCGGTTGCGCTTCCACCAGCTTGAATTGTTTTCGAGAGGTCTCCTGTTTCAAAGACGCTTGTTGCAACCCAGATAGCTGCTTTGCCAGGGAATGAATCTCTTCTCGTTGTTCAGGCTTGCCCGAATGGCGCAAGGCCATAATGAGGTGATACATCGCTGTCTGGTCCGACGGATCGTGCTGCAGAGCAATGCGACATTGCTCGATGGCGAGGTCGAATTCGCCTGAGTTGATGTAGATGCTCGCGAGGATGTTTCGAGCTTCAGTCGAATCGGGCTTAAGCTTGATCGCCGCTTGAACTGACTCTGTCGCCTCTCTCACTGCGTTGCTATCGGAGTCGGGCCCCTGGCTCGTGAGAATTTTTGCCAGAAGGCAATGCAATAGGAGACTGTCTGGATGAGCTTTCAACTGCGCCCGGATCTCCGCGGCCGCCTTGTCTGGATTGTTCCGTTGTAACTCGGCAAGGTCGATGGCATACGAACTCAAGCCTTGGGTCGAATCGAGTTGTTCCGCCATTCGGAAGTCCGTTTCTGCCTTGTCATATTCGGCAAGCTGCGCATAAAGCAAGCCGCGCGAGATGTACATTCCAGGGTCGTTGGAGACATGCTTGAGGCCCGCATCGATCATGTCAATTCCAACCTGAAAGGAATCATGATCCAGACATATCCCTGCAAACGCGGTGTAATAACCGGGATTTGCAGGATTCAGTACAATAGCTTGCCGAAGAAGCGTCACAGCCTTGGGCGTATCGCCGTTAGCCTCATACGCTTCAGAAGCGAGACTCAGTATCTCCGGATCGGGAGTGTCGACAGTCACAAGCGGCTGCAGCAACCCAATCGCGGCGTCATTTTGTTTTGTCTCGACCAGCAGAACCGCAAGGTCGTACTTCAGATATATCTTGTCGGGCAGCAGTGCATTCAATTGCTCGAATGCAGAAATTGCTTTCAGCGGCTGATTCATCTGTTCCAGACAAAAACCATAGGCTTCTAGTGAAGCGGGGTGACTCTTCATAACATCTGCGCTCAGAGCAAACTGAGCGATCGCTGCCTCACAGTTTCCCTGCGCTTTGTCGAGATTCCCAAGCATTTCGTGCGCAATTGTGTCATTTGGATCTATCTTCACGATCCTTTCCAAAAGCGGAATCGCGCGCTTGTCGTGCCTCTGAAACAGCAACTGCGTCTCGCCTTTCAGGGCAACCAAACTGTTGGGCGCAATGTGCAAAGCTTTGTCGAATGCACTAATTGCGTCGGCATCGTTACCTCGGAGCGAGAGCACGATTCCTTTCAGACTCCAAAGGCGTTCGTCATTCGAGGTCCTTCGCAACGCTGCATCGACGCTGTGCAGGGCTTGATCATAGGCATGAGCGCGAATCTGCGATTCGATCAAGGCAACGGATGCTTCCCGTTGCTGTGCTTGAGTTGCAACGCCGAGACAAGGCAATGCAAGTGCTGCAAGCCCCAGCAAAATTCTCGTCCAGCCCCTGGTCATGCGCGGTAGAAGGGAGCGCGATTGAGAGCGGGCGCGAACATTGAACGGGCCCATCCAATGTTGGGGACGATCCCCTGCGCCTCTCGAATCGTAACCAATTGATCGCACTTAACGTGTGTAAATTTCTCGGTGGCGCCGCTAGGCCATCGAATCGAGAGGTCCGCTGTGGTCGCTCCCCCCAAGCCAAAATGGAGTCGCGAGTCGTTACAGGAATAATAGCTGGATTGACTCAACACCTCTTGTGCCTGCATGTGTCCTTCGTACTGTGCAAGTACACGGGCACCGATCGCGCTGCGATTAGACCTGGTGCCGACGAGCTTCACTTTGAGCCAGTGATGCGTTCCTTTGAGGTCATTGCGCAGCAGTGATGGCGGTTCGTTCATGTTCAGGATCAGGATGTCGAGATCGCCGTCGTTGTCGAAGTCTCCAAAAGCGCAGCCTCTACCTGAGTGGGGAGTCGTTACTCCGGGGCCCGCGTCGGCGATCTCTTCGAACGTGCCGTTACCCAGGTTCCGGAAGACGATGCGCGGCGATTTATTCGGATTCTGCGGCAGCAGCTTCTCAACTTCGGGGTAAACACTACCAGTAACAAAGAAGATGTCGGGCCAGCCGTCATTGTCGAGATCGACGATTCCTGTTCCCCAACTGGCAAACCGGATCTCGACTCCGAGTTTCGCCTGCAACGTTCGATCATCAAAGTTGCCGGTCCCATCGTTGCGATAGAGCACGTTGGTGTCTTCGGCGAAGTGGGTCTTGAAAATGTCGAGATGGCCGTCAAGATCGTAGTCGCCTACTCCGACACCCATTCCCGCCTCCTCGCCACCATCGTTGCTCAAGGCGACACCGCGCTCCACGCCTTCTTCTTTAAACGTGCCATCGTGCTGGTTGATGAAGAGAAGACTGGGCGTTGAGTCACACGCAACGTAGATGTCGGGCCAACCGTCGTCATCGAAGTCCGCAGTCACAACAGTCATGCCGTAACTCGGCCACGGCTTTCCGATACCGGAGGCAACACTGACATCGGTGAAGGTTCCATCGCCGTTGTTCCGGTAGAGCGAGTGTTGCCCGAAGGGGAGACCCCTTGGACCGCAGTTGACCGGAATTCCCTTCCAATTGCAATTCACGCCGGCGCCGGGTTTGGGCACATGATCGATATCAAATTTCAGGTAGTTCGAGACATACAGGTCCAGATGGCCATCCCTGTTGTAATCAAAAAACGAACATCCGGCTCCCCAGCGGAGCTCAGAATCCATGAGGCCTGCTTCCTTGGCGACGTCTTTAAACGTGCCGTTCCCGAGATTCCGATAGAGTCGATTCTGACCGAAGTTGGTACAAAAAATGTCTTCGAAGCCGTCGTTGTTGTAGTCGCCGATACAAACTGCGTTGGCCCAGCCAACAGCTTCCAGTCCCGCCTGCTTGGTCACGTCGGTGAAAGTGCCATCGCGATTATTTTTGTATAGACGGTTCGTTGCACCAGGCGGTGCGCCAGTCAATCTCGTGCCGCTGAGGAGAAAAATGTCGATCCAGCCATCATTGTCGTAGTCGAAGAATGCGCAGCCGCAGCCGTTGGCCTCAATGATGTACTCCTTGTGATCGATTCCACCGTAGATGACTGGCGCGGTGAGGCCGGCCTGAGCTGCAATGTCGATGAAATGGGCGTCGAACGGGCGGCCGGATTGGGCAGGTTTGTTCTGCGCAGTGGCAAGGCGTCCTCCCATGCCACCGGTCTGCTGGGAGATGCCATTCTGCGAAAGCGCTCCAGCCAGAGCTGCCATTGAAAGACGAAGAAAACCCCGCCGACCTGAATGCATTCCCTCGGTTCGCACCCCGTGATGATCGCTTGGATCAAGATACGATGAATGCGATCTGATTGGCCAGCCGTCTCTCGCTGGCGCTTTTTCCAGTGTCACGCTCTTTGAGTTTTTGACAGAGGCGTCAGAGGTCGGCACGCTGGTGAGGATTGGTACGGCTGTTCGAAATCAAGAAACCGATCTTAGAATTCGTCGCTGACTTCGCCAGGCGCACTAACATTGCGTCCCAATATGGGGTGTGGAACGTCGCGGGAGCCAACCGCAGCCTCGCGAGTTGGCACGAGAGTCTATAGAATTTCACGCGGTGAGGCCACCTTGAATGGACTGGACCCACCGGAATGCCGCGCGTGAGCCGGCCTCGGTTGAAGCGAGAAAGGCGTGATGTCGACGGAAGTCCTCCTGATTGGATCGCTGTCAATGAGGGTTTCCTTTCGGGGAGTTGTTTGGGTACTTCGCAATTTCAGGTTGGATGTGAGCCCGAACGGCCCGATTTCCAACATGCCCGCCAACCATCAGCGTCCCTCACGCGACCAGCACCAAATAGAATTCCTCTAGTGCGTCATCATATTGATCTACCTTCACTTGTAACGCTCCATACGGTAAATACACCGTGCAATACTTGACGACCTCGACCCAAAGTTGTAGATTCCGCGCGAATCAGAAAGTACCAATTTCCCCGATCCAAATCGCGGTAGCAAACGACCTACGTCGAGCGAATGTGCCACAACTGGCGGAATCAGGGACTGGGCTCTCTCTTCGACAATTCCTCGCTCGCGTCGGGTGCGCGGGCAATTTTTGTACTTGGCGAGTAAGCGTTTTCCCAATTTTGGGATTTCGGGAAGGCGGAATCTTCCAAAACTGGTAAGTCACTGGTCGATTTACCAGCTTCAAATTTGCGAAGTTCTTTGCATTGCAACCACGAAGGACGGAAGGTCAAACCGGTAAGACATGCGCATTTTGATCTTGTCTGCCGGCGTTCGATATTCAAAGGAGACTCCATGCTAGGCATGAAATCTGCGATAAGGACTCTACTTACTGGTACCCTTGCGATCTGCTTGGGAGGGGTTTCGGCTCTTGCCCAATTCTCCAGCGGCCTCGAGGGAACGGCTCGAGATTCATCTGGAGCCGCAGTCGCTGCAGCCAAAGTTACCGTCACCGATACACGGCTTGGAGTGGCGAAAACCACCACTACAAATGAAACCGGGTATTTTCGAGTCGACAGCATCGCAGCTTCCACCTACTCGATCGAGATTCAAATGAGCGGGTTCAAGACCTGGCAGCAGGCGGGTCTTTCGCTCCAGGTGGGCGAAATGCGGACCCTTGCCCCGGTGCTTCAGGTGGGTGCTGTCTCAACCAATGTCGAAGTGTCTGCCGCTGAAACTTCAGTAGACCTGGTTACGCCAACCACCGGCTCCGTGATCGCGGATGTCACATTGCAACAGACGCCGCTGCCCGATCAGAATATCTTCGGTCTCACCGCGCTCACTCCGGGCATGACCGGAAGCGCAGTAACTTCCGGAGACAATTACACCAACGAATACAACATCAACATCAACGCCGCCGGACTCCGTCAGGAGCAGAACGGCTACATGATTGATGGCGGATACACGAATACTCCGTCTCGTGGCGGCGCCACCTCCATCTCGCCCAACCCCGAGATCGTGCAGTCAATGAGTGTCAAGACCAACAACTTCGACGCCCAAAAGGGAAGGAATGCCGGCGCGACCGTTGAAGTCTACACGAATTCAGGGTCAAACGATCTGCACGGCACTTTCGACTACTACTTCCGCAATAACAACCTGAGCGCGCGAACAGAATTTCAATCCAATATTCCGAACTTCTCACGCAACGAGGTCAGCGCCTCATTGGGTGGCCCGGCATTCAAGAACAAATTGTTCTGGTATGGGGCTATCGACGTGCTTCGCTCCAGTTCTGCGTCGGCCTACACGATCACAGCCGAGACACAGGACTTTGACAACTGGGTCAAGGCGAACCTACCCAACACCGTCGCTGCATCGATCCTCGCGACCGCTCCGCCGCAATCTTTTCCAACCTCGAACCTGCAAACAGTTGCACAGGTTGAGGCGGCAACCCCCGGATACTTTGCACCTCCCGCGGGCATCCCGGCCGATCTGAATGCAGTCGGCACCTCAAACATTAGCGTGACGACGCCCAACAACGGCTACCAGTGGAGTTTCCGCGTTGACGACTATCTGGGCAAAAACGATCGCATTTATGTAGATGCAATTCGTACTTCACGCACGTCTGAAGGCATCCAGGCCAGACCGGCCACCAATATCCCCTACTACGACATCTCGGATTTCGTGAATGTGGATTGGACGCATACTTTCTCTTCGCGCCTTCTGAATGAGTTTGGCGCGAACGAGATCCGTCCTCAAGGCGCCAACGGGACTTCGCCTACCGAGGCAATCCCATACGTGAACGTCACAGGCTTGCAGGGCTTTGGAACCTGGGAGCTGGTAACTTTATTCAGACGACCGTTGGATGGCGCGACGTGATGACGGCGACCATCAAGTCGCACACCCTGAAGTTTGGATACGACGGCTACAACATTCGCGAAAACGACCTGCAGGACAGCGCCTTCACTCGCCCAACCTACAACTTCGACAATCTGCTGGACTTTGTGCAGGACGAGGCAACCTCAGAGAACGGCACGCACGTGGATCTCACCACCCACGGGCAGGCACCCTACGTACGGCGCTATCGTGAGATTTACACGGGCTTCTTCGTCCAGGATGATTGGAAGGTCACGCCGCGGTTGACTATTAACGCAGGCGTTCGGTTCGACTCGATGGGGCACTTATTCAACATCATCAGCCCGAAACTCACGTTGCTGAATCTTGCCTCCGGAACACGGCAGCAGGGGATCGCCGGTGCAGTTGCCGTCGCGGCGCCAAGCGGGCGAACTTCAATTCTCGATCACATCGTATGGGGCCTGACGCCTCGGCTCGGATTCTCGTGGGATGTGTTTGGAAACGGCAAGACAGCCTTGCGTGGCGGCGCCGGCATGTTCTCGGATTAACCGCCATACCTCCACATTACTGATGCCACTTCAGGAAACCTGCCCTACTTCTATTCGCCGTACATCAATGTACGTCAGGGCAACCCGACCCCCGCTTTCCAGACGTGCAGCCCGCCAACGGGTTTCACAGAGGCTTGTCCGGTGGTTGACACCTCCAACGTGACTTTCGATTCACACGGCGGCATTCTCCTGAATGACGTGCCACAGCGGTCGGGCCTCGGCGGCTACGATCCAAACTACAAAATGACCCAGGTCGAAGCCTGGACCCTGAGCTTGCAGCAGCAGTTGAAAAACGACCTCATCGCGGAAATCAACTATTCGGGAACAGAAGCCCACCATTTGCCGATCTATCAGAACGCCAATCGTTTCGCCGGCGATCTGATCGTCAACAAAGGAAGCCGCAATTCCTCAATCCGAGCTTCGGCGCTATTGAGTACGGAACGTCCAATGGAAACTCCGTTGGTCATGTTGTCTCCGCCCTTGTTTCGCGCCGTTTGTCGCACGGGTTGGCGGTGCGCGGAATCTACACCATAGCGAAAGCCCTGGACGTGTACAGCACGGCGCAATCTCTGGATGGCGGAGCACCGTTCGCCAGTACGCAAATCATCCAGCCGGATAGCTTCAGATCGCAACGCGGCAGGGCGGACTTCGATATCCATCAGCAGTTTTCGGCTGATGGCATCTGGATTGTTCCGTCTCCCTATGGCTCCCTGGTGCTGAAGAATGTGCTGGGCGGCTGGCAGGTCGGTGGCGTGTGGCTGATGCAGACAGGCCTGCCGTTTACTGTGATGACCAGCAAAGCGTTCGAACCTGTCTTCGACGCGGGTGGCAACGTAATCGGAAACAGCGGTGGCGACTTCAACGCCGATGGTAACAATTTTGATGTCCCGAATGCTCCGTCGCTCGGGAGGCACCTGAGTGGCCGAAGCAAGAAGCAGTTCCTGACTGGCATTTTTGGCGCGCCAGCCACTGCAGCCTCCCAGTTCCCGTCACCTACGTTGGGACTGGAAGGGAATCTCGGCAGAAATACCTACGATGAGCCGGGATACAAGAATGTCGACCTTAACGTTTCAAAGTTCTTCAACACTCCCTGGTTCTTTGGGGAGAAAATGAGAATCGAGGCGCGCGGAGAAGTCCTCAATCTGTTCAACCGCGCCAACCTGACGTTGGTGAGCTCGGACATGACGAGCGGTTCGTTTGGGCAGGCAACAAACTCGTTGCCGGCACGCACAATCACGTTCCATGTGCGCGCGAGCTTCTAGCTTGGCAAGACCTTGAGGAGAAGTGGTGGATAGCAGTGCATCGTTCCTGACGATGCACTGCCCACTGCCTCTCCCCAGTTATTTTGAGTTGAAAATATAGCGCTCTCGATTGCACTGGGCGGGCGCGAAGGAGCGATGTGTTCCCTCTATTGCCAGAAGTAGGTGGCCACTACTTGGGGCGGCCCCGGGATTGAGTCGGTGATTCTTGTCTCCAAAACGACCTCTAAATTCTTCGTTTGCCAGTCAGGTGGGGCATTCCGAAATGCTTTCTCGAGGACATCTGGATTGGAGGCGAATTCGCCCGCGGCCTCCGTGCCGCTATCGATCAGTCCGGCCACTATCACTGTGAACTGGCCGGTCTTCGAATCCATCAGCCGAGCTACAATCGCATAGTCTACTGCCGGTCTTCCAGCTTGGTCATACTGAGTTGTCCAGACTCTACCGCCCGGAATCTGCTCCCGAATTTTCCAATGCCCGTTGTCTTCAATGAACGCAAAGTGCAAATTCGAAGTGATGTCGATGGTCCATTTATTGTTGAATGCGCCAACGACCACGGATGGAGAATTTCTGAGATCAGCAAACGAGTAATTTGACCCAATGCGGACTTGGTTGGGCTTGCCGATCTTTCCCAAGAGCCCCGAAAACTTTACGGCCGCAGACACGTCCCCAAGGGCTACCCCGTAGCCTTCGTAATACAACATGTCACCCCAGGTGAGGTTCTCGCTGGGATCCAGCGGTAGTGGCTGACTCGATCTCTCCACCTCGGTCTTAAACGCGCCGGGATGCGTTTTTGTGTAGCGCCGATAAAGCGCGGGGCCCGGTCTGTAGGTCACGCCCTTCGCGAGACAGATCAGCGCAGGTTGCTGTGTTGCAAAGACGGGTGCCCAAAACTGTTCAGAGGCCGTCCTTTGCTGTGCGGACTTATGCCAGGAGAAGAATGCGACGCCTGCACCCAGCAGGACGATCACGCACAGGACCGCAATTTCCCAACGCAACAGGCGATTCCTACGCAAGGGATCATTCACGGGGGTCTGCGGCAAAGAGCTCGGTGTATTGGGCCCTTGAGCCGTGGTCGTGGCCCAGTGAAACACAGGGGAGTACGTGCCTACGGGAAGCTCAATCCGCAGGCGCGCGTCACGGCCGGCAGACTGGTCGTACTGCTCCAGACGGCGGCGCACTTCGCCGGCCTGGACGCGAACTACTGGGTCGTTACCGGTGGCATAGCCGGCTGGCCTGAGAAAGACCTCGGCACCGATAGTCCGTTCTTTCAGCTGCTCCGAGTGTCCGTCCAATTGATTCAGAACGACGTACTTCAGAAATTGTTTGCTGCGCGCTGCGCTGCGAAAAAACGGACTCTCCAGAATCTTTTCCAGTTCGAGAAGAACGAGCTTTCGGCTTTCTCCATTCTCCTGAGCTGAGAATGGAAGCTCGGAAGGGCTCGCTGGAGTTTCAAGAGGTCCGTTCATCGTTTCCCTCCGGCTTCTCAAAGCGCGGAAATGCAATGTTTCAGTACGAAGTGCACATTTCCATCCAAACCTGGAGCCACTTTGGGCGTGACCGTCGGTGATTTTTCTCGTAGCACATTCGAGGGCTGGTGGCCAGGAATGCTCCTGGGCAGACATCTGCCATTGCCGCAATTCTAACGGCTAAAACCTCGCTGAATGTCAAACTTAGCCGAAAATTGAAAACGCAAAGTGTTCATTCACATGATCGTACGAAAGGAGTAGATAGAACACGATAGAGCCTTGTCAAGCGTTGCTTCCCTTGCGCTTTCGCCGAACCGAATGGAGCTTTGGCACAATGAACGGTCTGCAAACCATGGGTCTCATAACTGTAAAACACCGTATATTACTTGCGGCGCCGGTTTTAGATGTGGCCCAATCGGCATAGTTGCTCACTTCGCTTGCATTTTGATCCTGGCGCCGGTGAGCTAACGCGCATGTACCGATATCATTGAGGAATCAACACCGCCCGATCGCCGTGTCCGTGCAGTTCGTCTTTCGTTCACTTCAAGGGCCCTGAGAAGACCTTCCTGAGCAAATGAGCCGTGTGCTCGCAACACGTCGGCTCACTTTTTTCATGCTCGTTTTGTTTAGAAAGACAAAAATGTCAAGCTTTGGGTTTATGAAATTCCGATATTCTCAGATTCTTCCACTTTTCTTCTCATTCGCCTGTGTCCCGCATGGTTGGGCGCAGTTGAGCAGCGAATTACCACCCCAACCGCAGATCACGGTGACTGGTACCGCCGGGGGGCTATCGGCCATAATTGGCTCCGAATCATTGCATGCGACAGTTTGCTCTGACACTGTGATCCATATTGTTGCTGGGCCGGGAGAGCCCTCATCCGCCAGTCCGGAGCAGCCTTGGATGCTTCCAGCCTCAGATGCGTGCCCAGGTGCGAAATTCGAGTTTACGAACGACGGCAAATCCGCGATCCTTACGACTGCGTCCGTCAAGGTGGCTTTCTCTCTCGATCGAGGAAACCTGACCTACAGTGCGATAGGTGGTGAGCGGCTTCTTGAAGAGTATGACGCCGTACCTCGTACCTATGAGCCTGATGTCGTCAATGGTTTACAAACATTTCACGTATCCGACCGATTCTCGCCGACTGCCACGGAGGCATACTACGGTCTTGGCCAACACCAGAGCGGCATGTTCAACTATCGCGGCGGCACAGTCGAACTCGCTCAAGACAACACCGATGTCGCCATTCCCTTACTCGTTTCGAGCCAGGGCTACGCAATCATGTGGAATACAGCCTCAATGACCGAGGTTGACAATCGCTTTCCACTTTCGCTTCGATTTACATCTCTTGCGGGCAACGCGGTTGACTACTACTTCATCTACGGTCCCGAGATGGATGAGATCATCCATCAATATCGCAATCTTACGGGCCACTCGCCCATGTTGCCAAAGTGGGCATATGGTCTTTTCCAGTCGAAGGATCGCTACGTTTCACAGGCGGAAATTCTCGACATTGCCAACCGCTATCGCAGCAACCATATTCCTCTCGATGCGATTGTGCAGGACTGGTTCTGGTGGAAAACCGAAGGTGATCCGATTTTCAATGCGAACTTTACAGATGTGCCTGCGGAGCTGAAGGAGCTTCACGAAAAACATCTTCACGCGATGATTTCCGTGTGGGGTCTCTTCGATCCCCATTCACAGAACTTCCAGTTCATCAAGGAACACAACTTGGACGTACGCGACGCGCATGTCTACGACGCAACCAACCCCCAGGCTCGCGATTTCTATTGGGAACATTTGCCCGGCAAGCTGTTTGCGCAGGGCTGGGATGCATTCTGGCTCGACAGCGCCGAACCCGAAGAATATTGGCCGCATTATGGCGACGCCATCCTCCGCGACAAGCAGCTCTCCATTGGCAATGGCGCACTCTACACCAACATTTTTCCGTTTGAACACACGCTCGGCATACAACAGCACTGGAGAGCGGCGACAGATCAGAAGCGCGTTTTCCTGCTAACGCGCTCGGCCTTTCTGGGCCAGCAGCGTGTGGGGGCCACGGTCTGGTCGGGCGACGTGTACAGCACGTTTTGGGGACTGAGTCACCAAGTCCCGGCCGGGCTAAATTTCGCGCTCTCCGGCTTTCCCTATTGGACAACAGACATCGGTGGCTATTGGCCTCCCAACGGCAGCGTCTTCAAAGACCCTGACTATCAGGAACTCTATGCCCGCTGGTATGAATATGGCGTCTTCTGTCCCATTTTCCGCACACACGGACACCGCGAGCACAATGAGCTTTGGACTTACGACAAGGTCGAGCCCATTCTGCTGAAATACGACAGGCTTCGTTACCGGCTCATGCCATACATCTACTCTCTCGCCTGGCGCGTGCACCACGACGACTACACCATGCAGCGCCCTCTTGTCATGGACTGGCAACAGGATTCGAAAACCTGGAGTCTCCCCGATGAATTTATGTTCGGCCCCGCGATTCTCGTCAATCCGGTGCTCGATGAACACGCTGTGCAGCGCTCCGTTTATTTGCCGGATGCTCCAAACTGGTACGACTTCTGGAGCGGCTTAAAGATCAAAGGAGCTCAGAGGATTGAGGCCGAATCCCTGCTTGATCGCATACCTCTATTCATTCGCGCCGGCTCCATCCTACCGATGGGACCTGAAATCGAATACGCTGACCAGGACCCCAACGGCCCCATCGAACTGCGCATATACTCCGGAGCGGATGGAGCTTTTACCCTCTACCAGGACCAGGGGGACACCTACGACTACGAAAAGGGCGCCTATTCTCTGATCCCTCTCAAGTGGTCTGACGCAGAGAAAACTCTCGTCATCGGGGATCGCACCGGTTCTTATCCCGGCATGGCTTCCCAGATGACATTCCACATTGTTTGGGTCTCGCCACACCATGGAACCGGCGAAGGAGTCGAGGCAAAACCAGACCGCACTATCGTCTATAGAGGCCAATCCGTATCGGTTAAGCGATGAATGCCACGACTGGTACTGCGTAACGAACCGCTATCCTCCTGTTCGTTCTGGCTGTTGCAAGCGCACAAAACGGTCCGCGCTCCGTGGGTTGTCCGGCCGCCTTCAAAGCCTTGGCGTCGAACAGGACTACTCTAAACTCCGTTTACGCCTGGAAGCGCTCAACGACGACCCGCACCGAGGGCCTCCACGAATACAAATCGTTCCGAAAACCCAACCCGGTTTAAGGCGGGCAAGAGCATGCTGCCATGGATCAGAGATCAGGCTGAACTGGCATGTGGTCGGCTTTTTCTGATTTTGGCCGCACCCTGCTCGCCAAAAACCCCAACGGCCAACCGGCAGATCATACATCGCAGAGTCATTGCGCTCTTTCAACCGAGATACACAACAGCCGTCGAGCGGTCCACAGAAACCCTTATGCCGCATGGGACACCTGGTTCCAGCGAGATCCAGCTACGCAGATTCTACGGTCGCCTAAGACTCGCCGTGAGCTTAACGAGTGACATAGTTAGCACTGCAGATCGAGGAGCATACCCCGAAAAAGGCAATCACCGCTAAGAGGGGCACACAGGAGCGGATGATGCCGATTTCCCCTTGCAGTGTAATCCGTAAGTGGTTATACTTCCGCATCGCTGAGGGCAAACAACGAGCCGGACCGGAAGTGGTTATGGGACGTTTCGACTTCCTAAAACCCGCATCGAAAAACTAAGTTCCTGAGAAATAGAAAGACCAGA
Source organism: uncultured Acidobacteriota bacterium (assembly GCA_963718435.1). Taxonomy (GTDB): domain Bacteria; phylum Acidobacteriota; class Terriglobia; order Terriglobales; family Acidobacteriaceae; genus Telmatobacter. Next base: position 48,064 of record CAVQZQ010000066.1, on the reverse strand, counting down.
TCACAAGAGTGCGCCTGCGGGCGACCTCACTGCAATCCTTGGGGAAGTTATGCATTGTGGTTGGCCAGGTTCCCCACCACCTATCTTTGGTGAGTATGCCGGATCGGAATTACGAAAGACCACCCTAGCTCCCTCTAAAGGAGATACTCATGAAGCGTGGAATCGGCATTCTTGCTATGCTGGCGGTCTTTGCGACCGGAGCACGAATGGCGGTTACTCCCAAGGCTTCAACTGAAAACGGAGTAGTCAATAGCGCGGTCGGCCACGAACTCAGAGCGCTCCAACCTGACGCCACCAGTTGTTCAGCATTCGCAGATCAACGGGACAACAAGAATTCGCCTGCACAAGGGGAACTGGCGTCACTCGTTAGCCAGTATCTTCACGGAACTCCGGAGCTGGCACCCCAACCGGGCTCACTCCCGCCGGATATACAATTTGTGGTTGCAACCGTGCCCGATCCGCTGCACACGCTGCTGAATCTCCAATTCGATCGAACCATCGAGTCAATTCGACAGGGAGCTCAGGACGAGGATTCGTACGATTCGTCCTGGCTTCCCTGGAAAGCTCGGGCTCCTGAATACTCCAGTCGTTCTGACCAGAATGAGGAAGACAAGGAAACTCTCCGGCGCGAACTTTGTCCGGGCCTCATACTCTTTCGGAAGAATCGGTATCTGCCGCCGCGTGGAAGCTATGACGACACATTTACTCACGGATTATTTGTATTCCTGGTAGGCGAGAAACCCACCACAGGAATCAACCGAACCCAGTGGAACAACGCCCTCACGTGGATTGGGCTGCACGCAAATGGGAATCGCGGTAACCGCGCACTCCGGGTTCTTGGCCCCACTTTTTCCGGGTCTGCCCCCTCGGTGGCGCGCGCAATTGCCGAGATTGGAAGACAGCCAAGCTACTTTACCAATGTTCTGCTCTATTCCGGGACCATTCGCGGTTGTTCCTCGTATCGATGGCTGAGAGATGAGTTAAGCAAATCTGCTGCGATTCCCGCGCGGTTCGCCGATTTCAGCCAGAATGATGCCATCCAGGTCGACCGTTATTTCAAGTATCTCAGAGATCAGGGACATTTACTCTCAGAGGTTGCGATCCTCTCCGAGGATGAAACCGCATACGGCGGTCTCCCTGACGCTCTCTTTCTCCCGTCAATGGATCGCACGCGGCTCCAATATGGTGCGAACCAGCCTACTCGGCCGATGATGCGCCCTTGCATCTGTATTACCCACGGGATATCTCCGCGCTTCGATCTGCTTACCAGGAACAGTCCATCTTTGCTTCCTCGCCACCGGACAGTTCCAATACCGCTCGCGTCGTTCTCCAGCCTCAAGCCAGCCAGTCCACACATTACAATACCGACACCATTGCCAGCTTTTAGTGGCACAAATTCGGCCCTTGCGCAGGAAGCACAGATGTATGGGATCGTTGATTTTTTGAGGACCCATGGCATCTGCTTTGTCGTTCTTCGCAGTACCAGCACTCTGGATTACTTATTCCTTACCAGATTCCTTCATCGCGCATACCCGGATGCATTCATTGTGACGACCGGTCCAGACATCCTCTTCGGACGCGAAATAGACTCTACCGATTTCCGGGGAGTTGAAGCTCTGACTGCCTATCCGCTCCTGCCGCGAAGTCAGGATTGGACCAGAGCCACAGGCCTTGGGGCCCGGCACGCGCACCGCGTCTTTGGCAGCGACTCAATGGAAGGCTCATACCTGGCAATGAGATTCCTGGTCACCGATCCAGAAAAGTCACCTAATGATTCATCGCCATTTATTCACCCCGCCAAGCCGGACATCACAGATTACGATTTCCCATTCTGGGAGTCCCCATTCGGGGAGTCTAAATTAAACGGCGAAATGCGTCCGCCCACCTGGTTGACGGTCGTTGGAAGAGACGGATATTGGCCAGTCGCGGTTCTTACCCGAATCGTCTTCCAATCTCCATCCACCAACGTCAACCGTCGCAATCGTAGCGCGACCAAAGCCGACTGATAGCGGCTATGTGGCGATAAACCCGATTCAGTGGAAGCTCTCTTTGTCGCCGGGGTGGAAGCTCTGTTGCGCACTTGCCGTGTTTACGATCTGCCTCCATTTCTACGCCTGCTTGTATGGCCGGGACCGCCAGAACGAGAGCATGTTCATTCAGTTCGTGCCCATTCCAGGCAAGAGGCAACTGTTCCTCCTTGGACTAGGATGGGCGACCGTCGGTTCCCTGGTTATTCTTCTGTTCCTTTGCTCGGATCGAATGAATTCGCTTCTCGAAGGTAGTAATACTCAGTGGATCTGGATACTTCGCATCGCTGTATGGTTGGCATGTCTTGGCATTCTGCTGGACATAGGTCAGCGAGCCTGGCGCGCACCAGGACCTCCTCGCGTGCGCATAATGCACGCGTTTGCCGGGATCATCTTTCCAATGCTTCTTCTCGGTGCGGTTCGCCTGGCTGTGTTGAGAATCTTCGATTACTCAAGTCCGAATAGTGTGCCCACCGCCTATCGTGCTGTCCATTTAACCAGCGGAGTTTCTCCCTTGGTTTCCTTGTTGCTCCTGCTGGGCGGTTTCTATTGGTGGTTCTGGAATACGCTCAGCGGCTTGGCGCTTCTCGGTGAAGGGCGGCCGATTCTTCCGCGTAAAACACAACTTGCCGAGCCCTTCGCCCGCATGAGCGATGAGATGGCCGCCAACATCGAATCTATTGCCGTCCCGTTCCCGGGCCTTCAGTCGGCCCGCGCATTTGTGTATTTGCTTCCCATTGCCATCCTGGGGCTCCCTTTATATACCCTGCGACATCATGGGCCGGAGAGCTTCGATGCAATACTTCACAGCCTGGAGAGTATTGCTTTTAACAGGACGTTACAGATTTTCTTTGTGATTGCACTGTACCTGCTGATTCTCGAGTGCTCTCAGTTGCTGGGTACATGGCTGTCTCTCAAACGTCTCTTGCTTGCCCTGAACCGCACCCCCTTACGCCGTACCTTTGCTGCCCTCCAGGGTTTGTCGATGCACTCGCTGTGGAGTCTGAGTGGTACAGCTTCGCGCGCACGATACACGATTTTTTCCCATCAGCTCGAGTCTCTCTTCCACCTTCGAAATGTGCTCCGTTCTTTCAATGCACGTACGCATGGGAATCAGTTGATCCGCGCCTCCATTTACGACGCCTGTGATCGAGGCATCGAGTTCGTTCGAAAGCGTTCTAATAACGCAGATCTCGCAATGGTCAACGATCAGGATGCCCAGCACATTCGCAAGGTGTTCTCTCGATGCACCGAGCACATATTAGTCGACTTGATCCTGCCTGAATGGCTAAGTGAGACAGGGAGCCTTGATGTAGTGGAGGCAGGCGGCAAGACGGGATCCAACGAAGTGATGCCGCTGAGTAAAGACGAGCCGATCCGTCGTGCCGAGGAATTTGTTTGCCTGGTCTACGTGGGCTATCTGCAAAACCTCCTGGCCCGCATGCGGACCATGGTACTTTCGATCCTTGGAGTCTTTGCAGGGCTGGCGTTCTCGCTGGCGTTCTATCCTTACACGCCGCGACCGACGATTGCCATCGGCTTACTCTTGTTGTTGCTCGTCCTGGGATCTGTCGTCGCGCTGGTATACGCCGGCCTTTCCCGAGACACGACGCTCAGCCATATTACCAACACTGAGCCGGGCGAAATTGGACCGGACTTCTGGCTTCGATTTGCCAGTTTCATTGGGTTGCCCGTCATTGGGCTGCTCGTTGCTGAATTCCCCGCGATTACTGATTTTGTGACATCGTGGATTGAGCCTGGCCTCAATGCGGCGAAGTAACCCACCCCCTTTCATAGTCGGAGAGGTAGCTTCTCAGTCTTGTGCCGATTCGCAAAACGAGTTTGCGAATCACTTGCCGTGCGTGGCCAAATGGGGCCTGTGGTGCCGCCATCTCGAACCGTGATACAACACGGCCGATGGCAGCAATCATGACTTGGAGACACCTCGCAGCAGATTCGGAGGCCTTGGCCCTGGCGAATCAACTTTCACAGGACGAATTGCTTCCGTCCAGGCATGTGAGTGGTTGATTTTGATGGTCGAGGAGAGAGGGAATCAAACCTCCGATCTTGGTCACGAAACTGACGATACCCTTTCGAATTAACTGCTTGAGATAGTCGACCAAATCTGAGCTGACCTTTGAGTTATGAGCCCAACGGACAACTGCTAAGCCCGATTGATTTCAATGCCTTTAGCTCATGAACAGATCCCAAAATCCGTTCAAGTTCACCCCAGTTTTGGGGCCCTAGCTAGTTGGACCCACGTCGAATCCACGCGGGACTATTGTTCAACTGGTGCTGGAGGGTAGGCGGTTATTCTCGCGGAAAAACCGGTGAACACTCTCTCAACAGCCTTACAACAAGCCGATCGACCGGAGCGCTCGATCGTCTCTTTTAGCCGATCAATGGAACCTTTGCTACACTGAAAATCCTCAGGTGCCTCATGAAGGAGTTCCCGCCATTCCTGCTGGATGATGAAGGCCAGTGTCTATGGCGCGGGAATGAGAGAGTAACGCTTACACCCAAAGCTTTCTCGATTCTTTGTTACATGGTGAAGCGCGCTGGGCGCCTGGTTACACAGAACGAACTCCTGGAAGCGCTTTGGCCCGATACATTCGTTCAACCCGACGTGCTGAAGAGTCACATCCTGGATGTTCGCAGCGCACTCGGCGATGACGCAAGAAATCCATCCTTTATCGAGACACAGCAGCGACGTGGGTACCGGTTCATCGCGGCCGTCAAGGACAGTGCCTCCCAAATGCCGAAACGGGGCGGTGCGTTTGAGGAAGCGCCGGTAGACGGGTCCGAACGTGTTGCGTCGATCGCCGTGCTGCCATTCTCTGACATGAGTTCGTCCAAAGAGTACGAATATTTCGGTGACGGGTTGGCGGAAGAAATAATCAATGCGTTGACGAGGATCCCCGACCTTAGGGTGATCGCACGCACCTCTGCGTTTGCATTCAAGGGGCAGAATAAGGACATTCGCCGCATAGCCGAGGCGCTGGGCGTGGCCAACGTACTCGAAGGAAGCGTTCGCAAGGAGCGCAACCGTGTCCGCGTTGCGGCGCAGTTGATCGCTGCCTCCGATGGCAGCCACGTCTGGTCGGGCAGTTACGACCGGGAGATGACCGATATCTTTGCGATCCAGGACGAGATATCCCACGCCATCGCGGAAGCGCTCGAAACCAAGCTGGGGCGAAGAGTCAAACGATTGGCAAACGTTAGACCGCCAGCAAATCCCGAAGCTTATCAGGCATATCTCGAAGGCTGCTACTACATGCGCCAAGTGACCCCGACGGGGATTGGGCGCGCGCTCGATTCTTACCAGCGCGCTATCCGGCTGGATCCAACCTATGCTCTTCCACACGCCGGAATGGCGGAGCGAGTTTACTATCAGGCGATTTATCTTTCGGCGCGCCCTCGCGAGATCGTCCCCGCGGCCCTTGCCTCGCTCGCGCGTGCCTTGCAATTAGATCCCAGCGCCTCCGATGCCCACTTGGCGCGGGGGATTTTTTCCGCCTTTTACGAGTACAACTGGAAGGCGGCAGACGAGCACTTTGCGGAGGCAATGGAACTCGATCCGGCGTGCCCCAGAGTGCGCTCAGCTCGGAGCTTCTGGTTGCTGGCGCCAACAGGAAGATTGGAAGAAGCGCTGGCCGAAGTCAAGCGGGCGGTCAACCTTGACCCTCTGAGTTCCGTGGTCCGAAACCGGGAATGCTGGGTCCTGCATTGCATGAGAAAAGGGGAAGCGCTGGAGCGCGCACGCGCAACGCTGCAGATGTTCCCCGCGCACCCCGTCTGCAGTTTTTCCGGGAGCCTTGTCTTCCTCAGCCAGGGCTTGCACGATGAAGCCGCGACTACGCTCGAAAAGAGTCTGGAAGCCGTTCCGGGCAGCGTGTATCTTTTAGGGGTTCTGGCGTTGGCTCGTGCGTGCCAGGGACGATACGCCGACGCGCAGCGAATCCGTTCCGAACTGGAAGAGCTGTCTGCCAGGCAATACATTCCTTTCCTGCCGCGAGCCTGTGCCAGCGAGGCGTGCGGCGATATGGATGGCGCCTATCATTTCTTTGATCAGGCCGTTGAGGAGCGCGAACCTCTCGCGATTCCCGTTCTGACTGCGCGGCGCGCCGACCTATTTGCGGACCCTTGCTACCAGTCGCTGCTGCGCAAAATGAACCTTGCGTGAGCCGCTACGAACGCGGACCTGTTGGTTGCGTCAACAGGCGGCCAGCGTAGCCGAGCCCACGACCAACATCTCCTTCAAGGCACGGCGCTGCACTTTTCCCGAAGGACCTTTGGGCATCTCTTCAAGAAAAACAATTTGCTCCGGGACTTTGTAGTCCGCCAGGCGCTGTCGGGCGAATTGACGCAAGGTCTCTTGGTCCACAGTCTGGCCGCCCCGCACAGCAACAAAAGCGACGACCCTTTCTCCGTAGAGTTTGTCCGGCGCGCCCACGACTCCGGCTTCAAGCACCGCCGGGTGCAGGTAGAGCACCTCCTCCACTTCCTGCGGCGAGATGTTGGAGCCGCCGCGGATGATGATCTGTTTCTTGCGACCTCTAAACCAGTAAAAGCCTTCGGCATCACGGGAGGCAAGATCGCCAGTGCGCAGCCATCCATCCTCCAGAGCGGCCTCAGTGGCTGCCGGATCGTTCCAATAGCCAACGCAGTTGGCGGCGCTGCGGACCATGACCTCGCCGGTCTCATCTTCGCAAACGTCCCGGCCGGCATGGTCAGCGATGCGTAGTTCGAAGCCCTCCTTCACAACGCCCATCGAACCCGGTCGCAGCGTGCCCTTGGGAATCATCGTGATCGGTAGAGTCTCAGTCATGCCATAGATTTCCTGAAGCGGTATCCCGAAAAGCATTTTGAAGCGATCCTGGAGTGCGATCGGCACGGAGTCGCCGCCCGATATCGCGGTTCGCAAAGACCCGACCTGCCGCGGCTTGTGCACCTGCTCTTCCACTACAAACTGCATCAGCGTGGGGAGGCCGAATAGGAAGGTGCAGCGGAATCGTTCGATGGCATCCAGAACGGCCTCTGGGCAGAATCCCGGCAGCAATGCCATCGAGGCTCCCACGTAGATAGACGGCATCAGGCAGACGTTGAGTCCGGCGGCGTGCATTAACTGAGTCATCGGCGCCACCACGTCGCTCGAATCCATTACGTCACGCGCCATGATCTCGGCCGTGCGCAGCAGCGTGCGGTGGGTATGCGTCACTCCTTTTGGGTGCGCCGTGGTTCCGGAAGTGTACAGAAGTATTGCCGGTTGATCGAGATCAACCGACGGCATCCCCGAGGTTGCGCGTGGGAGTTCAAGATGCGGAAGGGCGGTCAGGATAGGGCAACCCGCGCCGCCTTGTTTTGCCATCGATGCCAGAGAAGGTTCGCTGAAACACATCCTGGCCCCGGAATGATCGAGAATATAGCCGATCTCGGCGGGCTTGAGCCGCACGTTGACAGCTACGGCGATCAATCCCGCCTTGAAAAGAGAAAAGTAAAGCTGTACCACTTCAAACGAATTCGGCCAGTGCACCGCAACCCGCTCGCCGGCGCGCAGACCCTGCGCGAGGAACCATCCAGCGAGCCGCGTCGACGTCTCGTCCAACACTTTGTAGGACATCGCTCCATCTGCGCAGAGCAGAGCTGTCTTCTCGGGATTCTCTGTAGCTCTTGCGTGCAGTAAGTTTCCGAGATTCATAGAACTCGACCAATTACTTTCACCGACTATCGCCTGAACAGTGCGCGGCCCGGATCGCTCTAGACCGCGCCAAGATCCCTGACGCAGACGCCGTTAGAGCTTAACCGTTACGGTCTTTACTTCCGTGTACTGCTGCAATCCGTATTCGCCCATTTCCCTGCCAATTCCCGATTGTTTGAAGCCACCGAACGGCGCGGCGGCGTCGAACACGTCGTAGCAGTTGACCCAAACCGTGCCTGCTCGCACGTTGTTTGCGATGGCGAGAGCCTTGCTGATGTCGCGCGTCCAAACGCCCGCGGCAAGCCGTACATCGTCTTGTTCGCGCGCTCCGCGACCTCGTCGATGTCCTTGAATTTGATGATGCTCATCACGGGGCCGAAGATCTCTTCCTGGGCAATTTTCATGTTGTCGCGCACGTCGGCAAATACAGTCGGTTCGACGAAGTAACCGCGATCGCCCGCGCGATTCCCGCCGGTGACCAGCCTCGCTCCATCCTTCTTGCCGGATTCGATGTACGACATCACTTTCTCGAACTGAATGTCGTCCACCTGAGGGCCTTGCTCCGTTTTCGGATCGAACGGATCTCCGATCGTGCGAGCCTTTGCGCGCGCCGCGCTGCGCTCGACAAACTCGTCATACGCCTTCTCTTCGACAAACAAGCGCGAACCCGCACAGCAACATTGGCCCTGGTTGAAGAAGAGGGCAAAGTGAGCCCCCTCGATGGCGGCATCCATGTCCGCATCCGCGAACACGATGTTCGGGCTCTTGCCGCCAAGTTCAAGCGTGACGCGCTTGAGATTTGTCTGTGCCGCTGCCTCCATGATCAGGTGCCCGACTTCGGTCGATCCTGTAAATGCAACTTTGTCAATATCCATGTGCCGGGCGATTGCGGCGCCAGCCGTCGGACCATAGCCGGGTAGCATGTTGACCACGCCGTCGGGAAATCCAGCCTCGGTGATCAGTTCGGCCACGCGCAGGGCTGTGAGAGGAGTCTGCTCAGCCGGCTTCATCACGACGGTGTTTCCAGTGGCAAGCGCTGGCGCAAGCTTCCATGCCTGCATCAGCAACGGAAAATTCCACGGAATGATTTGTCCCACCACTCCTACGGGCTCATGCCGCGTATAACAAAAATAATCGCCGGCCACGGGAATAGTCTTTCCTTGGACTTTATCGGTCCAACCGGCGTAGTAACGGTAGCATGCAATCGAGAGTGGCAGATCCGCGGCCTTCGCCATCGAGTACGGCTTGCCGTTATCGAGCGATTCAAGTTTCGCAAGCTCGTCCGCGTGCTTCTCTATCAAGTCGGCGAGCCGGTTGAGAAGCCGGCCTCGCTCGGCGGCCGAAATACGGCGCCATGGAGCTTTCGAGTCGAAGGCGGCGCGCGCCGCTTTCACCGCCAGATCGACGTCGGCGGCGTCGGCTTCCGCCACATCACAGATCGCCTCGCCCGTGGACGGGTTCACGGTTTTAAAGCGTTTACCAGAAAGACTTTCAACCCATCGGCCATTGATCAATAGCTTCGTGGCTGACACGGCTACCCGATTTTCAGTGGGGGAATAGACTGCAGTTGCCATTCTGGAGTTCCTTTCCTCTCATGCGAGTTGGTAAGAGACACGATGTTAATCAGCGGGGCCAGAGGACACCGTCGCGAGAACAGCACAAACCGGATTCGCAAATGCATAGAGGCCCGAGTACAGATTTTGGCCGCAGAGCCGGTCGGAGACTTCGGTTAATGTTCTCTCTTTCATTAAGGCTCCCAGCGGCCGCGGGAATGCTTTGCTTGGGGACGCAGAATGTTGCTGCGTTTCCAAGTATGCAGCAGATGGACTGAGAGTTGTCGACTACCGGTGAATGTTTGGTGGAATTCCGGTGGAATGGCCACGCTGTCAACTCGATTCGAGGTACTGGGATCTGGCCAGTGCCGCTAACCGGCGAAAGGCGCACAGGCAGCGAAGCGTGGCCCCCATCGGAAATGACTCATCTGATTCATCTCCTCGAGCGGCCGAAAACCGGAGTACTCGCGGTTAGGACCCTGGATTCCGCGCCACTTTGCCCTGTGCGCCGTACTCCTGTCGCAGCCGCCCTTCAGGCTCATCTTGCATTGGGAGAGAGTATCGATTGACAGCCAAGATGTTCCGGAGAATACTCGTCCACATGTATGGGAGTGCGTTCGGAGTCCCCTTCATACCAGCCACAGGGAGGCAGCGCCATTATCCCGATAGCTGCCATCCAGCATATGATCGAATCCCCGCTCACCCAAGTTCGAGCAATGTGGTGAACCTCCGTCTAGATGCGATGCGATGATGTCTTGTAAGATTGCAATTCTCGGTGGTGGCGTTGGCGGCCTTAGCGCCGCGCATGAGTTGATCGAGCGAGGATTTGCGGTTTCTGTGTTCGAGCGCAACAACGTCTTCGGAGGCAAGGCGCGAAGCCTTTATGTTCCCAACTCCGGCACCGGCGGACGTAGTGACTTGCCCGGTGAGCATGGCTTCCGATTCTTCCCTGCGTTTTATAAGCATCTGCCGGACACCTTGATGCGTATTCCTTTCGCGGGCAACGTAAGTGTCTTCAACAATCTCGTTCATGCAACGCGCATTGAGGTGGCACAGGCGGGGAAGTCCCCTCTTATGCTTACAGGCAGGCTGCCGCAAGATATGGAGGACTGGCTGCTTGCCTTCCAAGAGCTTTTCGGAGGCATAGGGGTTCCCGACGACGAGGTGGTGTACTTCGGTGACCGCCTGCTCACCCTCCTCACCAGTTGTCCCGAACGCCGTGTGTCGCAGTATGAGCGAGATACCCTGGTGGACCTTTATCGGCGCAGAGAGCCGTTCAGCCAGCTATCAGACACTGCTGGCAAAGGGGCTTACGAGATCTCTGGTCGCAGTAAGGGCACAGGAGGGCAGCACACGTACCGCCGGGTACATCCTTCTGCAATTGATCTTCGGCATCTTGACCTGGGGAGGCTTCGACCGCTTGCTCAGCGGTCCGACAAGCGAAGTGTGGCTGTCGCCGTGGACACAGTACCTATCCCAGAAGGGTGTCCAGTTCCAGCCAGACACGACCGTCAAGGCCTTCAAGACCGACGCCAGCGGGATCACGGGTGTCACCATCGAGCAAGCTGGCCAACTGACAGACATCTCGGCAGACTTCTACATCGCCGCGTTACCCGTCGAGATCATGACAGGCCTCGTTACCGACGAGATGAAGACGCTGGCACCGTCGCTTGCGCACCTTGGCAGCCTCCGTACGGCGTGGATGAACGGTATCCAATTTTTCCTCAAGCAAGATGTCCCGCTCGACTTCGGTCATACCCTCTATGCAGACTCGCCCTGGGCGCTCACTTCGGTCTCGCAAAGACAGTTCTGGCAGCAAGCCAATCTGGCGAACTATGGGGACGGGCAAGTCGGCGGCATCCTCTCCGTAGACATCTCCGATTGGGAAACTCCCGGATCCTCTACGGCAAACCAGCAATGCAATGTACTGCCCAGGAGATCAAAGACGAAGCCTGGGCACAAATGAAGGTCCACCTCAACGTCGGCGGAGCCGAGCCCATCCGCGACGAGAACCTTCTCACGTGGTTTCTCGATCCCGACGTGCAGTTCCCGAACCCTTCTGCAGTCACCAACCTGGAGCCGCTGCTGATCAATACGGCAAACTCACTGCAATATCGTCCGAATGCAGACACCGAGATCCCGAACCTTTTGCTCGCTTCCGACTACGTGCGCACAAATACCGATCTTGCCTGTATGGAAGCCGCAAACGAGGCTGCCCGCCGCGCAGTCAACGCCATCCTCGCAAAGACTGGCTCAACTGCGATACCAGTTTCTGTGTGGGAGATGAAGGAGCCCGATTGCTTCCAGCCCCAGATCGAGTATGACCGACTGCGATTTCGCATGGGCTTGCCACACACAAGTCTCGGAGTGACCTGAACTGGGGCCGGCGCCAGCGACGAGCTATATAGTATCGGAACTACCCTCCTCGGGGATCACCGATCGCGAAATTCTGATCCGCCGTCCATGACGGCCTGTAATAGCTGCCGAGATATGGTTTGCAGTAGGGAATGTGGCGGCCAAAGGCGATCGGATTATGGCATCGAATTCCTGTTGAACGGCCCCGCGGGTGCAGTATACTGGCCTCGTTTCGACGCGAGGACAGATGGCTGATTTGGGCAACGAGAATCCTTTGGACGCAGTCAAGGCTCGCGTATCACCCGTTCAGGACGCCGATATCGAGGCCAGCCTTTACAGGGAACTGCGCAGGATTGCCGCGGCGAAGATGCGTTTTGAGCGCGGTAACCACACGCTGCAGCCGACGGCCCTGGTGCACGAGGCCTACCTTCACCTGGCAGATCAGCCGGATTCCATATGGAAGGACCGCTCAAGAATTTTGGGTCTTGCGGCTCATGCAATGCGACACATCCTGGTGGATCACGCAAGGGCGCATGCAGCTGGAAAACGCGGTGCTGGAGCCGTCCAGGTGACGCTCGACGAAGGGGTAGCCTCCTCGAACGAAAGTCAGGTTGATATCCTGGCCGTCGATGAAGCGCTAACTCGCCTTGCCGAATTCGATCCAAGACAGGCCAAGGTTTTGGAGATGCATTTCTTCGCCGGCCTGACCTTTGAGGAAATCGCAGTTGAGCTGGGCATCTCCGCGCGGACCATCAAGCGCGACTGGACGATGGCGCGGGCTTGGTTGTATCAGCAATTGGCGACCTAAGAGGCACTGACGGGGTGATTTATTACTACGGCCCTCCGATCCCAACCTCACATTCACCGTTTGGACATTTGAAATTGTAGATTTTCTGATTTGCAACAACATCGGTATAGTTCAGAGTGAGTGTAATCTTGGAAATGTGCTCGCAGACATCCTCGTCTCCCGAGAGCTTGGGATCCAGCATGGAGGGGCCTTGACATCCGGGAACGGCCGGGCTGTTGTTCGCAGCCGGCTGATCCGGCATCTTATCCATGAACCGCACACTATGTGTACTGCCGTCGTCATCCGCCGAATAAGTTAGTGGGTAGAAATCGCCGTAAGGACCTATCGGCGTAAGCTTAATGATCGATTCAGATGTTACATTCGTGCCGGAGCAGTCTTTATTTGACTTGAACTGCGCGGTAACCAATATGCCATTCTTGCTTGGGTCCTTTCCGTAGTGCGACCTGGGATCATGGCCAAGAAACTGGATGCTCCAATTACTCGATAAACCCGGAAACGTCGTTTTGCCATCTGGGTTCGAGTTGTCTGCGCTTACTTTCTTAAACTCTATATATGAAATATCAGGGTTATCTGTGCAGTAGGTATTAGACGCCGCTGAATTCCACTTCTGAACGTTTCGAAATGTCATGGAGCCCCCCCGAACCTTTATCGGAGAGCTAGTGCTAGGTTGTGATTCGATACAATTGATAAGGACAGCGGCCACTGCGACGAGGCCAATGAGCGCGGTGATTCCTAAATGGACAAGGGTGAATCGTTTCTCAGTCAGCTTAAGGTCTGCCATCGGAGATACCCCTTCATTCGCTGTTCAATTGGGATAGCCGGCTTATTGCCTTGCGGATGTCTGGCCTTGCGCTGTACTGCTGAAGGACCGGGGAGGACCAATTGTGATCGACAGTGTTTCGAATGTCAATCGCTTTTTTTGCATTCTGCCGGGCAGAAGCGAAGTCGCCCAGACCGCTAGAAGCTTCCGCAAGGCAAGACAGAGTGAGCCATTCTGATTCTGTCTTGCCCTTATCTGAGAAATAACGAAATGCAGATTCGGCGAAAACTCTTGCCTGGTCGGGCGATTTTGCACGCAGATGGATCATGGCCTGGAGAAGATTCACGCTTGCAATTTCGTCTTGATCTGCGACTTTGCTCGCGAGCGCCGATAGCTCCTGTGCGACGCCTTGAGCCTCGCGGATATGGCCTAAGTTCGCTTGAGCCATTGCCGACACTGATTTCAGATCGATAAGACTATTCGGTACAGACTCGGCAAACTCCTTACTCGCATTATTGGCAATTAACAGCGCATCAGCAAAGCGTTGTTGGCTCAGCTGCATCTGGGCTTTGGCAAGTTCAATCCCGGCTGCGACATCTGATCGCTTCCTCCCATCGCTCGAAATGGACTTGAGCATTTCTTCAGCTTCGCCATAGCGGCCCAATCGCCATAGTAGATCTGCACAATGGAGAGCCTGATACGATTCATTCTCCTTTGTCGATCGGGCAAGTTTCAGTGCCTCCTGGAAGTGAGCCAGCGCCGCCGGATATTCCTCGAGAGCGAAATAGGCAATCCCCATGGTCTCCTCCGCGGCTTCAAGGCGTGGTGGACTGTCCGCATTCTGTGCAACTTCAAGTAAGTCCATTGCTGCTTTAAGCGCCTGGTTGGTATTCCCCTTGCCTTGTTCGCCGCGGACAATCAATGTAGCCGTATCGGCAGCCTGACCGAGGAATCCGAACTGCGTGTAATACTTCAGCGCGCTTTGCGCGAATTGAATTTCATCGTCCCACCTCTCCTGGCGATCGCGCACGCTAGCGAGAGTGAATTGAGCGTTTGCTTCAAGATGCGGATGGTGATCGTCCTGCGAGGCCTTCAAGGCCTGTTGTAAAACCTTCTCCGCAGAAACAAGGTCCCGCTTGTCCAGATAGGCGTTTCCTTTCCGGATGAGTCCATCCGTCACCCAGTATTCGAGGTGATTATCAGTCGCCAGTTGAATGGCCTGATCGGCGTCTTTGATCGCCTGATCGTCCTGATCGGAGTAATACTCAACATTACTCAGCTGTGTCAGGGCGCGGACCTGAATTGGAATACTTGGGATCTGCTGCGCGGTTTGAAAGCAGCTCTCCAGATATTGCCTTGCCAGGGAGGAATCACCGCGCTCATTGGCGGCGTGGCCGCGTTGAAACGCAACTTCCGCGCGGCCTTCGAGATTGCCCTTCGCTCGGTAGAGATCGTCGGCCAGCTTGAAAGCAGCCTCTCCGCCAGCCGGATCCTGATGTCTGCTTCGCAAGATGCCGAGGTGAACAAAGGCTGCGGGGTTGTCGGGCTCGAGCTTTGCAGCAGATTCATAACTCTTCAACGCACCTGCAATATCGCCGGCCTTTTCCTGTGCCCGGCCCAGATCGACGTAGCCATATCCTTGTTGATCCTTAGGCAGTTGCCCCAGTATTGCCAGCTGATAGCGGACGGCCCCCGGCAGGTCATGCGTGAGTGTTGCCCGCACGGCCTCAATGAAGTTCCGATCCGAAACAGGCAAGTTGTTCTCATGCCCGGGAGCCGACGCCAATAACATCTCCTGCTCCGCCGAATCGGTAAAGTCGAGTTCAGCCCAAGCTTCAGCAAGCCGGGCGTGACCCAAACTAAAACCGGAATCTAACTTGACTGCGTTCTGCAATTCATTGGCAGCTTGAAGATAGGCTCCCTCCCGAAGCGCTGTTGTCCCCTCCTCATACCATTTCAAAACTCGCGGATTGGGAAGCTGATAGGAGTTTGATCTTTTCCACACCAGCAAGGCCAGAGCCAGGAGGGCCAGTCCAGCCGCTACCCAAGCTAACCGTCGAAATGAAAACTGCGAGGCTCTGTCCGACAATCTTGCAAAAGCGGGGAGAGAATTGCGCAGGGCTCCTGCCAGCTCGTCCGCGGAATGGTAACGCCGTAAGGGGTCGTATTCGAGGCATTTCCCGATTATGACGTCCCAACGATGTGGAACAGAGTGGTTGACCGACGATGCAGGTTCGGGCCGTCTGCCTCGAAGCACGGCAGCGCCCAGGGCGTTGGAAGAGGCAAACGGGAGCTTTCCGGTTACTAACTCATAGAGCACGACTCCGACAGCATATATATCTGTGGCCGGACTCGCTGCTTTGCCCTCGAACTGCTCTGGCGCCATGTATTCCGGGGTGCCAAGAACCATGCCGGGAAGGGTAAGACCGGTGTCGCCCGTCTCCCCTGGAGGGGACAACTCCCGCGCCAAGCCAAAATCCATGAGTATAGCCCGTTTGGCACCGTCCCGGTCGGCAAGCATGACATTCCGGCTCTTCACGTCTCGATGCATGATCCCAGCACGATGAATGATGGTTAAGCCGGCACAAATGTCGATTGCTATGGCTTCCGCGTCGCGCCAAGAGATAGGGCCTTGCCGTACTGTCTCGGCGAGTGAGATGCCGTTAAGCAGTTCCATCGTGAGGAAGGCGCCACCCGGCACCTGGTCAGAACCGTTGTATACAAATAACTCATGTATCCGGCAGATGTTGGGCCCGCTCAGACGACGCGCCAGTTGTACTTCCTTCTTAAAACGCGATAGTGCCGATTTGTTTTCCGCAATTTCCGATCGAATCATTTTGAGCGCGACGGTCTGTTTTAGCTCCGAATCGAACGCCTCATAGACATTCCCCATCCCCCCGCTCCCGAGGTGACGCACAATCTTGAATCGGCCGAGGATCAGATCTCCTTCCGACGGTTTAGTTGGAATGGCGCTATTGACGAGTTCTTTGATTCTTAAGTCAATCTCTTTGTTGGTGAACTCTTGCTGCTCGTGCGCCTCGACAAGAGCCAGCAACTCCCGCCGCAACTCCGAGTCACCCTTGCACACGTCTTCAATAAATGCCTTCCGTTGAGGCGAGGGCCGCTCAACGGCTTGATTGAACAGCGGATTCAGACGTTCCCATAGTTCCGGTGTCATGGCATTTGGCAGGCTCGAGTCGAAGCTGTGTTCCGGACGGCGCCGGATCAATTTAGCTGAGAAAGGCGTATAGCTGAGAGCCTAAGGAGGAAGATCGGGGCGTGAATGCCCTTCAATTTCCGATCGCTCCAGCTGTTCTCCGTGGCTGCTTGAGTAATGCTTCTCCTCTGTTGCTTGTCGCAGTAAGTGCGGGCGAAAAGGGCCAGAAGTTTGGAGTTCCGGAGAAAGAGCTTGCGCCAAGAATACACACGACTAAGGATGGAGGGAAGAGAAATAGCAAGGTTGATTTCAACTTTGCGGGTATCCGACCCAGTTGCACTCCATCACATTGAATCTGGTCAGAATGACCACGGAAAGAAAACGGTCCCAATGTCGCTGACTGAAAGCCGATCCACTTTGAGTGCAAATAACAAGTCGATGAAAACCGGTCCGTGACAGGATTCTCTACGTATCTCAGGTCGTTTAAAATCAATCGTTTGCAAACCTCGCCTTGTTGAAGCTTGTGGATTCTGGGAGATTCCGCATCTACAAGATCATCTACATTGCCCTCGCAACCATCCTAGATTCTTGGCTATCAGCCGCTTAGAACATCAGCTCCCGTCCAGGACTGAATCTCGCTCATTCGGGCGTGCGCAGATCAAGTGGCTGCTCTATCTGCGATCGTTGGGCAGATAGGGGAATGGGAAATATCGAAAAAGGATTTTGATTGGGTGTCCCGAATTTCGGAGGCGTTGCGCTTTAAAGAGTGAAGGCGGTCGATCAACGACGCTTCCCCGAGAGGAGACACTCACATGAACCGGATTTCAGCAATTGGTCTGCTCACCATCGTATCGTTGGCAACGTGCACCGGCGCCATCGCTCAACAGCTCAAAGCAAATATCCCCTTCGGCTTCACCGTCGGCAACACCTGGATGCCGGCCGGTGAATACACAATCTCATCGCCCCTCCGGCAGGTTGTCCAAGTGCGAAGCGCCGACCTCGCCAAGATCGCGACAGTCGTGAGCTCTCAGGGCTACAACGACTCTCGTTCAGCAAGCAAGCTGGTGTTTGACAAGTACGGCGATCAGTACTTCCTCCGCCGCGTCTTGTCCCCCAATATCGCTTCGTTGAATCTCGATGTCCCGCAAGGGAAGGCCGAGAAACAGGCACGCTCTCGCTCCCTTGAGGCCAAGGTTCACCATGGAGAAGAAACCATGGTTGCTGCAAAGTGATGTCCCGAGTGGCCATGCTCCCGGGGAAAACCCACCCCTGGAGCGTGGCCATTTTTGTCCTTCCAAGCTCTCTCGCACGCCTTGGCCATACAGCTTCGACATCTCAAAAACACGCAACTCGCTCTCTCAATGTCAACATCAATGCATGATTCCTGGATGCCACTATGACAACTCTTGGCACATATCGGCCAATCTCAGAGAGGCGTGCGCAATCCAGAACAGCGACGACCACCTGCGTAGCCATGGTTTCTTCATCGGCGTGGGCGTCCGCCTATCGTCCGCGTACGATATGAACCGATCGTTCGATCGCACACAATTGTCGTTGTCGATCAATGAGGTTGATACCGCTTGCGATTTCGCGATTGCAATAAATGCATACAAAGACTACGGCCGCGAATTGGAACAGGCTGAGAAAGTTCGCGAACCGTTAGACGCTGCAGTTGCGACCGGGAGGGAAGAAGTGGACCTTTTGCATATTCCCAGGACCGAGCAAGATCCGATGGAGACAGTATTCGCGCACTGTCGAAAGCATATCGGCCAGCATAGTGATCTCAACTATTCATAGCGAAGGGCCACAACCGGTTCGATCTTCATCGCTGTCCGGGCCGGAATCAACGTTGCCGCCAACGAAACCGAAGCCAAAAGAAGCATGGCAATAGCGAACGTGGCTGGATCGTGCGGCCCAACATTGAAGAGCAGGGCCTTCAGCAACCGCGCTGTAGTGAGCGCAGCCACCAGACCGAGGGCCCCGCCTAGCAATATAAGCCGCACCCCTTCGCCGGCAATCAGCCGCAGAATATTTCCCCGCGTTGCCCCCAGCGCCATGCGCACGCCAATCTCCTGCGTTCGCTGTGTCGCCAGGAACGAGATTATGCCGTAGAGGCCGATGACCGCCATAAGCAGGCCGCAGAACGCGAAGAATCCGAGAAGCGCGGTCTCAAAGCGGGGACGATCGGCGAGCTTGCTGACAGTCTGATCAAGTGTTTCGACCTTCACCGGAACGGTGGGGTCGATTCCGGCAATCTGCGATCGCACCCAGGGTGCAACGGCCTTGGGAGACAAGACTGAGCTGATCACCATGACTGGTTTCCTTCCATCCCAGTCGCTATCGGATTTGCCCCTGAGGAAATAAATCTCCGATGCGTCGGGCTCAACCAGTCCGCCATTCTTTACGTTCTCGGCCACGCCCACAATCGTGTGCCCGCTCACTCGTCTCCCGATCGGGTCTCCGCCGGGAAATATGTGCGCAGCCAGGAGCCTGCTGATAATCACCACGGTCTGGGCGGAACGTATGTCCTCCTCGGTGAAGCCGCGACCGCGGACGATGGGGATATTCAATGCCGTAAAGTAATCGGGCGTGACTTTTCGAGTGGTAAGGGTATCGCCCGTCCCTTCAAATTGATAAGGCTTTCCGTCGATTTTCAGGTCTGTCCAGCGCATCCCGTACCCGCCCCCTGGAGGAACTGAATCGCTGAATGCAAGCGCGCGAATGCCGGGCAAACGCCGGATCGCCGCTTCCGCGTCCAGGTAAAACTGCATCTGCTTGCGGGGTGTGTCGTAGCGGAAGCCGGGCAGCGCAATCTGCACTGTAAAGACGCCGCCGGTTTGCATGCCCAGGCTTTGCTCCTCCATGTTTCTGAAACTCTTCAGCAGCAATGCCGCGCCGCAGAGCAGAACCATGCTGACAGCAATCTGGCCAACGACCAGGCTTCTGCGCAGCACGGTGCGTGTGCGGAACTTCGTGGCGCGTGCTGCCAATGCGACCACTCGCGGCGTATGCAGGGCCGGCAGCAGGCCGAAGAGTCCTCCACAGACCAGCGACAGCAAAACGGTGAACAAAGCAATGCGGAGATCGAGAACGGCCCGGTTGAGAAATGGAATTCCCGTGGGTGCAAGGCGAACAAAAACTCGGAGAAGCCCCTCCGCCAGCGCCATTCCTGCCGCGGCCCCGGCAAGCGCAAGCAGAGCGGCCTCAGTCAGCGTTTGGCGGATCAATCGTCCACGGCTCGCCCCCAGCGCGGAACGCACCGCCAGCTCCCGTTCGTGACCCTCGCCGCGCACCATCATCAGGCTGGCCACGTTTGCGCAGGCAATCAGTAGCACCGCGAATACTGAACCGAGCAGTATCCAAGCCATCGTCTTCGCATCCTGCGTCTCCCGGTCGCGCAGCGAACGAATGCTCAAATGGAATTCCTTGCGCATCTCCGCCGGAATCAACGTGTCTCTCGTGTGGTCGAAGAGCGGCTCCATCTCTGCCCTTGCCTGCTCAATGCTCACTCCGGGCTTAAGGCGGGCGAACGTCCGCATCGGATCGCCGTAGCCACCATTTGCGGTTTTTTGGTCCGCCTGGATCAGCACCATGGGGAAAATCACGTCGGATGGTTGCAGCGTAGGAAACTGGAAGTTCCTGGGCAATTCTCCAACCACGCGGACCGGGCTGCCATCGACATTGATCTGGCGGTTCAGGATGTTTGGATCGCGGTTGTAATGGTCCTGCCACAACCCGTAGGAAATGATGACCACGCGAGGTCCGTTGGGGAGAACCTCTTCAGGCAGAAAGTTGCGCCCCAGTACCGGCGAAATTCCCAGCAATGGCAAATAGCCGGCGTCGACGTTGAGGCATTCAAGCTGCGCCGGATTGTTCTCAACCAGGTCGCAGGCATGCGGTCCCGTGCTCTGGATTGCCATGGCTTCAAAAGGCTTTTGATTGTCCCGCCAATCAAAGAAGAAGCCGCCCATCATAAATTCCTGTTTTTCCAGTGAATGCACGGTCCCAACCGAAACGATCCGGTCGTCGTGCACATAGGGTAGGCTGCGAAAGAGAATCCTATCCACCACGCTGAAGACTGCCGTGGTGGCACCAATCCCAAGGGTCAGGGTGAGAATCACCGCGATGGTAAAGACAGGATTGCGCCGGAATCCCCGCAGCGCATAACGCACATCCTGCGCCACCGTGCTCATCCACCAACCCGGCCGCTGCTCATGGCACTGTTCCCGCGCACTCTCTATGCCGCCAAACTCGATCAGCGCCTGCCGCTGCGCCTCTTCTGCCGTCATCCCGACAGCCAGGTTCGCGGCAATCGCATGCTCAAGATGAAATTCCAGCTCTTCGGCCAACTCGTTTGGCTTCCTGCGAAGAATTAGAAAGCGCATGCGCGTCAACAATTCGGTGATCATGTTGGCGCCTCCGCCTTTCGCTTCAACACCAACGCAATGGCACTTGCCAGCCGATCCCAGGTCTCAACCTCTTTATCCAGTTGCTTCCTTCCCGTAGCGGTCAACCGGTAAAACTTTGCTCGTCGATTGTTTTCCGAACTTCCCCAATCCGACCGAATCCATCCTTTGTATTCCAGTCTGTGAAGAGCCGGGTAGAGCGATCCCTGGCCAATCTGCAACACATCTTTTGATACTTGCTGGATGCGCAGAGCCACACCCCAGCCGTGCATTGGTTCCAGAGCGAGAGTCTGCAATATAAGCAAATCCAACGTTCCCTGCAGGAGTTCTGTTGATGGCGGCATGCTTCCCCTTGACGTTCGACAATATGCTTACGCCATCCCCTGTCGAATGTCAAGGGGGCTGCCGGAAAGAGCGGCGTTGCAACCGCAATGGTCTGAATTCCCCAGGAAGCGGCCTCAACAGGAGTGAATACACGGCAGAGAAAATGGCGGTTGTGGCGCCGATTCCGAGTCCCATGGTGATTACGGCGGTCAGCGTAAATCCGCGATTGCGGCGCAGTTGGCGAAATCCGTAGCGCACATCCTGCCAGACACGCTCCGCAGCTGTTCCGGCGCGGTTGTCTCGCACTGTTTGCTTTACCTGCTCAATGCCGCCGAACTCCGCCATTACCGTGCGGCGAGCCTCGGACGCAGGCATGCCTGCAGCGATCCTCTCATCGATCGCCATTTCGACGCAGGCACGCAGTTCTTCGTCCAGTCGGTCCTCAATTTGCGGCCTTCGAAAGAGATTGCGCAGCGCGCTTCTGAAGCGAAACCAGAGTCTCATTTTCGCGCCTTTAGGTTGCTTTTAGAGCGTTCGTCATCGCGAGGGCGATTCTTGCCCATTGTTCTGTTTCCGCCTCTATCTGTTTGGTTCCGCTCCTTGTAAGACGATAGAACTTCGCACGCCGATTGTTCTCTGACTCGCCCCAGAAGGAACTGAGCCAACCAGCTTCTTCCATGCGGTGGAGGGCAGGAAACAGCGAGCCGGGCTTGACAAGGAACGTCCCTTTTGTAATCTGTTCGATGCGCCGCGAGATGCCCAGTCCGTGTAGCTCCCCGGCGCCCAGCGCCTTGAGGATCAGCAAATCCAGAGTTCCTTGCAGAAGATTCGTTCTAGCCTGGCTCATTCGACGACTCCTATCAAGCCTCTATATAACTAGACATTCTTTCATATAGAGTGTCAATAGAAGAAGAGGACCGAAATGATCCTCATGGCTCGACCCCCGCGGTCGCCGATTCATCGGCCTGGCATGGCAATGCTCTCATCCGTAGGCCCTCTAGCCGGCCTGGCGCACACGCTCACTCACGAAGAGATGCGCGCGCAGGTGAGAGAGATCACTGCCCAAAGCTACGCTTTCGGAGAGCAATGGCTTCGCGCAGTGGCCAAAGAGGGGGACCTTCCGATGCCAGCTGACCAACTCGTTCGTGTCCTCCATGCCCTGATCGAAGGGCTGGTGTTCCAAAGGCTGCTGACTCCCGAACTGGGCCCGGACGAAATATTCCGGGCTCGCAATAAAGGTGGACAACAAGTAGCGTATCGCCTTTGTTCAAAGAGTCGACTTACGTTCGTTGCGGTCAGACGCTTCGATCTCAATGGCGTCTCATCTTTGAGGTTCGCTTCTTCTGCAACCTGCTTTGGAATGGGACAGCCAGGCTATTTCCCCACTTCAGTATTTGTGCTCGCATGATCACCACCTCACATGACACCCAAGTAGATACATTGCATCATTCGAAGTGCCCATCTTGCGTGAATGCCATCCCTCGGGTGCTCCGATCTGGTTGTGGGCGATCCTGACATTACTCGATTTTGGCCGGTGCACTGGGGATCGCTCAGTCATGGCGGCTGCCAGGTTTGAGAAATCGAATGCGCTAGAATCCTCTCGGGAGGATCGTGCACATGTTTGATCTCGAATGGTCACGTGCCGAGAAGGTCATTGCACGACAGGCCTTCAATCTGGCTCTTAGCAACGAATTGCAGACTACGATCAGGGAAGCCAAGGCTCGCGCTGCAGAGATCAGTAAACCCGCCGACTTATGGGAACTCGAAGACTGGCTAGCCGAGCGTCGACAGGACATCAATCGAAGATATGACTACCGGTACTCCGTTCTGCCCATCGTTTTCGCACATCTGATTCGTGATGGTCGCTTGAGAGAAGAGGATCTAAAGGGCCTGCGACCCGAAAAAATGGAACTGATAAGTAGAAGTGCAAGTCTGTTGTGAATCGAGGCCTTGTCTTTTTGGTTAGATCGTCGCCGATGCTTCGCATCGACCGATTTTCGCGTGGCCCGAGCGTGGCCGGTGGTTCCAAGTGCCAAGATGCCCGACCGAATGCTTGGAATCCTCATCTGGCGAGCAGATCAATTACCCGTGTCGAGCGGATCCCCAGCACGATCAGCGGTTGGTCCTCCCAAAGCGAGCGCTTACATCGAAAGGAGCGGCCACCGGCTCTCCGTCGAGCCATACGTCTTCCACGGTCAATGAGGCTTCCGGGACATTCCAACGAAAACGAAAGATGTCGGCTCGTCCTCCCGGGGTGAGCAGACCACGATCTCCTGCAAACCGCCCCGGGATCTCGGTAGCCATTTTCAGAACCTCTGCCAAGGAAAATCGCGTCAACTTAATAGCAGTGCTCACGCATTTGATCAGCGGCACCACAGCTCCGGACAAGAGTCGGCTTCCGGTTATTTGCAGGCGCCCTTCGGGGGTTAGTTCGACGGCTTTCCCTTGAATAACATAGGTTCCGGCAGGCATGCCCGCAAGAGTAACTACGTCAGAAACCAGAATGCTTCTCTCAAACCCCTTCGCTCGTATCATCGTTTTCAATGCATCCGCCGGCAGATGCTGCCCATCTGCAATGAAGCACGCTGTGAGACGGTCATCGGCCAGCTGGGTCCAAATCGGGTTGGGATGCCGATCCAATTGAAGGGCTATTCCATTTCCGAGATGCGTGGAAAGGCGGGCACCTGCCTGCACCGCAGCATCAATCTGCGCAGCGGAGGCATGCGTATGTCCAATTGACACATGAACGCCTCGATTGACGAGCTCCGAGATATATTCCTCCGAGCCTGGGTAATGAGGGGACAGAGTCACCAGTCCTACGAGGCCGTCACAGGCATCCTGCCATCGGTCGAATTCTTGCACTGACGGTGGTCTTACCGCCTCAAGGCGATGGCCTCCGCGATACCCGTCGAGTGGCGAGATATGGGGGCCTTCAACGTGGACGTACGGAATGCATTTCCGCGCGACGGAATCCGCGGTACAGGCTTCCGAAACGCATGCCAGCCGATGCAGAATCTCAGATTCGTACGAAGTAACTAAAGTGGGCGCAAAAGTGGTTACGCCGGTTGCCAGCAATTCTCTCGTCAGTTGCGAAACTGTCTCGGGGGTTGGATCGTCGCCATTCAAATCAAGCCCCATATAGCCGTTTACTTGCAGGTCGATGAGACCTGCGGAAATCCACAAGTCGCAATCCTGAGGAGCATCCTCAACGGAGATAATCTGGCCCGCTTGAACCGTGACAGCGATGCATTTTCCAGTTGCCGGTTCCCGCCCCTGGATAGAAAGGGAATTCATGCTCTCTCCTTGTGCTTGCGAGACGCTCGAAATGCACCTTTCGGCGCTTTCGCCTGTGATGAATGAGATGGTGCGGCGAATCCTTCTGTGACGGGATCACGGCGCATCCAGCCGTGAGACACATAGATAAGGTGAACTGCCGGTTTCATCTGTACTGGAGCGATTACCAAATTGGCCGGACCCGAACGGCTGTCATTTGTAAGTTTGCATTACGGATTCGCATTCTAGCAGGCTGCTGAAAAACAGTGTTGCAAGCAGTTGATTCTCACTTTGTGACTCGATGTTGATGATTCTGTCGTTCAAATCGCGTTGTTTCGCTGCTCCGCAGGCCATTTGTTCGGCCTGCAGAGATACTATCGACCGATCAGGCCGCTGCCGGGATCGGAATCAGCTTTCGCATCCGCACCAGGTTGTAAGCCGCTGCCGCGAAGGTGAAAATCCAAGCCACCTTGAAGAGTCCGCGATGTTTCAGTTTGCGCAGCAGCGCGATGTCTTTCAGCCAGCCGAAGCACTCCTCGATGCGCTTTCTCTTCTTCTGGCTGACGGCATAGCCAGCGTGCCGCGTGGTGCGCGCATCGATGGCGCTGCCGCCTCGCCGGGAAGTGTTTTGCGCCACGTGCGGCGTCACGTTCATGTGGCGGCATTCGTCGATGAAGTCAGCCGCATCGAATCCCTTGTCGCCACCCACCGTGATGCGATCATCGCCCGGAACCTGCTCCAGCATTACCAGCGCCGCATCGCGCTCAGCCCTTCCGTTGGCCTGGAGCAACTCCGCATTCACGATCAAGCCCTCGCGATTGTCGACCAGCAAGCTGCCGTTGTAGCTCAACTTGGACTCCTTGCCTTTACCCTTGCGTGCCAAAAGCGCATCCGGATCGGTCTTCGACTCGTGGGTTTGGTTGGAGCGCTTCTCGCCGCGAAAGTCCACCGTCGGATTGCCGGGATCATCGGGTGGCGGCGCGTCCTGCTTGTCCTTCGCTTGAAAACTCTTCAAACTCGCCCAGGCGTCCAACAGCGTTCCGTCCACCGTGAAGTGTTCATCGCAAATCAATCCTGCCGCACGCGCTCTCTCCACTACCTGGACCAGAAACTCCTTCGCCACTGCAGCTTCCAGCAGCCGGTCGCGGTTCTTCGTGAAGGTGGTGGCGTCCCACACCAGATCGTCCAGGTTCAACCCCACAAACCAGCGGTACAGAATGCTGTAATCGATCTCTTCCATCAGCAGACGCTCAGACCGCACCGAATACAGCATCTGCAAAAGCTGCGCTCGCAGCAACTTCTCTGGAGGGATCGACGGCCGCCCGCCATCTGCATACATGGCGTCAAACAGCGGCGACATCCGCCCCAGAATCTCGTCTGTCATCGCCCGCACCGTGCGCAACGGATGATCCTTCCGCACCCGCTGTTCCGGCGACAAGTAACTGAACATATCACTCTGCTGATGATCAATGCCGCGCATGATCTTGTCTTAACTGAACACAACGTGGAATTGAAGTGACTATTTCAGCACCCTGCTAGATATATTCATTTTTTTGGATGAGAACCGCCGCAAACATTTAAGGGTTAGCCCTTGGATCAGGCATCCCGGCTTGCGGGCAAGCATATGAAGACTCCATATCTCCACATTTGGTAGACGTCGACATTCCCGCCGGATTCAACCTCGGCTATTGCCAGAAGACGAAATGGGAGCAACTCTCGCCTCATTTGCCTTGCCGTCAAGCGAGCACTCAAAAGCGCAGCCGCAATGCCAAATTGATCTTTCGGCTCGCGCTCGAACCGGGGAGATAGCTTCCCGCGGTGCCGGTGATCAGGCCGGCCGTCGCGGTGCTGCTAATGTCGGCGGAAGGCAAACCGAAGTTTGGATGATTAAACACATTTGAACCGATGGCTTGAAACTCGAATGTTGTACTCTCTCGAATACGGAAGTCCTTAAATAGCGCAAAGTCGAGATTTTTCAGCGGAGGACCTTCCAAAAGGTTAACGCCGGCGTTTCCAAATCTTCCGACATTGGCAGGATTAGAACACACTGGATCGCTATCAGGGCAGCCAGGTATTTTGAAAGCCGCCGGATTGAACCACTCCTTGATCGTCCGGCCACCGGGCGGTGTCACGCTAACCCCGGAAACGACATCCGGCCGGCCACCGAAAGAGTTGGTATTTGACGGATCAAAACCGTCAAAGCTTGGCGTAAAGAATAGACCCGATTGCAATGTTGCCACATAGCTGGTGCGCCACCCACCTACAATTTCATCAGCGATTCTGGGCAGCGCATTCAGAAAATGTTGATCTTTTCCGATGGGCAATGCGTAGACCACAGTGGCGGTGAATCGGTTTCTGGGAACGAGAGGACTGTTTCCCCTTTCTGCCCTCAAGTCATATTGATTTTGTATCTCCTGTCCCACCGGATATAGTCCATCCTGGTCAGTCAAATCTTTTGCCCAGGTATAACCTGCGTTCAGGATTAAATTCCGGCCAGCCGTCTTCTTTGCCGACAATTGCATGCCGCTATAATTTTCGCTGCCTCCATTATCTAACCACTTGACGCTTTGGAGATTTGGAAACGGCGTTTCGCTAAAGGAGAACGGCGTTATGCTTGGCGCCGGCTGGTCGAGATTGCGCGCATAGATGAGATTGGAGGCGCGAGTGCCGACGTAGCCCGCCGAAAACCCAAAGGAACCAATCTGGCGTTCGACCACCACATCCCATTGTTGTAGATATGGCCTCGAGATACCCTTGTTGACACCGACGACATTTGCGGTTGGCGCTACACCGCCGGCTGGAAAAGGATTGGGAAAGATCAGCAGTGGAACACCATTTGTGATTTCATTGGTAAATGACTCGGAGCCTGTAAACGGGACGCCGCCGGCGATATCCGTAATAAGACCGCCGTATAGCAGGTCACCGTAAATTCCGTATCCTCCGCGGATTACAGTTGCTCCATCCGAGGCCAATTTGTACGCCGCCCCAATCCTGGGGTAAAAACCGGACTTGGTTGCTTGAATCAATGATTGAGAGGGGTAACCGGCCGACGAAGCCTTGGCAACGGGTATGTTGCTGGGAGTCAGGGGACTAACGTTGGCGAATCCATTGTCCGGAACTACAATTTGGCCCGTTTTCGGATTGAAGGAAGCGATACGACCTTGCTTTTCAAGATAAGGTGGTGCCCATTCATACCTCACTCCAAAATTCAAGGTTAACCTCGGTGAGGCTTTCCAATCATCCTGGGCATAGAATCCCAATACGATTCCGCGCTCGTAGGGGCGGGGGAGCGGGGTAGTCAGGGAGTCTGTTTGCGGAAGTCCAAGCAGAAAGTCCGCATATCCAAAACCTGAGAACGCCCCGGTAAAGTTGAATGCACCGAACTGGTTCATGTTGTAGTAGACGGTGTCATCCCGATCGCGCACGATATCAGCGCCAAACTTCATGGAGTGCGCTCCATGCGTCCAACTAACATTGTCGATCGCCTGAATCGTTGTGCTAGCCACGAGCCCCTGCGGAATCGAGCCGCTGGTACCACTAACGCCGGTGATAGATAACTGTGGAACCCCTTCCAACCCCTGAAGAGAACCTACGCCCTGAATTCCGGCCTGACTTAGGATCTCGCCGCCGAGTCCTGCAGGATCCAGGTTTTTTGCGACGCGAGAAACTCCGGCCCGCGCCTCATTCAGAAGATTTGAATTAACAGTGTGGGTCCAGGACACCACTCCCTGATGCACGTGCCAGGTCTGGCTGAACTCGCCTGCCGGCGGCAAGAAGTTTATCGAAGCTGAAAGAGGCATCTTTCGAATTGTGAACCGTCCAAAAATTGAGTCAGATGGACGGATGTTATAGTCAACACGAACATCGAAGGGATTGCGGGGGAAATGCTCGGGTAGCGGAATGAGCCCTCGCCAATTGCCAGCCGCGAGCCCCGCCGGACCGTAATTGGGTGTCGGATAGAAGTAACTCTGCAGACTTTGTGAAGAGGTGCTTATGAGGGTGGGGGTAATCTGATTATTCGCGAACGGCTGTCCCGTAAATGGATTTGTGATGGTAATGCCCTGGCTTAGCAGGTTGCTAAAATCTCCAGAGCGCCATTGTGGTAAAGCAGTTGTCGCGTCGATTACATTATTGGCTCTGCTGAATAGCCCTTCCCAATCGACCACGAAGAACAGCTTGTTCCTTTTAATCGGTCCACTCAGAGCACCTGCGAAATCGTTACTGATATTGAAAGGGACGCTGGAAGCGAAGTAATTGCGCGCATTAAACACATCGCCGTTGTAATCCCAAAAAGCGGTGCCATGAAATTTGTTAGTGCCTGATCTCGTGGTGAGGATAAGGTTGGTGGGAGTCGAATACTCGGCAGGGGCGGTACTGATTAGGTAGCTTGCATCCGCAAGGCTTTCAACTCCTGGCTGAATGAAGGCCCCGTTTCCCGTGGTGTCCGGATCTGCCATCTCCATGATTCCATCGGACATGTATGTAGTGTCGTTGCCCGGTACGCCGTTGGCGTAGATAAATCCGCAGCCATCGCGGGCAACTCCCGGGTTATATACGGCGAAGTCGTCGTCGGTATCGTCTTCACGATCGTTGAGCGGCAGGTCCAGCAACTCGGTAGAAGTGTGAATGAATGTAACCGAGCCAGTTTCTGTATCGATGATCGGGCTCGCGCTGGTCACCATTACCGTGGCAGAGGCGGCGCCAACGGTGAGGTGCATGTCGACATCGAGAGCTTGACGAGGGTAAAGGTTCAGGTCTGGCCGTTCCCACGCGCTGAAGCCCTTTGCATCTACCCGCAGCCGATAGACTCCGGTCTCAAGGTCCGGCACGGTATAGACGCCATCGGCTGTTGTGGTGAAGCGGCGCACCGCGTTTGTGCTCTGATTGGTGACGGTCACCTCCGCACCCGAGATGGAACGGCCCTCGGCGTCAGTCACGGTCCCCGTAATGGTTCCGAATGTCGTTTGAGCGCTTGTCAGGGAGCAGCACCACACCAGAAGCGCAACTGCGAGAGAAAGCTTTCTTACGGAAGGAAGTTGGAGTCCCAGCATATTCCCCCTTCGTTCGAGCTCGCGATGTCCGTTGGAGAAGCCGACTTCCCACGAAAGTAGCTTCGCCAAAAGTACTTGTCAAGGAAAATAAAATTTCACTCAATGAAAGTTCCCGTAGCTCCGTTTTGGGAGAATCTAGTAACGCTGATCCGATGTGAAAATAGCCGTTTGCATGCTGCTGCAAATTCAACCATTGCGGCAATGAGGGCATCGACAGCCGTGTCATGCAACTTTCACGTGTGGCAAGAAACTTGTCGAGGGGAAGAGCATTGCGCATCGAAGTCTTATTGACGTCTTCGAAATAGAAGGATATCAATGAAAAGGCGCTGATTCTAGATAGACGCAGTAGTCTCTTGTCTATCGTGGCGAGGAATCGTGGATGGTGGTCGAAGGATGAAACCAAGGGACAAGCAGCGGCCGAAGGAGGGCCAGCGCCCGACGAAAGAATCCGCCGGAAAGAATGCTCATTCAGAAAAGCAACCGAACCGCTACTACGTGGAGGTTTTGGGGAAGGCGCTCGATGTTCTGGATGTTTTGCGATCGTCGCGAGCCGAATTACGGCTTACCGACATCGCTGAACAGATCCGACTTGACTTGAGCACGACCTTTCGACTGCTTCACACCCTCGAAGTGCGTGGGTACGTTCGACGCGATGCGAAGAGCAGGAGATTCCGGCACTCCCTCGGATATCGAGCTTATCGCATCGGCTATGCCCCGCTGTCCAACGATCAGCCTTTTGTCAAGAAGGTAACTCAGGGACTGGTGGAGGCCGCAACGAATTCCGGAATCGACCTTTTGATCGCTGACAATCGCGAGAGTTCGGAGGAAGCTGTCAAAAGTGCGGCTGAGCTGATTGCCGCAAAGGTGGATTTCGCGATCGAGTATCAATTGCATTCTCGTGTGGCGCCAGTTCTCGCCAACATGTTTCGCAGCGCTGGAATCCCAACTTTGGCGATCGATATCCCAATTCCAAATTCGATCTACTTTGGCGCCGACAATTACGCGGTGGGCAATGTAGGGGGGCGACTCTGGCACAATATGCCCGCGACCATTGGCGCGGCCAAGTCAACCGCATCCTGTTGCTGGAGTCAGTGGAAGCCGGGCCTGCTACTCACCTTCGGCTGATCGGAAGCCTTGATGGAATACGGAGCGTTCTGCCGAGTGTGGATGAGAAATGCGTCTTACACAAGAATGGCAAGGGGACTGAAGCCGGCGGGCATCGAGCGACGCAGAGCGCGCTTCGAACCCTCGGTCGGCGCGAACGACTGCTTATTGTAGCCTCAAACGATAATGCTGCGCGCGGCGCTATTCGCGCGATACGTGAGGCGCGACTCGAAACGTTCACGGCCATCATGGCCCAGGGATGGGGCCCGGATGAGGAACTTGAGGCGGAATTGAGCCGGCCCGGCACCCCTCTCATCGGAGCAGTAGCTTACTTCCCTGAGAAATATGGATCGAAAATCCTGCCGCTCGTCATTCGGTGTTTGAATGGACAACCCGTTCCTCCAGCTTGTTATACCGAGCACAAACTCATCTTGCGGGACGGGCTTTCCCTATCCAGTCAAGCCGCAGGCCCTCTACCTGCATTGTCACATCGGTCCCACGCCTATTTCCAGAATCGCGAGTCAATATGAATTTCCTGAGTCGCAGAGACGTGTTAAGGAGTTCTCTCTCCTTCGGGATGGCGGCGCTGATAGGAGAGCCGCTCGTGAAGCGCGCCGAGGCCCATGGAGAAACAGCGGTTCCCATTGCCGAAACACAATACGGCAAAGTTCGTGGCGTTGACTGGCAAGGCGTGCATGTCTTCAGAGGCATCCCCTATGGCGGCCCAACGGAGGGAGCTGCACGGTTCCTGCCGCCCGTACTCCCCACTCCCTGGAGAGGGATTCGCGAAGCGACGGAGAACGGTCCGCGCTGCATACAGGGATCGAGGAGAATGTACAGCGACCCGGAGACCGGCGCATATTTCAGAGGATCGACCGATCGGAGCGAACTCACTGAAGAGAGGAACAGCGAAAACTGTTTGGTGCTGAATGTTCTGACGCCGGGACTCAAAGGCAAACGTCCGGTGATGATCTATATTCACGGCGGCGGTTTCACCAACCTGTCGAGCCAGATCGTGGTGTTGGGCGACGCGTTACCTCGCGAAGAAGATGTGGTTCTGATGGGAATCAACCACCGCCTGGGCGCCTTTGGGTACCTGTACCTGGGAGGCCTTAGTGAGAAGTATGCGGTCGGTAATGTCGGGCAACTGGATCTCATCATGGCGCTGGAGTGGGTGCGTGACAACATCGCACATTTCGGCGGCGACCCTGGGAACGTCACACTCTTCGGCGTCTCCGGCGGCGGCGGAAAGCTCAACACCCTTATGGCCATGCCCGCGGCCAAAGGACTATTCCATCGGGCGATCATCGAAAGCGGCTCCATGCTACGCGCCGCCGACAAAGAGACAGCTACCGAAACGGCGAAGGCGGTGCTCTCAAAGCTTGGACTGGCGGAGAACCAGGTTGACGAACTCAGGAATGTCTCTGCCCAAAACTTGTATGAGGCTGCTGAGGCGATGGATTCGAGAGGCATAGGTCCAGTGGTGGACGGCCTCTCCGTACCGCAACAAGTCTGGGACCCAGTGGCCCCAGCCATTTCGGCCGATATTCCATTGATCGTCGGAAACTGCATGGATGAATCAACGCTGTTCTCAAAGCAGCATGAAGAACTATTTCATCTCGATGAGGCAGGCTTGCGCGATCATATTGTGAAGGCTGGAATTCCTGAAGCAAATCTCGATGCCTTGCTCTCCGCATATCACCGTGATTACCCGAAGGACACGCCAAGTGACCTCTTCTTCCGCATTTCTACCGGCCGGGGAGCGCGCTGGAATGCGGTTAAGCAAGCGGAACTGAAGATCGCGCAGGGTAAAGCAAAAGCCTATCTTTATTGTTTCGCATGGGAGCCTCCGGTGGCGGGTGGCAAATACAAAGCTTTTCACACGACGGAGCACCCGTTGTCATTGCGGCTGGTCCTATGTCCAGAATCGGAGCAGTTATCCAAACAGATCAGCGGCGCGTGGGTGGCCTTCGCCAGGCATGGCAGTCCCAATCGGCCGGGTTTACCAGAATGGCCAGCATATTCAACCTCCGAGAGGGCAACAATGATTTTCGACGCCGGCAAAAGCGAGGCGGTTCACGATCCCGATCATGATGAGCGGTTGATGCTGCTAGACTGGCCTTCGCGGAGGCTGTTGTGACCAAGAAAGTCACTGCGAGACCTGGCGATCGCAGCTTTCGGCAATTGTGGCGAATACTTCCGAATCGCATCGCCGTTTGTCCGAAACCTATCCCGGATGTGCTCTCAGGAGAAGACTAAATGACGATTTGGTTACGGATCGTTCGAGCTTCGATTGGAGCGACGATGCTCGCGATCTATGGTTTTGGTCCGGCACAGGCGGAGACGCTTAGCCTGAATGCCCGCACGATTTACGAACGTGCGGTGTCCAGCAACATTTCTCTCTCCCCAGACGGGTCGATGCTGCAGCTGAGGTCAGGTGAAGTGCTTCAGGATGATGGGCCTGCTTCCGGTTTCTCCTATAAGCCAAATTTAGAGACGCTTTCTCCAGGCGTCGAGATTCGCAAGCAACTCCTGATTCCTGATCCGCGGGCGATTAAAGCCGTTCTCATGGTGGGCGGCGGCGGTGACCTGAAAGTAGAAGTCAACGGCAACCCGCAAAAACTTGGGGTAGCGAAACAGATTTTCGCCGGGCAATGGCAGGCGTATGGCATCGATCCGTCTGCACTCAAAGCTGGAGTCAACGACATTATCATTCGGGGAACCGGCAAGGTCCGGATCGCGCGGGCCGACGACTCATATGTGAATTTGCCACATAGAAGCGCGCGCAGCGCCGATGGGGGTAAGTCCTGGAATGTGGACAGGCTGGGCCCTGCCGGCGATATTTCCGGGGAGTACTACGTTCGGATCTATCTGCAACACTTTGTGTCCGGCGGCTCCGTTCTGCTTCCCGTAGTGGATGTCGCCAATCTGGAAGGGAGTCCGCTCGCGCCGCCGGTTAGCGAGCCCGGACCGCTGCGAGTCTCAGTTTCCCCTACACCAGACGATAGAAGCGTGACGCTTCGTGCTCGATCCGGAACAGCGTATGTGCCCAATCAGGAAACGTGGTCGGAGTGGTTGCCATTGGACCGCGATGGCATGCTGAAAGCGCCGCGTGGTCGTTTTGTTCAAGTCGAGGTGACATTCGCCGCGGCCGACCGGCTGGTTACACCCAAGGTGAGTGAGATTACGCTGATCACCGAGCCGAGGCTCGCGAAGGATTGGACAACGGCAGTCAAGGTCATGGATGTCCACAATGAAGAGATTGTGCGCACATCCATTCCGTTCCGCTACGAGCCGTTCACCGAGCCGAAACTGAAAGAGCTGCGAGCGCGCTATCGGCTCGACGACGTAGTCAAAGGTGCGACAACGGACCTCGAAATCATCACCAGGCTGGCGGCCTGGTCCTCACGCCAATGGAAATGGGCGGAATGGCATCTGGACCAATATTATCCGCCCTGGGATGCACTGGAAATCCTGAAGAAGCTTCCCGATGGCAAGCCGGTGGGCGGTTTCTGTCAGCAATACAACGTCGTTTTCCTGCAAGCGGCCGAAAGTTTCGGATTTGCAGGAAGGGACATTTCCATTGACAGCGGACGGTTGGGTCGGCCGACAACGGTGGGTCATGAAGCAATAGAGACTTGGTCGAACCAGTTCCGTAAGTGGATTTGGGTCGATGGAATGATGGCCTATTACGCAGTAGACAATGCCACAGGGGTTCCGCTTTCGTTGTCGGAGATACGGCAGCGCCAACTGCTGCTGCTGCACGGCCACGCAGCAAAGCCCACTCGTATCGTTCATATCGTGGATACGAAAATGCCTGAAACGCCTGTTTGGCTCAAGCGGGCATCGGAGTGGCACGGGCTGGACGTTGACATGTCATTCGCGGAACTCAGGCTCATCCCGAGGAGCAATTTCCTCGAGCAGAAATGGCCGTTGCCGCTGGACAATGGAAAAGCAGGCTGGACCTGGAACGGATTCGAAGTCTGGACCGATGCCGACGTGCCCGCCGAATTGCTCCACCCGAACCTAATCACGCGGCACGGCAATTTCGAATGGACACTTGATCAGGCTCACTTCGTTCTCGAACCAACTTCGACGCCGGATGAATTTCTGGTTCATCTGGATACGGTAACCCCCGGTTTCGAATCGTTTCTCGCCAAAATCGATGGGAAAGAGGGGTCCGCTGTCACCGCAGTCTTCACCTGGAAGTTGCATACAGGACGCAACCAGATGAAGGTATGGCCGCGAAACAATGCAGGACGCGACGGGATTGCCAGTTGGATTGAACTCGAGGTTTCCCCTATGTAGTCCCGATGAGAGAAGGTCATCGATGGACCCACACGAAGCTCCAGAAAACAATCTGCGCAAAAAGGTCTGCGATGCCGATCGTCGGATCTCTGCGCTCTCTCTTGCGGTATGAGATCAGCCGATATGCGCTCCCCATCTGCAAACCCGCTCCTACGCCAACATCAATTGCGTACCTTCAAATGGAAGAGAGATGAGCGCGAACAAACCTTTCCTTGATCGAAGAGCGCTGCTTCGGGAATCGTTCCTCTCCGGTGGCCTTTTGATTGCCGGATTCGACACGATCCGCTGGACAGATTTCCTCGAGACACTGGACGCTGATCACTTTCGCGGGGGTATTCAACTCGGTGTGGTGGACTTCTCCGATGAAGGCAGTGCGCCGATGGAACAGGAATTGGGAAGCGAACTCGACGGCAGACTTTTTACCGACCTGTCTAAACTAACGCTAACCCATCCGGTAACCGCCACCGACAAGTTCTATATCAGGACGCGTGCCTCGAGACTTCTTGATTCCAATTCCCCGTGGACCGTTCAAGTGGGTGGGCTGGTCCAGAATCCTTTCAGCATCCCTGTCCAATCTCTGCAAAGAATGGCCAGGCCAATGGGATTGCATCTGATGGAGTGTGCGGGCAACTCCCGAAGCGCGCATTTTGGGATGCTTAGCGTCGCAGACTGGGATGGAATCCCGCTACTGGATATTCTCGATCAGTCTGAGCTCGAACAGACGGGACGTGTACTCGATAGCTGGCTTTGATCGCTACGCCGCTAAGTCCTGGAGCTCAATTCCTTGCGCCAGTTGGATCTTCACATTGGATGAACTGAAATTCTCACATGCGTTTCTCGCCACGAAGATGAATGGGCAGCCGCTGAGCATGGACCATGGCGCACCGGTGCGCCTCGTCGTTCCGGGCTGGTATGGGTGCACGTGCATAAAGTGGGTGAACGAGATTTCGCTGTTAGCCGAGGATGCTGCGGCGACTTCCCAGATGCAGGAATACGCCAGCCGCACGATGCAGCCCGGGGTTCCTCTCCTCGCCAAGGATTTCCAGCCAGCCATGATCGACGCGGCGGCAGTGCCGATTCGCGTAGAAAAATGGTTAGTCGGCGGGAGGGTTCAATTCCGTGTCGCAGGAGTGCAGTGGGGCGGCACGCAGCCTGTCCGGGAGTTGGAAATACAATTCAACCCGGAGGAAAATTACGTCCCCGTGACAGATTTGCGATTTGGGGCTGCGGGCTCCTGGAATTTCTGGAGCCAAGTGTGGACGCCAAATAAACCAGGACAGTACATGATCCGGCTTCGCGTGAAGGGACCGCAAATTGTTACAAGAAGACTCGATTCCGGGGGCTATGTGCGATCAGTCGTGATAACGGAAATCTGACTTTGAGATTTTTGTGAGAGATGGTGATGGCTGCAGTGAAGAGGCGTTCCTATGAAGAGTACCGCGGAAAGTAGCGAAGTGCGCACCCTTCGCGCCATCCTCTTTCCGGTTTTTGTGATGGCCCTTTCGGGAGTCGGGGGTTCGGGTTGGGCCCAGGTTTCTCCTACTGCCGTGCATATCGATTCGTTGGGACGCGTGAGTTTCCCCACGTCGTGCGCCCCGCACGTGCAGAGTGAGATCGAAGAGGGCGTGGCCCTTCTTCATTCCTTTCAATACCGGGAGGCAGAAAGCACGTTCAGTCATGTAGCCGAAGAGGAACCTCACTGCGCCATGGCCTACTGGGGCAAGGCCATGAGCCTGTATCAGCAACTCTGGGGCTGGCCCAATGCAAGAGCGTTTGACAAAGGGCGCGAGGACGCAGAAACAGCGGAAAAGGAGCCCGGTGTTACGCAACGCGAGCGTGCGTATATCGATGTCGCACGTGTCTTTTACCAGAACGATCAGAGTCGGAGCCACGGCGAACGCATGGAGACGTTTTCGAAAGCCTGGCAGAAGGTCTATCAGGAATTTCCCAATGACATCGACGCGGGGGCCTTTTATGGGCTTTCGCTGGTTTCGCTCGCGGAAGCAGGCATAGACGAAACCTCCAACCGGGCGAAGGCAATCGCGGTCCTCGACCCGCTGTTCCGCGCGGCTCCGAAGAATCCGGGGCCGGCTCACTACCTGATTCACGCGGCAGATACTCCTGCGCTCGCTCCTCTGGCTCTGAATGCTGCTCGAAAATACGCGATAATTGCTCCCGACTCCGCGCACGCGCTGCACATGCCCTCGCATATATTCGTGCGTATGGGATTATGGCAGGAGTCGATCGAGTCGAACCGAGCGTCGGCCAAAGCAGCGGCGAGAGCTGCAGAAGCTGGCCGCGCCGACATTCGCTACCAGGTCCACGCCATGGACTTCCTCGACTATTCCTATCTGCAAGCCGGCGATGAAGCGGCGGCACGCGAAGTGACTGCCGATCTAAAGAACGTGGCAGGAGCAAGTGTCGGGCAAATCGCTAACTATCGAGCCGATTTTCAAGCACGGGCGGCCCTGGAACTGCATCGGTGGAAGGAGGCGGAATCGTTGATCCCGGCGGGACAACCTCGCTCTGAGGAAAATACGTACTGGGCGCGCGCGATTGGTGCTGCACGCACGGGTGACGCCGTTGAAGCGCAAATGGATCTGGCGAAGCTGGAACAAGTGGGTGCTACGCTCGATGGAAGAAGCCCCGAAGTGGATACGCACATCAATGAAGCGCGCGCCTGGATCACGTTCGCCCAGGGTAAAGCCGAAGATGCAGTGCGATTACTGAGGGCCACCGTGGATGTTGAGAATGTGGAGTCTCTTTCCATGCCCGCACACGAGATGTTGGCGGACATGCTTCTTGAATCCAGGCGCGCTCCGGAGGCGCTTCACGAGTACGAGCTGACTTTGCACGAAGCTCCCAACCGGTTTGATGCACTCTATGGAGCTGCCCGCGCGGCGGAATTTGCGGGAAAACCTGACACTGCCCGAAAATACTTTGCGATGCTAATCGCAATCTCGATTCCGTCGGCCGACCGCATCGAGCTTCAAGAAGCCAAGACATTCTTAGCATCGAAATGATACATGTCAAGTTTCATTGTTATACATAATGCGGTTAGGTAGATGTTCGTCCGCTGCGGAGTCCTGATTGATGCTCTGCAGCAGAGCGTAGGCTGCCGGCCTGGTTTTTCGCGTGAAGAGTCCCATCACAATGTAGAAAACAAGTGTAACGACAACGGGGCCACCGACACTGATGGCCGCGGTCCTGTCGCCTGCAAATTTTGCGATCTGCGCGGGAAAGATGAACTTAATGAGAATAAAGGTGAATACGCCACTGCTCCATGATGTGAGCGCGGCAGCAGGACCGCAGCGGCGAAACGGAAGCAGTATGCCGAACATCATAGGAATCGTTGCAGGTCCGGAGAGCGCGGCGAACCAGAGAATAATGAGGCCGAGCACGCCACCGAAGTGATCTGCAAAGTAGGCGATGACCATGCTAAGTGCAAGCAGGACAAAGGTACAGATGCGACCGGCGAGCAGTTGCGCGATACCACTCATGCGGAGGCGGTCGCGGCGCAAGGCCGGGAGAATGTCGCGCACAACCACAGCGGAGATGGCGTTGGCGTCAGACGACGTCATTGCCATCGTAGACGCAAAGAGCCCGCCCAACACCAGGCCGACGACACCGCGCGGCAACATCATCTGGGCCATCAACCCGTAACTTCTGGCTGGGTCAGCAAGATGTGGTAGTAACAGTGGCGCAGCCCACACTGGGAAAAACAGCACAAGCGGCCAGACGAGATAGAGAGAAGCCGAGAGCAGAGCGGCCTTCTTCGCATCAGTTCCGCTGGGCGCGGCGATGAAGCGCTGCGCCAGGCTCCATGAACCACCGTTGTAGGAGAGGGTGTTCAGGAGCAGGAAGACGGCCGCGAAAAGTGGTGTGTAAGGCGCGACAAAAAGGTGCGAATGCGAGGGCGGAAGCCGACGCCAGATTACCCATAAAGCTGAGAATCCTCCAAGACGCGAGAGCACCGCAATGAGCATCGTTAAGCCGGCGACGAGTTGTATAACGAATTGGCTAAAGTCCGTTAGTGCGTTGGCCCACAGGCCGCCTGCGACAGCATAGACAAGGGTGACGCTGCCCGTGAGCAACACGCCGTAAATAGGCGGCACGTTGGCAAGGACATTCAGGAGAATGGCAGTGGCGGTCCACTTGGCGCCGATATCAAAGACCTTAAAGAGGGCCCCACTCCAGGCAAGCACCTGCTGTGTGGGCAGGTTGTAGCGTGTCACAAGAAATTCGAGTGGAGAAATCAGACCTGTGCGCTGGCGCAGGCGCGCCCAGCGCGGCGGAAACGTGCTGCAGCCAATCAGCATCCCGAGCGCGATGGTGCTGGCCCACCAGATATAGATGGTAAAGCCGGCAGTGTAGGCAATTTCGGCATAACCGACAAAGACCGCTGTACTGTATCCGGACATGTGATGCGAGATGCCGGAAAGCCACCAAGGCATGGCGCCGCCGGCGGTGAAGTAGTCGTTGGCATTCTTGATCTTGGTGCGTGCCCACATACCCATGCCGATCATAAGAGCGAAGTACGTGCAGAGGACCACCCAGTCCAAGAAGCTCATTCCTGTAGGCACCGTTGGCACCAAGACACATTACCATGCGAGCGCTTGCCTGCCCAGCGCTCCAATTCAAATCGACTATTCAATCGGCTGCGGCGACGACAGCGGGCACCAGTCTCCCTGTACCTTACCCTTGACAGATTGACACAGACTACATAACAATGATGCCGCTTACGCCACCATGGCTTGAATTTCTACAGTCGAAATTCCATGCAACAAATTTGAATTTCAAGACCTGGCCGTTGATATAGAGGACAAATAATGATTGAGCGGCGAAATTTCATCAAGACGGCAGGTACTGGAGTAGCAGGTTGGATGCTCGCGCCAATTCTGTTTGATCAGCAGGCACTCGCAGATGATCGCGCCGTGATAAGCGCGAACGGCTTTCGCTTTGAATCGGCGAGCATGGTGGCTGAGCTGTCACGCACAGCGCCTGAGTTCGCGGAGTTGAGCATTGATGGACTGGGGCTGGCCAAGCGCGGTGCGAATGTCTTCCAGCCCTTGAGTGCGAGCGGATATACAGGTTCTGTTGTGCCCCGAAGCGAGGCACATCGCATCGAGTACAGGACGTCGACGCAACATCCCGAGGATGAGCCGGCATGGGCGTTGGAATTGTCAAGTCGAAAGATTCAGCTGATTTCGAAATGGTCAAAGAGTGTGGCGCCTGAGCCTCTTGCGTTCTGCTTCGATCTGTCGAAGTGTTACTCGACGGTACTGGGACTTTCGACAAAGAATGGGGATCTTGCCTTGCCGGCACTGATCCATTTTCCAGGCCAGGGGTCAATGCGGCTCACGGCGAACATTGCCGAGGGTGTTGGCCTTGGATATCATGCGGGGCAGCGATCGACTTTGGCGAACGTTCCCGAGAGCGTCGGACTCTCGGCTACCTTGACGCTTCCTCCAGCCACTGAAGAGCACAAAAGCATGATTTATACGCTGGAGATCGCGGCCATCTATCCGCAATTACCGGGTATCTCGAGCGACAGCCGTTTTGATCCCTTTAAGCGTGATTGGCTCAACATACTGCAATTGAGTGCGGATAACCGGGTCCTTTCGAACAATACAACGAGTGACACTTGCGCCTTTTGCTACTACGAGTATGCGGACATCGCTGCGCTGACTCCGCCGCTGGTGGAGGGATTGACGGCGCTCGACATCGTGCGGCAGACGCTTGATGCCATCTTGGCCGGCGGTAAAGCCTATGGACTGCCTGCACCGGGGAATTTTCCGGCAGAATCTTCCGATGCGCTGCCTTCGATGTTGATCGCGGCGGCGAATTGCGTGCGCGCCGGGAAAAGCGATCCATGGCTGAAGGCCAACTACGCCGGCATCAAGGGCTGGGCCGACAAGATGATTGCGACCGACAAGGATGGCAACGGTCTATTTGAATACATCGTAAGCGGCAATTCGGGGATCTGGCCGCCTGGCATTCCCATCAAGGTGCGGCCGTCAAACTGGTGGGATGATATTGGGTTCGGACATGAGGACGCTTATGGCAACGCCTTGGCCTACCGTGCGCTGAGATGCATGGCGATGATGGCAGAGCGGATCGGCAAAGCGGAAGATACGGCGAATTACTCCGCTGCCGCAAACAGATTGCGCGATGTGTATTACAAGACCTTCTATGATCCGGAGACGGGTGTGTTGGGTGGCTGGAGAAGTTCAGATGGGCAGTTGCATGACTATTACTTCCTATGGGTGAATGGGATCGCCATTCATTATGGGCTGGTGACGAAGGACAACGCAAACGCCATCATGGACAAACTTATGGCGAAGTTGGAAGAGGTGGGCTATGACAAATTCAACATGGGCCTGCCTGGGAATCTCATCACTATACCTCTCAAGGATTATGTGCACAAAGAGCCAGACGGGCTTCGTGGCGGCGGCGTACTTCCGGACAATTCCGATGGATTCCAAAACTACCAAAATGGAGGTGCAACCGCTTGTTTTGCTTTCTTTACACTTGCGGCGCTTTATGATCTGGGCCGCAAGGCGGATGCCGATCACATACTGTTTGCGATGCTTGGAGAGTATGACAGGGGTGGATTCGAAGGCCGGGGAGAAAGCGGCAGATCAAACGATTTCAGGCGCTGGAATGGTACGCCAATGGGCTATGAAGGGTACCTCACCGACAATTACTACGCACTGCTCGCGGTACCGCTGCGGCAAACGGGGATCGCATGGAACAGCGGATTTCGACCAATGGAGATCAGGTCGATAGAAGACATGGCTTCAGACTGTCCCTGGAGCAGGCGCGTTTCCAGCACCGCGGCCACGCCGTGCATTGCGAACCGCATCACCAAGTTGTGATCAAGGCTTTCTCCTGAGCTAGAATTCTTCGCATGTCTTTTAGCTGTATTCCCTTTTCATCTGTTCAAGTTGTCGATTCACATACGGCTGGTGAGCCAACGCGGGTGGTTGTTGCCGGGGGGCCGGAATTGGGTGACGATAAGCTTGCGGAGCGTCTGCGGTGTTTCGCCGCAGAGCACGACGATTTTCGTTCGGCTGTGGTCAACGAGCCACGGGGCTCGGATGTACTGGTTGGCGCACTGCTCTGCGAGCCGGTAGACGGAAGCTGCGTCACGGGAGTTATCTTTTTTAACAATGTTGGTTACTTGGGCATGTGCGGTCACGGCACGATCGGAGTGGTGACGACACTGGCCCACATGGGTCGAATCGGTCCGGGCGAACACCGCATCGAAACGCCCGTCGGCGTAGTCCGTGCGACGCTCCACCTTGAAGGCAGCGTAACGGTTGAAAACGTCGCAAGCTACCGCCACCAGGCAGGAGTATCCGTAGCTGTCGAGGGTTTCGGAACCGTGAGCGGCGACATTGCCTGGGGAGGCAATTGGTTTTTTCTGGTAGAAGATGCGCCGCTCCGATTGGAACTCGACAATGTGGAGCAGCTGACCGAATTTTCATGGGCAGTTCGCGGCGCGCTGCGCACGGGTGGCTTCGTGGGCGCAAGAGGAGAAGAGATTGACCACATTGAGCTGTCTTGTTGCTCACAGACGCCAGGAGCGGACAGCCGGAATTTTGTCCTATGCCCCGGTAAGGCCTACGACCGTTCCCCGTGCGGAACCGGAACGAGCGCGAAACTGGCGTGCCTGGCAGCAGATGGCAAACTTGCCCCGGGCCAGGTGTGGCGACAGGCGGGCATTCTCGGCACGGTGTTTGAGGGCTCTTATCAACTGTGTGAGGACAAACTCATCCCCAGCATTACCGGCACCGCGTTCATCACAGCCGAGGGCCGGCTCATTCTGAGCGCCGGTGATCCGTTCTTGGTGGGCATACAGGTATGAGCGACCTCTGGGATGTGGTTATCGTTGGGGCGGGCATTGTGGGGTCGGCCTGCGCGCTGGAGTGCGCAAGTCGTGGGTTGCGCACAGCAGTCGTCGAAGGCAAGGGCATCGCCAGCGGAGCCACAGCGGCGGGGATGGGACACATTGTAGTCATGGATGACTCGCCGGCGCAGATGGCTCTCACCCGCTATTCGCAGACGCTTTGGAAGGGTCTCTCCGACCGCCTTCCTGCCAACGTGGAATACGAGGCGTGCGGAACGCTATGGGTGGCAAGCGACGACGAGGAGATGCAGGAGGTTCGACGCAAGAGCGCCCATTACGCGTCCGCCGGTATTTCTACCGTGATACTGGATTGCCAGATGCTGGCAGAAGCCGAGCCGCATTTACGTCAGCCGCTGCCTGGCG
The DNA here is from genome assembly GCA_963718435.1 of uncultured Acidobacteriota bacterium. Lineage (GTDB taxonomy): Bacteria > Acidobacteriota > Terriglobia > Terriglobales > Acidobacteriaceae > Telmatobacter. The sequence goes on along the minus strand of CAVQZQ010000066.1, from coordinate 4,965 downwards.
CGTTGCTAGTCCCGTCGGACGCAGTGCTCTATCCACCGTGCGCGGCCGGTTATCTGCTCGGTGAAGCGTTACGCCTGGGCGCGCGACTCTATTCGCGAAAAGCCGTGTCTACACAGGCGGGAAATGTGCGGCTCGACGATGGAACTAAACTGCACGCAGCGCGCATTGTCAACGCGGGCGGGGCGGAAGCCGGAGAACTAAATTCGGGACTTCCGGTGAGAAAGCGCAAGGGGCATCTGGTGATCACGGATCGCTATCCGGGATTTGTGCGGCATCAACTGGTGGAACTCGGATACCTGAAGAGCGCGCACTCGCTCACCTCCGATTCAGTCGCGTTCAACGTTCAGCCGCGCAAAACGGGGCAGGTTCTTATCGGTTCCTCACGTCAGTACAGCACGGAGGACCCGATGGTGGACACCCAAATCCTGGCCTCTATGATCGACCGTGCGCAGTGGTATCTGCCGGAAATCGGCGCGCTCTCCGCAATTCGTGTGTGGACCGGATTTCGGGCGGCCACTCCCGACAAACTTCCACTCATCGGACCCTGTCTGGAGGACGAATCCCTGTTTCTGGCAACGGGCCACGAGGGGTTGGGTATCACCACTTCGCTTGGAACCGCATGTTTGTTGGCAGACCATCTGCAAGGCATTGAGACCAAGATTCCTATTGAGCCATATCTACCGGCGCGGTTTGCGAAGGGTGAAGTCAATGCCTAAGCCGGCAAGCTCTCTCATTCTGAACGTGAACGGCGTTTCCATAAAAGTCGCCCCAGGAACGACGGTTGCGGCCGCGATCCTGATGACCGGACCGGTTATACGGAGATCGGTGACCGGTGAACCGCGCGGGCCGTTGTGCGGGATGGGCATCTGCTTTGAGTGCCGGGCCACCATCGATGGAATGCCGCATCAGCGGAGCTGCCAGGTTCTATGCGTTGGGGGAATGGAAGTGCACACGTCATGAGTGAGCACTTTGACATTCTCGTTGTGGGTGCGGGACCGGCCGGCATCGCGGCAGCGGTTAGCGCATCGGCTGCGGGAAGACGAGTTGGCCTGGTTGACGATAATCCGGCGGCAGGTGGACAGATCTGGCGAAGCTGGGCTCCTCAGCCCGCGGCAGCCCGAAAGTGGCTCGCAAAACTCGACGCCGCACCGGTCTTCCGGCTTCAGGGTTGGCGAGTTTTTGACCATCCCAGGCGCGGCATGCTGCGCGCAGAATGCAATGGCGATTGTCGCGAACTGTGCTACGGACTGATTATTCTGGCGACCGGCGCGCGCGAACTCTTCCTGCCGTTTCCGGGATGGACGCTGCCCAATGTGATGGGGGCGGGAGGCCTGGACGCGATGGCCCGAGGTGGGTTGCGAATCCTGGGGAAACGCGTAGTTGTCGCCGGAACTGGTCCGCTGCTTCTCGCGGTTGCGGCGCATCTGGCGCGTCGTGGCGCGAAGATCGTTGCCCTTTGTGAGCAAGCTCCAATGCGCCGGTTCGTTCCCTTTACGGTTCATCTGCTGAGCGAACCCACCAAACTACTGCAGGGGATCAGCTACGTCATGGCATCGCGTGGTACCCGCTTCTACACCAGCTGCTGGCCGATTGCCGCGAGCGGCAGAGAGAAGCTCGAGTCGGTGACTCTCCAGCGGAGCGGGAAGAATTGGGATGTGTCCTGCGACTACCTGGCGTGCGGATATCATTTGGTGCCCAACCTGGAACTGGCGGTTCTGCTAGGGTGCCGCATCGATGACGGTTTCGTTTGTGCCGACAATCTGCAGCGCACCTCGGCCGAAGATGTGTTCTGCGCAGGCGAACCAACCGGTATCGGAGGCGTGGACCTGGCGCTGCTCGAGGGGCAGATAGCCGGACTCGCGGCCGGTGGCAGAACCGCAGAAGCGGAGAGGTTGGCTCGGCGTCGAAGCCAGCGGCTTGGATTCGTTCACGCTCTGCGGGACGCCTCTGCTCTGAACCCACAACTAAGGAATTTGGCGACCGAGGAAACCCTCGTCTGCCGCTGTGAGGATGTCTCATTTGGTGCCTTGCGCGAGTACCGATCCTGGCGCGACGCCAAACTGCAAACACGCTGCGGCATGGGTCCTTGCCAGGGACGTATCTGCGGCGCAGCAACGGAATATATCTTTGGGTGGGATTCAGCTCTCGTTCGATCCAGCATCCGCCCTCCGGTCTTTCCCGTTCTGGTCTCCAGCCTCGGGATCCACGACAAACGCGCTTATCCAGGCGAGAGCCCCACCCCGTCAAGCGCATTTACCGATACCTCGAAGGAGACTTTATGAAATGGCATGGCGTAATGCCTGCAATGACAACTTGCTTAGACGAACACCTGCAGGTTGATGCTGCGTTTATGGCGCGACACTCCCAGTGGCTGCTCGATAACGGTTGTACGGGCATCATTTCACTCGGTTCTCTTGGTCAAGGCACAACTCTCACCTTCGCCGAGAAGGAAGCAGTTCTGCGGAACATGAGCGCAGCGGTTGGGGGTCGTGCCCCGGTGGTCGCTTCAATTTCCGCGCTGTCGACGGAAGAGGCGGTTGCGCTGGCGAAGGCGGCGGAGCAGGCGGGTTGCTCCGGCCTGATGGTGCTGCCGCCTTATGTATATTGCGGCGACTGGCGGGAAATGAAGGCGCACGTGACGGCGGTATTTCGCGCCACCCAACTCTCCTGCATGCTCTATAACAATCCCGTCGCCTACGGGACGGACTTTCGGCCTGAACAGATCGCAGAGTTGGCCCAGGAGTGTGAGAATTTCGCGGCGGTAAAAGAGTCCAGCACCGATGTGCGCCGGGTGACGGCCATTCGCGCTCTGACACGAGATCGGCTTCATATTTTTATGGGAGTCGATGACGCCATCGTTGAAGGCCTCGCCGCTGGAGCTGTGGGTTGGGTGGCCGGCTTGGTGAACGCCTTTCCTGCCGAGTCGGTGGCGTTGTTCAACTGGGCCGCCTCTGGAAAACGGGAGGAAGCCTTTGCGCTTTATCGCTGGTTCCTGCCGCTTCTGCGAATGGACACTGTGCCGAAGTTCGTTCAGCTCATTCACCAGGTGCAGCAGGAGACTGGGACCGGCAATGCGCGTGTGCGTCCACCGCGCCTGCAACTTGCCGGCATGGAGCTGGAAGAGACACGCGCTATCGTCAACGAGGCAGTGCGCAATCCGCCACCGGTGCAGAGCACGGCATTTTCCCGGCTATAAGGGTCTCTGAAATGGAACCGAGAAGCGTCACCGGACCGCGTCCAGTGCCGTCGTATCGGTTTCGACGTACGATTTTCATATCTAACCTGCATTTCTCACCGGGGAGTAGGCAAGAAGTAAAGCTCAGGGAAAAAGAAAGTGGCAAAAGGCCGCTGTTTTCATGGCATAACTGCGTTGTCGAATCGTAGTTAAATGCCCTGAGACGGAGCGGCCTTTGATGACAGAGTGTATCCAAGAACGGTTCTGTTTTGCAGCCCATTTTTCACGTCGTGTGGAGGCAGGGTTCACGGCTGGTCAAGTATCGAGTGACGGCGGGTCGTTGCTGTTGCGCCAGGCAGATCGCAAGATCAAGTTGCTGGATCGTGTGGCCGGTTGTTTCGTGGATGGCCGGTCGCCGTTTCTGATCAGGCACCGTTTATCGGAGATGCTGTCGCAGCGGATCTACGGGCTGGCCCTGGGCTATGAGGACCTGAACGATCACGAGCAGTTGCGATCCGATCCGCTGCTTGGACTGCTCAGCGGCAAGCGCCAGCTGGAGGAACCGCTGGCGGGCAAGAGCACGCTGAACCGGCTGGAACTGGTGGGCCGGACCAGGCGTTACCACAAGATCGGCTACTCAGCCGAGTCCATCGATCGGTTGCTGACCGATCTTTATATCGAATCGCATGCTGTGCCGCCGGCTCAGATCATGCTCGATCTGGATGCGACCGACGTCCCGCTGTACGGTCATCAGCCGGAGCGGTTCTTCCACGGCTATTACGACAGCTACTGCTATCTGCCTCTGTACATCTTCGCCGGCGATCAGTTGCTCTGTGCGCGGCTGCGTGCGGCCAACCAGGACGCGGCGGCCGGTTCGGTTGATGAGGTTGGCCGCATCGTGGCGCAGTTGCGCCAGCGCTGGCCGGAAGTGAAGATCGTGCTCCGCGCCGACTCCGGCTTCTGCCGCGAAGCGTTGATGGCCTGGTGCGAGAACAACCGTGTTGATTACCTGTTCGGTCTGGCCCGCAATCAGCGGCTACGCAGGATCATCGGCAAACAGATGCACCAGGCGCACCTCGAACACCAGTCGACGGCTAAGGCCGCGCGCGTCTTCGCCGAGTTCGACTATCAAACACACAAGAGCTGGTCACGCTCCCGCCGGGTGGTGGCAAAAGCCGAGTACCTCGACAAGGGCGAGAACCCGCGCTTCGTCGTTACCTCCCTGTCTGCCCAGCAATGGGCAGCGCAGCAACTATACGAGAAGTTTTACTGTGCTCGCGGGGAGATGGAGAATCGCATCAAGGAACAGATGTGCCTGTTTGCCGACCGGCTCTCGACCGACGAGATGAAAGGCAATCAGCTGCGCCTGTACTTCTCCGCACTGGCTTACACCCTGATGGAAGCCTTGCGTCGGCTGGGACTGAAAGACACCGACTGGGCCCAGGCTCAAGTCGATACCATCCGCCTCAAGCTGTTCAAGATCGGTGCCATCGTCCGGGTGAGCGTACGCCGCATCCTGCTCCAGATGAGCTCGGCCTATCCTTGGAAACAAATCTACGCGCAAGCCTTCCACGCCCTGCGCTGCTGAAACCTGACATCGACTCCATCAAAATGTATTTCCACCTGCGCTGAACCCTTCGACCGGCGGAGCTCTGCGCAAAATCCACCCTCACTCGCTTACCCAGGCCGCGCCAACAAGCGCACCGCCTCTCCATCTAGCTCGAATGCCTCAAAAACACCCACTCCGAACCTTCTACCTCAAACGCTCCGTGCGTGTGAGACATCCGGGC
>CAVQZQ010000065.1:0-5771 GCA_963718435.1 uncultured Acidobacteriota bacterium | reverse complement strand
TCAGGACGAAGACGCGCATCGATTCTCCTGGAAGGACAACCGGCTTCAACGCGTTGGCCAGTTCATTGAGGTTCAGGACACTGACACCCTGGACCTGCGCCAGCTTATTCAGGTTGAAGTCGTTCGTCACGATCTTCGCCTTGCGCCATTTGGCCCACTCAATTAGTTTGAGATCCACTTCGCGAACGGTTGGAAAATCCTGGGATGAGACTTCAAGATGGACGGCGGGAAGTTTCTGCAGCCGTTGGACGATATCAAGTCCCCGGCGTCCGCGATTGCGCCGTGCCGAGTCCGAAGAGTCGGCAATTAACTGCAATTCGTGCAGCACAAATTGGGGCACGACGAGAATGCCATCGAGGAAGGCACCCTGTTCTCGTTGCCACCTGCGGCTCTTTAGAGAAATCGGCGCCAGGCGGGGACGACGCCGCTCGAGGGTCGCGGGAAAAAATGCCCTAAGAATTTTATCTGCGGAAGTGCGCGGCATCATTTTCTCGTCCGCCCTCTTCTGGGTCTTCGCTCTTACTGCGTATTGAAACGGCATTCATCTCCGGCCCGGTACACTTGAAGTGAGCCCGAGATGAAGCGCAAGACGATCGAACATTACGAGATTCTCCGCCGGTTGGGTGCTGGCGGCAGCGGCGTGGTCTACCTGGCCAACGACACGCTGTTGCAGCGCCCGGTGGTGCTCAAGATTTTGCGCACGGGCCTTTTGTCGGCGCAGCAATGAGAACCACTGTGCTGCGCGAGGCGCGCCTCGCTTCAGCAATCGAGCATCCCAATGTATGCGCCATCTACGAAGTCGGTGAGGCTGGGGACGAAGGCTATATCGTCATGCAGTACGTGCCGGGCCAGTCGCTCGACCGACTCATTGCACGCGGACCGGCCAGCCCGCAACTTGTGCTTTCGGTCGGTATTCAGATTGCAGACGGGTTGCAGGCGGCGCATTCGCTCGGCATCTTTCACCGCGACCTGAAGCCGCAGAACGTGATGCTTACCGATGGCGGCCTAGTGAAGATTCTCGACTTTGGCCTGGCTCGCCGTCTGCGCCCCGAAGATGCAAGCTTCGACCCAAGCAAACCGGCGCTGGCCAAGGATGCGTCTGTTGCGGCCACGTACACAGCACGCGGTGGAACGATTCGCTACATGGCGCCGGAGCAGTTCGTCACCGGACAATCCAGCGTGCAATCGGATGTTTGGGCGCTGGGCGTCATTCTGTTTGAACTTACCAGCGGGCGTCATCCTTTCACCCGTCCCGATGTGGAGGATTTCCAAGCCATTCGAGCCATCCAGTTCTCCGACCCTGCTGACCTGGGCGGAATCGTCCCACAAATCTATCCCGAACTGAAGAGTGTGATTACCGCGTGTCTCGAAAAGAATCCGGCGTCCCGGTACGCATCGGCGGCCGAGGTGCGCGAGGCACTCAAGACGATCATGAAGGCGATGCAGATCGAGACCGGCATCATTCCTGGCGATGCGGCGGCCAACCTGCCAACCACTGGCGCGGAAGCCGAGAAACGAGCGACAGGATTCTTGTCCATGCTGGCCGAGCGTTTCCGCGAATCTGCGACTGACCGGACGCCGCAAAACTCGCTTGTGGTGCTGCCGTTCGCGAACCTTGGCGCAACGGAGGTGGCTCCGCTTTATGGATACGCTCTGGCGGATGCAATTGCCGCGCGGTTGGCACGCATTCCGGCCCTTGTGGTGCGGCCATCGAGCACGCTGATGTCGCTCCCGATTTCTCAAATGGATCCGCTTTCCGTGGGTCAACAGTTGCTGGTCTCCTTCGTGCTGGCGGGCAGTTTTGTGCGATCCGACACCGGGTTCGATCTCAACTGGCAGTTACTCGACGTGGGCTCGCAGAGCGTCCGCTCCGGCGGGGCCATTCAGGTGGCTTCGCTTGACCTGATCGCCGTGCAGACTGAAATCTCAAACGAAGTGTTTGCCGCTTTGCATGGGCTCAGCGCCGCGAGCAGCATTGAAGGCGCACAGATTGATGCAACGCGCCTGGGCCCGCGCGAGGCTTCGTTGCCTGGCCCGGTGAGCGAGAAGTACTTGCAGGCGCGCGCGGTGCTGAGTTCCTTTATGGTGCGTACGGGTTCCCGGCTGGACTTGGACCGGGCGCACTCGCTCTTCGCTGAAGTCACCGGCAAGGATCCGGAATTTGCGGCTGGGTGGAGCGGCCTTGGCATTGCCGAGCTGCAGTATGTGCGCCATGGTTTCGGCGGGCAGATTCACGTAATGCATGCGCGCCGCGCGTTTGATGAAGCACTCAGGCTCGACCCGGCGTCGATCGAAGCCAATCTCTATCGGATTTACATGTTGCTGTCACGCGGCGAAAAGGAGTCGGCGCGCCACGGCATCGCCAACCTGCTGGCCTCGGCTGCCAACGACTGGAACGTGCACATGGTGGCCGGTCTCGCGTTGCGCGGCGATGGCATGTATGAAGAAGCACTGCAACAGTTCAGCCGAGCGCTGAAGCTGAACCCCGCCAACGCCGCGATCCTCTACAATCACCGCGCCCGCGTATATCAATATCAAAACCAAATCGAACTGGCGGGCGATGAACTGGAAAAGGGACTTGCGCTGGAACCGCGCCACCCCCTGTTACGCACGTCGGCGGGTTACCAACAGATGCGGCTTGGAAATCTGAGCGCGGCGATCGAGATATTGGAGGGCGTTGTGCGCGATGACAGCTCATTGCGCATTGCCGTGCCCACACTTGCTTTGTGCTATGTGCAGGCAGGCGAGCGTGAGCGTGCCGCTTCGCAACTCAAGGATGACACACTGGCCGCTGCTGAGGCGGACAGCGAAATGGCATATCGGCTTGCGACCTACTTTGCGGTCGAAGGAGATTCAAGCGAAGCGCTGCACTGGCTGCGCCGCGCAATCTATCTCGGCAATGAGAACTACCCCTGGTTCCAGAAGAATCCTGCATGGAACAACCTGCGCACCAATGCGGATTTCGAGCGCATTCTCGATGATCTGAAAAAGGCCTTCCGCAGAAACCAGAAGACGTGGAAGCGCCTGCTGGAGCAGGTTCCGCCAGAGAGCGAATGATCCCCAGGCACACGGACGCAGTCATTTCTTACGGAGTCGTGCTTGGGAGGGTCCCTGCTTTTGTTCCAGGTACCACGACCAACATGAAGCTCGTTGAAGCCATTTGTCCTGCCGAGTTCACTGTTACCGTCGCCATGTAGGCGCCTGGCGTGGTTGCGGAACTGGCGGTGAAGGTCAGGGTTCCGGAAGGATTTGTGTCCGTTGCGGCGTATGTCTCCTGGACGCCGGTGGGCAGGCCCCTCAGCGAGACAAGAGCTGTTTCGCTAGTTGAGTGGATGAGGATCGCCACATTTACAGGAGTCCCATTCTGCGAGATGACAACAGTGGAGTTTACGAGAGAAACAGAAATGGGGACCTGCGAGGACATCGAGCCGCTTCCCCCACATCCAATCGCGGCCAGAGCGCAATATGCGGCGATCCCGCCGAGAATTGGGCGAACAGCTCGAACGATGGAGTACATGATTGACTCCGCTCTGGGTGAATTGAACTTCTAGAAATCGGGGACCAGTGAATGAGAGGGAAGTTCAATTCGTACCCGAAGGCACGCGACCGCAATGCTAGAGCACTTCCAGAATACACGTAGACTTTTTGAGCGTTGTGAAGGGGGCCCTTCCCGGAGAAAAAATCCACTTGAGTGCGTGGTTCCGGACTACACCAATTCCGAAAGTGCCGTCGTCTCGCCATCCTGCCTGATCGAGCGAAAGCGCGAGGCTCGATGACGAGGCGGCGACAAGCGTTCAAGGTTCCCATCCCTGCGACAGGCGCGAAGGGATGGGAGCCGAATGTAACCGACAGCTATTTGAGGTTGATGGTAGCCTTCAACGGCAAACTCTGCGACGAACCGCCCACCATGATGGTGTAGTCCCCGGGAACCAGTGTCCATCTATCCTTCGCTTCGTCGTAAATGGACAAATATTTTGGATCGACGTCGACGGTTACGGTCTGTTTTTCTCCAGCGGCGAGATTCACCTTGCTAAAGCCGACTAATCGCTTGGGCGGTTCCTCTGCGCTGGCGGGCAGGGCCGCATAGATTTCCGCGATTTCAGCGCCGGCACGCGAACCGGTATTTGCAAGAGTGAAGCTTACCCTCACCTTTTCTCCTGGAGTTACGGTCAGCCCTGAATAACGATATGTCGTGTAAGAAAGTCCGAAACCGAACGGAAATAGCACAGGCTTCTTTTCGGCGTCATACCACTTATAGCCGACTTTGACGCCCTCGTCGTATACCACCTGGAATGGCGGCAAACCGCTGGCACGCTGCTCCGGTGAAACCGCGCCGGTGAAGTGTTCGGACTCTGGCGGGGGAGTAGTCAGCGTTGGGTGCGGAAGATCCGCATCAGTTTTGGGGAATGTATTTGGTAGTTTGCCGCTCGGGTTTACGGTACCGAAAAGGATATTGCCAACTGCATCGGCGCCGTCACTGCCGCCAAACCATGCCTCCAGAATCGCCGATGGAGCGTCGACCCAGGGCATGGTTACGGGGCTGCCAGTCTCCAGCACCACGATGGTGTGTGGGTTGGCCGCCGCTACTGCTGCGATCACGTCGTCCTGATGATGAGGCAAGGAGAGGTTCGGCAGGTCCATGCCTTCGCTCTCCCACTTGATAAGCGAAGACGATCGCCACGTCTGCGCCCTTGGCCGCAGCCGATGCGGCGGCAGGATCGGTGCCAGGGTCATATTTCACTTGGCTTTTGGCGCCCGTGCCTGAATTGCTTTCAACGGCGAAGTCGGGAACCATATCTCGTACCCCAGCGCGTCGCGCCTTTGCCGGGAGGGTCGATGGCGTTTCCGCCGATCGGATCTACCTGCGCGGAACCGCCGCCGGAGATCATGCCTACGTCTGAGTGTGAACCGATGACGGCGATGGTGTGAAGCTTCGCGGCGTTCAGGGGCAATGTGGCTCGTTCATTCTTGAGCAGAACGATGCCAGCCTCTTCGATTTTGCGCGCCGTTTCAAATCCCGCAAATGGATCGACAACGCTGCGCTGGCGCGGGTAATCGATGACCCCGGCCGCAAACATCGACCGCAAGATGCGATGCACGTGCTCATCCAACTCGGCGGTTCGGAATTGTTCCCGCCTGCACAGCCGCCTTGAACCGATCTCCGAAGAAGAACCGCCCCGGCTCTTCGTTGTCCAATCCCGCCGCCGACGCCTTTTCGGTGCTATGCGTTCCACCCCAGTCCGAAACTACGAATCCAGGGAACTGCCAGTCCTTCTTGAGCACGTCAGTCAGGAGATACTTGTTTTCGCAGGCAAAGTCGCCATTGACGCGGTTATATGAGCACATCACTGCTGCCGGATGTCCTTGCGTAACGCCAATTTCAAAGGCCAGCAGATCGCTCTCGCGCGCTGCGCGCTTGCCAATCGTGATGTTGACGGAGTTGCGTCCGCTCTCCTGGTCGTTGAACGCATAGTGCTTGATGTCGCCGATGACATGCTCCGACTGCGTTCCTTCGATCAGCTTCGCAACCAGCGTTCCGGCGAGCACCGGATCTTCGCCGAGATACTCGAATGTACGTCCATTGCGCGGTTCGCGGGTAATGTCAGCGCCGCCGCCGAGCGACATATTGAAGCCCTGCGCGCGAAGTTCGCGCCCGATCAGCGCGCCATACTCGTAGCCGCGTCGGGATCCCAGCTTGCCGCGGCCGCCACGTTGGCGGGCAATGCCGTGGAATAGCGTCCGTTCACTCCGCTGGACCGTACGCCATAGGC
>CAVQZQ010000064.1:0-28799 GCA_963718435.1 uncultured Acidobacteriota bacterium | reverse complement strand
GCGCATGAAAGCCAGCGAGGACATCGTGGAGGCCAACCTCGCCGACGCGCTGAGCCGGCTTACTGCCGCAACCGGCATCTGAATGCAATCCGTCACTCGATGCTGCATCGGCACGGCCGGCAACACTGTTCCGCTGGTTGTCGACTGGCTGCGCGGTGCCTTTGCGCGTCACGTCGGCGGAGAGTTGATTCTGATTGGCGACGTGGAAATTGCCCTCGATGCAGCGTTCTTTGACAAGCGCGGCATCGTCGTTCTTGCCGGCACGGGCTCCAATGCCGCAGGCCGCACCGCGCAGGGCGCCATCGTCACTACTGGTGGCTGGGGTCCCGCGATGGCCGACCAGGGCTCAGGACACTTTATCGGACTGGAAGGACTGCGCCGCGGGTTTCTGGCCATCGACCAGCAGCGCCCCACTCGCCTGATTGATATCGCTCAGGCTCATTGGAAGCTTGCGTCGATCGGGGAATTGATCGAGTTTGCCAACGCAAACCCTGCGCCCAACTTCTCAACACTGGCCCCGCTAGTCGTCGAGTGTGCGGAGCAGGGCGACCTTGTCGCGAGGGAAATTTTGGAACGGGGCGGGCGGGATCTGGCCTACCTCGCCAGCCTTCTCATTGAGCGCATCCGCAGCATTGGAGACGTGTTCTCAAGAGAGGTTCGAGCTTCCTGGGATCGCCATCGCCGGAAGCATTCTGGAGCGCGTTGGCCTTGTCCGTGAGGCAATGGAAGCCAACCTGCGTCAACGTTATCCCGGCATTGTGTTTTTGGATACTGCCGCAGACCCGCCAATGGGAGCACTCTGGGTTGCGCGTGACCACGATACCTCATCTGCCCAGAAGGAACGCGCCGCACAGGAGACTCAACCATGAATTTATTTCGCAGTTTATTGTTGGGCGCTGGACTCTTACTTTCTTTGTCCTCACCCATTGCGGGGGCGCAGAGCTTTACTGAAATCAAACCCTCCCCGCAACAAGTCGCATGGCAGGACATGGAGTTCGGCGTTCTTATCCATTTCTCGACCAACACTTATCTTGATCGGGAGTGGGGCGATGGCACGGCCGATCCTTCGATCTTCAACCCGACTGAGTTCAATCCCGACCAGTGGATGAAGGCGATTCGTGACTCCGGGGCAAAATATGTCGTGCTGGTGGCGAAGCATCATGACGGCTTCTGCCTCTGGCCGACGGAGCAAACCAACTACAGCGTTAAATCGAGCCCGTGGAAAGGCGGCAAAGGGGATGTGGTGGGCGATGTTGCCCGCGCCGCGCACAAATATGGCCTCAAGTTTGGCGTCTATCTTTCGCCCTGGGACCGCCATGAGCCCAGATACAAGGACTCCGCGAGCTATGACGAGTACTACCTGGCTGAGCTTTCTGAATTGGCGCAGAACTATGGCAACCTGGTGGAATTCTGGCTGGACGGGGCAGGCAGCGCGGGGCACGTCTACGACTTCAAGAAGATCATTGAAACTCTACGCACCTATCAGCCCAACACCCTGGTTTTTGCTGACACGGGATTGTTTGAATACGGCGATATCCGCTGGGTGGGCACGGAGAGCGGCCGCGTGCCCTACGAGAACTGGAACGTCATTGACCGGCACGGCTACCTGCGCTGGCGTCCGGTTGAAGCCGACACTCCGCTGCGCAGTTATCACTGGTTTTGGCATCCCAACGATGAAGTTTCACTGAAGAGCCTTGACGAACTGTTGACTACTTACGATGAAACCGTGGGACATGGTGCGCAGTTGATGCTGGGGCTGGCGCCGGACCGCCGCGGCCTGCTGCCGGACAGCGATGTGGCCCGCCTTGAGGAGTTCGGCAAAGCAATCCGCGAGCGCAACGCACACAACCTCGCGTTGCTGCACACACCGGCATCCGCTGAGGTGTCCGCGGCGCTCGACGGTAACTCGGACACATTCTGGAATGCGCCGACCGGCTCCCATCATTCCACGCTCAAGGTCAGCTTCCCCAAACCCATCACTTTCAATCGCACAGTCACGATGGAGTGGCTCAATGACGGCCAACGCATTCAGAAGTACACGATCGATGTGTTGACCGGGAATGGCTGGAAGAGCGTTGCCGGGGCCGAGGCCATCGGTCACAAGAAGATTGATCAGTTTCCGCCGGTGACCGCGAGCCGCGTTCGGTTGAACATTCTATCCAGCACGGACGCGGCGGCGATTCGCGAATTCCAGGTCTACAACGTCGAAGAGCGCGGATCGCAAAAGTGAATTCCTGGAGTGGAGTCGTGATTCGTTCGCGCGCGATAACTCCACCCGCCCCGCTTACTTGCCTACATAACTCACGTGCCAAATGGAGCGTGAGCCGTCATCCGTGACGAAGAGGGAACCATCGTGGGCTACGGCGACGCCGACGGGGCGGCCCCAGACTTTGCCATCGGGGGTGACGAAGCCGGTGAGGAAGTCTTCGTATTCTCCGGTGGCATGGCCGTCATGCATGGGCAAGCGAATGACTTCATAGCCGGAGCGCTGGGCGCGGTTCCAGGAGCCGTGTTCGCAGGCAAAGCCGTCGCCCTTGTATTCAGAGGGGAACTGCGAGCCCTCGTAGAAAAGCATCTCCAGCGATGCGAAGTGCGGGTTGACAAGAATATCGGGCGTGATGACCCGCTGCTGCAGTTCGGGATGCTTGCCCTGGTGGCGCGGATCCTGATGGCCGCCCATGTAGAACCACGGCCAGCCGTAGAAGCCGCCTTCCTGGATGTGGGTCACGTAGTCGGGCACGAGGTTGTTACCGAGGACGTCGCGCTCGTTGGTGGAGCACCATAGCTCGCCGGTGACGGGGTTGATGGCCTCGCCGACGCAGTTGCGGATTCCCCAGGCGTAGACCTTGATGAACTTGCCGGTGGGCATGAACTCGAGCACGTCGGCACGATGAAATTCTTCGGGGTGGGTATCAGGGTCATCGATATTGGAGTGCGAGCCGACGGAGGCGAAGAGCTTGCTACCGTCCTTGGAGAAGACGAGGTCTCGCGTCCAGTGGCCGCCGCCGCGGAGGCGTCCGCCGCCGGGCAGATCGGTCAGGTTCTCCATGGGCCCGCTGGCTTTGAGGTCGCCGTTGTGATAGGGAAAGCGCACGATTTCATCGGTGTCGCCGATATAAATCCACTGGGGATTGGGGCCGAGAGGGTAAAACGCGATTCCGAATGGCTGGTGCAGGCCGGTTGCGAATACCGATGTTTGCTGCGTCTTGCCGTCCTTCCCCACCCCGCGAAAAATCTCGATCTTGCCGGATTCGCTGTCGGCCACAAAGAGGTCTCCGTTGGGAGCGGTGCGGATCTCGCGCGGGTTATCAACGTTCGAGGCGTACAGGTCCACCTTGAAGCCCTTGGGCGCGATGGGCCATGCGTTGGCGGGGCGGTCAACCACGCTGGGCCCATTGTCGACCGATTGATCGGGGGCGGGGGTCGGGAGATCGGCCACGGTCAGGTGCCGGCGCGTTCCGGGCGACTCGTGGAGGGCATCGGTAAAGGCGGCCTGGCCGGTCAGGACTGCATTCTGGGCGTGGGCGGAAAACAAAGGGAGCAGGGCGAAGGCAGACAGAAGAGCGGAGACCTTAAGAGCGCGGTTCATGGGACCTCTGGGAAAATGGGTTGAAAATCGCGGCGGGCGATTGGGGAGCGAGCAAACCGCTCAATTCAAGATGATTATAAAGCGCTTCAAAGCAAAGCCGCCGGGAGCCGTTTCGCCATGCGTCTGATGCGCACGCGGCGAAGCCCCGGCGGCTAGTCTCCGCGACAACAAAACCAAAAGGCGGCGGGGAAGCGCGCTATTTTACGTAGGATGCGCGTTGGTGGTTTGGAGTTATCTGGCCGGAAGAAGTTTTTTCGTTATTGTCCGCGCCGGTGAGCAACGAGGGCGATAACGTGGCGGTGACCAGCACGCGATCGCGCTTCTGGGTGACTTCGGCCGATGAGAGCAGTTGCTTGAGGCCATTATTGGCGGCGTTTGAGGGCAGAGGAGCGGCAAATCCGCGAGCCATGGCGACCAGCGTGTTGAGCGCTGCAGCTTGACTTGCGGCCTCCTGTTCTGTGGGAGCAATCTCTTCTACCCGCAAGCGCAGCGAGCCGGCCAAGGGTAGTGAAGGGGTTACGCTGGCCACGATGGTGGCTCCATCCTGGAGCGGCAGCGAGAAGCCGAAGATATTGATGGCTCCGCTCTCAGAGAAGGGCAGACCGATCTGGCCTACGCCCCAAACCAGGGCGAGCAGCGGCACCTCGTGGTAGTGCTGCGACAAGAGCGTTGAGCCGGCAAAGGGGAGTGCCGCGGTGCGATGGCGGTCGATGATGGAGTGGATTTGCTCAGGTGTCGGCGTGTTGCTGACCGCCAGCATGTCATAGCCGATCTGCGCGACGCGCACAGTTCGGCCCTCAGAGGGAACGTTGTAGACGGTTTTGCCCCCGTAGCTCTCGCGGGACGTGCCATGGGCCTCGAGCCAGGTATTCAGGCGTTTGCCCCTAAGTCTGCCGACCAGCACCAGCGAATAGGCGACGGGGCCGTTAGGGCCGTTGGGATTGGGCATGCGGTGCAGGGCAATGGCCACCTGGTCAAGATCGCTTTCCCAGTCAATGCCGGTGGCGTCGACGAACTGCTGGTACTCGGGGACGCGCTGGGGCGGCTTCAGGTCTTTGTGCAGGAAGATGCGGAACGGCTTGATGTCGATGTAGACGACGCCGTCCGATTCGGGCAGCAGGCGGGCGGCCTCGGGGGGAGCCTTCGACCGCAGGAAGATGGCCACGGCCAGCAACAGCAGGACCCCAGCCAGGATGAAGAGCGTTCTACGCGTGCGTCGGTGCATGAGAAGCCGTCAGGATTAACGGTAACACTGACAGCCCCAGCGATGCCTTCGTCTCGAGGAGCCAAGAGCCGCTGATCGAGATTGGTGGAATGGTCTGCGTCAGTTCTTTACGGTCATGGCGTCCGAGTCAACCGCTTTTTTCCCTGTGACCCCTTCGAGCCCCGCCAGCAGACCCCTATAGTCGTTCTTGTCTGCCTGGAAGGCCAGGCCGCCTTTCTTGCCTGCATCATCCCAAGTCAGGCCGATAAAGTGTTTCTTTGACTTGGTTAACGCCAGCAAGGCTCCAATACCAAGCGAGAAGACTGCCACACCAATGGCTGCCCCAACCCGCCGGTGAACGTCCTGCCCATAGCTGATCTCCGTTATGGCTACGGCGGGAATGACAGCGACTTCTGATTTGTCCTTCATGATCCGAATGTTGCTGCCCTCGATGAACAGCTTCATACTGCTGCCGGCTTTGGCATTCTGTATCGAGCCGCCATCATAGTCGATCTTGTACGAGTTATCGCTAGCCAAGGCACTGACTGAAAAAATGATGCAGAGAAGCATTGCCACGAGCCTCTTCATATCTCTCTCACCTCAGAGGAGACTATGTCACTCTCCCCAATCGCACTCGGTGATGCTTGTCACGGGAGGGCCGCACAAAGAAGCGACAGGAACTTGCGAGGGATCTCCAAGTTGCTCGCGAGGACATGAAGCGGGACAAATAGAAATGCCCGCCGGGCATTGTGCGCGGCGGGGCATTTCTCTCGAATTAAAGTGAGTTACTGAGTTACTGTCTTGACGCGGTCGCCGGCTTTGAAGTCTGTTCCGGAGACCGGGGTGCAGATGGAGGAAACATCGTCCACATCGGTGGCTTTCACGATGCCAATGGAGGTAGTGAGGCGGCGCAGCACGGCACCGGTTGCCGGGTCCTTGATTTCGCGGGTTACGCGCATCACTTCAAGCTGGTCGCCTACGTTGACACCGGCCTTCTTGCCCACATTCAGGATGATCTGCCCACCATCAATGGCGGCTACCTGGCCCTCCACTGTGATGGTCCGGACGCCCACTTTGGGAGCGCTGGAGACGAGGTCGGTGCTCAGATTGTCGACGGCGGTCTTGGTGGCTTCGCCGATGATGGTCTGCTGAAAATCGCTGGAGCCGAAGTCGGCGTTGCCGCCGCCGAAGCCATGCCAGTTGCCACCGCCGCCAAGCATCGACGTGCTGGAGCGCGCGGACTGGCCCTTGCCTTCAGCCACCGCAATAATCTCACCGGTATCGACATTCACCAGGCGGCAGGTCACGGCCACGTTGGCTTTGGAGTTGGAGTGACCGATTCCGCCGACGCCGAAACCACGCCAGCCGCCGCCACCACCGCCGAGGTTCTGCTTCTTGGTTTCGTTTCCGAACTCGGTGATGCTGCCCACGAGAATCGCGTCCACGCCCAGCAGCTTGCCCAGTTTGGCGGCACTTGTGGGGTCGGCGCGTTCGGAGTTGGAGAAGTTCTGCTCGGCCATGATCTTGTCGAGGGCCTTGCGCTCAATAAGGGAATAGCTTCCATCCTTGACCAGGTCGGTCACCAGCAGGTCGGCGATGCCCTTGCCGACATCGATGTTGGTGCCGAACACCGCGGCAGAAGCGGTTTGCACGGTGGCGTAGTCAAAATCCATGATGGCGATGCGCGGTCTGCGCTTGGGAGCGGTTTGAGAATGTGCGGGAACGGCAAGGACCCCAGCAAGAAACGCCATTCCAGCCACGCAGGCAGGGAAAAAACGGTGCATTTTCATAGGGCTTCCTCTGAAGAATGATCTGCCCTAGCAGATTCCCCCGGGCTGCTGCAGATGTCAAGGCAAATCGTCGCATCGGCTGGCATACAAACAGCATGGTCTCGGTTTGCTCCGCCTGCTGCGGTGTGCTAACCTTGGAATCTGTGCCGTGGTATGTGCGGAGCGGGAGTGTGTCCGCGAGGCTTCCAGGTGTCCGGGGCAGGTTCAACGGGTGGTAAGGGCTGGCGTAGCTCAGCTGGTAGAGCATCTGATTTGTAATCAGAGGGTCGGGGGTTCAAATCCCTTCGCCAGCTCCACTTAGAGAAGTGAAGATCGGACCTTAGAAAACGGCAGCAAGTTTTAACCGGCGAGCGAATTTTGCGCTGCCGGGTCTGTCCTCCGCGGTGATCCCACTGAGGTGCATGCTCCGAAATGCCGGAGATTTTCCGGGCGGGGCCCGATGCGCAGAATAGGCGCGCGAATGGGTTCAGGTGGAGTGTAGATGTATCGGGTTTTCCGGCGACAGCTTGGTCGCTGGGCTCGTGGCGGGTCCCGGTGACGGGTCTTTGTTGCTGGGGTGCTTGGGCACAGGTGGCCGAGTGGTTAATGGCAGCAGACTGTAAATCTGCCGCTCCTTGGAGCTACGGAGGTTCGAATCCTCCCCTGTGCACCATGAGTTGCAGGTGCTGCAATGCGCGGATGGTGGCAACGGTTTGCAGATGTCACCGAGAAGCGCAGGCATTGAGGAGCCAGAGTACCGCGTTCGGATTTGGACCGGAAGTATCCGAGTGGCTCTCGTGCTGTATGGGGTTTTGGCGGTGCTGGTCTGGTTCACAATGGGCGAGGGCAAGATGTCTCGTCAGCGGTCAACCAGTGGAGTTGCGGTTGATCCCGGTTTTGATCATCGGCGACCTTCGCTTTGCGCACCATCGTGGCCCACCGGGCGGATAAGATTCGCCGTGATCGGGGTGAGGGTGGCAGTTAGAGCGGTTCCACATTCACGCGCCCTTTCTGGTATGGTGCAAGGTGGCATTTTCTTAGGGAAAACGCCAGTTGAACGCGGTGGCTTCGGGTAAAGCGATTGTGAAACCGCCGTAGCCGCGCAGGTTTTGCAGGAAGGGCTGATGTAGCTCAGTTGGTAGAGCACTCCCTTGGTAAGGGAGAGGTCACCAGTTCAATCCTGGTCATCAGCTCCAGATTTCGAGTGGTCAGGGATCAGTGGACAGTTGGTCAGTTGGGGCGTCGGCAGGGAAGGCGAATTGGCTTAGTTCGGCAGAAAACAACTGATCTCTGACAACTGAACACTGACAATCGTTTTCAGGCGGGAGTAACTCAGTGGTAGAGTCACAGCCTTCCAAGCTGTTGGTCGCGGGTTCGATCCCCGTCTCCCGCTCCAGGAACGAAGCTGTCATCTCAGCTTGCGCGGCGGTAGGAGTTGAAGCGGCTGAGTAAGCGGAATGTAACTGAAAGCTGACGGCTGAGAGCTGAAGGCTTCCGAGGGTAGTCGAGGATGTTTGAGCAAGCGCGCATCGCCGTACGGAACGAGCAGGAATTCACGCAGCTTCATGCGCTCGATCGATGCAGCTTTCGATGCGCGGGATGTGGAAGTTCTCCTGGATCGGGTGATTCGGGTCCAAGCTGCGGATTCGCGACTTCGAGGCGATTCTGAAGCGCGAATTGCTGGGCAAGGAAGCCGTTGGCGCTGTATGCCGCGCTGCCGGTTTCAGACCAGGCGTTGACCCGCGAGCGGTATTTGAGGCTGGTGGAAGCAGTGCCGCCGGAGTTGCGGCAGAGATATTTCAGGGCCTATGCCTACTACTGAGGCGCCGAGGGCAGCTATTAGCTTTTAGCTTTGAGCTGGCTCTTCAAAGAGTTGAAGTCATTGGCTGGGTGGGAGTTGAGGCTGATGGCTACGGTTGAAGCTGAGTTGGGGCTGGAGTCCGCCGGAACGCTCCGGGGTTGCAACGGGCAGTAGAGCTACGAAAGGGATTCGGAACTTTTATGGCGAAGGAAAAATTTGATCGTTCGAAGCCTCACGTGAATGTGGGGACGATCGGGCACATCGATCACGGCAAGACGACATTGACGGCAGCGATCACCAAGGTATTGCAGAAGCACAACCCGAAGAATACGTTCCGTTCGTTCGACTCGATCGACAACGCGCCGGAAGAGCGGGAGCGCGGCATCACGATTGCCACGGCGCACGTGGAGTACGAGACCAAGAACCGGCATTACGCGCACGTGGATTGCCCTGGGCACGCCGACTACATCAAGAACATGATCACCGGCGCGGCGCAGATGGACGGAGCCATTCTGGTTGTCGCGGCGACCGACGGTCCGATGCCGCAGACCAAGGAGCACGTGTTGCTGGCCCGCCAGGTGGGGGTTCCCTGCATCGTGGTGTTTCTGAACAAGTGCGACGCGGTGGAAGACGAAGAGCTGACCGACCTGGTGGAGATGGAAGTCCGCGAGCTCTTGTCGAAGTACCAGTTCCCCGGCGACGATGTGCCGGTGATTCGCGGCTCGGCTTTGGGCGCCCTGAACGGCGAACCGAAGTGGGAAGCCCAGATCGATGCGCTGATGGACGCGGTGGACAAGTATGTGCCGCAGCCTGACCGGGCGGTCGATCTGCCGTTCCTGATGCCGATCGAAGATATCTTCTCGATCTCGGGGCGCGGCACGGTGGTGACGGGCAGGATCGAGCGTGGCAAGGTGAAGGTGGGCGAGGAGTCGGAGATTGTGGGCTTCCGCGAAACCAGAAAGACCGTCGTCACGGGCGTTGAGATGTTCAAGAAGCAGCTGGACGAAGGTCTGGCCGGGGACAACGCCGGTCTGCTGCTGCGCGGCATTCCGAAAGAGGATGTGGAGCGGGGCATGGTGCTGGCCAAGCCGGGATCGATTACGCCGCACACCAACTTCAAGGGCAGCGTGTACGTGTTGAGCAAGGAAGAGGGCGGACGTCATACGCCGTTCTTCAAGGGCTATCGTCCGCAGTTCTACTTCCGTACCACGGACGTGACGGGAGTGGCGGAGTTGCCCGAAGGCACGGAGATGGTGATGCCGGGCGACAACGTAGAGCTGGCGGTGGAACTGATTACGCCGGTGGCGCTTGAGAAGGGTCTGCGCTTCGCGATCCGCGAAGGCGGCCGCACGGTGGGCGCCGGGACCATCTCGGAGATTACCAAGTAGACGCTTGCCGCGTCGGGCGGACCGCCCTTCGGGCGCATGCAGTGATGCGGCAGGTGAAAGCAGGAACAGGGACCGGAAAAGACTGGTCCCTGACAACTGTTCACTGACCACTGGATTATTCGGAAGGAATGGAAATGCGGGAAATTGTGACATTGCAGTGCACTGTGTGCAAGGAGCGGAATTACTCGACGACGAAGAACAAGAAGACGACCACGGGCCGCCTGGAGTTCTCGAAGTTCTGTAACCGCTGCCGCAAGCACCAGCCGCACAAGGAATCGAAGTAGTTGAGACAGGGAACAAGGATCAGGGATCAGGGATCAGAAGAAGCGCGCCAGGGAAAGCGGATAAGCTCGACCAGGCAAGGAAATACTGAACCCTGACCACTGATCGCTAACCCCTGCATTCAGGGGCGTAAGCTCAACGGTTAAACTGTCGGTCTCCAAAACCGAACTTGGGGGTTCGAATCCCTCCGCCCCTGCCAGATTAGTACGGGATGCGCCGGGCAGAACGCCGGGTGCAAAGGATTGGAAGTATGGCAAGCAAAGCAGCAATCGAAAAGGGTGAGCAACGTTCCGCCAAGCTGCAGGAGTCGGGCGGGCTGTCGAACGTCACGGGCGGCGCAATGGGCGTGTGGAATGGTTTTACGCGCTTTTTGAGCGACGTGCGCGCGGAAATGCGCAAGGTTGTGGCTCCCACGCGGAAAGAAGTGCAAACCACTACCTCGGTGGTGATCATCACAGTGTTCCTTTTCGGGTTTTTCTTTTTTGTAGTGGATATGGTGTTCAGCAGAGCCGTGCATCAGATATTGACCCGGCTGGGCGGCGCGCAGTAAGGCGTGCAGCCGCGAATCGAGAGCAGAATGGCAGAAGAGCGAGAACAATCCGCCGAGCAGTTAGAGCCTCAGGCACAGCCGGAGCGCAACGAGCGCTTCAAGTGGTACATCCTGCATGCTTACTCGGGCTTTGAGCGCAAGGTGCGCGAGTCGATTGAGAGCCGGGTGCAGGCCTTCGGGCTCAAGGACAGAGTCGGGCGGGTGATGATTCCCACCGAGCCTGTGACGGAGATCGTCAACGGCAAAAAGCGCACGGTGGAGCGGGTGTTTTTGCCTGGCTACGTGCTGGTCGAGATGGAACTCGACAATAACCTTTGGCACGTGTTGAAAGACACGCCCAAGGTGACGGGATTTCTGGGCACGGGCGACAAGCCGGTGGCACTGTCGGAGGAAGAAGTAAGTTCGATCATCTTCCGTTCCGAGACGGCCAAAGACAAGCCGCGGATGAAGATCAAGTTTGAGAAGAACGAGCAGGTCCGAATTACGGATGGGCCGTTCGCCAACTTCAACGGCGTGGTGGATGAGATCAACGAAGATCGCGAGACGCTCAAGGTCATGGTGACGATCTTCGGACGCTCCACCCCGGTCGAACTGGAGTTTGGCAAAGTCGAAAAGATTGAGTAGCTGTCAGCTCTCAGCAATTAGCTTTCAGCTTCTAGCCGGAGGGCTGACCTGGCAGGTCTCCGGTTGCGAGCGAACGCTGGAATGACAGCACCAAAATTGCACTGAAGAACAGACCAGCCGAAAGCTGAAAGCCAGGAGCTGGAAGCTGGTTACGAAGGAATACAACATGGCACCTCCGAAGAAAATAACCGCGTAAGTCAAGCTGCAGATCGAGGCCGGCAAGGCCACGCCCGCGCCGCCCGTCGGCCCCGCGCTGGGCCAGGCGCAGGTCAACATCATGGAGTTCTGCAAGCAGTTCAACGCACGCACGCAGAACAAGGAGATGGCCGGGCTGATCATTCCGGTTGTCATCACGGTTTACGCCGACCGCAGCTTCACCTTCATCACCAAGACGCCGCCCGCGGCGGTGCTGCTGAAGAAGGCAGCAGGCGTGGCCAAGGGCTCGGGCACGCCCAACAAGGACAAGGTGGGCAAGGTGACCGAGAACGCAGGTGCGCGAGATCGCCACGCAGAAGATGCCCGATTTGAACGCTGCCTCGGTGGAGACGGCAATCAAGAGCATCAAGGGCACGGCCCGCTCGATGGGCATTGAAGTGGTCGCGTAAGAGCGGCTTGTATTTTTCGAATGAAAGGCTCTCCCAGTGCGGGAGGGCCTTTTTCATGGAGGGACCCGGAACGAAGCGGACCAGCCTGACAAAACAACCACAGATCGGCCATAGACCTTCGGCCGGAAACCGTGCAATCCCCGCTGCCGTCAGCGGGGGCGTTTCCATGGGAATCTGTATCCATCGCAAAACCTGGCCGAGTTTTCGAAGTTGCCAGCCCTCGGCATTGGGCATTGCTCATAAGGACACTGCCGAGTAGTCCACCCTTCGGGCCTGACCCATTCGCGGCCCTGCGCCGTTACTTGCGGAGTGAGCACCTTGCCAGAAAGCGCCATGAAACTCTATAAGCCGCTTCGAAGATTAATTCGCGCCTTTTGGATGATAAATTGAGATTCGTGAAGACGACGGAATTGCTGCGATTCGACGGCGCTGTCGAGCGGGATCCCGCCATCGATGAGTGGATGAGAGGGCATGCCGGTGAATTGGGAGCCATCGCGCATCAGTGGTTTGAGGTGATGCGAAAGTGCGGGGACGAAGTCCGGGAGCTTTTGCACGACGGTTGTCCGGTTGCATGTTTGGGAGATGTGCCCTTCGGCTATGTCAACGTATTCACCTCGCACGTCAACGTGGGGTTCTTTCACGGCGCATCATTGCCGGACCCTGCCCGCTTGTTGCAAGGCACTGGCAAGTTCATGCGCCATGTGAAACTGAGACCGGAAACGGCCGCGAACGCCGCCGCACTAAGCAGGCTCATCGATACGGCGTACTCGGATATAAAGGCGCGCGTCGAAAACGGCTAGCTCAGAGAAATTGTGGTCACGCCTGACGCCGCATAACTTTCCAGCATGATACCCATACTCCCAGTCGTGGGCACACCCGTGTCGCCGATAGGGTTGCGGTTCATCGCCACTGCAAAGATCGACCACTTCTCGAAACAATCGTGGCTGTTTTGAGGCAGAGGCTGCGAACGTGAAAGATTCGAAGCAGGACCGGATCTCGTGGCGAAGATTTTCCGGTTTTTCCTGCGAGCGTTTTTGCGATGGTAGCGGGCGGAAGCTTAGTCTCCTGCTTTCGGCAGCAGACGCAAGAAAGCCCTCCTGCAGCAGGAGGGCTTTCCTTTGCGACCGCAACTGGCGCGGCGAAGTCGGCCGATCGGCGGGTTTTACTTCGGCGGGGCCGGCGTGAATACATCGCGCTTCAGGCCGGGTTCTGGTTTGGGCTTGGGTTTCGGCGCTTTCTTGACTTCCTTCTTGCCTCTGTCTTTGTTTCCCATGCGTGACAGCATGACACAAAAGGCTGCCCTGCGAAAAGGCCCAAATGCCTGAATCGGCGGCAGTGTGCCGGGTTAATGCTTCTGTTCCGTGCTGGCTTGCTGGATCACGGTGTGGTGAGCCAGCCGGTCGTAGTTGAGGATGGCGTTGAAAACCAGGCCGTAGCTGCCGAGGGTTTCGCCGCGATAGATGGGGTTGTTGCCGAACAGCAGCACGCTTCCACGGCCCAGGTGCGCGTCCACCACAACGGCATGTTCGGCAATCGAGTCGGGTTTGTCGAGCAGCCCATCGAGCAACATGCCCTTCGCGTCGACAAAGCGCAGGATCACGTCGGGGCGCAGTTCGATCGGAATCACAAATGGATTGTCGCGCGTCTGCTCTTCGTTGAGCTTTCTGGCCTGCCAAGGTTGTTGCTTTTCGAGTGCTTCGGCTTCGGCGATCTTGCGGCCCTGGGGCTCGTCGCTGTCTTCGAGGCTGCCGCGGCCGGTGGGGCGCTCCGCATAGGGGTCCGCCAGGGTGCGGCGGTCCTCGCGTCCCAGAGTGTTGCTGACGTTGAATGCCATGCCATCCGCACTCATCACGGGGAGCTCCGGCCCGTAGCCGAAGGCCACCGGATTTTCCGGGTCGACAAAAACAGTCTTCAGAACCGTGCCAACCACGCGGGCATCGCCGTTCGCGGCGCGGCTCACGCCCGGAGCAAGCCCGGTGTCGATGGCGAATTCAGCAGTGTCTTGGCAGGTGATGAGCAGTCCACCTTGCTCGACAAATGTCTTCAGGTGCGCAAGTCCGTCGTAGCCCAACCCGGGGCGCATGTCTGCTGTTGAGTCGATGCGGCCGAGGTTGGGGGTGAGTTCGGACTTTTGCCACGGCAGCGCATTCTTCCACATCGGCAGCCCGTCGATGATCTGCCGTGCGGAGGCACCGCCCACGGGAGCGAAGATGATGACGTCGTATCTGGAACGCAGATCGGCTTGCATCGCGGAGGTCTGTGTGCTGATGTAGTCGAAGGGCACGCCCGCGGCGTCGAATGCGTAACGCCACCAGCCTTCGGTTTGAGTGTCGAGCCAAGTGTGCATGATGGCGATGCGCGGGGCAAGGACCGCGTGTGCCGGTGCCAACGGCACGATGCTCAGCCGCTCGGCATTGAGCGACAAGTCGTGCAGCGCACGAGCCAGTTGATCTTCCGCGGCCCCCGAGATCAACAGCGATCCGGCAGGGAAGTGCTTCTCTCCGGCGTCGAAGGGCTTCTCCGTTATCTGAACGTCGGGTATCTGAATGTTGGGCATCTGAGCCGCACCGCTTTTGAGCTTGTAGACCAGCGAGAGCAGCGAGACCTGGCCGGTATTGGCGACCGCGACGAGAGATCCAGTGCCATCAATCTTGCCGGCGATCTTTGCGGCATCATCGAGCGGAGTCATGCCGGCCTTCAGAATGGAGACATCGGGCACGCGCACGACATTCACGTTAAACAGATGGCTGAATGACCAGCCCGTGTCATCGTAGGGGTGTTTTTGCGGATCGTCGGGCGCCCAGAACTGGCGATCGAGCAGCGCGTCGGCGATGCGGGAGTAGGGCTGATCCATGCGCACCACGATGCTGCCGGCGGCGAAGGTCTGCTGGCGGGGCTTGTCGCCGCGCTTCTCGCCTGGCAGAGTGCAGGTGGCAGCCTCGGAGAGTTGCTGCACTTCGACATGTTGGCGCTTGAGCACTTTGACCAGCTCGACCATGCGATTGTTATCAACGGCATCGGGAGGGATGACGTACGCGGCCGGTCCAGACAGCGACGGCTTCTCTATCGAGCGCTTGCTCTTGAGGTAGTAATTTTCAAGAAAGTGATGGGTGTTGCGGGAGAAGTAGGAGATGGTCGAGAGCAGTGCGGTTTCTTCGTAGTTATTGTTGTCGCGCTGCGACCACTGCACCGTGGGCAGCGGCGGATTCTGCCGGTACCATGTGCGCGAGTATTCTTCGGGCGTGAGAATGCGCTTCTGGGTATCCGCACCGTCGTTGCCGAATGTTTCATAGAGGCGGCTGATGCCGTTGTGCATCGCGGCAAGGAACATCAGGTAGCCGGGGCTCCACGTGTCGAAGTCGCCGTGGGTAAACACACCCGGCATGCCGAAGCTCTGCATCTGCGCGACGTTGTTCCAGCCCAGCTCCGCCCACTCGTCTGAGAGCGTGGGATCGACCCATGCGTTGTAAGGGCCATCCCCCACGGTGTTGTCGTAGAGAAATGGGACGGACTCATGCAGATCGTGCAGCACCTGCGCATGCCAGTCGAGATAGGTATCGAGGACGTTGCGCGTCAGGTCCAGGGTCATGCCCATGGCATCGCGATTGTTATCGTGCGCGACATAGTGGCCCCAGTAGACCAGGTACGGCCGTTGCGCATCGGGATGCGCGCGATGCCATTTATAGATGTCAACCATGCGGTCGCGGCCATCGACTTCGACCACCGGCGTGATGAGCACAATCATGTGCGAGCGGATGAACTTGATATAAGGCGAATCGTCAACGGCCAGGCGATAGGCTAACTCCATCAGCGCCGTTGGCGCGCCTGTTTCTGTGGAGTGGATGGTGCCGGTGATGTAGTAAACCGGCCATGACTTATCGATCAGCGCGCCGGCCTTGGCATCATCCATGCCAAGGGTCCGCGGATCGCCCAATTGCCCGAGGCGCGCGCTGTTCTCTTTGGCTGCGGCCAGCAATTCGGGGTCGGCAATGGCGGCGGCAATCATCTCGCGCCCCTCTTCGCTATGGCCGATGGTGAACACCTTCACGCGCGGGCTGGCCGCCTCGAGCATGCGGAAATACTTGTATGCATCTTCGGCATAGGGCAGCATGTTGGGTGCGCCCGCTATGTCGCCCAGCACCTTCTCCGGTGTAGGGACGGTTTTTGAGCCGGGAAGATAATCCACCAACGGCGAAAGGAACGACTTGTCGGTGGTGTATTGGAGAATCTTATCCGTGTACTTCTGGTCGATCGACTGACCGGGGTCGCGGGCGTAATTGGTGTCTAATGCCTGGGCATAAAGATGAGCGGCTGAGCAAGGCAGTACGAAAAATGCAAGCGTCAAGGCAAACGAAAGGCGTCTCATGGTCCTCATTTCAATCGGGTCTTTCCAGTGATTGGCGCAAACAAATGGCGGGAGGCCGGCAGGTGAAATCAGGTCCGGGAAATCACTCGCTTTCCTGAGTGCGCAGGAGCCAACTCTCGGCGGTCTTCCGCCTGTGGGCTAGTTCGCGTGCAATCATTTGTTGAGCGCCGCGGGCTGCTTAGAATTGAAAACCGATAAGAACAGACTATAGGGGAATGCGCCGCGAATTCAAAGAAGTTGTGCTGGCTGGCTGAATCACTCGGTGTTAGACTCATGCCACTCCGATGATCTTGAAACAGTATTACTTAGGTTGCCTCGCCCACGCCTCTTATCTCCTGGGAGATGAAGAGAGTTCCACAGCCATCATTGTTGATCCTCAGCGCGACATTCAGATTTACCAGGCCGACGCCGAAAAACTGGGCCTGAAAATCCGCCACGTCTTCCTCAGCCATTTCCATGCGGACTTCATAGCCGGCCACCTGGAGCTGCGCGATCATTGCGGTGCGATCATTCATCTGGGCACCCGTGCCGAGGCGGAATACGCGTTTGTCGCGATGAAGGACGGCGACCGCCTTGATTTCCCCGGGCTGGGACTGCAGGTGTTGGAGACTCCCGGCCATACCATCGAATCGATTTCAATCCTGGTGTTCGATGTGCGGAAGGATCCCGCAAAACCGTATGCGGTGCTCACCGGCGACACGCTTTTCATTGGGGACGTGGGCCGGCCGGACCTGCGCGCGTCGCTCGGGTGGACTGCCGCCGACCTCGGCGCCCATCTTTATGACTCGCTCCACAACAAGCTGCTCACCCTGCCTGACGAGGTACTCGTTTACCCCGCACACGGCGCCGGTTCTCTTTGCGGCAAGAAACTTTCGTCCGACACGGTTTCTTCGCTGGGAGATCAGCGGCGGTTCAATTACGCGCTCATGCCCGCGACGAAGGAGGAGTTTATTCGCCTCATCATGGCGGATCAACCGGATGCTCCGGCTTACTTTACTTACGAGGCCATTTTGAACACGCGCGAACGGGCCACCTTGACCGAAACCCTGGAGCGGGGTTTGCAACCAGTCGAACTCGAGGAGGTTCTCCAATTGGGCGACAAGGGAGCGCAGTTTCTGGATGTGCGCGATCCGGTCGAATATGCCAAGGCCCACCTCGCGGGCAGCATCAACATCGGGCTTGGAGGCCAATACGCTACCTGGGCGGGCACCGTGCTCGACCGCGCTAAGCCCATCGTGATCATTGCCGAACCCGGCCGTGAGCAGGAAGCAGCCCTACGCCTGGGCCGCATCGGTTTCGACCACGTGAAGGGCTATTTGATGGATGGGATGGAGGCCCTTGCCGACAGGCCTGATCTGGTTTGGCCGACGAAACGCGTCAGCGTCCTGATCGCGGCGGAGGAACTGGCGGGAGGAGAACCGGTGCTTGTGCTCGACGTGCGCGGCCCGGGTGAATGGGCCAGTAGGCACATCGAGGGTAGTATGAATCTCCCGCTCAATCATCTGCAGGAGCGCATCGGCGAAATTCCCAGCGACCGTCTCATCACGGTCCACTGCGCGGGAGGTTATCGCTCATCAATCGCCGCCAGTATCCTGCAGCAAAACGGAATTACGAATCTGATCGAAATGGCGGGCGGACTTGCCGCCTGGGAGGCTGCAGCTCTACCGGTTGTTTCGGGAGCATAGGAGCGGATCAGAAGTCGATTCCGACAAAATGGAACGGGCACGCAAACGACCGAATTAAGTTGTCGATTGCGTGCCCGTTTGGTATTTCCGACTGCGCGCCCGCTCTTACTGTTTACTCGCCAGCAGGGTGTTGGACATAGACTTGTTGCGGCGCATAGACCTTTGAAGCGGGACCGCCGACCTTCAGGTTCATGTTCTCGACCTGCGGCTTGCCGTTCAGACCCGAAGCAAAGCTGAGCCGGTACTGATTTTGCAGGCGCAAGCTGATGTTCTCAAAGTAGGGCTCAAAGGAAACCGGGTCGCCCGTTCCGACCCAGTAGTTTTCGCCTCCGGTGGCTTGCGTAACCTGGGAAATCAGGTTTTGCCCGTCGGTGGCCCCATAGAGCGAGTTGTCCTGCCGGCCGCGATCGCGCCAGTAGATGGAGTAGACCACCAGCCCGGCCCGGACCACATCCCGCACCGCTGTCTGCACATAAGGGTCGTCAGGATCGTAGCGGCGGTCGTAGTTGTCGACTCCGTCGGTGATCATGACCACTTCGTGGCGCGCCCCTTGGTCGCTCGACGGCCAGTGTCGGGCCAAATCAGAGAGGCAAAAGTAGGGGCCGCCGCTTGAGCCGGCAAACCCAACGGGCAAGTGCAGTCCGCGCACGATCTGGCCGTGATCTGCCGAGAGGGGGCTGGCCATGGCCGCGCGGCCGTTCTGCATATAGGCCACAGCCACCTTCACATTCGGCGGCAGGCTCCTAATGAAGTTGGCGATGTCATTGAGCTGCTGGCCGAGACTAGTCCGCGCCGAGCTGTCAATCAGGACCACAAGCTCGAGGTCACCATTTTCGCCCCGCAGCGGCACCCAGTTAGTCACACTGGATTCTTTCCCGTTCACCTTCACCTGCAGGTCCTGCGCGGTAATGTTGACCGGCGCTTCCAGGTTCTTTTTGGGCAGCACGGTCACCACGGCGTGGCCCTGCCCTTGTGCCGGTTCCGGGGATGCCGGCACCACCAGCATTGCCGCTCCTGCGGCCAGTAACATGGCCATTCCCAGTATTTTCATTGATTTATTTCCTCCCAGGCGGACTGGCGGTTCGTTCGCCGCATCCACCCTTTCCAAGTGATTAGATGGAAGACGGGGCAAATTGTTGCGGTAAAGGGGCCTCTTCCGGCTTCAGCCTCCCAGTGCGGCGGAGCCCCTGCACCGGAAAGGGTGCGGTTTGCATTTCGCTTGCTCTTTGGATATGATTCAAAGATGCGCCCGGAGTTGTGTTCGGGCTAGTCAATTGCACCACGGCACTTGGACCCTGATGGTTGGATGAGGCGACACAAAGTTGCCCCCACCGAAGGTGGTTCCCTGCAAAGCGGGGCTGGCAAGGGCGGTGGGAGATGAGGAAGAATGGCAAAACCCAGTAAGAATATTGCGAAGGCGCGTGCGGCTGTGATCAAGCCGGCGTATCCGCTGCCTGAAGCTGTGAGCCTGCTGAAGCAGGTCAAGTACGCGAAGTTCGATGAAACGGTCGATCTGACCATGCGTTTGGGCGTGGACACGCGCCATGCCGACCAGATGGTGCGCGGCACCGTGGTGCTGCCACACGGACTGGGCAAGACCAAGACCGTGGCCGTGATTGCTTCCGGCGACCGCCAGAAGGAAGCGACCGAAGCCGGCGCTGACTTTGTAGGCGGCGAAGAGATGGTTGAGAAGATCCAGAAAGAAAACTGGACCGCTTTCGACGCACTGATCGCCACGCCGGACATGATGAAGGTGGTGGGCCGCCTGGGCAAGGTGCTGGGGCCCAAGGGCCTGATGCCCAACCCGAAGACCGGCACCGTGACCCTGGATGTGGCCGCGGCGGTGAAGGAAATCAAGGCCGGCAAGGTGGAGTTTCGCGCCGATAAGACCAGCCTGGTGCATGTGCCGGTGGGCAAGCTGAGCTTCGATCCGCAAAAGCTGATCGACAACGCGACGACGGTGATTACGTCGATTGTGCGCGCCAAGCCTTCGGCAGCCAAGGGCAAGTACATCAAGAGCGTCACGCTGAGCTCGACGATGGGCCCCGGCGTTCCGCTGGATTCGGCAGTTGCAGACGCGGCCGGCAAGCACTAAGAAGCAGGGTCAGGGAACAGGGGTCAGGGATCAGTTGGCGCGTGGCCCGATTGGCACTGCCTGGTCCGAGAGTTTCAAACCAGGATTTGAGCGAGCGCCCGGTGAGGGCGGGAAGGGAACAGGAAGCGAGAGTTTGAGGGTTGAGGTTTTACTGATCCCTGATCCCTGATCCCTGATCCCTGTCGAGCGGAGCGAAGACATGGCGATTTCGAAGGCAAAGAAGCACGAGAAGGTCCAGTCGCTGGCCAAGGAGCTGGAGACCTCGACGACGGCGATTATCGGCACGTTTGCCAAGCTGACCGTGGCGCAGGATTTCGCGCTGCGCAAGGTGGTCCGCGAAGCGGGCGGCAAATACCGCGTGGTGAAGAACAAGCTGGCGGCGATTTCCGGCGAAGGGACCAGGATTGAGCCGGCGCTGAAGGGACTGAAGGGCGTGAGTGCCGTTGCGTTCACCTCGGGCGACCCAGTTGCTCTAGCCAAGGGCTTTGCCAAGTGGGTCGGCGAAAACGCCGAGTTTCAGTTCAAGCTGGGCATAGTCGACGGCAAGCTGTTGAGCGTGGAGGAAGTGAAGTCTCTGGCGACGATGCCCGGCAAGGAAGAGATCTTTCGAAGCTTCTGTTCCTCATCAATGCGCCGGCGCAGCGTCTGGCCACGGTCATCAATGCCACGGGCCGCGATCTGGCTGTTGTTCTGGGCCAGGGCGTAGAAAAAGAAAAGTTTGCTGGAGCGGCTTGAGAGGCAGCTTTCAGCTCTCAGCTTGATTCAGCTGGCAGCTGGATTTCAAGGTTTTAAGGCGGTCAAACGGACGGGAAGTGCGCGGGTCTGGCGCATCGGAAACTTCCACTGCGTGGGGCGGGCCTTTGGTCGAATTCGACAGGAAGAAAAAATTCAAACGGTTCTGATTGGAGAAGAAAATGGCGGATCTCGCGCAGTTGGAAGAACAGATTGTAAGCCTGAGCCTGCTGGAAGCGGCAGCCCTGGTGAAGAAGCTGGAAGAGCGGCTTGGCGTTTCGGCGGCTGCGGCAGCCCCGGTGGCGGCGGCTGGCGGCGGTGCCGCGGCGGCTCCGGCAGTCGAGGAGAAGACCGAGTTCCAGGTCATTCTCAAGGACTTCGGCGCCAACAAGATCAACACCATCAAGGCAGTACGCGAAGTGACCTCGCTCGGCCTGAAGGAAGCGAAGGATCTGGTCGACGGCGCTCCCAAGGCGTTGAAGGAGAGCGCGACCAAGGATGAGGCAGAGGCCATCAAGAAGAAGTTTGAAGGCGTCGCCACCATCGAGATTAAGTAAGCGAGCAGGACTTGCAAGACGAGCCGAGACGCGCTACGATAGAGGTTGCGCGTCTTTTCGGCTCATTCCGCCTTATTCGGGGGATTGGGCGAGAACTGGGTGGCGCGTCTTGGGATTTAGCGGCAGGGCACGCAAGCGTCCGCAAGCGGAGCAGAGCCAAGCACTCCGGGGGCGGACATCGGGCGAGATCAAGTGCCTTAGGGTCAAGGGGATAGGCGGGTTTCCCGTTGACGGATGGCGAGTGGCTGGCGGGCGAGCGACAGAAGCGAGCTTTGGGATCGGCGATAGCAGGGCAAGAGAATTCGGATGGGAGCACAGGCGATGGGCCGCGCTCGTGAGGCATTGCGTCCTTACGGGCATTTTGTGTCTTCCCAGCCCCGGCAGATAGGGATTTTTCCGGCCAAATCTTCCTGATACGCGCAGAATAACGTACCAAGTTGTTCACTGCGCTCTCTGCTTCCCAATTGTGCGCAGTCTAGCGCACAAGCTCGAAATGCGACAACGCCTGCGACGCTTTTTAACGCGACTCTCATGCTGACACGCTTGGCATCGGATCTCCGGCGCGGCGGCCTTACCCGAGGCCTGCTGGAACGCTCGGACAGGATTGGCTTCAGAGGTGCGCCGGTCCGGAATATTTGATTTCTTACCGTAAACAGCCGGCGCCACGAGACTCAGGCGCCGGCCCGGCACGGCCTACAAGGGGCGCCGGAGTCCTGAGTCTCAGGAGTGAAGCATGCCCAACGAGAAGCGCGCGATTCGCAGCAGGCTCGATTTTTCAAAGATTCCTACAGCAACCCAGATACCCAACCTGATTGAAGTGCAGCGCCGCTCCTATGAGCGTTTTCTGCAAATGGATAAGCTGCCCAACGAGCGCGACGACTCGGGATTGCAGTCGGTCTTTGTTTCGGTTTTTCCCATCACCGATTTCCGCGGCATTTCGCAACTGGACTTCGTTGACTATGCCATCGGCAACTGGGAGTGCAAATGCGGCCACCTGAAAGGGCTGCATCACCTGCGCACGGCTTGCGTGCATTGCGGCGCGATGGTCATCACCGACCCCTTTCTGCCCGGCGAAGTGCTTTGCCAGAAGTGCGGCACCTATAACAAGAACACGCCCGACTTCTGCAACAAGTGCGGCGACCCGGTGGGCCTGCAATTGAAGTACGACCAGCAGGAGTGCGAAGAGCGCGGCATGACGTTCTCCGCGCCGCTGAAGGTGACTGTCCGTCTCACGATTTACGACAAGGATCCAGAGACGGGCAACAAGACCATTCGCGACATCAAGGAACAGGAAGTGTTCTTTGGCGATATTCCGCTTGATGACCCCGAACGGCACGTTCATCGTGAACGGCACCGAGCGCGTCATTGTTTCGCAGTTGCACCGTTCGCCTGGCGTCTTCTTTGAGACGGCGAACAACCGCACCTACTTCCTGGGCAAGATCATTCCCTACCGCGGATCGTGGGTTGAGTTCGAATACGACCAGAAGAACACGCTCTATGTGCGCATCGACCGCAAGCGCAAGTTCCTGGGCACCATCTTCCTGCGCGCCCTCGGCCTGCGTTCGGACGAAGAGATTCTGAAGACCTTCTACACGGTCGACCGCATGCAATCGCCGACGGCAAAGTTTTTTGGGCAGTACCGCAGGATGCCAAGATCCATCGCACCTGCTCGGCGCCAAGCCGGCGCATGCGGTGGTGCATAACGGCGAAGAGATCGCGCACTCCGGACGCAAGATCACGCCGCACACGATGAAAGCACTGCGTGCGGCGGGAATCGAAAGAATTGAGGTGGAACAAGCAGAGCTGGATGGCGCCTAACGGCCGCCGATGTGGTCGATACGGCCACCGGCGAAGTGGTGGTTGAGGCCAACGTCGAGCTGACCGCCGACCGTCTGCACAAGGTGATGGCGAGCGGCGCATCGACCTTCGAGGTGTTCTTCCCGGAGCGCGACGACGTGGGCAACATCATCACCAACACGCTGAAGCGCGACTCCGTGCACAAGCCGGAAGAAGCGCTGATCGAAATCTACCGCAAGCTGCGGCCGGGCGATCCGCCGACGCTGGACACGGCTACCGCGCTGTTCGAAGGCATGTTCTTCGATGCGCGCAAGTACGACTTCTCGCGCGTAGGCCGGCTGAAGTTCAACATCAAGCTCTATGAGAACCAGGACGCCACGCAGCTCGATCACCGCACGCTGACGCCCGAGGATTTCTACGCGACCATCCGCTACCTGCTCAAGCTGCGCAAGAACATCGGCATGGTGGATGACATCGATCACCTAGGCAACCGCCGCGTGCGCGCCGTGGGCGAACTGATGGAAAACCAGTTCCGCATCGGCCTGGTGCGCATGGAACGCGCCATCAAGGAAAAGATGAGCGTGTATCAGGAACTCATCGACGGCCATGCCGCACGACCTGATCAACGCCAAGCCGGTGATGGCGGCCATCCGCGAGTTCTTCGGTTCTTCGCAGCTGTCGCAGTTCATGGACCAGACCAACCCGCTGTCGGAGATTACGCACAAGCGCCGCCTGTCGGCTCTTGGGCCGGGCGGTCTGTCTCGTGAGCGTGCCGGCTTTGAAGTACGCGACGTCCACCCGACGCACTACGGCCGCATTTGCCCGATTGAAACGCCGGAAGGTCCGAACATCGGCCTGATCAGCTCGCTGAGCTGCTTTGCGCGCATCAACGAGTATGGATTCATCGAGTCGCCCTACCGCAAGGTGAAGGAGTCGCGGATTCTCGATTTCGTTGAGATCACCAACGCCGGCGACAGCGGCCTGCGGGTCGGCGATCACATCGAGAAGGAAGAGGCGGGTCGCCTGAATGCCTCGCTGAAGAAAGCGGGCAAGCGCCATTCGACCACATTCCGTTCAGCTTCTATCTGTCGGCATGGGAAGAGGACAAGCACACCATCGCCCAGGCCAACATCGAGTTCAACGCCGAGGGCGTGATTACCGAGGACCTGGTGAATGCGCGCCGGCAGGGCAACTTCGTGCTGGTGAACCGGGCCGATGTGGACTACATCGACGTCTCGCCGAAGCAGCTTGTTTCGGTGGCCGCGTCGCTGGTGCCGTTCCTTGAGCACGACGATGCCAACAGCGCGCTGATGGGCGCCAACATGCAGCGGCAGTCTGTTCCCTTGCTGGTGGCCGAGGCACCGCTGGTGGGTACGGGCATGGAAGGCGTGACCGCGCGCGACTCCGGCGCCGTGATCCTGGCCAGCGCAACGGCATTGTGGATTCGGTCGACTCTGAGCGCATCATCGTGCGCGTAGAGGGCGAGCACCATCCCACGCAGCTGTCGCGCGAGGTTGGTTCCGACATTTACACGCTGATCAAGTTCAAGCGCTCCAACCAGAACACCTGCATCAACCAGAAGCCGGTTGTGCGCGAGGGCGAGCGGGTGGTCAAGGGTCAGGTCATCGCCGACGGACCTTGCACCGAGCAGGGCGAGCTGGCGCTGGGACGTAACGTGCTGGTGGCCTTCATGCCCTGGCGCGGTTACAACTTTGAGGACGCGATCCTCATCAGCGAAAAGCTGGTGCGGGAGGACTACTACACCTCGGTCCACATCGAGGAGTTCGAAATCGAAGCCCGCGACACCAAGCTGGGACCGGAAGAAATCACGCGCGACATTCCCAACGTCAGCGAGCACGCGCTGCGCGACCTGGACGAGAGCGGCGTGATCCGCATCGGCGCCCAGATCGGGCACGGCGACATCCTGGTGGGCAAGGTTACGCCGAAGGGCGAAACCCAGCTCACGCCGGAAGAGAAGCTGCTGCGCGCCATCTTCGGCGAAAAGGCCGGCGATGTGCGCGACGCTTCGCTGACCTGCCCTCCGGGCATCGAGGGCACGGTGGTTGATGTGCGCATCTTCAGCCGCAAGGGCCAGGAGAAGGACGAGCGCGCCAAGCTGATCGAAGCGGAATACGTCTCCAAGCTCGAAAAGAACCTGGGCGACGAAATCCGCATTTTGACCGACGAGCGTTTGAAGCGTCTCGAAGGCATCCTGGGCGGCAAGGAAGTGCTGGCCGACCTGCACGACGAGCGGACCAACAAGCGCCTGCTGACCAAGGGCGCGCTTCTCGATCGCGAGACCATCGAGCGCATCTCCACCAAGAACCTCAAGCGCATCCGCTATGACGACAAGGACCCCCGCGTCAACGAGCAGATCGATGAGATCGAAGAGATGACTTCGCGGCAGATCGAAGTGCTGCGCAAGATCACCAACGAGAAGATCGCCAAGCTGCAAAAGGGCGACGAACTGCCTCCGGGCGTCATCAAGCTGGTCAAGGTCTACGTTGCCATGAAGCGCAAGCTGTCGTGTCGGCGACAAGATGGCCGGCCGCCACGGTAACAAGGGCGTGATTGCGCGCATTCTTCCCGAAGAAGACATGCCGTATCTGCCCGATGGAACACCGGTGGAGATCGTTCTCAATCCGCTCGGCGTGCCTTCTCGTATGAACGTGGGCCAGATTCTGGAGACGCATCTGGGCTGGGCCGCACATGCGCTGGGCAAGAAGATTGCCGAGCTGATCAAGCGCCAACAGCGATGTCGAAGCCACGCGCGAACTGATGAAGAAGGAGTTTGCCGGAACCGCGACGCTGCGCCAGCTGCTGGAGCTCGACGACGAGATGCTGCTTCGCGTCGGCGCCGGCATGAAGCGCGGCATCTGGTTCGGAACCGCGGTGTTCGACGGCGCGCAAGAAAGACGAGATCAAGGCGCTGCTGGCTTCGGCTGGTCTGCCTTCTTCGGGCAAGACGGCGCTCTATCGACGGCATGACCGGGCGAGCAGTTCGAGCAGCCGGTCACGGTGGGCTACATCTACATGCTCAAGCTGTCGCACCTGGTGGACGACAAGATCCACGCTCGCTCGATCGGACCGTACTCGCTTATCACCCAGCAGCCGCTGGGCGGCAAGGCGCAGTTCGGCGGACAGCGCTTCGGCGAAATGGAAGTGTGGGCGCTGGAAGCTTACGGCGCCGCATACATCCTGCAGGAACTGCTTACCGCCAAGTCCGACGACGTGTATGGCCGTACCAAGATTTACGAGGCCATCGTCAAGGGCGAAGCGGCCATCGAGCCGGGCGTGCCCGAATCGTTCAACGTGCTGATTCGCGAATTGCAGTCGCTTGTGCCTTGACGTGGAACTGATCAAGCGCGCGGACCTGATCAAGAAGGTTCCCGGCGCCGGAAGTGGCGGCAGTGCCGACTAGACAGCTGACTAGCTTCTAGCTTCGGCTGATCGCAAGCGATTGCGGCGTCAGGCATCGAGAGCTGAAGCTGACGGCTGAAGCTAGATAGCTGAGTTTTTCTGGGTCCTTCTTGAAAGCGGTAAACACCGCTTCCCGGGAAGGAAGGATCCGTCAAGAATCCCGGGAGAAACCGCGGCAGGCCCAAAAGGCTGCCAAGGAGGGTCGCCTTGTTCCGTTCAAACCCGTTTGAACTTACCAGCCCAATTACCGACTTCGACGCTATCCGCATCATGCTGGCTTCGCCGGAGAAAATCCGCAGCTGGTCGCATGGTGAAGTAACCAAGCCTGAAACCATCAACTACCGCACCTTCAAGCCGGAGCGGGACGGCTTGTTCTGCGCCCGCATCTTTGGACCGGTCACCGACTGGGAGTGCCTGTGCGGCAAGTACAAGCGCATGAAGCACCGCGGCGTGATCTGCGACAAGTGCGGCGTTGAAGTCACCGTCAGCAAGGTGCGCCGCGAGCGCATGGGCCACATCGAGCTGGCATCGCCCTGCTCGCACGTGTGGTTCTTCAAAGGCCTGCCTTCGCGTATCGGCCACCTGCTCGATATTTCGCTGCGCGACCTGGAAAGCATTCTTTACTTCGAGTCGTACGTCGTTGTCGATCCGGGCGACGCGCCGGTGAACGAGCGCGAGATCATCAAGGACGAAGACAAGTTCCGCGAACTCGACCAGCAGTATCCGTCCCTCCGGCTTCAAGGCCATGATGGGCGCCGAAGCCATCAAGGAACTGCTCAAGCGCGTCAGATTGACGAGCTCGGGATCGAGCTGCGCGAGCGGATGAAGACCGAGACCTCCGCGCAGAAGAAGATCAAGTACGCCAAGCGTCTCAAGGTTGTCGAGGCTTTCCGCAAGTCTCGAACAAGCCGCAGTGGATGATTCTCGACGTGCTGCCGGTCATTCCTCCGGAGCTGCGCCCCCTGGTGCCGCTGGATGGCGGCCGCTTTGCCACTTCGGATCTGAACGATCTTTATCGCCGCGTGATCAACCGCAACAACCGGTTGAAGAAGCTGATGGATCTGCACGCGCCTGAAGTGATCGTGCGCAACGAAAAGCGCATGCTGCAGGAAGCCGTGGACGCGCTGTTCGACAACGGCCGCCGCGGCCGCGTGCTGCGTGGCGCCAACAATCGCCCGCTGAAGTCGCTCTCTGACACGCTCAAGGGCAAGCAGGGCCGCTTCCGTCAGAACCTGCTCGGCAAGCGCGTCGACTACTCGGGCCGTTCGGTGATCGTCGTCGGCCCTGAACTGAAGCTGCACCAGTGCGGCCTGCCGAAGAAGATGGCGCTCGAGCTGTTCAAGCCGTTCATCTATCACCGCCTGGAGCAGACCGGCCACTGCACCACCATCAAGCAGGCCAAGGAAATGGTGGAAATGCAGGAACCGGTGGTGTGGGACATTCTTGAAGAAGTGATCAAGGATCACCCGGTGCTGCTGAACCGCGCCCCAACGCTTCACCGCCTGGGCATCCAGGCTTTTGAGCCGGTGCTGGTGGAAGGCAAGGCCATCAAGATTCACCCGCTGGTTTGCACCGCTTTCAATGCCGACTTTGACGGCGACCAGATGGCCGTGCACATTCCGCTGTCGCCTGAAGCGCAGATTGAAGCCAGCGTGCTGATGCTGGCTTCGCACAATATTCTGTCGCCGGCTTCCGGCCAGCCCATCACCGTGCCCACGCAGGACATGGTGCTCGGCCTCTACTACCTGACCAAGGCCAAGAAGGGCGGCAAGGGCGAAGGCCGCGTGTTCGCCAACACCGAAGAGATCCTGATGGCGCTCGAAGCCAGGGAGGTCGAGACTCTGTCGCCGATTCGCCTGCGCTACACGGGCAAGGTGCTCGACATGACCACGGCCTATGACGATCAGGACCTGACGCATACCGAGCCGGTGGACTTCAACAAGGAGTACATCTCCACCACCGTTGGCCGCGTAATCCTGAACGACGCTCTGCCGCCGGCATGCCGTACGTAATGGCCTGCTGAAGAAGAAGGGCATCGGACAACTGGTGAACTATTGCAACCAGAACCTCGGCCTTGAAGTGACGGTGGGCATGCTCGACCGCATCAAGTCGCTGGGCTTCAACTACGCCACGCAATCGGGCCTGTCGGTGGGCCTGGACGACATGGTGATTCCGGACAGCAAGTACACCACGGTGGACGCAGCCGACAAGAAGGTGATCGAAGTCCAGAAGCAGTACATGGACGGCGCCATCACCAACGGCGAGCGTTCCAACAAGGTCATCCAGATGTGGTCGGCGGTGACGGATCAGGTTGCCGACGAGATGTTCGGCAACA